>NZ_DATJTA010000074.1:0-73262 GCF_035503875.1 Nocardioides sp.
GTTGATGAACGCCATCGAAAAGCAGCCCCAGGGCCCGCAGGAGACGAAGACCTTCGGCGGGATCGAGATGATCAAGCAGGCCACGGTCGAACTCTCCTCGATGAACCCCGCCCCCTACAGCGTCAACAAGGTGAGCCGCCATACGGTGTTCGTCTTCAACGCCGGGGAAGAGATCTACGAACTCATCGATCCCGACGGACGGCGCTGGGTCATGCAGACCTTCAGCCAGGTCGCGGACCCCAACCTGTCGCGAGCGGACCTGCCCGGGCTCGCCGGCCGGCTGAAATTGCCCGAAGGGTGGACCTACCAGCCGCGCGTGCTCGACGAGACGCTGCGGGTGGACACCACGACCCGCCCCGCCCACGTCACGCAGGACGACCTGACGAACAGCTACTCGCTCGAGTTCGACCCCGAAACCGACTGAGCCCTACAGGTATTGGCCCAGGTTGGATTCGGTGTCGATGGCCCGCGACGCGCTCGACGACTTGCCGGTGACCAGGGTGCGAATGTAGACGATCCGCTCACCCTTCTTGCCCGAAATCCGCGCCCAGTCATCGGGGTTGGTGGTGTTGGGCAGGTCCTCGTTCTCGGCGAACTCGTCGACGATCGAGTCGAGCAGGTGCTGGATCCGCAGACCCGACTGGCCCGACTCCAGCACCGACTTGATCGCGTTCTTCTTCGCGCGGTCCACGACGTTCTGAATCATCGCGCCGGAGTTGAAGTCCTTGAAGTACATGACCTCTTTGTCGCCGTTGGCGTAGGTGACTTCCAGGAAACGGTTGTCGTCGATCTCGGCGTACATCCGGTCGACGACCTTCTCGATCATCGCCCTTAGGCACAACGAGCGGTCGCCGTCGAACTCCGCGAGGTCGTCGGCGTGCACCGGCAGCCCCTCGGTCAGGTACTTGGAGAAGATGTCCTGCGCCGATTCGGCGTCCGGGCGCTCGATCTTGATCTTTACGTCGAGGCGGCCGGGCCGCAGGATCGCGGGGTCGATCATGTCCTCGCGGTTGGAGGCACCGATCACCAGGACGTTCTCCAGGAGCTCCACGCCGTCGATCTCGCTGAGCAGCTGCGGGACGATGGTGTTCTCGACGTCCGAGGAGACGCCCGAGCCACGGGTGCGGAACAACGAGTCCATCTCGTCGAAGAACACGATCACCGGCGTACCGCTGCTGGCCTTCTCGCGCGCGCGTTGGAAGACCAGCCGGATGTGGCGCTCGGTCTCCCCGACGTACTTGTTGAGCAGCTCGGGACCCTTGATGTTGAGGAAGTACGACTTCCCCTCCTGGCCGGTCTTGGCCGCGACCTTCTTGGCGAGACTGTTCGCGACGGCCTTGGCGATCAGGGTCTTGCCGCAACCCGGAGGGCCGTAGAGCAGCACGCCCTTCGGCGGCTTCAGCTGGTGCTCCTTGAACAGCTCGGGGTGGAGGTACGGGAGCTCGACCGCGTCCTGGATCTGCTCGATCTGGCCGCGCAGTCCACCGATGGACTCGTAGGCGATGTCGGGGACCTCTTCGAGGACCAGCTCCTCGACCTCCGACTTCGGGACCTTCTCGTAGACGTAGCCGGCCCGCGAGTCGAGGAGGAGGGAATCCCCCGCGCGGATGGTGTCGTTGCGCAGCGGCTCGGCGAGACGGACGACGCGCTCCTCGTCAGCGTTGGCGATGACGAGCGCCCGAGCCCCGTCAGCGAGCAGCTCCTTGAACATCACCACCTCGCCGACCTCCTCGTAGGCGAGGGCGGCGACCACGTTGAGCGCCTCGTTGAGCATGACCTCTTGGCCACGCCGCAGCGAGTCGAGCTCGACGGTGGGACTGACGTTCACCCGGAGCTTGCGGCCACCGGTGAACACGTCGACGGAGTCGTCGTCATTGCGCTGGAGGAAGGTGCCGAAGCCCGCCGGCGGCTGCGCCAGCCGGTCGACCTCCTCCTTCAGCTTCATGATCTGGTCGCGCGCCTCGCGCAACGTCTGGGCGAGCCGCTCGTTCTGGCTCGTGACCGCCGCGAGAGACCGCTGGGCGTCCGCCAGGCGCAACTCGAGGGCGCGGGAGCCGCCCGGACCCTCGGAGAGCCGGCGCCGGAGGTCGCCGACCTCGGACTCCAGGAAACGCACCTGGTGAAGGAGCTCCTCAGCGCTCGCGCCACCGGAGTTGGACTCTGTGCCGTACGGGCCGTCTGCAGTCATGTCAGCGCACCTCCTGTGTGTCTGCGACCCTACCCGCGAGCGGGGACAACGGAAGGGCACCGCCCACGGTGTTGATCACGATTTGGCACCGGGTCGGGTGCCGCGCGGGTTGCGGCCGGTGTTGCCGTTTGGTCACCAACGGCAACACCGGAGGCGTCAGCGATGCCGTTGGTGACCAAACGGCAAGGCGTTCAGGCTTCCGGCTCCTCAACAGGAACACCGGGCGGGCGGGGGCCGGTGTAGTCCGGGCCGTAGGCGCCGGGAGCCGGGCGGCGCTTCTTCAGCGGCGGACGCTGACCGGGAGCCATCCGGCGGGCGGTGACCAGGAACGCCGTGTGGCCGATCATCTTGTGGCCCGGGCGCACCGCGAGCCCCTCGACGTGCCAGTCGCGCACCAGCGACTCCCAGGGCTGGGGCTCGGTGAAGCCGCCGTGGAGGCGGACCGTCTCCACGAAGCGGGAGAGCTGGGTGGTGGTGGCGACGTACGCGCACACGATCCCGCCGGGGCGCAGCGCGTCGGCGGCGGCATCCAGGCACTCCCAGGGGGCGAGCATGTCGAGGATGATGCGGTCGACCCGCTCACCCGAGGCGGGGAGCGCCTCGGCGAGGTCGCCGAGGGTCAGCTGCCAGGCGGGGTGGTCACCGCCGAAGAACTGGGTGACGTTGCGTCGCGCGACGTCCGCGAACTCCTCGCGACGCTCGTACGAGGACACCCGACCGGAGGGTCCGACGGCGCGCAGGAGTGAGCAGGTGAGGGCGCCCGAGCCGACGCCGGCCTCGACGACGTGCGCGCCGGGGAAGATGTCGGCCATCGCGACGATCTGCGCCGCGTCCTTCGGGTACACCACGGCCGCACCGCGGGGCATCGAGACGACGAACTCGGACAGGAGCGGGCGGAAGATGAGGTACTCACCGCCGGCGGAGGAGACGAGGGTGAAGCCCTCGTCCCGGCCGATCATGTCGTCGTGTTCGAGGTGGCCACGGCTGGAGAAGAACCGCTTCCCCGGCACGAGCTCGAAGTTGTGTCGCCGGCCCTTCTGGTCGACCAGGCGCACCCACTCCCCGGCCCGGAGGGGGCCACGGTGCACGCCCGACCACGCCTCGGGTGCGACGTCGGGGTCTACGGGACGGTCGGCGGGCTGATCGGCACTCTCGGACACGACCGAGAACCCTAGTGGGCGGCCTCGCGGAACGCCCGATCGACGTCGGCGGTCGCGAGTACGCCGTACACGGAGCCATCCTCCTCGACGAGGAGGTACTCCGCCGCAGGCGTGCGGTTGATCGCCATCACCAGCTCCTCGCCACCGATCCCGACGGGCAGCTGCAGGCCCGGGACCAGCGAGCGGGCGACAGCTGAGACGGGCACCCACGGACGCCGCTCGACAGGTGTCGCGAGCAGCGCCGCCTCGTTGACCACGCCCACCGGCTGTCCGGCCGTCGTGACCGTGACGATCCCTCCGGCCTCCGCGTCCTGCGCGCGGCGTACCGCCTCGGCGAGCGGGAGGTCGGCGGGCACCGCGAGGGTACGGCGGGCGAGGTTGCGCGCCACGAGCGCCGGAAGACGCCGGCGGACCTTGGCCCCGGTGATGGCGGCGGTCGACCCGGACCAGAGGAACATGGCCACGATCAGGGCGAGCGCGAAGTCGAGCAGGTCGGGCGTGACACCGAGGAGCGGCTCCTGGAACAGCGGCCAGGACAGCGCGGCCAGGGCGGTGACACGCCCGCCCCAGCCGGCGACGACGGTGCCGCGATGCTGGTCACCGCTGGCGCCCCACACGGCGGCCTTCAGGACCCGGCCGCCGTCCAGCGGCAGGCCCGGAATCAGGTTGAGTACGCCGACCAGGAGGTTCGCGCCGGCCAGCCCCTCCAGTCCGAGGCGGATGAGGCCCTCGGGTTCGGTGAGCAGCGCCGCGAAAGCCGCGATCCCGACCGCCAGCGAGGTGAGGGGTCCGACGACGGCGATCCAGAACTCCTGGCGGGGCGTCTTGGCCTCGCCCTCCACGGAGGTCATCCCGCCGAGGAAGTGCAGCGTGATCGAGTTGACCGGGAAGCCGAGCCGTCGGGCGACCACGGCGTGCGACGCCTCGTGGAGCAGCACGGAGAGATAGAGGATGACCGCGAACGCGAACCCGGCGACGTACTTGCCGGCGCCCAACCCCGGAGAGACCTGCTCGACACGCGGTGCCATGACGACGGCGATCAGGCCGGCGACCAGGAACCACGAGGAGCTCACCAGGACGTCGCTGCCCGCGATCGTGCCGACCTTGAACGTGCCCGGGGGGCGAGGTTGTTGCTCCGACACCCGTCGAGGCTATCCGACGGGTCGGACTGTCCGTGGCGTCGCCTAGGGTGCGGCAGGTGAGCGTGGACCAGGAATCCCCCGCGGATCGGGTCTCGACCCCGGTCGACGGTGTCGAGGTCCTGGGCGCGCTGTCCCCGAGCCGGGCAGGCGACTTCCTGACCTGCCCGCTCCTCTACCGGTTCCGCACGGTCGACCGGCTGCCCGAGCCCCCCTCGCCCGATGCGGTCCGCGGCACCGTCGTGCACAAGGTTCTCGAGGACCTGTTCGACCTTCCGGCCGAGCAGCGCACGCCGGAGCGGGCCGGCCAGATGGTGCTGCCGGCCTGGGAGCGACTCGTCGAGCTGGAGCCCGAGGTCGCGGACATGCTCGGCGACGAGGGACCCGACGTGACGGCGTGGCTGGCGTCCTGCGCGACCGTCCTCGAGCGCTACTTCACGCTGGAGGATCCCCAGCGGCTCGAGCCCGCGGAGCGCGAGCTGTACGTCGAGAGCCTCCTGGACTCGAAACTGCTCCTGCGGGGCTTCGTCGACCGGGTCGACATCGCCCCCGACGGAGCGATCCGCCTGGTCGACTACAAGACCGGTCGGGCGCCGGCGCCGGGGTTCGAGGCGAAGGCGCTCTTCCAGATGAGGTTCTACGCACTCGTCGTCTGGCGCACTCGAGGCGTCGTCCCGGCCATGCTGAGGCTGGTCTATCTCGGCGACGGGGAGATCATCAGCTACGTCCCCGACGAGCAGGACCTACTGGCGACCGAGCGGAAGGTCGAGGCCATCTGGCGGGCCATCCGCACCGCCGAGGAGACCGGCGAATGGCTGCCGCACCGCAGCAGGCTGTGCGGCTGGTGCGCCCACCAGGCGATCTGCCCCGAGTTCGGAGGCACTCCCCCGCCGCTGCCCGCGCCAGAGCTTCCGGCCGATGTGGCGCTGCCCGAGACGCCCTGAGTCACCTCAGGCCGGCGAGCGGGCGAAGAGCATCAAGAATCCGCACCGGGCGCAGCGGTTCGCCTCGATCGTGAACCGCTGCTTGCCCAGCCGGCGCGCTCCTCCGAAGAGACCCCGCTCCAACGGACCCGGGATCCAGCGCGCATAGCCCTGGGACGACTCTCCGGCGTCCTCGACGAACCCGGGCTCCAGGGACTCCGCTCCACAGGCGCTGCACGCGGGTTCCGCGGGCGTCGAGGGTACGGACTCGTAGCTGCTCATGCCGCCGATCCTGCCCGGTTTGGGCGCAGTCCGGGGCCGGAACGCTGACCTGCCGGGTTCACCGGATCCGCATTGCACCGAGGTCGGCCGGCGCGAGTCCCTCCAGGCTGTCACGGAAGACGCGGCGCGGGCCGTCGAGGATCGGTACGTGGTTCTCCACGACCAGCACGGTGCAGCCCGCCGCCTCGGCCGACTTCGCACCGGTGTTGGAGTCCTCGATCGCCACACAGTCCTCGGGACGTACGCCGAGCGCGGCTGCCGCGGTGAGGTACGGCTCCGGATGCGGCTTGCCGAACTCCACCTGGTCGCCGGTGACGATCACGCGGAACGTCTCCGGCGGCAGCTGGGCCAGGATCGGCGCGACGAAGCGCTCGTACGACATCGTCACGAGGGCACACCGGACCCCGGACTCGGCCAGGGCCTGGAGCAGCTCCCGCGCCCCCGGTCGCCACGGCACCTCGTCCTCGACGCGCGACACGACTCCGTCGAGCAGCCGATCGACGATCTCCTCCGGCGGCAGCGGGACCCCCATGTGCTCCTTGATGTAGCGAGCGGAGTCGATCAACGAATTGCCGACCAGGTTCATGGCGTGCGCCGTCGACCAGGTGCCGCCGTACTCGTCGGCGAGCGCGTGCTCGGTATCGATCCAGTACGGCTCGGTGTCCACCAGGGTGCCGTCCATGTCCCAGAGGACGGCGGCGGGCAGGTCTCCCGGGGGTGCCGTTTGGTCACCAACGGCACTCCCGGGGGCGGATTCCGTGCCGTTGGTGACCAAACGGCACCCCTCGGCAGCAGCAGACGGCTCAGTCATCCGGGTCGTAGCCCAGGTTCGGGGAGAGCCACTTCTCGGCCTCGGCGAGCGTCCAGCCCTTGCGCTCGGCGTACGACGCCACCTGGTCGCGACCGAGGCGTCCGACGACGAAGTACTGCGACTCGGGGTGGCTGAAGTACCAGCCGGACACCGAGGCGCCGGGCCACATCGCCATCGACTCGGTCAGCTCGATGCCGGTCGCCGCCGTGACGTCGAGCAGGTCCCACAGGGTCCGCTTCTCGGTGTGGTCGGGGCAGGCGGGGTAGCCGGGGGCGGGGCGGATGCCGACGTACTTCTCGGCGATCAGGTCCTCGTTGGACAGCTCCTCCGAGCCGACGTGCCCCCAGAACTCCGTGCGCACGCGTTGGTGCAGACGCTCGGCGAAGGCCTCGGCGAGGCGGTCGGCGAGCGACTCGATGAGGATCGCGTTGTAGTCGTCGAGGTCGTCCTTGAACGCTTGCACCCGCTCCGGGAGCCCGATGCCGGCCGTGACGGCGAACGCCCCGACGTGGTCGGCGAGACCGGTCGACGCGGGGGCGACGTAGTCGCCGAGCGAGCGGTTGGGGATGCCGGCGCGGTGCTTGCCCTGCTGGCGCAGGTGGTGGAGACGGGTCAGCTCGGTCGTGCGCGCGTCGTCGGTGTACAGCACGGTGTCGTCGCCCTCCCCCGCGGCCGGGAAGAAGCCGAAGACCGCGCGGGCGGTGAGCCACTTCTCGGCGATGATCCGGTCGAGCATCTCCTGGGCGTCGTCGTACAGCTTGCGCGCGGCCTCGCCCGACGTGGGGCTGTTGAGGATGTCGGGGAACTTGCCCTTCATCTCCCAGGCGTTGAAGAACGGCTGCCAGTCGATGTACTCGCGTAGCTCGGCGATGTCGTAGCCGTCGAGCACGTGCACGCCCGGGTCCCGCGGCGCGGTCGGGGTGTACGACGACCAGTCGATCGGCGAGGCGTTCGCGACGGCGTCGGCGTACGACAGCTGCGGCCGGTCGCTCTTGGCGGCGTGCCGGGTGCGCAGCGAGTCGTAGTCGGCCTTCAGATCGGTGAGCAGCTTCTCGCGACGCGTCTCGTGAAGCAGCGCCGCGGCGGTCGGCACCGAGCGCGAGGCGTCCTTCACCCAGACCACCGGGCCGTCGTACTTCGGGTCGACCTTGACGGCGGTGTGGGCGCGCGAGGTCGTGGCACCGCCGATCAACAGCGGGATCTCCATCCCAAGGCGCTGCATCTCGCTGGCCATGGTGACCATCTCGTCCAGCGACGGGGTGATCAGGCCGGACAGGCCGATGATGTCGGCGCCGACCTCCTGGGCGGTGTCGAGGATCTTCTGCGTGGGGACCATCACGCCGAGGTCGATCACCTCGTAGTTGTTGCACTGCAGCACCACACCGACGATGTTCTTGCCGATGTCGTGGACGTCGCCCTTCACGGTCGCCATCACGATGGTGCCGTTGGTGTCCTTCTGGGTGGCGAGGGCGGGGTTGGCCACCTTCTCCTGCTCGATGAAGGGGATCAGGTAGGCGACGGCCTTCTTCATCACCCGGGCGGACTTCACCACCTGCGGGAGGAACATCTTGCCCGCGCCGAACAGGTCGCCGACGACGTCCATGCCGTCCATCAGCGGACCCTCGATGACCTCGATCGGCCGGCCGCCGCGGGCCGCGATCTCCTGGCGGAGCTCCTCGGTGTCGCCCTCGACGTAGGCGTCGAGGCCCTTGACCAGCGCGTGCGTGATCCGTTCCCCGACGGGCAGCGTGCGCCACTCCTCGGTGGCCGCCTCGACCTCGGCGCCCTTCTTGTTGTGGGCCTCCGCGATCTCCAGCAGTCGCTCGGCAGCGTCCGGGCGCCGGTTGAGGATGACGTCCTCGATCCGGTCGCGCAGCTCGGGCTCCACCTCGCTGTAGGGCACCAGCGCCCCCGCGTTGACGATGCCCATGTCGAGACCGGCCTCGACGGCGTGGAAGAGGAACACCGCGTGGATGGCCTCGCGCACCGGGTTGTTGCCCCGGAAGGAGAAGCTCACGTTGGAGATGCCGCCGCTGACCTTGGCACCGGGCAGGTTGGCCTTGATCCAGCGGGTCGCCTCGATGAAGTCGAGGCCGTACGACGCGTGCTCCTCGATGCCGGTCGCGACCGCGAAGACGTTAGGGTCGAAGATGATGTCCTCGGCAGGGAACCCGACCTCGTCGACGAGGATCCGGTACGCGCGCTCGCAGATCTGCTTGCGACGCTCGATGTTGTCGGCCTGGCCGTCCTCGTCGAAGGCCATCACGACCGCGGCCGCGCCGTACCTCTTGACCAGGCGGGCCTGCTCGCGGAACGTCTCCTCCCCCTCCTTCATGGAGATGGAGTTGACGATGGCCTTGCCCTGGACGTTCTTCAGACCGGCCTCGATCACCTCCCACTTGGAGGAGTCGACCATCACCGGCACGCGGCTGATGTCGGGTTCGCTGGCGATGAGCTTGGTGAAGCGGTCCATGGCCGCGACGCCGTCGATCATGCCCTCGTCCATGTTGACGTCGATGACCTGCGCGCCGTTCTCGACCTGCTGGGCGGCGATCGACAGCGCGGTGTCGTAGTCGCCGGCCTTGATCAGGTTGCGGAACTTGGCCGAGCCGGTGATGTTGGTGCGCTCGCCGATGTTCACGAAGAGGCTGTCCTCGGTCACCGTGAACGGCTCCAGCCCGGACAGGCGCATAGCCGGTACGACGACCGACGGCTCGCGGCGCTGCTTGCCCGCGACCTCCCGCGCGATCGCGGCGATGTGGTCGGGCGTCGTGCCGCAGCAGCCGCCGACCAGGTTCACGAACCCGGCGTCGGCGAACTCCGCGACCACCGCCGCGGTCTCGTCGGGAGCCTCGTCGTACTCGCCGAAGGCGTTGGGCAAGCCGGCGTTGGGGTAGCAGGACACGAACGAGTCGGCGACCCGCGCCATCTCGGCGATGTAGGGGCGCATCTCCTTGGCCCCGAGCGCGCAGTTGAGGCCGACGGCGAGCGGCTCGACGTGGCGCACGGACGCCCAGAACGCCTCGGTCACCTGGCCCGACAGCGTGCGGCCGGAGGCGTCGGTGATGGTGCCGGAGATGATCACCGGCCAGCGACGTCCACGCTCCTCGAAGAGCGCCTCGACCGCGAAGATCGCGGCCTTGGCGTTCAGGGTGTCGAAGATCGTCTCGATCATGATCAGGTCGGAGCCGCCGTCGACCAGACCGCCGGTCGACTCGAGGTACGCCGCCACCAGCTCGTCGTACGAGACGTTGCGGGCTCCGGGGTCGTTGACGTCCGGTGAGATGGATGCGGTCCGGGTGGTCGGGCCGAGCGCTCCGGCGACGTACCGGGGCTTCTCCGGCGTCGCGACCTCGTCGGCCACCTCCCGCGCCAGGCGGGCGGCCGCGAAGTTCAGCTCGTAGGCGAGGTCCTGCATGCCGTAGTCGGCGAGCGAGACCGCGTTCGCGTTGAACGTGTTGGTCTCGATGATGTCGGCGCCGGCCTCGAGGTACTCGCGGTGGATGCCCGCGATGATGTCGGGCTGCGTCAGGGTGAGCAGGTCGTTGTTGCCCTGCAGGTCGCTGGGCCAGTCGGCGAAGCGCTCCCCGCGGTAGCCGGCCTCGTCGGGACGGTCCCGCTGGATCGCCGTACCCATCGCGCCGTCGAGGACCATGATCCGCTCGCGCAGTGTCTCGGTCAGCGCCTGCGTGCAGTCGGGGCGCGGCCGGGCCTCGAACCGGGTGTCGTCACTCTGACCACTCACGGTGACTCCTCTCGGGCCGGGTGCGAACGGCTGTTCTCCACCCTAGGAACCAATGTCCACGTGGTGGACGGTCTTCTCAGATCGTGACACCTCCCCGGGAGCCGGGCGAAATCCCGGGCCGTGACTAGGCTGGACGGGTGATCGAGATCGAGGAAGCCCCGGACCTGGTCGACCCCGTGGTGATCGCCGCCTTCGAGGGCTGGAACGACGCCGCGGACGCGGCCTCGTCCGTGGTCGACCACCTGATGAAGGTCTGGAACGCCCGCGTCGTCGGGGCCATCGATCCCGAGGACTTCTACGACTTCCAGGTCAACCGTCCCGTCGTGGGCAGCGACGAGCACGGGCACCGCCGCCTCACCTGGCCCAGCACCCAGATCGCGATCGCCAGCCCGCCCGACCTCGACCGCGACGTCATCCTGCTGCGCGGGATCGAGCCGAACATGCGCTGGCGCCAGTTCTGCGCCGAGCTCCTCGCCGCCTGCGACGAGCTCGGCGGCGAGCTCGTCATCACCCTCGGCGCCCTGCTCGCCGACACCCCGCACACCCGACCGATCCCCGTCACCGGCACCGCGACCGAGGTCGAGCTCGTCGACCGCCTGAAACTGGAGCAGTCGACGTACGAGGGACCGACCGGCATCGTCGGCGTCTTCCAGGACGCCTGCGTGCGTCTCGACATCCCGGCGGTGTCGTACTGGGCGGCCGTCCCCCACTACGTCGCCCAGCCGCCGTGCCCCAAGGCGACACTGGCGCTCATCGGCCAGCTGGAGGACCTGCTCGAGGTCAGCATCCCGCTCGGCGACCTCCCCGAGGACGCCCGTGCCTGGGAGCGCGGCGTCGACGAGCTCGCCGAGGAGGACGAGGACGTCGCCGACTACGTGCGTGCGCTGGAGGAGACCCGCGACACCACCGACCTCCCCGAGGCGTCGGGTGAGGCGATCGCGCGGGAGTTCGAGCGGTACCTGAAGCGGCGGCAGGACGAGGGCTGATCCCTCACCGGTCGGTGTTGCCGTTTGGTCACCAACGGCAACCCTGAGCCGCCAGAACTGCCGTTGGTGACCAAACGGCAGCCACTCTGAACGCGTTCAGGCGGGCAGCCCGAAGGTCAGAGCGCGAGGCCCAGGGCTGCGTCGAGGACCGCGTGTACGGCGAGGGCGGCGTCGGGGTCGCTGGTGTCGGCGAGACCGTCGGTGCCGAGGGTGGCGCTGACCCAGGCGTCCACGGCGGCGACGGCGCGGGGGGCGTCGAGGTCGTCGGCGAGGGCGGCAAGCACCTCGGTGACCACCGGGGCCGAGGCTGCGCCGGCGCCGAGGGCGAGGGCGCGGCGCCAGTCGGCGAGGGCGTCGACGGCGTCCCAGAGCTCGGCGTCGGTCCACTCCCAGTCGGAGCGGTAGTGGTGCCGCAGGAGCGCGAGCCGGATGGCCATCGGGTCCACGTCGCTGTTGCGGAGCGCGGAGACGAAGACCAGGTTGCCCCGCGACTTCGACATCTTCTCGCCGTCGTACGCGACCATCCCTGCGTGGGCGTAGACCTGCGCGAAGGGCGTGCCGGGCACGGCCACCTGGGCGTGGCCGGCGCACATCTCGTGGTGCGGGAAGACCAGGTCGCTGCCGCCGCCCTGGACGTCGAAGTTGCCGCCGAGGTGGTGCATCGCGATGGCCGCGCACTCGATGTGCCAGCCGGGTCGGCCGGGACCGAACGGGCTGGGCCAGGACGGCTCACCCTCCCGGGCGCCACGCCACAGCACGCAGTCGAGCGGGTCCTTCTTCCCCGGGGTCTCCGGGTCGCCGCCGCGCTCGGGGAAGATCCGGAGCATCTCCTCGCGGTCCAGGCCCGACTCGGCGCCGAAGGCGGGGTCGGCGGTCACCGACATGTAGAGGTCCTGGTCGACCCGGTAGACCGCGCCGGCGGCCTGGAGCCGCTCGATGAGCTCGACGGCCAGCGGGATCGACTCCACGGCGCCGACGTAGTGAGCGGGCGGCAGCACCCGCAGCGCCGTCATGTCCTGGCGGAACAGCTCGGTCTCGCGCTCGGCCAGCTCGACCCAGTCCACCTTGACCTTGGTCGCGCGCTCCAGCAGCGGGTCGTCGACGTCGGTGACGTTCTGCACGTAGGTGACCTCGTGGCCGGCGTTGCGCCAGGCCCGGTTGAGCAGGTCGAACCCGAGGTACGTCGCGGCGTGGCCGAGGTGGGTGGCGTCGTACGGCGTGATGCCGCAGACGTAGAGCCGCGCCGGGCCGTCGGGACGGGTCGTGACCCGCCCACCGCTCGCCGTGTCGTGGAGCGACACGGGCGGACCCGCCACCGGCAGGGAAGGGATCTCCGGGGAGGGCCAGGCACGCATGCCTGAACTCTAGAGGAGGCCCGTCAGAACGGCGGCCACGGGATGGCGGGGTACTCACCGCGCGGCGCCGGCATCACGCCGTGCTCGGCCAGTCGGCGGCACCGGCGAGCGAACGCGTCGATCTCCCGGTCGGTCAGCAGCGGCGCCAACGCGTCGCCGAGCTCGCCCCGGACGGACTCCCCCAACGCGCGCACGGCCTCGAGCTCGTCGTCGAGGAGCGGCTCGCCCAGCCAGCCCCACAGGACGGTCCGCAGCTTGTGCTCGGCGTGGAAGGCGATGCCGTGGTCGACGCCGTACCGGTGTCCCCCGGCCATCGCCAGCACGTGCCCACCCTTGCGGTCGGCGTTGTTGACGACCACGTCGAAGACCGCCATCCGGCGCAGCGGCACGCTGTCCTCGTGCACCAGCGAGACCGGCAGGTCCCGCCCGTCGATCCCGTCGAAGACGTGCCGCCAGCCGGGCGGCACCTGTCCCTCCGGCACCAGGATCACGGCGTCCTGGCCGCCGTCGACCTCCTGCCAGCGCTGCACCATGCCCCAGCCGTGCGGGCCGTCGCGCAGCCAGGTCTGGGGTACGACGTCCCAGCCGAGCGCCTCGGAGACGAGGTACGCCGCCCGCTCCCGCCCGGCCAGGTCGCCGTCGGGGAAGTCCCACAGCGGTCGCTCGCCGGCGACCGGCTTGTAGACGACCTCGAGGGGGCCGTCCTCGGCGGCGATGGTGCCGAGGAACGTCGCGTTGGAGGCGGGCATGATCCGCCCGGTGAGGACCAGCTCCCCCTCGAGCAGGTCCGTCGCCGGCTGCGTCACGGGTCCCGTCTGCGGAAGCCGTTGGCCCGGACGCACAGGTGCCCGTCGGGGTCGATGGGGTTGCCGCAGAACGGGCAGCTGGGACGCCCGGCGTCCAGCACCTGCGCGCTGCGCTTGACGAAGGCCCGGGCCGCGCCCGGGGTGAGGCGCACGACGAGGACCTCGTCGGGCTCCGGCTCGATGATCTCCTCGTCGAGCTGGTCGGGGGTCACGACCGCGGCCTCGCTGAACGGGAACACCTCGATCACGACGCGCTCGTCGGCGGGATCCCACGACAGGGTCATCGTGCCCGCGCGGAACTCCTCCTCGATCGGCTGCTCCAGCGGAGCGGTGTCGTCGAGCCCGAGCGGCGCCACGGCCGGGATGACCGTCGCCAGCTCGTCGCTGGACATCACGTCGTCGAGCAGCTCGTCGACCCGCTCGGCCAGGGCCGCGACCTGCTGCTTCTCCAGGGCGACGCTCACCAGCCGGGCACCGCTGCGCGCCTGCAGGAAGAAGGTCCGGGAGCCGGGCGGACCGACCGTGCCGGTGACGAAGCGCTCCGGCGGGTCGAAGCCGTGGACGAGAGGCATGTGACTCACCCTATGACCGCGCCCCTGAGGCCGGAACAGGGCCGGCCCCACCGCCCACCGCCGCGTCGGAGGTACGCCGGCGCCGGCCGCGCTTGGCGCCCTTCGGCGGAGCCAGCCAGCCCAGATCCCCGTCGTGGGTGTTGGTGGCGAGCACGTAGGGCCTGGTCTCGGTGTAGCGGACGATCGAGACCGACGCCGGGTCGACGTTGAGGCGCTGGAAGAGGTCGAGGTGCATGCCGAGCGCGTCCGCGAGCACCGACTTGATGATGTCGCCGTGGCTGACGGCGACCCAGACCGCGCCGGGGCCGTGCTCGGCCTCGAACGCCGCGTCGAGGCGGCGTACCGCCGACACCGACCGGGCCTGCATCTGGGTCATCGACTCCCCACCGGGGAAGGTCGCGGCCGAGGGCTGCGACTGGACGACCTGCCAGAGCTTCTCCTTGGCCAGCTCGCGCAGGGGCCGCCCCTGCCACTCGCCGTAGTCGCACTCGGTGATGCCCCTCTCGACCTGGGTCGCCGGCTCCCCCGCCTGGTGGGCGAGGAGCGCGCGGGCGGTCTGGCGGCAGCGTTCGAGCGGGCTGGTGACGACGGCCGTGAGCGGGACGGCCGCGAGCCGTACGCCGGTGCGGTCCGCCTGGGCTCGGCCCGTCTCGTCGAGTCGCACGCCGGCCGTGCGCCCGGCGAGCATCCCGGAGGCGTTCGCCGTGGTCCTGCCGTGCCGGACGAGGATGACCGTTGCCATGTCGCGGACTGTAGCGGGACGCACCCGGCGCTAGCGTGGCTTCGTGATCGTCGACAGCGCGCTGTACCAGGCCGGCGCCCGGGTGGACCTCCACTGCGCTCCCGGCGACTTCGGCCGCCTCCGCGCCGGGGTCGAGAACCCCGGCGACTTCGTCTGGCTCGGCCTCTTCCAGCCCAGCCGGGAGGAGCTCGACGAGGTGGCCGCGGCGTTCGGGCTGCACGCGCTGGCCGTGGAGGACGCCGTACAGGCTCATCAGCGGCCCAAGCTGGAGCGTTACGCCGACAGCCTGTTCCTCGTCCTGAAGACCCTCTGGTACGTCGACGAGGAGGACGCGGTCGAGACCGGGGAGATCAACATCTTCCTGGGGACGGACTTCGTGGTGACGGTCCGGCACGGCGAGGGCTCGCAGCTGCACAGCGCTCGAGCGCACCTCGAAGCCGAGCCGCACCTGCTCGCACACGGTCCGGGCGCGGTGATGTACGCCGCGTGCGACACCGTCGTCGACGGCTACCTCGACGTGATGGGCGAGCTCGAGACCGACGTCGACGAGGTCGAGACCTCGGTCTTCTCCCCCGAGCGCACCCAGGACTCGGCCCGGATCTACACGCTGAAGCGCGAGCTGGCGGAGGTACGGCGGGCGGTCCAGCCGCTGCGCGATCCGCTGCGGCGTCTCGTGTCGGGCGAGGTGCCGGTGATCCACGAGGACGCCCGGCCGTTCTTCCGCGACGTCCTCGACCACGTCACCCAGGCACAGGAGATCGGCGAGAACCTCGAGTCGCTGCTGTCCTCGGCCTTCGACGCCCACCTGGCCCGCATCTCCGTGCAGCAGAACGACGACATGCGCAAGATCTCGGCCGGTGCGGCGCTGGTCGTGGTCCCGACGCTGATCGCCGGGATCTACGGCATGAACTTCGAGCACATGCCCGAGCTGGGTTGGACGTTCGGCTATCCGCTCGTCCTGCTGCTGATGGCCTCCGTGTCCGCCGGGCTGTGGATCTGGTTCAAGAAGTCGGGCTGGTTGTAGCCCGCTGCCGGCTCAGGCGTTCAGGACGCCGGTGGCCACGAGCGTGAGGGTCAGCGCGCCCAGACCGATCCGGTAGATCACGAACGGCGTGTACGACTTCGTCGAGACATAGCGCAGCAGCCACGCGATCGCGGCGTACCCGATGACGAAGGAGACGAGCGTCGCGACGATCGTGGGACCCCAGCCGTAGGTGTTGTCCCCGTGCGGGATCTCCTTGAGCTCGAAGAGCCCGGCACCAACGACGGCCGGGATGGCGAGCAGGAACGCGTAGCGGGTGGCCGCCTCGCGCTCGTAGCCGAGGAAGCGGCCCATCGAGATCGTCGCGCCGGAGCGAGACACGCCGGGCACCAGCGCGCACGCCTGGGCGAGACCCATCAGGATCGCGTCGCGCAGGCTCATGTTCTTGATCGTCTTGTTGCTGCGGCTGATTTTGTCGGCGATGCCGAGGATGATGCCGAGCACGATGAGCGTGGTGCCGATGATCCACAGGCTGCGGAAGTCCTCCTCGATCACGTCCTTCAACGCGATGCCGAGGAGCACGATCGGCAGCGAGCCGATGATGATGAACCAGCCCATCCGGGCGTCGAAGTGGCCGCGGTACTCCGGTTTGAACAGCGACTTCAGCCACATCGACCCGATGCGCCAGATGTCGTGCCGGAAGTAGATGAGCACCGCCAGCTCGGTGCCGATCTGGATGACGGCCGTGAACGCCGCGCCGGGGTCCCCCCACCCGAACATCTCGGGGAAGATCCGCAGGTGCGCGCTGCTGGAGATCGGGAGGAACTCCGTCAGGCCTTGGATGGTGCCGAGGACCAACGCCTCGAGGTAGTCCCACACGAGAGGGGATCCTACGGAGGTTCGGTGGGCGAGCCGACGACACCTGGTGTGGTGTCGGCGACTACCTTGTCGCCATGCAGCACAGGTCGCTGGGCGCCACAGGCCTCAAGGTGTCACGCCTCGGGCTCGGCACGATGACGTGGGGACGAGACACCGACGAGCACGAGGCCCGCGACCAGCTGGTCGCGTTCGCCGAGGCAGGCGGCACCCTGCTCGACACCGCGGCCGGCTACGGCAACGGCGCGTCCGAGGAGCTGATCGGCACGCTGATCGGCGACGTCGTCGCCCGCGACGAGGTGGTCGTCGCGACCAAGGCCGGCATCACCGGCACCCGCGGCGGCGGGCGGTCGTACGACGTCTCCCGCGGTCACCTGCTGACGACCCTCGACGCCTCCCTGCGCCGCCTCGGCGTGGACCACGTCGACCTGTGGCAGGTGCACATCTGGGCCGACGACGTACCCCTGGAGGAGACGCTGACCGCGCTCGACCTCGCGGTGACGTCGGGGCGGGCGTCGTACGTCGGGATCTCTAACTACTCCGGGTGGCAGACCGCCCAGGCCGCGACCTGGCAGCGCGCGGTCCCCGGGCGGGCGGTGCTCGCATCGACGCAGGTGGAGTACTCGCTGCTCAGCCGGTACGTCGAGCACGAGGTGCTCCCCGCCTGCGCCGCGCTAGGGCTCGGCGTACTGCCGTGGTCGCCGCTGGGCCGGGGAGTGCTGACGGGCAAGTACCGCACCGGTACGCCGTCGGACTCGCGCGCCGCCTCGCAGCACTTCTCGTCCTTCGTCGGGACCCACCTCACCGAGCGCTCCGCCGGCATCGTCGAGGCCGTCGCCCGCGCGGCCGAGGGGCTCGGCTGGACGCCGCTGGAGGTCGCGCTCGTGTGGGTCCGCGACCGGCCGGGCGTGACCGCCCCGATCGTCGGCGCCCGGACCGCGGCACAACTGCAGGGCGCCCTCACCGTCGAGGAGCTGACCCTGCCCGCCGAGATCGTCGCCGCGCTCGACGACGTGAGCCGGCCGGACCCGAGCTAGGGCGCCACGATGACACGGGCGCACCGCCGCGCACCCGGGCGCGGCGTGGAGTGGGAGTTCGACAAGGTGACCTTCTCGCGGGAGTTCCCACGAGGCGTGGTCACCAAGCTGCTCGTCGAGCGGGCCGAAGTGGGTGGCTGGGAGCTGGACCGGGTGCGGATCGGGCCCGACGGCACGCGGCGGGTCGTGTTGCGGCGGAAGATCATCCGGGCGGTTCGGACGGCGTAGCTCTTTACTGCCGTTTGGTCACCAACGGCAGTCCTGGCCCGCGAAAGATGCCGTTGGTGACCAAACGGCACCCCTCAACGACGGTGCCAAGACGTCAGACGTCGTCCAGGAACCGGTCGAACACTCGGGCGCCGAACTCCAGGGCGTCGACGGGGACGCGCTCGTCGACGCCGTGGAAGAGGGCCGTGAAGTCGAGGTCGGCGGGGAGCTTGAGCGGGGCGAAGCCGTAGGAGCGCATGCCGAGGCGGCGGAAGTGCTTGGCGTCGGTGCCGGCGCTCATCAGGTACGGCGCGATGATCGCGTCGGGGTCCTCGGCGAGGATCGAACGGTGCATGGCACCGACCAGGTCGCCGTCGTACGGCGTCTCCCAGGGCTGCTGGTGCGAGAGGTGCTCGATCTCGATGCCCTCGCCGACCAGCTCGGCGAGGGTCGCGAAGAACTCGTCCTCGAAGCCCGGGAGGAAGCGGCCGTCGACGTGGGCGGTGGCCTCCGTCGGGATGACGTTCACCTTGTAGCCGGCGCTGAGCATGGTGGGGCTGGTGATGTTGCTGATCGCGGCGCCGAGCATCCGGGCCGCTCCCCCGAACTCCTCGATCAGTGCCGGGGCGTTCTCGGGGGTGGCCTCGACGCCGGCCAGCTCGCCCACCGAGGCCAGCAGGACCTCCATCGTGGGCGTCAGCCGCACCGGCCACTCGTAGGCGCCGATCCGGGCGACGGCGGCGGTCAGGCGCGACACGGCGTTGTCGGGGTTCCGCATCGAGCCGTGGCCGGCCCGGCCGCGGGCGGTGAGCCGCATCCAGGCCATCCCCTTCTCGGCCGCCTCGACGAGGTACATCCGCCGGCCCCGGACCGTCGTCGAGAAGCCGCCGACCTCGCCCACGGCCTCGGTGACGCCTTCGAGCTCCTCGGGGTGGTCGTCGACGATGACCTGGGCGCCCTTGTGCCCGCCCGCCTCCTCGTCGGCGGTGAAGCAGAGCACGATCGGCCGCTCGGGCACCCGGCCGGCGCGCTGCCGCGCCCGGACGACCGAGAGCAGCATCGCGTCGAAGTCCTTCATGTCGACCGCGCCGCGACCCCACACGTAGCCGTCCTGGATCTCGCCGCTGAACGGGTGGACCTGCCAGTCCTCGGCGGCGGCGGGTACGACGTCCAGGTGGCCGTGCAGCAGCAGCCCGTCACCCTCCTGCCCGCCCCATCGGGCGACGAGCGACGTCCGGCCCGGCTCCGACTCGTAGAGGCGCGACTCGATCCCGACCTCGTCGAGCAGCGTGGCGACGTACTCGGCCGCCTTCCGCTCCCCCGGACCGTCCTCGTCCCCGTAGTTCGAGGTGTCCATCCGGATGAGTTCCCGGCACAGCTCGACCACCTCGCCGGCGGGGTCCGCCGAGGCCTCGGGAACGTCGTTCACGGGGGTGTTCGCCATGCCCCCAGCATGACACCCTGCGGACACCGCCCCGATGCGGCGTTTCGGCAGTCCGTTTGCTACCTTTTCTCCGCACTCGTCCGGGTGGCGGAATTGGCAGACGCGCTAGCTTGAGGTGCTAGTGCCCTTTATCGGGCGTGGGGGTTCAAGTCCCCCCTCGGACACAGAAACTGGGGAATCGACTCCCCGGACTTCACGCTGAAGGGCGGCCCACGGGCCGCCCTTCAGCTGCTTCTCCGGGAGGTCTCCGGTCCCGCCGCTGCTCGACATCGAGGGCGGTGGCTCGCCGCTGGCAGACTTCGACCATGGACCCTGATCGGCGGCGTGCTCTCGTAGAGGGGCTGCGGGGGATGTTCCCGGCGGGATCACCGCTGCCTGGTTCCTCGGCGGGCTGGTTCGTCGGGGTCCGCGAGGGCCAGACCGAAGCCGTGTTGCTCTTCAGGTGGGAGTACGACCCGCACCTCTACGGGATCCCCATCGACCTGACCGACACCGGTCACGAGTACTACTACGACGACGACGAGGTGACGAGCGACGAGGAGTGGATGGACTCCGTCGGCCTGGGACTGACGGTCATGCTGGACACCGGCTTCCGCGCCTACGCACGACGACGCCGTGTGGACGACTTCATCGAGCTTCGTGCGGAGGGTGGCTGGCCGTCCGACGGCAGGTTCTACCTCCAGGAGGGCGACCCCGGCCTGGCCTCGGGCCTGCGCAGCGACGGCCTGGACCCGTCGTTGGCCCTATCGCTCCACGCGAGCGGCAGGCTGCTTACCTGGCTGGTGTCGTACGAGAACAACTCGACGGGCCACCCGTACGTAGGCCAGGCCGTCGTCGCCACGGCGGGACCGGGCGAAGCCACGCTTCTGCGACTCGAAACCTCGCCCGGGGTGCCCGCCAGCGTCCGTCTCGACCTCGCCTACTTCGCCGCCCAGGCGGCCGTCGCGAGCGGAGTCCAACGCGTCACGACCCCGCTTCCCGACGAGTTCCTCGACATCGCGGGCTTCCGGACCGCCGACGACGGTCGCTGCCTCGAAGCGCCCTTCCTGGACGCGGACCCCGACGGTGCCGAGTCGCTGATGAGAGCCAGCCTCGACGCAGGCGGCGGGTGGGGCCGCGACCGTGACCTCGGGGGTCGCCACCTTCCGACCACCCGCGTCGGTCGGCTCCTCCACCTCGTGCGTCGTGGGCCTTCCGGACAGTCGGCGAAGCGCCGCTATCGAGTCGGGTGAGCTCTCCCCGCACGAAGCAGGGGCGCGGTCACCAGTGCGGCGGCAGAGAGACCCACTCGACGGTGCATCACCGGTACGCGCAGGGCCTCCGGGTGGGCTCGACACCGACCTGGTGGGTGGCGTCGGGGTCGTTCCACATGGCGTCGAAGCGGTCGGTGTAGCGCCGGTAGACGGCCCGGCCGTTGAGCCGCAGGGTCACCTCGTCGTTGCCGAGGGAGACGCGCGACCAGTTCTCCGAACCGGTCCATACCGCGCGGACGCCGGCGCCGTCGTACGCGCCGCTGACGGTGAAGAACTTGTAGTGGGAGTAGCAGCGGGGGCCGTAGACGATCTTGTCCTCGCTGCCGGTCGAGATCCGGTCCCCGAAGTCCCAGTCGGCCGCCTTGACCGCGATGCCGGCGTTCTGCAGCACCCGGGCGGACGACTCGCCGAGGACGCTGCCGATGACCTTGACCCGACAACCCCGGCGCTGGAGGTCGGCCACCTTGCGCGCGATCTTCTCGCCGCGCTCGCCGTACCAGGCGTAGACGATGATCTTCACGACGGTGCGGCCGTCGATCCCGAAGCCCGCGGGCGCCTGGCAGCCGATCTTGGACAGCCGCTGGATAACGGGATCGCCGCTGCCGGCGCGGGCCGCGCGCACCTCGGTGACGCCGCCGGAGGCCCGGGCGAGCTCGCGTTGGAAGGACACGGAGAGGTCCGGCGAGCTGTAGCCGATGTAGCGCGGCGTCGACTTCCGGTCGCGGACGAGCTGGCGGAAGACGCGGACCCAGGTGCGGAAGAGCCGGCGGTCGTCGCGGATGGTGTAGGCGTCGTTCCACTGGGCGAAGGCGGCGCCATACGTCAGGTTCGCCGAGGACGAGATGATCACGTTCTTCGAGGCGCCGCTCCGGCTGAACGAGTAGATCTTGGTGTGCAGGTTGCCGCCCGGTCCGTTGCGGCACGAGCCCTGGCAGAAGACCAGGAAGCTCGGCCGGTCGCGGCGCTTGCCGAGGACCTTCTGCAGGCGCCGCTGGGTGTTGCTGATGGTGTTGTCGTTGAAGACCATCTGCACGTGCACACCACGCCGGTGCGCCTTGATCAGCAGGTCGGCGACGTCCTTGCGATCCATCGAGTAGCTCGAGATCCGGATCGTGTCGCCGCGCCGGGTGTGCTTGATGGCATCCCGGATCCGCGCCACGATCGCGACCCGTCGCTTCGGACCACCCGTGGGGTCGTTGAAGACCGGCCCCCGCGGCGGCTTCCACCGGCGGCGGGGCGCCAGCGGCGCCGAGACCTTCGCCGCTGCGGGCGTCGCGGCCGGAGCGGAGATCGGAGCGGCGCCCACGGAGCCCGCAGGTACGACGGACAGCACCGTCGCCGTCAGTGCGAGCACGAGCGTCGTCAGGGTCCGGTCTCGCCATCTCGTCACCGTTGGAGTGTAAAGGGATCTAGTCTCTCGACTATGACCCAGCGGGCCGAGGACCTCCCCCTGCGCGAGCAGGTGCGCCTGCTCTCGGGACACGACGAGTGGCGCACCGAGCGGGCCGGCGCGCTGCGCCCGGCGATGCTCAGCGACGGGCCGCACGGCCTGCGGGTGCAGCCGGAGGGCGGGGACCACCTCGGCTTCGGCGAGAGCATCCCGGCGACGTGCTTCCCGACGGCGGTGACCCTGGCCTGCACCTGGGACGACGCGCTGGCGCACGAGGTGGGCGCCGCGATCGGGCTCGAGGCGCGCGCCCTCGGTGTCGACGTGGTCCTCGGACCGGGACTGAACATCAAGCGCCACCCGCTGGGCGGACGCAACTTCGAGTACTTCTCCGAGGACCCGCTGCTCAGCGGCCGCCTCGCCGCGGCGATGGTGGAGGGCATCCAGTCCCGGGACGTCGGTGCGTGCCTGAAGCACTACGCCGTGAACAACCAGGAGTCGCACCGGTTCGTGGTCGACGCCGTCCTGGACGAGCGCACGCTGCGGGAGCTCTACCTCGCCGGCTTCGAGTACGCCGTCCGCGCGAGCCCGCCCTGGACCGTGATGGCGTCGTACAACTCGGTCAACGGCGTGCCCGCCACCGCGCACCACCAGCTGCTCACCACGATCCTGCGGGACGAGTGGGGCTTCGACGGCCTGGTGATGAGCGACTGGGGCGCCGTGGGCGACCGGGTCCGCGGCATCGCCGCCGGGATGGACCTGGAGATGCCGACCAGCCGCGGCCTGTTCGACCGCACGGTCCTCCAGGCCGTGGAGGATGGCGACCTCCCGGCCGCGGTCGTCGCGACGAGCGCCCAGCGGGTCATCGACCTGCTCGCCCGCTGCCCGGGCGGCGAGCGGCCGGTACTCCCCGTCGACGAGCACGACGCGCTCGCCCGGCGGGTCGCCGCCGAGGCCACCGTCGTCCTCGAGAACGACGGCCTGCTGCCCCTCTCCCCCGGGCTCACCGTGGCCCTGCTCGGCGAGTTCGCCGACCAGCCGCGCTACCAGGGCAGCGGAAGCTCCCTGGTGACACCGACCCGGTTGACCAGCGCCCGCGACGCGTTCGCGGCGCGCGGCATCACGGTGACCGACGACCCGGCGACCGCCGACGTGGCCGTCGTGCTGGTCGGGCTGCCCGGCACCCACGAGAGCGAAGGCTTCGACCGGGCCGGCCTCGAGCTGCCGACCGAGCACGACGCCCTCGTCGAGGCCACCTGCGCCGCGAACCCGCGCACCGTCGTGGTCGTCTCCGCCGGCGGGCCGGTCCGGCTGCCGTGGCGCGACCGGGCCGCGGCGGTCCTGGCCGGGCACCTCGGTGGCCAGGCGACCGGGTCAGCCCTCGTCGACGTCCTGTACGGCGACGTCGAGCCCGCCGGCCGGCTCGCCGAGTCGTGGCCGGAGGAACTGGGCGACGTCGCCTCGGCCCCGTGGTTCCCCGGCGACCCGCACCAGGTCGAGCACCGGGAGGGGCTGTTCGTCGGCTACCGGCACCACGAGACGGCCGGCGTAGCGCCGGCGTACCCGTTCGGGCACGGTCTCGGCTACGGCCGCCTCGAGTGGACCGATCCTGACCTGGACCGCACGGAGCTCACTGCCGGCGAGTCCGTGCGGCTCACGGTGACGCTCACGAACCCCGGCGAGCGACCCGGCTCCGACGTCGTCCAGGTCTACCTCCACGACCGCACCGGGGTGGTCCTGCGGCCCCGGCGCGAGCTCGCGGCGTACGCCAAGGTCCGGCTCGACCCCGGCGGGAGCCGGACGGTGACCCTGGAGGTGCCGACCCGCGCGTTCGCCTTCTACGACGTCGAGCGCGCGGACTGGGCCGTCCCGTCCGGCGAGTACGCCGTCGAGCTGGCCCGCTCCAGCGCCGAGGTCGTGGCGACCCTCCCGGTCCGGGTGTCGGGCGGCGTCGACCGGGCGCCGGAACCGGCCGACACCACACCCCTCGCCGTCGACGACGGGGCCTTCGCCCGCCGTCTCGGCCGCCCGGTTCCGGTGCCGCGACCGGTCCGGCCGTTCACCCGCGAGTCGACCGTCGGGGAGCTCGCCACGACGCGCACGGGCCGCCTGCTGCGCCGCGCACTCGCCGCGGCAGCGCCGCTGGACCAGGCCGCGGGCGACGACGAGACGATCAAGCTGATGCTGGAGAGGTCCCTCGAGGAGCTTCCACTGCGGTCGGTGGCGATCTTCTCCGGCGGCCGGGTGCGCTGGCCCGCGGTCGACGCGATCCTGGCCGTCGTGAACGGCCGGCCGTGGGAGGCGCCCGCCGTCCTGCTGCGTCCCATGGCTCACAGGGCGCGGATGCGCTGGAAGCTGCGCCCGCCGCGCGCGTAGGTCGCGACCACGGCCGGGGGTACGCGATGCTCCTCGACGGGCTGGGACCAGCGGCAGGGGCGGACGTGCACGAGATCCGCCTCGACGGCCGCTGCCGACCGGTCGTCCCGCAGCGGACCGCTCAGGAGGCCCCGCACGTAGCGGCCGTCCGGGTCCCGGGTCCACACCACGGCACCGTCCGGCACGGTCGCGAACCGGTCCCGACGGCGGGCGGACCGCTCGTCGGTCACCGCGCCCATCCCGCACAGCCCGAGGTCGAGCGCCCGCTCGACCGCGGCCCACGGGTCCACGTCGTCGCGGCGGGAGCGCATCGGTGCCCGGTAGACGCCGGGGCCGTCGGCGGGTGCTGAGGACACGGAGCGGCCCGTGCCCGGAGACCGCCCCCGGCAAACGCCGTTTGCGCGCCCGCGCCACGGCTACCGGTCGACGTACCCCACCGAGAGGAATCTCCTGTGAACGAGCAGACCCTGTCCGGCAAGACCGTCGCCTTCCTCGTCGCCACCGAGGGCATCGAGCAGGTCGAGCTCACCGAGCCCTGGGCGGCGGTGCGCGACGCCGGCGGGACGCCTGTCCTGGTCAGCACCGAGGACGGCAAGGTCCAGGCGTTCAACCACCTGGACCGCGCGGACACCTTCGCCGTCGACGCCGTCGTCGACGACGTCTCGGTGGACCAGTACGACGCCCTGGTGCTCCCCGGTGGGGTGCCGAACCCCGACCTGCTCCGCACCTCCGAGCCCGCCGTCGGCTTCGTGCGCGACTTCGTGGGCTCCGGCAAGCCAGTGGCCGCGATCTGCCACGCGATCTGGATGCTGGTCGAGGCCGGCGTGGTCAGCGGCCGCGAGCTCACCTCGTGGCCCAGCCTGCAGACCGACGTGCGCAACGCGGGCGGCGCGTGGGTCGACCGCGAGGTCGTCGTCGACGGCAACCTGGTCACCAGCCGCAAGCCCGACGACCTGCCCGCGTTCAACCGGGAGCTCACCTCCCTGGTGGCCGCTGCGGCCTGACGACCCGGCCACTAGAGTGCCCGGGTGTCCCCGCCCCCCTTCCGCGTCGGCTTCGTCACCGGCGCCACGCCGGACAAGTGGGCGCGCATCTGGCGGGAACGCTCCCGCATCCCGCTGGAGCTCGTGCCGGTCGAGCAGGACCAGCAGGAGGACGGGATCCGCTCCGGCGACCTGGACATGTGCCTGGTCCGGCTGCCCGTGGACAGGGACGGGCTGCACCTGATCCCGCTGTACGACGAGGTCGCCGTCGTCGTGGCCGGCCGCGAGCACCTGGTCGCGGCGGCCGATCCGGACGGGGTCACCCTGGCCGACCTGGCCGACGAGCAGCTGGTGCTTCCCCACGCGTCCGGCTGGGTGCCGTCGGCCCCCCAGCTCGACTGGCCGCCGATGTCGGTGCGCGACGCGATCGAGGTCGTCGCGTCCGGCACCGGGATCGTGCTGGTGCCGATGTCCGTGGCCCGGCTGCACCACCGCAAGGACGTCGTCCAGCGGCCGGTCACCGACCTCCCGCCGACCACGGTCGGGCTCGGCTGGCTGGTCGACAACGAGGACCCGCGGGTCCAGACCTTCATCGGCATCGTGCGGGGCCGCTCGGAACGCAGCTCGCGCTCCTGAGCCCGGTCGGCGAGCGTGAGCGTCCTCACCCGAAGGTGTGGGACGAGCGACGGGTGGCAACACTGATCTAGTGACCTCGTTACAACGTCCCCCGTCCGTCCAGCAGACCACCGCGGCGGTCGGCAGCCCCATCCCGGAGCCCGACACGCATCCCGTCCTCGACGTCGAGCAGTCGTCGTACGGCCCGGACGGTGAGCACCCCCGCCTGGACCGGCTGGTCTTCGGCGTCACGGCGAGCGTCTCGCTGGCCTTCCTCGTATGGGGGTTCGTCGGCACCGACTCGCTGGGCGAGGTCTCCGCGGACTCGCTGGCGTGGACCATGCGCAACACCGGCTGGCTCTTCGTCCTGACCGCCAGCGCCCTGGTCGTCTTCGTCATCTGGCTGGCCATGAGCAGGTTCGGGGCGATCACCCTCGGGCACGACGGCGAGGAGCCGGAGTTCCGGACGGTCTCGTGGATCGCGATGATGTTCAGCGCCGGCATGGGCATCGGCCTGATGTTCTACGGCGTCAGCGAGCCGATCAGCCACTTCGTCACGCCCCCGCCCGGCACCGGCGACCCCGCGGGCAACGAGGCGGTCCAGCACGCCATGGCCACGACGCTGTTCCACTGGACGCTGCACCCGTGGGCGATCTACGCCGTGGTCGGCCTGGCCATCGCGTACGGCGTCTACCGCAAGGGCCGGCTGCAGCTGATCTCGGCCGCCTTCGAGCCACTGCTCGGCAAGCACGCGCACGGCCCGGGCGGCAAGGTCATCGACATGCTGGCCATCTTCGCCACGCTCTTCGGCTCGGCTGCGTCCCTCGGCCTCGGCGCGCTGCAGATCCGCAGCGGCCTGGAGATCGTCGCGGGCCTCGGCGACCTCGGCAACGCGTTCCTGGTCGGCATCATCGCGGTCCTCACCGTCGCCTTCGTCGCCTCGGCCGTGTCCGGGGTCGCGAAGGGCATCCAGTGGCTCTCGAACATCAACATGGTGCTCGCGGTCGCGCTCGCGGCGTTCGTCTTCATCGTCGGGCCGACCGTCTTCATGCTCAACCTGATCCCGACCTCGCTCGGCAGCTACGTCGGCGACCTGCCGATGATGGCGGCGCGCACCGGTGCCGAGGGCCAGGACACCAACGAGTGGCTGCAGGGCTGGACCGTCTTCTACTGGGCGTGGTGGCTCTCCTGGACCCCGTTCGTCGGGATGTTCATCGCGCGCATCTCGCGCGGTCGGACCATCCGCCAGTTCGTGACGGGCGTGCTGCTCGTGCCGAGCATGGTCAGCCTGGTCTGGTTCTGCATCTTCGGCGGTGCGGCGATCAGGCTCCAGCAGCTCGGCACCGACATCGGCGGCGCGGGCGGCGAGGAGTCGCAGCTGTTCAGCACCCTCGAGGCCTACCCCGCGGCGACGTTCGCGAGCGTCGTGGTGATGGTGCTCGTGGCGATCTTCTTCGTCTCCGGAGCCGACGCCGCCTCCATCGTGATGGGCTCCCTCTCCGAGCGCGGCACGCCGTCGCCCCGCCGGGCGACCGTCATCTTCTGGGGCGTCGCGACCGGCGCGGTCGCCGCGGTGATGCTGCTCGCGGGCGGCGAGGACGCGCTGTCGGGACTCCAGACGATGACCATCGTGGCGGCCGTGCCGTTCGTGCTGGTCGTGATCGGGCTGTGCGTCTCGCTGGTGATGGACCTGCGCACCGACCCGGTCGTCGTCCGGCGTCAGTACGCCGTCGAGGCGGTCGAGCAGGCGGTGATCGCGGGGGTGACCGAGCACGGCGACGACTTCGTCATCTCCGTCGAGGCCGATCCCGACACCGGGTCGAACCCGGTGGCGCCTACCAGGACGTCGCCAGCGGACGCCCCTCGGTGAACCCGGCGGCCGACTGCAGGCCGACGAGCGCCCGCTCGTGGAACTCCTCGAGCGTGGCGGCTCCGGCGTACGTGCAGGCGGAGCGGACTCCGGACCCGATGGAGTCCAGCAGGTCCTCGACGCCGGGGCGATGCGGGTCGAGGTACATCCGCGAGGACGAGATGCCCTCCTCGTAGAGCCCCTTGCGCGCCCGGTCGTACGCCGACTCCGTCGACGTACGGTTGGCGACCGCCCGCGCGGACGCCATCCCGAAGCTCACCTTGTAGGGACGGCCCGTGGAGTCCTCCAGCAGGTCGCCCGGCGACTCGTGGGTGCCGGCGAACCAGGAGCCGACCATCACGCTCGAGGCGCCGGCGGCCAGCGCGAGCGCCACGTCGCGCGGGTGCCGGACGCCGCCGTCCGCCCACACGTGGCGACCGAGCGCACGCGCCGCGGCCGCGCACTCGACGACGGCGGAGAACTGCGGCCGGCCGACCCCGGTCATCATCCGGGTGGTGCACATCGCGCCCGGCCCCACGCCGACCTTGACGATGTCGGCTCCGGCGTCGATGAGCGCGCGGGTGCCCTCGGCCGAGACGACGTTGCCGGCGACGACGGGGACCGCCGGCGCGACCGAGCGGATCGCGCCCAGCGCCTCGATCATCCGGTCCTGGTGGCCGTGGGCGGTGTCGGCGACGAGCACGTCGACCCCGGCCTCCAGGAGCCGGGCGGCCTTGTCCTTGACGTCGCCGTTGACGCCGATCGCCGCAGCGATCCGCAGGCCGCCCCGGGCGTCGACGGCGGGGGTGTAGAGGGTCGCCCGCAGCGCGCCCGTGCGGGTCAGCACGCCGACCAGGCGCCCGTCCTCGTCGACGCCCACGGCCAGCGTGGCGCCGACGGTGTCCAGGGCGTCGAAGACGGCGCGCGGGTCGGTGTCGGCCGGGACGATCACCCGCGGTGGCGACATGACCTGCTGGACCTGGGCGAACCGGTCCACCTCGGCGCAGTCCGCGGCGGTCACGAGGCCGACCGGACGGCCGTCCTCGACGACCACGGCCGCCCGGTGCGCGCGCTTGGGGATCAGCGCCAGCGCCTCGGCGACGGTGGCGTCCCGGGCGAGCTCGATCGGGGTGTCGAAGACCAGGTGCCGCTGCTTGACCCAGCGCACCACGTCGGCGACCACCGGGATCGGGATGTCCTGCGGGATCACGACCAGCCCGCCGCGGCGGGCGACGGTCTCGGCCATCCGCTTCCCGGCGATCGCCGTCATGTTGGCCACCACCACCGGCAGGGTCGCGCCCGTGCCGTCGCTGGTCGCGAGGTCGACGTCGTACCGGCTGGCCACCGCGGACTGGCGGGGCACCATGTAGACGTCGTCGTAGGTCAGGTCGTACGGGGGCACCGCACCGTCGAGGAACTCCACTCCTGAGAATCTACGTGCCGCCACCCCATCTGGCAGGTTGGACGCCATGGCGTACCTCGATCCGGGTGACCCCGTCCAGCTTGCCGCCCGCGTCCGCGAGGCGTTCGAGGAGCGGTACGGCGCCCCCGCGTCGGCGGTCGGCCGGGCGCCCGGACGGGTCAACCTGATCGGCGAGCACACCGACTACAACGCGGGGCTGGTGCTGCCGGTGGCGCTCCCCCATGCGACGTACGCCGCGTGGCGGCCGAGCGCTGACGGGCGGCTCCGCGTCGCGAGCCGTCAGCAGGCGACGACCTGGGAGGGCCGGCTCGACGAGCTCCGGCCGGGCGCGGTCGACGGCTGGGCCACCTACGCAGCCGGCGTGGTGTGGGCGCTGCGCGAAGCGGGGGTAGACGTCCCGGGCGGCGACCTGCTCGTCGACAGCACCGTCCCGGTCGGCTCCGGGCTCTCCAGCTCGGCCGCGCTCGAGTGCGCGGTGGCGGTGGCGCTGGCACCCGACACCGATCGGAGGGTGCTGGCCGCCGCCTGCATCCGGGCCGAGACCGAGGTCGCGGGCGCGCCCACCGGCGGGATGGACCAGTACGTCGCCCTGCTGGCGCGGCCCGGGCACGCGCTGCTGATCGACTTCGAGAGCGACGAGACCACGCAGGTGCCGCTCGACCTGACGGGACACACCCTCCTGGTCACCGACACCCGGGTCAGCCACGAGCTCACCGACGGCGGCTACGGCTCGCGACGTACCGACTGCGAGGAGGCGGCCCGCCGGATCGGCGTCCCCACCCTGCGGCAGGCCGACCTGGCCGCCGTCGAGCAGCTCGACGACGACCGGGTACGCCGCCGCGCCCGGCACGTCGTTAGCGAGATCACGCGGGTGACCGAGGTCGTCGACGCCCTGGCCGGCTCCGACTGGGACGCCGTCGGGGAGGCGTTCCTCCACTCGCATGCCTCGATGCGCGACGACTTCGAGATCTCCACCCCGGAGCTCGACGCCGCGGTCGCGGTCTCGGTCGAGGCGGGCGCGGTCGCGGCCCGGATGACCGGCGGCGGCTTCGGCGGCTCCAGCGTGGCCGTCGTCCCGGAGGAGCGGGTCGAGGCCGTGATGCGGGCCGTCGACGCGACGTTCGTGCTCGAAGGGTTCCGGCCGCCCGCGCACCTGCGCGCGGAGCCGTCGGCGGGGGCGGCACCCGTCCCCGAGCGGTAGCGTCGCCGCGTGCGACCTCTCCGGTTCTCCGTCAACGTCACGCTGGACGGGTGCTGCGACCACCGCGCCATCCCCGCGGACGAGGAGCTGCACCGCCACCACGCCGCCAACCTCGACCGGGCCGACGCCCTGCTGTTCGGGCGGGAGACCTACCAGATGATGGAGGCCGCCTTCCGGCCGACGGCCGAGCATCCGGAGCCGGTCGACTCCTTCGCGCGGACGATCGACGCCGCGAGGAAGTACGTCGTCTCCAGCACGTTGCCGCACGTCGACTGGAACGCCGAGCTGCTGCGCGGGGATCTGGCCGACGCGGTCGAGAGGCTCAAGCAGGAGCCGGGTCGGGGGTTGTTCGTCGGCGGCGTGCGCCTGTCCCTGGCGCTCGCGGAGCTGGGGCTGATCGACGAGTACGAGTTCGTCGTGCACCCGCGGGTCGCCGGGCACGGGCCGACGATCTTCGCCGGGCTCCCGCGGCAGCTGGACCTGCGGCTCGTGGACCGGGTCGACTTCGAGTCGGGGACGGTCGCACTGCGCTACGAGCCACGACGGTGATCTGAGTCGGCGTACTCAGGGAGGACCGGGTACGACGGCGGGTCCGCGCCGTACGACTCGGGACGAGGCTTGTCGTCATGAACACGCCCAAGCAGACCAAGAACACCACCGCCTTCTTCGCCCAGGCCGGCATCTCCTTCGCCATCGCCCTGCTGGCCATGCTCTTCGCGATCCTCTACCTGCCGGTGGACCCGTGGGTGCGGGCCTTCTTCGGCATGACGACGCTGTTCCTGACGACCTCGGCGTTCACCCTGGCCAAGTGCATCCGGGACGCGCAGGATGACCAGTACGTCGTCACGCGCCTCGACCAGGCGCGGGTCGACAAGATCCTGGCCGACCACGACCCGTTCCGCAGCGTGTCCTGAGCGGGTCGGGGGTAACGGTCGACCGGACCCGTTCGCGATCGGAAGGAACCCCTGTGCCTCAGAATCCCGTCGGCAAGCTGGTCGGCTCGGCCGTGGACACGGCCGTCGGCGCCGTCAAGGACCCGGTCGGTACCGGCCAGAAGGTGATCGGACAAGCCGTCGACCAGGTGCGCGGCACGGTCCAGCTCGGCAGGCTCGTCGTCGGCCAGGCCACCCAGGCGGCCGTCGACCGGGTCGGCGCCGTGACCGGCCGCTCGGCCCCGGCGAAGCCGACCCCCGACGCCGGCCCCCCGCCGGCCTCCCCCGCGCCTCGTCCGCACGGCGACCCGCTCCAGCCGTTGACGTCGGCGCCGGAGAAGAAGGCCCCCGCTCCGAAGGCGGCGACCAAGAAGGCGGCGACCAAGAAGGCTGCGACCAAGAAGGCGACGGCGAAGAAGGCCCCGGCCAAGAAGACGACAGCGAAGAAGACGGCGGCGAAGAAGGCGGCCGCCCCGACGGCAGCCGTCCCCGCCGACGGCGTCACGCCGGCCGACATCGCACCGGCCAAGAAGACTGCCGCGAAGAAGAGCCCCGCGAAGAAGGCGGCGACCAAGGCGGCGGCGACCAAGGCGGCCGGTCCGACGCCCCCGCCGCCGGCGGCCCCCCTCACGGCGGCCGAGGTCGCCGCCGGCGAGAGCTCGGAACCCGACCTCGCACCGGCCGAGAGCACGGAGCCGTTGCTCGACCCCGGGACCGCGAAGGCCGTGGCGACGGAGGCCGACGTCGCAGCGCGAGCGGCGGATCCGGGCAAGGACTGACGGAGGCGGTCCCGACCACGTTCGTGCTTCACTCCGAGGAACAACCCCCGACGGAGGGATCCCGATGAGCCTCACCGCCCGGATCAACCACCTCCAGGACGTCGCGACCGGCATCGGCTGGAAGGTCGTGCGGACCGTCGCCCCGGTGATCTCGGACCTGGCCGGGAAGGCGCAGTCCACGCTGCGGTCGCGGCTGCCCGGCCAGCCCCCGGCGGGCGGCACGGCCCCGGCCGAACCACCGGTGGTCGAGTCCACCCCCGATCCCGGACCTCCGGTGGAGGCTCCCGCGGTCACGAAGAAGGCCAGCACTGGCCCGAGTCCCGCGAGTGTGGCGCGCAACATCGCCCCGCATCCGCCGGCGCCCGTGACGGCGCCTCCGAAGCCCTCCGTACCGAGGAGGGCGCCGGGCGCCAAGCTGCCGCCCCGGCGGCGGACCGACGAGGACTGAGCGCTACCTCAGCTCGGCGCTGCTCAGGCCGAGCACCCGTCGCGCGACGATGAGTTTCTGGATCTGCTGGGTGCCCTCGAAGATGTCCAGGATCTTGGAGTCGCGTGCCCACTTCTCCAGCAGCTCGGCCTCGGAGTAGCCGAGGGTCCCGCAGAGCTCGACGCACGACAAGGTGACGTCGGAGCCGACCCGTCCGGCCTTGGCCTTGGCCATCGAGGCCTCCAGCGAGTTGGGCCGCCGGTTGTCGGCCAGCCAGGCCGCCTGCAGCATCAGGAGCCGCGCCCCTTCCCAGTCGGCCTCCAGCTGCAGCAGCTTCGCCGCGGCGGCCGACTGCGTGCTCGCCGGGCGGTCGTGGTCGACGACCACCCCGGCCTGCTCGAGGAGGTCGCGGGTCAGGTCGAGCGCCGCCCGGGCGCAGCCGACCGCCATCGCCGCGACCAGTGGCCGGGTGTTGTCGAAGGTCGCCATCGCGCCGGCGAAGCCCTGCTTCGCGTCGATCTCCGGCGAGCCGAGCAGGTTCTCCTTCGGGACGCGGCAGTCCTCGAAGATGATCGTCGCGGTGTCGGAGGCCTTGATGCCGAGTTTGTGCTCGAGCCGGTCGACCCGCATGCCGGGCGTGCCCTTCGGCACGACGAACGACTTGATCGCGGCCCGGCCCAGAGACCGGTCCAGGCTGGCCCAGACGACCACGTGGTCGGCGCGCTCGCCGGAGGTGACGTAGATCTTCTCGCCGTTGATGACGTACTCGTCGCCGTCGCGCACGGCGGTCGTCGTGATGCTCGCCGAGTCGGAGCCGGTCCCGGGCTCGGTGATCGCCATCGCCGCCCACACCCCGGCGAACCGCTCGAGCTGCTCGTCGTCCGCCACCGAGGCGATCGCGGAGTTGCCGAGTCCCTGGCGGGGCATCGACAGCAGCAGCCCGACGTCGCCCCAGCACATCTCGGCGATCGACATGACCGAGGCGAGGTTGGCGCCGTTCCTGACCCCCTCGCCCGTGTCGACCGGGTCTCCGGTGTCGCGTCGTACGCCGGCCGCGCCCGCGCCCTCGTTCGCGCCCGACTCGGACAGCCCGTCGATCATCGCGGCGAGCAGGTCGAGCTCCTGGGGGTAGGCGTGCTCGGCCCGGTCGTACTTCCGCGAGATCGGCCGGAGCATGTTCATCGCGACCTGGTGGGCCTGCCCGGCCAGGGTCCGGAACCTCTTCGGGTCGTCCAGATCGATGCTCATACGAGAACCACTCCCTCCATCACGCCGACGGCCCGGAGGTCGCGGTACCACCGCTCGACCGGGTGCTCCTTCACGAATCCGTGCCCGCCGAGCAGCTGCACCCCGTCGAGGCCGATCCGCATCCCCTTGTCCGTGCACAGCCGGCGCGCCAGCGCCACCTCGCGAGCGATGTCCCGGCCCGCGGCGGCCCGGCCGGCGGCCTTGTAGGTCAGCAGGCGCATCGCCTGCAGCTCGATGGCCATGTCGGCGACCATGAAGGCCACCGACTGCCGGTGTGCGATCGGCTCTCCGAAGGCCTCACGCTCCCTGACGTACGGCGTCACGTAGTCGAGCACCGCCTGCGCCGTGCCGACGGTGAGCGCGCACCAGGCCAGGCGCGAGAGCCGGACGCACTCGGTGTACGAGGATCCGTCGGTCTCACCGAGGAGGTTCGCCTCCGGGACCGTGACGCCGGTGAGGACCAGCCGGGTCAGGCCCGCGGCCCGGACGCCCATGCCGGGGTCGGCGACGACCTCGATCCCGGGCGTGCTCGACTCGACCAGGACCAGCACCGGGCGCCCGTCGAGGACGGCACCGACCACGAACAGCTCGGCCTCGGCCCCGCGGGCGACCGCGGACTTCACGCCGTCGAGGACCAGCCCGTCGGCCGTACGCCGGGCGGTCGTCGCCGGGCTCAGCGCGTCGAAGAGCACCGTCGGCTCCGCGAGCGCGAGGGCCGCGGTGAGGCTCCCCCGCCCGTCGGTGAAGGCCGGCAGGTAGGTCTGCTGCTGCTCCTGGGTGCCCCACAGCCCGAGCGCCGTCGCCACCGAACCCGGGGCGAGCGACGCGACGGCCAGCCCGAGGTCGCCACGGGCGAGCGCCTCGGCGACCAGGACGCCGGCCACCGCGGAGCGCTCCTCGGCGACACCCCCGAGCGACTCCGGGACCCCGAGGGTCGGGAGGCCGACCTCGAGACCCGACGCCAGCACCGCGTCCGGGGCCGCGCACGCCTCGTCCGCGGCCGCGGCGGCAGGCCGGAACACCTCGTCGGCCAGCTCCGTGGCCACGTCGACGAGCAGCTGCTGGTCCTCCGTGGGGGTCAGGTCGAACATGCCCCCGCCCGAGGCCGGGAGGGCGCGGGTCCCGGGCGTGCCTCTCGACCCGGCCCGGGCGAAGGCCCGACTCGCCGCCGTCGCGGTGCGGAACCCGCTGCGCGTCGTCGAGAAGACGGCGCGCTCGGCATGCCGGCGCAGACCGACCCGGTCGAGCACGTCGCTCCGCGCCAGGCGGCCGAGCGCGGCCACGGCGTACCCGATCGGGTCGCGGGTCTCGGTCGAGGACAGCCCGTGCTTCCCACCGGGGCGGAGACTCTCTCTGAGGGACATGTCGGCAAATGTAACTCGTAGTTACACGCCGGGCTACGAACGAGCCCGCGATCGTGTCGCCCGTGCCCGGATGGCCTACGATCGCGCCGTGTCCGAACACCCCGAGGCTCCCGAGCACGCGCCGTACGGCCCCCTTCCGACCGGCGGCACCGTCCGGCCGATGACCCGCTGGGGCACGCCGGTGATGCACCGGCCGCAAGAGCGGGTCACGGCGTACGACGACGCCCTGCGCACCCTGGTCGCCGACATGGTCGCGACCATGTACGCCGCCGACGGCGTCGGCCTGGCCGCGTGCCAGATCGGGGTCGACCAGGCGGTCTTCGTCTTCGACTGCCCGGACGCGACCGGCGACCGGACCGTCGGGGTGGTCTGCAACCCCGAGCTCGTCCTGCCCGAAGGCAAGGACCGGCAGCTCGACGTCGCCGAGGAGGGCTGCCTGTCCTTCCCGGGCGCGTTCGTCGACTGCGCCCGCCCCGACCACGCGACCGTCACCGGGACGGGCCTCGACGGCGAGCCGGTCACCTTCGAGGGCGACGGCCTGCTCGCCCGGTGCCTGCAGCACGAGACCGACCACACCGTCGGCACGGTCTTCGGCGACCGGGTGCCGACCAAGGCCCGCAAGAAGCTGCAGAAGGTCCACGACAAGCTCGCGGACGAGTACCCGCCGAACTGGCCCGCCTGATCCCGGATCAGGCAGACCGGCGCCTCAACGCCTCTTCTTCGCCACCTTGATCGTCGCCTTCGCGGACGACGCTCGGGTGGTGGCATTGCCGGCGTAGGTCGCCGTCAGCCGGACCTTCCCGGCCTTGACCTTGGGCAGCTTCAGCCTCGCCGTACCGGCCCTGAGGGTGAGGGTCTTCTTCTTCGCGCCGTACTTCAGCACGACCTTCCCCGACGCCGGCGTAGATCCCCGCAAGACCCGGACCGTCACCGTCGGGCGGGAACCGGCCTTCGCCGTCCGGGGGGCCTTGATGGTGGTGCGCGAGGCGACGACGGGCGCGGCCACGGCGACCACCCGGTCGGGCGACGACGAGCCGGCCTGGCCGCTGCCCGTCGCCGGCAAGAACGTCGCTCGGTAGGCGTGAGCCCCCGGAGCGACACCGGTGAGCCGCAGGGTCGCCCGGCCACCGCTCACTGTTGCGGCGCCGAGAGCCGCGGCTCCGTCGGTGAACCGCACCGATCCGGACGGGACCAGGGCGCCGGCGGCGACCGTGGCCGTCAGCGTCACGCTGGTGCCCGCGACCGTGACGTCGAGTTCGGTCGTCGTGGCCTGGAGCACCGGCGGCGCCGTACCGGCCCACGTCAACGTGAACGGCCCGGTGCCCGCATCGCGGTTCCGGAAGCCGTCGACGACGAGGTGGTAGGTCGTGCCGGCGGCGGCGGTGAACGTGATCCGGGACAGGTAGTCGTCCTCGGACACATCGTCGTTCTCGGCGACCAGGGTCAGCGTCCCGAGCGTCGTGCCCGTGTAGGCCGCCAAGGTCGTGTCGCGCTGGTCGACGGTCGAGTCGGTGGCCACCGTGACCGGGCCCGAGGCGGGCGCGGTCCAGGAGTACCAGACCGAGGCACCACCGGCGCCGAGGCCGGCACCGGGCGGCACCGGGTCGCCGGTCTGCGCGGTCGCGCCGGCGTTGTCTCCACCGACCGATCCCGTCGCGCCGGCCAGCGCGCTCCGGTTCGCGAACGCGTCGTTGGCGGGCGGGACGGGCACGACGACCGTCGATTCCGCGACCGGGCCAGGACCGACGCCGTTCACCGCCGCCAGGCCGATCTTGTAGGTACCCGGAGCGACGTCACTGATCACCGCGCCGACCCACGCCGCCGGCAGGGTGCCGCTCGAGACGTCATTGATGTAGATCCGGTAGCCGGTCAGGGCCGCACCGCCGTCACTCGCCGGCGGCGTCCAGGTTGCCAGGATCACCTTCTCCAGCGGATCCCAGGTAGCCGTGACGTCCCGGGGTGCCGTGGGGACGACCGCCCCGGTCGCCGCGCCGGTGCTGGCCGCCACGCCCGTGCCGGCGGCGTTCACCGCCGCGACCCGGAAGGTGTACGACGTGCCCCCGGCCAGACCGGTCCACGTGTACGACGTCGCGCCGGCCCCGAGCTCGACCACCTGGTCGCTGCCGGTCCGGGTGAGCACGTAGCCCGTCACGGCGGACGACCCCGGATCCGTGGGAGCCGTCCACGAGAGGGACACCGACGAGGTCGTCGTGCCGGTCGCGCTCAGCCCACCGGGGACGCCCGGCGTCCCCGAGTCCGCGCAGGCGCCTGTGACCTCGATGCCGTAGGCGCCGAGCGAGCCGTAGTCGTCGTACCCCGTGGACCACGGGCCGTTGCCGACGCCGTCGACCGCGACGTGGTAGACGCCGGACGCCAGGTTCCCGGTCACCGTGGCGCCGAGTCCCGATGCCCGCTCGGCGTCCACCATGGCCGACGACGGGTTGCCGATGGTTCCGACGGTCGTGCCCACGGCGTTCAGCAGCCGCAGCTCGAGGTCCAGGTTCGCGCCAGCCTCGAGCGTCGGCGCGGCGCTGATCGTCACCGGCCCGGTGCAGGTGCCGAGGCGGAAGGTGTCGACGTCGGTCCGGCTGGAGATGTACGCCGGGCCGGTGGGCACGGTCGGAGCGCCGGCGACGGTGGACGGCGCCTCGTCGGGTCGCTCGCCGAGCACGCCCCGGATGATGGCGATGTCGTCCTGCTGGTTGTTCGCGCCGGCGTAGTCGCCCTTGCTCCACTGGGTGATCGGCCGGTAGTAGCCGGCGCCCATGATCGGTGCCCAGGCGCCGTGCCCCTCGTCGTACCCGTTGTCGTGCTCGGTCTGCGTGCTGGGGTTGCCGTCGTGCTGGAGTCCGAGCTGGTGACCGACCTCGTGGGACAGCGCCTCCACGATGCCCTTCGCGTCGCCACCGGTGCCCTGCGGGAAGATCCAGGCCGGCTGGGTAGCGCCGTAGCCGTTGCCGCCGGGGCCGTAGTCCTTGTCGAAGACGTTGATGAAGGCGACGCCGCCACACTTCTCGTCGCAGATGGAGTCCCAGGCGGTGCTCGGCGTGATCAGCGCATGTGCGCCGTACTCCTGGTCGAGGGCACCGGACCGGCGGATCGCCGCCGCGCCCGGGTCCTCCGTCGTCACGTCGACGTCGAACGGCGCGTAGTCCTCGGCGACACCCGCCCAGATCGCCTGCACGGTCGCGAGCTCGCTCGCGGAGAAGGTCGGTCCGTCGTCGGCCGGGTCCCAGGCGGGGTGAGCCGTCGGCGTCGTGGGGTACTGCGTGTGCCACTCCGTCCCGCTGACCGTGGCACCGTCGACGTCGATGAAGATCGTGCGCTGCGCACCAGGCTTGCTGTGCAGCTCGAAGGTCTCCTCTAGCGGGTACGACGCCGCGGCAGCGACCGGCGGCTGCGGGTCGGTGACGAGCGGCTCCTTGTAGTGCAGCAGGCCGTTCGTGCTGAGCCAGGCACTCTCGTCGGTGCGCAGGATCTCGCGGAGCTCGGCGGTCTCGACCCCGTTGACGGCGGCCGCGGCGTCGACCTGCTCGCCGAGCAGCCGGAGGGCGGCGCGGCCCTGCGCGGGACGCGGGATGTCGACCTCCAGCGCGGCCAGCTCCGGCTGCTCCTCGGCCACCTGAACGTGCTTCTCGGGCGGGCTCGCGAAGGTCGGCGGCGTGCTCGGGACGAGCACGGCGAGACCGACGACCGCGGCCACGAGGCCGACACCTGCACCCTTCACGATGGCTCCCTTCGAGCAAAGTCGCGTGACTTTACCGGGATCGTCGGCAGCTTCGTGGTGGAACCGAGGACTCTCAGCGGCGAGCCGTCACGTAGCAGGCGACGGCGGTGGCGGCAGCGACGTTGAGGGAGTCGATCCCCTCGCGCATCGGGATGATGGCGCGCCGGTCGGCGGACTGCTCCCACCGCGCGGAGAGGCCGTGGCCCTCCGAGCCGAGGACGAGGGCGACCTTGTCGAGCCCGGCGACGGCCTCGTCGACCGGGGTCGCGTCGTCGGCGAGCGTCAGCGCCACCGTGGTGAAGCCCGCGGCGGACAGGTCCGGCAGGGCGTCGTACCAGTCAGGAAGGCGGGTCCAGGGCATCGAGAAGATCGCGCCCATGGCGACCTTGATCGCGCGGCGGTACAGCGGGTCGGCGCAGCGCGGCGCGAGAAGTACGGCGTCGAAGCCCAGCGCCGCTCCGCTGCGGAAGATCGCGCCGACGTTGGTGTGGTCGACGATCTCCTCCAGCACCAGCACGGACCGGGCGCCGGCCAGCACCTCCCCGACCGGCGGCAGCGGCCGGCGCTCCAGCGAGGCGAGCGCGCCGCGGTGCACGTGGAAGCCGGTGACCTGCTCGGCCAGTGCCTCGGACAGCACATAGCAGGGGGCGTCGGTGGTCGCGAGGACGTCGGCGAGTCCGTCGAGCCAGCGCGGCGCCATCAGGAACGAGCGCGGGGCGAAGCCGCCCTCGACGGCGCGGCGTACGACCTTCTCCCCCTCGGCGAGGAACAGGCCGTGCTCGGCCTCCAGGTTCTTGCGCAGTTCGACGTCGCGCAGGTCGCGGTAGTCGGCCAGCCGCGGGTCGGCGGGGTCCTCGATCTCGACCAGGGTCGCCATCAGGGTCTCGATACGCCGGTTCGTCCCTCACCGGCTACTCGACCAGCGAAGGTGTCGGGGTGGGCGACGGCCACCACGTCGCCGATGACGATGATCGCGGGCGGCTTGACCTGCTCGGCGGCGAGTACGTCGGCCAGGGTCCCGAGCGTGGCCAGTACGGTGCGCTCCCCCGGCATGGTGCCGTCGCACACCACGCCGACCGGCGTGTCGGCCGGGCGGCCGCCGTCGAGGAGCGCCTGCGCGATGCGGGGCGCGTTCTCGACGGCCATCATCAGCACCAGCGTGCCGGCCAGCCCGGCGACTGCGGACCAGTTGGTCAACGAGTCGGGATGGCCGGGCGGGAGATGGCCCGAGATCACGGTGAACTCGTGCGCGACGCCGCGGTGGGTGACCGGGATGCCGGCGGCGGCGGGTACGGCGACGGGGCTGGTCAGGCCAGGGATCACGGTCACCGGTACGCCGGCGTCGCGGCAGGCCAGGATCTCCTCGTACCCGCGGCCGAACACGAAGTTGTCGCCGCCCTTGAACCGCGCCACCCGCTTGCCGGCGAGCGCCCGGTCGACGATGACGCGGTTGATCTCCTCCTGCATCGCGCTGCGCCCGCGCGGCAGCTTGGCCACGTCGATCAGCTCGACGTCGGGGCCGAGGTCGCCCAGCAGCTCGCGGGGAGCGAGCCGGTCGGCCACCACGACGTCGGCGTCCATCAGTGCCTTCCGCCCGGCGATGCTGATCAGCTCGGGGTCGCCCGGGCCGCCGCCGACGAGGACGACGCCCGCCGTACGGTCGCGCTGGCGGGGCGCGGCGACGACGCCCTCGCGCATCTGCTCGAGGATCTCGTCACGGATCCGGGCGGAGCGCTGCGGCTCGCGGTTGCACAGTACGGCGACCGTGACGCCGTCGTGGCGGCCGGTCGCAGGAGTCCAGGCGGTGGCCTGGGTCCCGTCGTCGGAGCGGACGCAGAACACCCGCCGTACCTCCGCCGCGGCGCTGACCTGCTCGTTGACGGCGGGGTCGTCGGTGGCCGCGATGCAGTACCAGGCCTCGTCGAGGTCGGCGTCCGCGAACCCGCGCTCGTGCCAGGTGACCTCGCCGGAGCCCACCAGGCCCTCGATCGCCGGGGTCACCTCCGGCGACACCACGTGCACGTCGGCGCCCACCGCGATCAGCTGCGGCACCCGCCGCTGCGCGACGTGGCCGCCTCCGACGACGACGACGCGGCGATCGGCGAGGCGGAGCCCGGAGGGGTACGTCGGGAAGTCGTCCACCCGCCCATCATCCCGTGTGCCGCTCCTGACCCCTGGGCACGGGTTCGGTGGCCGGACTACGGTCGTGACCGATCCCCGACTGCGCTAGGAGACCGCATGCCCTCGCTGGACCGTCCCGTCACCCCGAACCCGTACGACCTGCTGCCCGCCGTACCGTCCTTCACGGTGACCAGCACCGACGTCACCGACGGGCAGCCCCTGAAGGACGACCAGGTCGCGGCCGCGGGCAACACCTCGCCGCAGCTGTCCTGGTCGGGCGCACCGGAGGGCACCAAGAGCTTCACCGTCACCTGCTTCGACCCCGACGCGCCGACCCCGAGCGGGTTCTGGCACTGGGTGCTCGTGGACCTCCCCGCCGACGTGACCTCGCTCGACGCCGACGCGGGAGCCGAGGGTGCGGACCTGCCGGGCGGCGCGTTCATGTGCCGCAACGACGGCGGCCCGAAGGGTTTCATGGGCGCCGCACCGCCCGAGGGCGACCAGGTGCATCGCTACTTCTTCGTCGTCCACGCCGTCACCGAGGAGTCCCTCGGCGTCGACTCCGACGCCTCCGCCGCGGTCGTCTCCTTCAACCTGGCTTTCAAGACCGCCGGCCGCGCCATCATCCACGGCACCTACCAGCACTGAAACGCCGAGCCGGCGCGAGTTCGCGCCGGCTCGGCACCACATTCACGCCGGGTCGGCGTTAGGGGGCGGAGGCGTTCTTGAGGAGCTGCTCGAAGGGGGTGGGGTCGGCGAACTCCTCGTCCACCGTCCGGTGGTGGCGGGCGGAGCCGCTGGACTGCACCTTGCCGGCCAGGGCCGCGAGCTCGCCCGCCGCCTGCTCGACGCGACGCTGCAGGCCGGTGTCGCCGAAGTCGTCGGTGGCCGCGAAGACCCCCGTCGGTACGACGATCGCCCGCAGGTAGGCGAACAGCGGCCGCAGGGCGTGGTCGAGGACCAGCGAGTGGCGGGCCGTCCCGGCGGTCGCCGCGATCAGCACCGGCTTGCCCTCCAGCGTGCCGGACTCCAGGACGTCGAAGAACGTCTTGAACAGCCCGGAGTACGACGCCGAGAACACCGGCGTGACGACGACGAGCCCGTCGGCGTCGCGGACGGCGGCGATCGCCTCCGCCAGCGCCTGCTTCGGGAAGCCGGTCAGCAGGTGGTCGGTCAGCTCGTGGGCGAGGTCGCGGAGCTCGACCTGGGTCAGCTCCACCTCCTCCAGCGCCTCGGTCGTCGCGGCGGCCAGCCGGTCGGCCAGCAGCCGCGTCGAGCTCGGGTTGGAGAGCCCGGCCGAGACGACGACGATGCGGGTCGTCATACGGACACCCCCGTCACGTCGTCGACCGCGTGCACGGTCGTGTCCTTGGCGCCGCCGGCCTTCGCGACCAGCGAGGCGTGGGTCGGCGCCTCGGGGGCGTTCGGGCTGCGACCCTCCGCGAACCCGGCCCGCATGTCGGGCAGGATCTCGCCGAGCAGGTCGAGCTGCTCCAGCACGGTCTTCAGCGGCAGGCCCGCGTGGTCGACCAGGAACAGCTGGCGCTGGTAGTCCCCGACGTACTCGCGGAACGACAGCGTGCGCTCCAGCACCTGCTGCGGCGAGCCGACGGTCAGCGGGGTGGCCTCGGTGAAGTCCTCCAGCGACGGCCCGTGGCCGTAGACCGGGGCGTTGTCGAAGTAGGGGCGGAACTCGTTGACCGCGGCCTGGCTGTCCTTGCGCATGAAGAACTGCCCGCCGAGGCCGACGATCGCCTGCTCCGCCGTCCCGTGCCCGTAGTGCTCGAAGCGGCGCCGGTAGAGGTCGACCATCTGCTTGGTGTGCCCGGCCGGCCAGAAGATGTGGTTGTGGAAGAAGCCGTCGCCGTAGTACGCCGCCTGCTCGGCGATCTCGGGGCTGCGGATCGAGCCGTGCCACACGAACGGCGCCACGCCGTCGAGCGGGCGCGGGGTCGAGGTGTAGCCCTGCAGCGGCGTGCGGAACTTCCCCTCCCAGTTGACGACGTCCTCGCTCCAGAGGCGACGCAGCAGGGCGTAGTTCTCGACCGCGAGGTTGATGCCCTCGCGGATGTCCTTGCCGAACCAGGGGTAGACCGGACCGGTGTTCCCGCGCCCCATCATCAGGTCGACGCGGCCGTCGGTGAGGTGCTGGATCTTGGCGTAGTCCTCCGCGATCAGCACCGGGTCGGTGGTGGTGATCAGCGTGGTCGCCGTCGACAGGATGATCCGCTCGGTCTGCGCGCCGATGTAGGCCAGGGTGGCCGTCGGGTTCGACGCGATGAACGGCGGGTTGTGGTGCTCGCCGGTGGCGAAGACGTCGAGACCCACCTCTTCCGCGTGCTTCGCGATCGCGACCGTGGCCTTGATGCGCTCGTGCTCCGTCGGTGTCCGCCCCGTCGTGGGGTCGGGCGTCACGTCGCCGACGCTGAAGATGCCGATCTGCATGACTGCCTCCGCTGTCTATTGGTTGAATCTCGAACTATCGAGTGAACCGCCGGCCCCGGCCAGGTATTCCGATCGTGCCGTCCGGGTTGCGGCTAGGGCGATCCGGGCAGGGTCCGGCCCAGGATCAGGACGGCCCGGTCGTCGTCGCCGCGGTCCACCTGCCGGATGATCCGGCGCGGCGTCCCGTCGATCCCGCCGCTCATCGCCTGGCGCGCGACCCCGCGCAGCCAGTCGATTCCGGCGTCGAGGTCGGCCTCGCGCGACTCCACGACGCCGTCGGTGTAGAAGAGCAGCGCGTCGCCGGTCCGGAGCAGCCCAGCGCTGAGGTGGAGCTCGGGGTCGGGCGCGATGCCGAGCGCGGTGCCGCGGGCGTTGTCGACGCTCCACTCCCGTCGTCCGGCGTCCCAGCGCAGCGCCGGCGGGTGACCGGCGCTGAAGATGCCGTACTCCCCCGTCGGCAGGTCCACGACCACGTGCACCGCGGTCGCGAAGGTCTCGTCCGAGTGCTGGCGCAGCAGGAAGTCGTTCGCCGCGTTCAGCAGCTGGCGCGGCGGCAGCGCGCCGATCATGCCGCCGAGCGCACCCGCGAACTGCAGCGCCCGCGGGCTCGCCTTCACGCCGTTCCCGCACACGTCGACGAGCACCATCTCGAGGCGGCGGCCGTCGGGCGAGAGGTCGGCCACCAGGAAGTCACCGGCATACCCGACGCCGTGGGCGGACCGCATCGCCGACTGCGAGAGCCACCCGTCGGGGAGCGGCGGCACGGTGCCCTGCGCCTCCTGCAGCTCGCGCAGGTCGGCCAGCATCGCCTCGCCCAGGGCGGCCGGCAGGCCGGAGCGCTGCCGGCTGGACTGGTACAGGATGATCGCGACCGAGACCGCCAGGGACGCCAGGGCCGAGACCCGCGCGCCGTTGAACGACACGTCGCTGACCAGCACCGACCCCACGGCGGCCGCCGAGGCGGCGACGGTGAGCACCACCAGCGGCCGGAAGCGCAGCAGCAGCATGCCGAGCAGCAGCCAGACGAAGTACGTCGTCAGCGGCATCACCTCGTAGTCGAGCACCGAGACGACGAACGACACCGCCACGCCCGCGAGCAGCAGCACCAGCGCGAGCACCTGGCTCTGCGAGGTGCCACTGCGCCAGCCCAGGACCCGTTCGTGGAAGCGACGCGAGATCCCGTCACTCAACGTCCCCCGCCGACCCCGCACCCGTGCAGACTATGCGGTCGCCGGCGCCGGTGGTCGGACTGCCCGCGCCGTCAGCCCGATCGCCGAGGCAGCGTGACCCGGAAGGTGCTCCCGACCCCGACCTCGCTCTCCAGCGACACGGTCCCCTCGTGGGCCGCGACGATGGAGCTGACGATGTTCAGGCCGAGCCCGGTCCCCGAGATCTGCTGGGTGAGCGCGTGCCCACCCCGGAAGAAGCGGGAGAAGACCCGCTCCGTCTCGTCCGCGGGGATCCCGATGCCGGTGTCGCTCACCTCGATCTCGACGGCGTCGGGGCGCTGCCGGAGCGAGACGGTGGCGCGGCCGCCGGGCCGGCTGTACTTCACCGCGTTGGAGACCAGGTTGTCGAGCACCTGACGGATCCGCTGCTCGTCGAGGACCGCCTCCAGCCGGTCGGGCACGTCCGCCCTCAGCGCGACCTGCGCCTGCCCGGCGCTCGGGCGGGCGGACTCGACGGCCTCGCGGACCAACGCGGACAGGTCCACCTTCCGCCGCTGCAGTCGCAGGCCGCCCTCGCCGACCTGGGCCACCAGGAGCAGGTCCGCCACGAGGGCGCCGAGGCGGGCGGCATTGCGCTGCACGACCCGGAGCTGGGTCGCGACCGACGGCGGCAGGTCCTCCTCGACCAGCATCTCGAGATGGCCGAGGACCGAGGTCAGTGGGGTCCGCAGCTCGTGGGAGACCGAGGACACGAACTCGTCCTTGACCTGCATCGCCCGCATCAGCTCGGTGATCTCCTGGTACGCGAGCGCGGCGCCCAGCCGCTCTCCGTTCGGTCCCCGGACCTGGCGGGCGGAGGTGGAGAACGCCGCGCGGGTCAGCGGGTCCGAGCCCGCCCAGTAGGCGTAGTCGTCGAACTCCTCGCCCTGCGCCGCCCGGTACGACGGCATCTCCTCGCGCTTCATCAGCGTCTTGCCGTCCAGGTGGTAGACGTGGCCGAGCTGGCCGGCGCGGCCGTCGTGGCCGTCGGGGAACGGCAGCCGCATCGTCTCCTCGTGCTGCCGGTTCATCCGCTCGTAGCGGCCCTCGGCGTCGATGAGCAGCAGCCCGACGCTCACCGTCTCGAAGATCGCCTCCAGCGCGTTCCGCTCGTGCTCGATCTCGGCCTTCGCCTCCTGCAGGCGCTGCTCGTACTCGTGCTGCTCGCTCACGTCGAGGATCTGCGAGATGAAGTACAGGGGCTGGCGCTCCGGCCCGCGGACGACGGCGACCGACAGGTCGCCCCAGACCTCGTGGCCCTCGGCGTGCAGGTACCGCTTGCGCAGCCGGTAGGAGTCGATCTCCCCGTCGAGCGCCCGGTGGAACTGCTGGAGGTCGGTGTCCAGGTCGTCGGGATGCGTGATCTGCTGGAAGTCGCGCCGGGTGAGCGTCTCGACGTCGTAGCCGAGCATCTCCGAGAGCGCCCGGTTCACGAGCAGGAGCCTCCCGTCGAGATCGACCAGGGCCATCCCGACCGGCGAGTACTCCAGCGTCAGCCGCCACAGGTCGGAGCTCTCCGTAGGGTCCTCCACCCGCGACACCTCCTTCGTGACCGAGCGCCTCCGCGGGCCTGGGAGAAACGTAGGGGACGCGGAGCGCCGTCGACGGCCAGGGGCGGAAGGTTCTCAGCCTCCGAGCGGCGCCCGGAGGCCGACCCGCACCGCGTGCCGCTCGCCCCCGACGTCGACCTGGAACCCGCCCTCGGCCAGCCAGGCCGCCGTGACCGGCTCGTCCCGGCGCAGGAGGGCGAGCCCCACGCACGAGCCGACGGTCTCGCCCCAGGCCGCGCTGGTCACCTGCCCGACCGGCTCGCCCTCGTGCAGCACCAGCTCGCCGCCCCACAGCACGGGCCCGGACGACAAGGCGGCGAACGACACCACCCGCCGACGTGGCCCGGGACGCGACAGCCGCTCCCGGCGGGCGGCGAGCGCCTCGCGTCCCAGGAACGGCTTGTCGCCCCGCAGGGCGGTGGCGAAGACGAGGCCCGCCTCGACGGGCGTCCAGTCCGGCGTCAGCTCCCGCCCGAAGGCGCGGTAGCCCTTCTCGAGCCGCAGCGACTCGATGGCGGAGTACCCCGCGTCGACCAGCCCATACGGCGCTCCCGCCGACCCGAGCGCGTCGTACACCTCGACGGCGTCGGCGACCGGGACGAGCAGCTCCCAGCCCAGCTCCCCGACGTACGTCATCCGGGTCGCCCGGACCGTCCGGTCGGCGATCCGGACCTCCCGGCTGGTCGCGAAGGGGAACCCCTCCTCCGACAGGTCCGCCGGCGTGAGCTCGGCCAGCAGCTCCCGCGAGCGCGGACCCATCACCCCGAGCACGGCGTACCGGTCGGTGACATCGGTCGCGTGGACCGGGTGCCCCACCGCGGCGCTCTGCCGCCGGATCCAGTCGAGGTCGCGGATCGTCGTCGCCGAGCTCGAGACCAGGAGGAACGAGTCGTCCCCGGTGCGGGTGACGGTCAGGTCGGCCTCGTAGCCGCCGCGGGCGTTGAGGAACGGCGTGTAGACGCACGCGCCGACCGGGACGTCGACGTCCGCGGCGCAGATCCACTGCAGGGCGGCGAGCGCGTCCGGCCCCTCGAGGAGGTACTTCGAGAACGACGTCTGGTCGAAGACCGCGACCGCGCTGCGACAGGCCCGCTGCTCCGCGGCCGAGGCGTCCTGCCAGCGCGGACGCCCCCAGGCGTAGTCCAGCTCGTCGGGGCCGAAGACGAGCGGGCGCTCCCATCCCATCCGGGTCCCGAACAGTGCCCCTCGCCCCGCCAGGCGCTCGTGCAGGGGCGAGGTCCGCTGGGGACGGCCGGACTCGAGCTCGCGGTTGGGCCACGGGACCGCGTAGTGCAGCCCGAGCACCTCCGCGACCCGTGAGCGCAGCCACCGGTTGTCGCCGTGGAACGGCGCGAACCGGCGTACGTCGACGCCCACCAGGTCGTCCTGCGGCTCCCCCGCCACGATCCACTCCGCGAGCGCGCGGCCGGCGCCTCCCGCCGACGCGATGCCGACGGAGTTGAAGCCGGCGCCGACGAAGAAGCCGTCGAGCTCGGGTGCCTCGCCGAGCAGGAACTGGTTGTCGGGCGTGAACGACTCCGGGCCGTTGTAGAACTTCCGGACCCCTGCCTGCTCCAGCGCCGGGATGCGCAGCAGCGCCTCGTCCATCAGCACCGAGAAGTGGTCCCAGTCCTCCTCGAGGAGCTGGAACTCGAACGGGTACGGCAGGTCGTCCGGCGAGCGCCAGGGCTTGGCCTCGGGCTCGAACCCGCCGACGACGAGGCCGCCGACCTCCTCCTTGAAGTAGGTCCAGCCGTCGGGGTCGCGCATGATCGGCAGATCCGGGTGGCAACCCTCGATCGCCTCCGTCACGACGTAGAAGTGCTCAGCCGAGTGCAGCGGCACCGTCACCCCGACCAGGTCGCCCAGCGCCTTGGCCCACTGCCCGGCGCAGTTCACCACCACCTCGGCCTCGACGCTCTGCTGTTGTCCGGCGGCCTCGGTCCGCACACCGGTCACCCGACGCCACCCGTCGCGCTCGACGACGTCGAAGCCGGTCACCCGGACCCGCTCGACGATCCGCGCGCCTCGCTGCCGCGCGCCCTTCGCGAGCGACTGGGTCAGGTCCGTCGGGTTGACCTTGCCGTCGCCCGGCAGCCAGAGCGCACCGAGCAGGTCGTCGACCCGCATGGGCGGCCACAGCTCCTGCGCCCGCCTCGGCGTCACCAGCTCGCACGGCAGGTCGTACGCCGCCGCGTTGGCCGCCGTACGACGCAGCTGCACCAGGCGGTCCTCGGTGCGAGCCACGATCACGCCGCCGACGTTGCGGTAGCCCGTCGCGAGGCCGGTCTCGGCCTCCAGCCCGGCGTACAGCTCGGCGGAGTACTGCACCAGCCGCGTCCCTCCCTCCGAGGCGCGCAGCGGCCCGACCAGCCCGGCCGCGTGCCAGGTGGTCCCGCCGGACAGCCGGCCCTGCTCCAGCAGGAGCACATCGGTCCAGCCGAGCCTCGTGAGGTGGTAGGCCACCGAGGTGCCGACCACGCCACCCCCGACGATGACCACGCGGGCGCGCGACGGGAGCTCAGCCACCGGTCGCCACCGCCTCCAGCAGCCCCGGGAGATCCGGACCACGGAAGGTCGCCACCGCCTTCTCGTAGCGCTCCATCCCCCAGCCGTGGAAGTCGAAGTGGACCGGGCTGGTGGCGGCCTGGATGAAGCCCCACAGCGACCAGCCGTACTCGCTGCACAGCGCCTGCACGCGCACCCGGGCGAGGTCGGCCGGCGTCGGGTCGCCGAAGTACGCCGCCGTCCAGGCCTCGGTCTGCTCGGGGGTGAATCCGCACTCGGTGCTGGTGTTGCCGAGCTCGAAGCAGGCGTCACCGGTGCCGGAGTACTCGTAGTCGATCAGCCGTACGGCGTGCCCGTCGTCGACGAAGTTCGCCGCCAGCAGGTCGTTGTTGCACGGCACGCCCGGCCGCGGAGAGGCGGCGAGCGCGCGTCGTACGTCGGCCCACGCGTCCGCGTGGTCGTCGTACGACGGGGGCAGGGCGAAGCCGTGCTCCCGCACCGTGGCGAGGTACGACGCCTGCCGGGCGAACATGTCGAACGTGCCGGTGAACGCCGGCCCGGCGTGCAACCGGCGGCACGCGCTCGCGGCCCGGCGCAGCACCCCGGGATCGGCGAAGTCGGCGTCCTGCAGCGTGCGGCCCGCCAGGAAGCCGATGACCAGGATCCCGAGGTCGGGCCGGTACTCGACGACCGGCGCGCCCACCCCGGCAGCGGCGGCCGCGACCGTGTTGGCGTGCTCGGCGTCCCGGTCGATGCCGAGCAGGCCGGGGTTCCCGTGCGAGCACCGAACGACGACGTCGAGCGGCGGCCCGTCGTCGGTCGTGGTGACCCGCAGGTTGCGGTTGGTCAGGCCGCCGGGCAGGTCGGACACGGCCACGGACCGCCCCGCCAGGCAGGCGAGGCGGTCCAGGCCGATCGTGTCGGTCGTGTCGGTCACCGGGTCAGGAGAGGCCTAGTCGTCGAACGCCTCGACGACGGCCTGGTCGATCGTGTGCTTCGGGCCGGCGAACCAGTGCCGGGCCGAGGCGAACCACCAGATCGTCAGCAGCAGCAGTGCCCCGAGGGTGACGATCGGCGCGTAGTTGACGAACTTCCACTCGAACTCGTCGCGGAACGGGTTCGCGGCCGGCGTCGACGGCATCATCAGGAAGAGTGAGACGACGACGATCTCCAGCACCGCGATGGGGTTCATCCACTTGTACTTGCTGCCGTTGGTCCACGCCCCCTCCTCGAACGCGTCGCCCATCCGCCAGCGCAGGAAGATCGGGATCGCGAAGGCGAGGTACAGGCCGATGACCGCGATCGAGGTGACGGCGTAGAACGCGAGCGGGACCGGGGTCCCGTTGACGTCGACCTCGATCAGCGCGGGCAGGGTCAGCACCGCCGCCGCCACCCCGACGAAGAGCACCGCGTTCGCGGGTACCCGGGCGGGCGTCAGCTTCTGGAAGATCGACGACCCCGGGATCGCGCCGTCCCGGCTGAACGCGAAGGTCATCCGGGAGGCCGAGGTCATGCACGAGGTGGCGCAGAAGAACTGCGCCGACGCGGAGATGAACAACACCAGGGTCGCCCAGTTCTGCCCGAGCGCCTCCAGGAAGATCGGCTGGACGCCCGACCCGGCGAGCGCGTTGTTGGGCTGCCCGGTCGCGGGGTCGTCCGGGATCGCGAAGACCACGCAGAGCAGCAGGATGTAGCCGCCGAGGACCGAGTAGAAGATCGAGCGCCAGATCCCCTTCGCGGCCGCCTTCGACGCCTCGGCGGTCTCCTCCGACAGGTGGGCGCACGCGTCGAACCCGGTGATCGTGTACTGCGTGAGCAGGAAGCCGAACGGCACGATCGCGAACCAGAACGCGAGGTTGGTCGTGCTCCCGTCGGCGTACCCCGAGTTGTTGAAGCGCTCGGTGAACACGTAGCTGAAGCTCTGGTGCTGGTCGGGCACGAAGAGCAGCACCAGGACGATCGCGCTGGCGCCGACGACGTGCCACCACACCGAGACGTTGTTCATGATCGCCATCAGGTGGCCGCTGAAGATGTTCAGCACCGAGACGAGGGCCAGCACGATCACGAAGATCACGAACACCCGGGTCAGCGAGTAGTCGCCCGCGAACGAGTCCGAGTAGGTGCTGATCGTCAGGTCGATGAAGGTCGCGCAGCCGTACGACACCCCCGCCGTGACGGCGACCAGGCCGATGAGGTTGAGCCAGCCGGTGAAGAAGCCGGCCGCCGGTCCGCCGAGCTTGGCCGCCCACCAGTAGATGCCGCCCGAGGTCGGGTACGCCGAGACCAGCTCCGACATCGTGAAGCCGATGATCAGGATGAAGACGCCGAGGATCGGCCACGACCACGAGATCGAGATCGGCCCGCCGTTGTTGAAGCCGGCGCCGAAGTTCGTGAAGCAGCCGGCCAGGATCGAGATGATCGAGAAGGAGATCGCGAAGTTCGAGAAGCCCGACCAGGACCGGTTCAGGTCCTGCTTGTACCCGAGCTTGGCCAGGTGCTTCTCGTCCTCGGTGAGCTCCAGGACTGAGTGATCCGAGATCGGTTCGTGTGCTTCGGGCATGGTGCACTCCTCCGGGAAGGCTCGTGCGAATGTGAATCGGACGCTAGACCCGCCCGGAATCGGGTGTCCAGAGGTCTCCCCAAAAATGGTTTGAACTCAGACCATTGCGCGATCCGCTCTCGATCCAGAGGATGGGCGGGTGACCGCTTCCCCCGAGCACCCGCTCCCCGAGGTCGTCCTCCGACCCGTGCGCGGCCACCACGCCTTCGAGGCGTGCGTCGAACGACTCGCCACCGCCATCCGCCTGGGTGTCTACCCGCTCGGGTCGACGCTGCCGCCCGAGCGCGAGCTCGCGACCCGGCTCCAGGTCTCCCGGGCGACGCTGCGCGAGGCGATGGCCGCGCTGCGCCAGGCCGGGCTGGTCGAGACCACCCGCGGTCGCGGCGGCGGCACCGTCGTGACCCTGCAGCCCCGGACGCCCTCCGCCCGAGCCGCGGCCCGGGTCTCCCCCGAGCGCCGCGCCGACTGGCTCGACGCGCTCGAGTTCCGGCGGGTGGTCGAGCCGGGCGCCGCCGGGCTCGCGGCCGGTCTGCCGCTCGACGAAGCCTCCCGCGACCGCCTGCAGCGTGCCCTCGACGACGTCACCTCGGCTCGTCGGCCGGCTGCCCACCGGCAGGCCGACTCGCGCTTCCACCTCACCATCGCCGCGCTCACCGGCTCGACGCGGACGGTCGAGGCGGTCACGTCGGTGCAGGCCACGCTGCACGAGATGCTGCTGGCCATCCCGGTCCTGGACGCCAACATCGCGCACTCCGACCGCCAGCACGCGGCCGTCGTACGCGCGATCCTCGACGGGCGACCCGAGCGCGCCCGCCGCGCCATGGAGGAGCACTGCGACGACACCGCCGCGCTGCTGCGCGGACTGGTCGGATAGGAGCACGGATGCACTTGCGCAACGACCGGCACCTGAGCATGGACGCCCTGGTCCGCCGGATCGAGACCGGCCAGATCGACACCGTCATCGTGGCCTTCACCGACATGCAGGGCCGCCTGCAGGGCAAGCGCCTGCACGGCCGCTACTTCGTGGACCACGTCGTCGAGCACGGCACCGAAGGCTGCAACTACCTGCTCGCTGTGGACGTCGACATGAACACCGTCGACGGCTACGCCATCTCCTCGTGGGAGAAGGGGTACGGCGACATGGAGTTCGTCCTCGACGAGCGGACGATCCGGCTGCTGACCCACCTCCCGGCGACCGCGATGGTGCAGTGCGACCTGGTCTGGCCGGCGGACGACGACGGCGCCGAGCACGAGCCCGTCGTCCAGTCCCCGCGGGCGATCCTCCAGGCCCAGCTCGACCGCTGCGCCACCCACGGCTGGACCGCCCTGGCCGGCACCGAGCTGGAGTTCATCGCCTTCGACACGTCGTACGAGGACGCCCACCGCTCGGACTACCGCGACCTGACGCCCGCCAACCAGTACAACGTCGACTACTCCATCCTCGGGACCAGCCGGATCGAGCCGCTGCTGCGCGCCATCCGCAACCACATGTACGACGCGGGCCTCGACGTCGAGGGCGCCAAGGGCGAGTGCAACCTCGGCCAGCACGAGATCGGGTTCCTGTACGCCGACGCCCTCACCACCGCCGACAACCACGTCGTCTACAAGAACGCCGCCAAGGAGATCGCCGCCCAGCAGGGCCGGTCGGTCACCTTCATGGCCAAGTACGACGAGCGCGAGGGCAGCTCGTGCCACATCCACCTGTCCCTGCGCGGCACCGACGGCGAGCTGGTGTTCTGGAAGGACGGCACCCGCACCCCGCTCTACGACCGGTTCGTCGCGGGCGTCCTGGCGACGATGGCGGACTTCACGCTGCTGTTCGCTCCCAACGTGAACTCCTACAAGCGCTTCGCCGACGGCTCGTTCGCGCCGACGACGATCGCCTGGGGCCGGGACAACCGCACCTGCGCGGTCCGACTCGTCGGCCACGGCGCGGGCGCCCGGATGGAGAACCGGGTGCCGGGCGCCGACACCAACCCGTACCTCGCGCTGGCCGCGATGATCGCGGGCGGCCTGTACGGCATCGAGCAGGACCTCACCCTCGGACCGGAGCTGGTCGGCAACGCCTACACCTCCGACCTGCCCCGGGTTCCGTCGACGCTGGCGGCCGCGCGCGAGGCGTTCTCGTCGTCGGTGATCGCCCGGGACGCGCTCGGCGACGCCGTCGTCGACCACTACACGAACATGGCCGACGTGGAGCTCACCGCGTTCCGGGCCGCCGTCACCGACTGGGAGCTGCGGCGCGGCTTCGAAAGGCTGTAATGGTCTCGACAAGCTCGACCGACGAGGTGCACACCGTCATCAACCCGGCCACCGCAGCACCGGTGACCGACGTCCACCTGGCATCCGTCGAGGAGACGGATGCCGCGATCGAGGCCGCCCACGCGGCCTTCCCGGCCTGGCGGGCGATGCCCCCCGGCGAGCGCGCCACCCTGCTGCGCCGGTTCGCCGCCGTCGTCGACGCACACGTCGACGAGCTGGCGGGGCTCGAGGTCCGCAACGCGGGCCACACCTGGGGCAACGCCCGGTGGGAGGCGGGCAACGTCCGCGACTGCCTGAACTACTACGCCGGCGCCCCGGAGCGGCTCTTCGGTCGCCAGATCCCGGTCGCGGGCGGCGTCGACGTGACGTTCCACGAGCCGCTCGGCGTCGTGGGGATCATCGTCCCGTGGAACTTCCCGATGCCCATCGCGGGTTGGGGCTTCGCACCGGCGCTCGCGGCGGGCAACACGGTCGTCCTGAAGCCGGCCGAGCTGACGCCGCTGACGGCCGTCCGGCTCGGCGAGCTGGCCCTCGAGGCAGGGCTCCCCGAGCACGTCCTGACGATCGTCCCCGGCAAGGGCTCGGTGGTCGGCGAGCGGTTCGTCACCCACGAGCTCGTCCGCAAGGTCTGCTTCACCGGCTCCACGGAGGTCGGGAAGCGGATCATGCGGGGCTGCGCCGACCAGGTGAAGCGGGTGACGCTCGAGCTCGGCGGCAAGAGCGCCAACATCGTGTTCGCGGACGCCGACATCGCGGCGGCGGCCGCCAGCGCGCCGTACGCCGTCTTCGACAACGCGGGCCAGGACTGCTGCGCCCGCTCGCGGATCCTGGTCGAGCGTTCGGCGTACGACGAGTTCCTGAGCAGGCTCGAGCCGGCCGTGCAGGCGCTGCGGGTGCTCGACCCGAGCGACGAGTCGTCCGAGATGGGTCCCCTGATCTCGGCTCAGCAGCGGCAGACGGTGACCGGCTACCTCGACGAGGTGGACGTGGCGTTCGCCGGATCGACGCCGGGCGGTGACGGGTTCTGGGTGCCGCCGTCCGTCGTCACCGTCGACGACCCCGCCGCGCGGATCTGGCGCGAGGAGGTCTTCGGCCCGGTCGTCGCGGTGATGCCGTTCGACGACGAGGCCGACGCGGTGGCGAAGGCCAACGACACCGAGTACGGCCTGTCGGGCTCGATCTTCACCAACGACCTCGGCCGCGGTCTCCGGGTCGCGCGCGCCGTCGAGGCGGGCAACCTCAGCGTCAACTCGCACTCGTCGGTCCGCTACTGGACCCCCTTCGGCGGCTACAAGCAGTCCGGCCTCGGGCGCGAGCTCGGGCCGGACGCCCCGATGGCGTTCACCGAGGAGAAGAACGTGTTCATCGCCCACTGACCCCGGTGGTCGAGCAGTGAGGGCCACCAGGCCCGAACGCCCGTCGAGACCCCCGCACCCGAAAGGAAACCCCACCACCATGGCAGGACGCATCCAGGACCGGGTCGCGGTCGTCACCGGCGGCTGCTCGGGCATCGGCCTGGCGACGGTCCAGCGCTTCGTCGAGGAGGGAGCCAAGGTCGTCGTCGGCGACATCGACGACGAGCGCGGCCACCAGCTGGTCGGACAGCTCGGCGGCGAGTCGGTGGCGACGTACGTCCACGTGGACGTGACCGACCAGGAGCAGGTCGAGGCGCTGTTCCGGACCACGAAGGACACCTACGGCTCGGTCGACATCGCGTTCAACAACGCCGGCATCAGTCCGCCGGAGGACGACTCGATCCTGGACACCGACCTGGACGCCTGGCGCCGGGTCCAGGAGGTCAACCTGACGTCGGTCTACCTGTGCTGCAAGGCCGCGCTCCCCCACATGCTGGAGCAGGGCCGCGGCTCGATCATCAACACGGCCTCGTTCGTCGCCGTGATGGGGGCGGCGACGTCGCAGATCTCCTACTCCGCCTCCAAGGGCGGGGTGCTGTCGATGACCCGCGAGCTGGGCGTCCAGTTCGCCCGACAGGGGGTGCGCGTCAACGCCCTGTGCCCCGGCCCCGTCAACACTCCGCTGCTGCAGGAGCTGTTCGCCAAGGACGCCGAGCGCGCCGCGCGCCGGCTGGTGCACGTGCCGATGGGTCGCTTCGGCGAGCCCGAGGAGATGGCGGCGGCGGTGCTGTTCCTGGCCTCCGACGACTCCTCCTTCATGACCGCCAGCACCTTCCTGGTCGACGGCGGCATCTCGGGCGCGTACGTCACCCCGCTGTGAACGCCCCGCTCATCGGCCTGACGACCTACCGCGAGCACGCGGCGTGGGGGGTCTGGCAGCAGCGCGCGGACCTGCTCCCGACCCAGTACGCCGAGGCGGTCGAGGCGACGGGCGGCGTACCCGTGCTGCTGCCGCCGCAGGCGTCGGCCGCGGCCGAGGTCGTCGTCGCCCGCCTCGACGGGCTCGTGATCAGCGGCGGGGCCGACGTCGACCCGGCGCGGTACGACGACCTCCCGCATCCCCGGACCGCGGCCTGGCGGCCCGACCGGGACGCTTGGGAGCTCGCCCTGCTCGACGCGGCCGAGTCGCGGGGTCTGCCGGTCCTCGGCGTGTGCCGGGGCATGCAGCTGATGGCCGTGCACGCGGGCGGGACGCTGGACCAGCACACCCCGGACCTGGTCGGGCACGAGGAGCACAGCCCCGGCGGCGACGCGTTCGGGAACGTCGCGGTCGACATCGTCCCCGGCACCCGGCTCGCCGGGCTGGTGGGTGACCGGCTGGAGGTGAGCTGCCACCACCACCAGTCGGTGCGGACACACCCGGGGTACCTCGCCGTCGCGCGGGCCGATGATGGCACGCTGGAGGCCATGGAGGACCCCCGCGCCCCGTTCCGCCTCGCCGTGCAGTGGCACCCCGAGACCGCCGCCGACGTCGGCCTGCTCGCGGGCCTCGTGCGCGCGGCGGCGTCGTACGCCGCGGACGGCACCGGCCGGTGAGGCCGCGGCCGCAGGTCCTGCTCAGCGCGCACCGCTGCGGGGCGGGCGGCGACAAGGAGCTGGAGAACACCCGGGTCGCGCTCGACCGGGCGCTCGCGCTCGGGGTGGAGTACGTCGAGTTCGACGTGCACCGCTGTGCCGACGGCGAGCTGGTGCTCTTCCACGACGACTGGATCACGGTCGAGGGCCAGAAGACGTGGCTGCGCGAGGCGACCTCCGAGCAGTTCGCGGCGTACGCCCCGCACGCGATGCGCTACGACGAGGTGCTCGAGGCGCTGGACGGCCGCGCCCACGCCCACATCGACCTGAAGTTCAGCTCGCCGGGCGGGGTCCACGAGGTCGCCGCCGTCCGGCGCGCCGTCGAGGTGCTCGGCGTGGAGCGGATCGTCGTCACCACCCTCGACGACCGGTCGGTGCGGGCGGTCCGGGAGTGGTCCGACGCCGAGGGGCTGCCGGTCCTGGCCGGGCTCTCGCTCGGCCGCCGGGTGCGCGGGTTGCCGCTGCGGGCCGCCGTCCGGATCCGGCTGTCCGAGCTCTTCCCGCGACTGCGCTACCGCGCCTCGCTCGCCAACGTGATGGTCGCCAACCACACCCTGGCCAGGTACGGCGTCGCCCGCTTCGCCCGCAAGCGCAACCTGCCGCTGCTGGTGTGGACCATCGACACCGAGAAGTCGCTGCACTACTGGCTCAAGCCCGGCCGCGCCTGGCTGGTCACCACGAACCATCCCGACCTGGCGCTCGAGGTCCGGGACCGGCGGGCTGCCAGACTGCGCGCATGACCGTGACCGACGTCCTCGGCGAGCCCTACGTCGCCGAGACCCTCGAGCTCGCGCCCGACGACGAGGGCGAGGTGGTGGCGACGCTCGTCCACCGGCCGTCCGACACCCCGTCCGGCCGCGCGGTGCTGCACGTCCACGGCTTCGCGGACTACTTCTTCCACACGGCGTACGCCGAGTGGTGGACCGAGCGGGGCTACGACTTCTACGCCATCGACCTGCGCAAGTACGGCCGGTCGCTGCGCGAGCACCAGACGCCGACGTACGTCGCGAACCTGGAGGAGTACTTCGAGGAGCTGGACGAGGCCTGGCGGCTGGTCACCGAGCGCGACGGCCACGACCACGTGGTCGTCTCCGCGCACTCGACGGGCGGCCTGACGGCGTCGCTGTGGGCGGACGCGCGCCAGCCCGAGGCGCTCGCCGGACTGGTCCTCAACTCCCCCTGGCTGGACTTCCAGGCCGGCCTGCTGATGCGGACCGTCGGCACCGCGGTCGTCAAGCAGATCGGCGCGCGCAAGCCGCTGCGCGAGATCCCCCGCAAGGTCAGCGGGCTCTACGGGCGCAGCCTGCACCGCGACCACGACGGCGAGTGGGACTTCGACCTGGTCTGGAAGCCGCTGGAGTCGTTCGCGGTCACCACCGGCTGGCTGCGCGCCATCCGGATCGGCCACTCCCGGCTCCAGCGCGGCCTCGCCGTCCCGTGCCCGGTGCTGGTGCTCTCCTCCGGAGCCTCCGCCAGCCCGGTCGAGATGGGTCCCGACGTGCACGGCTTCGACATCGTGCTCGACGTCAAGCAGATCCGCCGCTGGTCGACCGCCGTCGGCCCGCACGTCACGTACGTCGCCGTCGAGGGCGCCCGCCACGACGTGGTGCTCTCCCTCCCCGAGCCCCGGGCGCAGGCCTACGCCGAGATCGACCGTTGGCACACCGCCTACGTCGCGCCGAGGAGGCAGTAGTTGCGCGTCGAGTCGGCGTCAGGGGCGGAAGGGCTCGCCGGCGAAGGTCTCCCTGGTGACGAACTCCGCGACCTCCCGGCGCTTGAGGCGGGTCGGCTGCGTCTCCGGCCGACCGAGCGGTACGACGGCCGCGAGCGCGAACTGCTCCGGCACGCCCAGCAGGTCGCGGACCGCCGGCTCCTGGGCGACGGCCATCGTGGTGATGGTCCCGCCGTACCCCTCGCTGCGGGCGGCGAGGAGCACGTTCCAGACCAGCGGGTAGACCGAGGCGCCGGCGACCACACCGACGCGGTCCAGGTCCTGGTCCGTCGCGGCGACCACGCCGAGGTCGACGAGGAAGACCAACACCGCCCCAGCGGTGCGCAGGGGCTCCGTGAACGACTCCGGGACCCGGGTCCCGGCGATCTCGTCCGCACTGGGCGTCGGCGGTTCGAGCGGGTTCCACGGGCTCTGACCGGCGTCCGTCTGGGCGACGTACCGACGGACGGCGGGTGCGTTCAGCTCCGCGAGCCGCTGCCGGGTGGCGGCTTCGCGGACGACGATCACGCGGGTCCCCTGGCGGTTCCCCCCGCTGGGCGCGAACCGGGCGTTGTCGAGGATCCGGTGCAGCACCTCGTCGGGCAGCGGGTCCCCGGTGAGCTTCCGCGCCGCGTGGGTGGTCCTCATCGCGTCGTACAACTCCATGGGGCGAGCGTGTCACGTTAGGGTCCCGGCCATGAACTCTGTGACCGGGCTCTCCCTGGGCCGCATCACCCTCGGTGCCGTCGCCCTCGCCGACCCGCAGCGCGCCGGACGACTCCTCCAGCTCGACCCGGCGAACAACCCGCAGCTGTCCTACCTCTCCCGGATGTTCGGCTCCCGCGAGATCGCCCTCGGCCTCGCCACCCTGGTGGCGACCGGCAAGTCCCGGCGCAACCTGATCCTGCTCGGCGCCCTGGTCGACCTCGCCGACGCCGGCACCGGCTACCTCGGCATCCGCGAGGGCTCGGTCTCCAAGCAGACCGGCGGCGCGCTCATCGCCCCGGCCTTCGGCGCGGTCGCCGCCGGACTGCTCGGCCTGCGGCGCTCGAAGGGCTGAGCGCAGGCGGCCTCGCGGCTCAGAGCAGGAACGAGACCACGGCGACCAGGCCGACGACGACGATGACGCCGCGCAGCACCGTGGGGTGCAGGCGCCGGCCGATCGTCGCGCCGAGCTGACCGCCGATCACCGCGCCGATCCCGATGAGCAGGACGATCCACCAGTCGACGTCGGCGACGAAGACGAACAGCAGCCCCGCGACCCCGTTGACGACGGCGGCGAGCACGTTCTTCACGGCGTTGAGGCGCTGCAGCGACTCGTCGACCCCGATCCCGAGGATGCCCATCAGGATCACGCCCTGGGCGGCGCCGAAGTAGCCGCCGTACACGCCCGCGAGCGCGGTCGTGGGCCAGATCCACCACGGGTCGGGGTGGTGGTCGGTCGCCGCGGCGGCCCGGCGCGCCGCGACCCGGCGCGAGAGCCGGGGCTGCACGATCACCAGCGCGATCCCGAGCGCGATGAGGACGGGTACGACGGCCTCGAACGCGTCCGCGGGCAGCACGAGCAGGAGTACGGCGCCGATCAGGCCACCGAGGAACGACCCGCTGACCAGGCGCAGCACGCGGGCGCGCTGGCCCACGAGCTCGCGCCGGTAGCCGACCGCGCCCGAGATCGAGCCGGGCACCAGACCGATGTTGTTGGAGACGTTCGCGGTGACCGGCGGGACACCGAGGGCGACCAGGGTGGGGAACGTGATCAACGTCCCCGACCCCACGACCGCGTTGATCCCGCCGGCGGCGACACCGGCGAGCAGGATCGCGACCGCCTCGAGGAAGGGTGGCACGCCCTAGGAGGCCGGGGCGTCCGGGTCCGGGCCGACGTCGTCCGCCGCCGCCGACCGGGTCGGGTTCGCGGCGGACGCGGCCGCGGCGATCGCCGCCTCCACGGCCTCGTTGGCCTTCGTGACCTCGCTGTCCTCGCTGCGGCCGGCAGGCTCCGACGGACCCATGTCGACCCGCTTGGTCGGACCCTCGACGTTGTCGGGGATGCCCTGCAGGCTGTTCATCGTCGACCCGAGGCCCTCGAGCGCCTTGCCGATCTCGCTCGGCACGATCCACACCTTGTTGGCGTCGCCCTCGGCGATCTTCGGCATCATCTGGAGGTACTGGTAGGCCAGCAGCGACTGGTCCGGTCGCCCGTCGTGGATGGCCTGGAAGACCGTCTGGATGGCCTGGCCCTCACCCTGGGCGCGCAGGATCGCCGCCTCGCGGTCGGCCTGCGCCCGCAGGATCTGCGACTCACGGTCACCCTCGGCCGAGAGGATCGCGGACTGCTTCTGGCCCTCCGCGGTCAGGATCGAGGCCTGCCGCTGACCCTCGGCGGTGAGGATGGCGGCCCGCTTGTCGCGGTCCGCGCGCATCTGCTTCTCCATCGTGTCCTTGATGGAGGCCGGCGGGTCGATGCTCTTGATCTCGACGCGCGCGACGCGGATGCCCCACTTGCCGGTGGCCTCGTCGAGGACGCCGCGCAGGCCGGAGTTGATCGAGTCGCGGCTGGTCAGCGTCTGCTCGAGGTCCATGCCACCGACGATGTTGCGCAGCGTCGTCTGGGTGATCTGCTCGACCGCCTGGATGTAGTTGGCGATCTCGTACGTCGCCGCGACCGGGTCGATGACCTGGAAGTAGATGACGGTGTCGATGTCGACGGTCAGGTTGTCCTCGGTGATCACCGAGCTGGGCGGGAAGCTCACGACCTGCTCGCGCATGTCGATGAGGTAGCGGACCCTGTCGATGAACGGCATCACGATGTTCAGCCCGGGCGGCAGGGTCTGCTTGTACTTGCCGAACCGCTCCACGATGCCGGCGCGCGCCTGCGGCACGATCCGCACCGTCTTGGCCATCACCGTGACGAGAAACAGGAACAGCAGGCCCAGCAGGATCAGATAGATCACGAGGCCGCTCCTTTCCGGAGGCTAGGGGTCGAGGCGAGGAACAGGGTGGACGTAGGCCGTGGCGCCGCGGATCTCCAGGACCTCCACGGTCTCACCCGGCTCGATGGCCAGCGTCTCGTCGTACGGCGACGCCGACCAGAGCTCCCCGGCGAGGCGGACCTGGCCGACCTCGTGACCGGAGATGCGGGTCACGGCGAGTCCCTGGCTGCCGACCAGCCGGCCGTGGCTCATGGTGAGCTCCGGGCCGCCGCCGTGCAGGCGCTTGATCAGCGGCGGGCGCAGCAGCAGGAGGGTGGCGGCGGACGCGCCGATCGCCAGCAGGAAGGACACGATGAAGGCCGCGCCCAGCGCTGAGGAGGTCATGCCGACCAGCGCCCCGAAGGCGAGCATCGCGAAGATCAGGTCGAGGCTGAAGACCTCGACCACGCCGAGCGCGATCGCGGCGCCCAGCCAGCCCGCCCACTGGTTGTCGCTCAGCCAGTCCATGACCGGACCCTACCGGCGCCTGGTGCGGCGTCGGGCCGCCCAGCGGCCGTCCTGGTGGCTGACCATCAGCGGCATGCCGAAGGTGGCGGAGAGGTTCGCCTCCGTGAGCACCTCGTCGAGCGGTCCGGCGGCCGTCACCCGGCCCTGGCGCAGCAGCAGGGCGTGGGTGAACCCGGGCGGGATCTCCTCCACGTGGTGCGAGACCAGCACGGTCGCCGGCGAGTCGGGGTCGTAGGCGAGCACGGACAGCGTGGCGACGAGGTCCTCGCGCCCTCCCAGGTCCAGGCCGGCGGCCGGCTCGTCGAGCAGCAGCAGCTCGGGGTCGGTCATCAGCGCCCGGGCGATCTGGACCCGCTTGCGCTCCCCCTCGCTCAGGGTGCCGAAGGTGCGGTCGCGCAGGTGGCTCACCCCGAGCTCGCGCAGGAGCCCGTCCGCGCGCCCGTGGTCGAGGTCGTCGTACTCCTCGGTCCAGCGGCCGACCACGCCGTACGACGCAGACACGACGACGTCCTGCACGCTCTCGGAGCGCGGGATGCGCTCGGCGAGCGCGGCGCTGGTGAGGCCGATCCGCGGCTTCAGCTCGAACACGTCGACGGTGCCGAGCACCTCGCCGAGGATGCCGGCGACGCCGTCCGAGGGGTGCATCTGGGCGGAGGCGATCTGGAGCAGGGTGGTCTTGCCCGCGCCGTTCGGGCCGAGGATGACCCATCGCTCGTCCTCCTCGACGGTCCAGCTGACCCGGTCGAGCAGGGTGGCCTGGCCGCGCCGGATGGTGACGTCGGCGAAGTCCAGCACGGCACTCATGGCGGCAACCCTATCGAGGCCCGGTCGGGAGCCTCCGGTCGCCCGGCGTAGTGTCGACGGCCGTGACCGCCTCCCTCCCGGCCGCCGCCCGTCTCGCCTGGTGGGGTACGGCGTGGCTGCGTGGCCACGTGGTGCCGGACCTCGTCGTGGATGCCGTCGTCGGCGACGACGCGACCCACGTCGTGGCCGCACTCGACCAGCTCGGGCTCGGTGGCGACGAGGCGGCCGAGTCCCTGGTGATCGGGCTCGGGCGGCTGCGCGCCGAGGGCTCCACGGCTCTCGGCGCGGCCTTTCCGGTCGAGGGCGACCCCGTCGGCCTGGGCGGTCCGCGGGCCTTCAACGACGCCGCGCTGGACGCGGGCGAGGCGGTCGTGGCCGTCGGCACCGGGATCGGCCTGGTGCCGGTGCGCGTCGGCGCGGCGATCACCTGGGTCGCCCACCGCGCGGAGCGGCGCCAGCTCCCGGACGTCGGCGAGGCCGACCGCGGCCTGCGCGCCGCCCTCCTCGCCACCGCCGACACGCTCGCCGACCTCGACGTCGCGCGCTGGCGCCCCGAGGTGGCGGACCGGCTGATGAACCTCCGCCACCGCGACCCCGTGACCGCGCCGGACGGCGTCCCCGCCCGCTGCGTCGAGCTCGCCGCGCGCGGCCTGCAGGCCATGGAGATCGTCGACCTCGCCCTCGAGGACGACGGCGGGGCGGTGTCGGCGTCCGAGATCGAGGCCCGCCGCGCGGCCCTGACCCCCCTCGCCCGCGCCGGCCGTCGGGCGCTGGTGGCGGCCTGCTCCCCGGAGGTCTGGCCGCCCTCCTGAGGTCGTGACCGGAGGAGTGTCCGGAAGCCGCAATTGCGGCCGTAGGACAGGCCCGAGCGTGGATTCCGTGCCCAACCGCTGCAATTGCGGCCGTGGGACAGGGCGGCGCTGCAACGGACCCGCACCGGACCGGCGCCGGGCGGCTCAGCCGGCCGCCCAGACCCCCAGCTCGGTGCCGCTCGGGTCGGTGAAGTGGAAGCGGCGGCCGCCGGGGAAGTCGTACGGCCCCTGGGTGACGGTGCCGCCGGCGGAGCGGACCGCCTCGACCGAGGCCTCGAGGTCGTCGGAGTAGAGCAGCACCAGCGGGCCGCCCGGCGCGGCGGGGCGGTGCGGGGTGAGCCCGCCGATCTCGCCCCGGCCCGACGGCGCGCGGATGCCGGCGTAGTCGGGGCCGTAGTCGTTGAACTCCCAGCCGAACGCGGCCGCGTAGAACACCTTCGCCTCGGCGAGGTCGCCCACGCCGATCTCGACATAGTCGATTCCGTGGTGAGCATGCGGCTGACCGCCGTCGGCCGCGACCGCGTCGGTCCACACCTCGACGAGGTCGGCGATCCGACCGTCGTCGTCGAGGGTCGCGAAGGAGGCGGCGTAGTAGGTCGCGCGACCGGAGGTCACCCGCGCCCGGAGCACTCCGGTCGAGCCGGACGCGACGAGGTCCTCCCGGGCGAAGGTCCAGGGGCCGGGATAGTCGCGGTTGAAGGCGACGAAGCCGTCCCGGTCGAAGGTCTCGCCGGTGTGCACCAGCCGGGCGGAGAAGCCCGGCGCGAGCAGGGCGGAGAGTGCGTCCCAGTCGCGGGTCGCGATGGCATCGGCGAAGCGGGTCAGGGTCTCGGCGGCGTCCACGGAGGCAGGCATGTCCACCACCATGGACCACGGCACCGACAGCCGACCGGACAGCGATAGCCTCGGGCCACGATGGCCACCGTTGCGAAGCCCGAGACCCTCCTGATCACGCTGACCGGCAAGGACCGGCCGGGTGTCACCTCGACCGTCTTCGCGACCCTGGCCCGCGCCGGGGTCGAGGTCCTCGACGTCGAGCAGATCGTGCTCCGGCGCCGGCTGGTCCTCGGCGTACTCGTCACCGCTCCCCGGGACTGGAAGCGCCTGCGCGACGAGGTCGAGCAGGCGGCCGCCGACCTCGGCATGACCGTCGACGTCGACCGGGGCACGGGCGACAACCGGCCCCGCCCGCAGGGCCGGTCGCACGTCACGGTCATCGGGACCCCGCTGAAGGCCTCCGCGATGTCGGCCATCGCCGGCCGGATCGCGGACTCGGGCGCCAACATCGACCGGATCGAGCGGATGGCCCGCTACCCCGTGACCGCGATCGACCTGCACGTCTCCGGCGCCGACCCCGAGACCCTGCGGGCCGTGCTCTCGGTCGAGGCGGCGCGCCAGGGCATCGACGTCGCGGTCCAGCCCGCCAACCTGCTCCGCCGCGGGATGCGCCTGATCGTGATGGACGTCGACTCGACCCTGATCCAGGGCGAGGTGATCGAGATGATCGCCGCCCACGCCGGCTGCGAGGCCCAGGTCGCCGAGATCACCGAGCGCGCCATGGCCGGCGAGCTCGACTTCGAGCAGTCGCTGCGCGAGCGCGTCAAGCTGCTGGCCGGCGTACCCGCGTCCGCCCTTGACGAGGTGTACGACGCCATCTTGCTCGCCCCCGGCGCGCGCACGATGGTCCGCACCCTGCGCCGGCTGGGCTACCGGTTCGCGATCGTGTCCGGCGGGTTCACCCAGATCACCGACCGCCTCGCCGCCGACCTCGGGATCCACTTCGCGCGCGCCAACGAGCTCGAGATCGTCGACGGCCGGCTGACCGGCGGCATCGTCGGCGACGTCGTGGACCGCTCCGGCAAGGCCCGGGCGCTGCGGGAGTTCGCCGCCGAGGTCGGGGTCAGCGAGGCCGCCACGATCGCCATCGGCGACGGCGCCAACGATCTCGACATGCTCAACGCCGCCGGCCTCGGCATCGCCTACAACGCCAAGCCCATGGTGCGCGACGCCGCCGACACCGCCGTGAACGTGCCCTACCTCGACGCGATCCTGTACCTGCTCGGCATCTCCCGCGAGGAGATCGAGGCCGCCGACGCCGAGGCCGGCTACGTCACGCCGGCTCCCCCGGTCTGACCGGAGTCATCGCCGCCGCCGGTGACGTTTGGTCACCAACGGCACCCCTGGGGCCGCCTGAGCTGCCGTTGGTGACCAAACGGCACCACTTGCGGCGTCCAGGTAGCGGCGTGTCATCACCCGCTGCGCCAGCCGACCCACGGGTCCGGCGACCCGGGTGAACCACCGGCCCGGCCGCGAGAACGCCCGGATCACCAGCCAGGTGCCATCGGCGCGCCGCTCGACCGCGAACAGCTCCTCGCCGCACTCCGGGTGCCCCGGAAGGGTGCCGTACGCGAACCCGGACCGGTCCGGTTCGTCGAGGACGCCGACCACCTCGACGGGGATCGGCAGGGCCGCCCGGCCCAGGCCGAGACGCAGGGTCACGCGGTCGCCCGGGCTCGCGGGACGCAGCCCGTCCGGCACCCGGAGGCCGGCTCCGCGCTGCAGTCCCCACTCGAGCACGAACGACGCTGCGGCGTCGTACTGCTCCGGCCCGCCGAGATGCCGCTCGACGGCGAGGTGGTGGTAGCCAGCGGGACGCTCGTCCGCGAGGGTGGCACCCACCTCCGGGTAGCTGAGCTCAGCCACGACCGACGTGGAAGGCGACGACCCGCGCACCCGCCTCGTCGAGATCCGACCAGTCCCCCTCCACGGCGAAGACCGTCGTCGCGCCGGTCGGGTAGCCCGCCACCATCTCGGCGCTGGCGTCTTGGTCGCCGTCCCCGTCGTCGAGCAGCTGCGCGAGGTACGCCATCGTCGGGTTGTGCCCCACGACCACCAGCGTCCGGACCGCGTCGTCCACCTCGCGGATGACGTCGAGGGCGCTCTCGGGACCGGCGGCGTACAGCGACTCGTCGTACGACGCGAGCTCGACGTCCCAGCCCGCCCCCTCCGCGAGGGACTCCCAGGTCTGGTGGGTGCGTACGGCGGCCGACACGAGCGCCAGGTCGGGCGCGACGCCCTGCCCGGCGAGCCAGGCGCCGGCCGCATGGGCGTCGCGCTCGCCCCGCTCGGCCAGCCGCCGCTCGAAGTCGGTGGCGCCGTCCTGCTCGGCCTTCGCGTGCCGCATCACGACGAGGGTCCGCGTCTGCTCACTCACAAGGGACACTCTGGCACCGCAGAGGACCGCCGGGCCAACCTTCCGACGGGGTGTCGTTCGCTCCCTACGCGCCCATCGCGTGGAAGCCGCCGTCCACGTGGACGATCTCGCCGGACGTGGCCGGGAAGAAGTCCGAGAGCAGCGCGCAGACGGCCTTCGCGGTCGGCGTGTGGTCGGCGTTGTCCCAGCCGAGCGGCGCGCGCGTCGCCCACATCGCCTCGAGGTCGGAGAAGCCGGGGATCGCCTTGGCGGCGAGGGTCTTCAGCGGTCCGGCGGAGACCAGGTTGCAGCGGATCCCCTCGGGACCCAGGTCACGCGCCAGGTAGCGCGAGGTCGACTCCAGGCCGGCCTTCGCCACGCCCATCCAGTCGTACGCCGGCCACGCGACCGTCGCGTCGAAGGTGAGCCCGACGATCGAGCCGCCGGAGCCCATCAGCGGCTTGCAGGCCATCGCCAGCGACTTCAGCGAGTACGCCGAGACCTGGACGGCCTGCGCCACGTCCTCCCAGGGACCCTCGAGGAACTTGCCGCCGAGCAACGTCTCCGGGTTGCCGTACGCGATCGAGTGCACGACGCCGTCGAGACCCGCGTCGGGGCCGAGGTGCTCGCGGACCTGGTCCGCGAGACCGGCGAGGTGCTCGGGGTCGGTCACGTCGAGCTCGAGCACCGGCGGCTCCACGGGCAGCCGCTTGGCGATGCGCCGGGTGATGCCGAGCGCCCGCCCGAAGTTGGAGATGAGCACCGTGGCGCCCTGCTCCTGGGCCACCTTGGCGGTGGCGAAGCCGATCGAGCTGTCCATCGTCACGCCGGCGACGAGGATCCGCTTGCCTTCGAGGATTCCGCTCATGTCAGTGCCCCATCCCTAGTCCACCGTCGACCGGGATGACCGCCCCGGTGACGTAGCTCGCGCCGTCGCCGGTCAGCCACAGCACGGTCGACGCGATCTCCTCCGGAGCGGCGTACCGCCCCAGCGGGACCTGCGTCTTGATCGCCGCCTTCTGCTCGTCGGTGAGCACGCCGGTCATGTCGGTCTCGACGAACCCGGGCGCCACGACGTTGGCCGTGATCGAGCGGGAGCCGAGCTCCCGCGCGATCGAGCGTGCCATGCCGACGAGTCCGGCCTTCGATGCCGCGTAGTTGACCTGCCCGGCCGAGCCGAGCAGCCCCACGACGGACGAGATGAAGACGATGCGGCCGCGGCGCAGCCGCAGCATCCCCTTCGCGGCGCGCTTGGCGAGCCGGTAGGAGCCGGTCAGGTTGGTGTCGATCACCGACGACCAGTCCTCCTCCGACATCCGCAGGAGCAGGGTGTCGTGGGTGACGCCCGCGTTGGCGACCAGGACCTCGACCGGGCCGTGCTCGGCCTCGATGGTCGCGAAGGCGGCCTCGACCGCCTCGGGGTCGGTGATGTCGCACCGGACGTCGAGCGCACCCTCGGGTGCACCGCCGTTGCGGGTCGTCACCGCGACCTTGTCGCCGTTGGCGACGAACGCCTCGGCGATCGCGCGGCCGATGCCGCGGTTGCCGCCGGTGACCAGGACGGACCGGGCCGTGGACTCCACTGTGTCGCTCACGCCAGGGACGCTATCGACTACCAATCAGTACGCCGAACCGGGGCGGCAGATCCTCAGGCCGCAGATCAGTCGTCCTCGAGGCGGAAGCCGACCTTCATGCTGACCTGGAAGTGCTCGACGGCGCCGTCCTTGATCTGGCCGCGGACCTGGAGCACCTCGAACCAGTCCAGGTGGCGCAGGGTCCGACCGGCCCGGGCCACGCCGTTGCGGATCGCCTCGTCGATGCCGTCGGGCGAGGTGCCGACGATCTCGGAGACGCGGTAGGTGCGGTTCGTCATGGGTCCTCCGGTGGGTCGTGGGAGGCCGATCGTAGGCCACCGGGGACGGCCGTTCGGACGCCAGGCCGGGCGACGTACGCTGGGCGTATGCCGAGGGACCGTCGTCACCATCCCGAGGCGGTCCGGATCACCACCGCCCCGAGTGATCGCAACGCGGACATCGCCGCGCGCCAGAAGCGCTACATCCTTTCGATGAGCCTCCGTTCGCTGTGCTTCGTGGGCGCGATCGTCGCCGCGCTCGCCGGCATCGGCTGGCTGTGGCCGATCCTGATCGTGGGGGCGCTGGTCCTGCCGTACGTCGCGGTGGTGATGGCCAACGCCGTCACGACCCGTTCGGACGCCTTCGACCTGGCCGACACGGCGTACCGCCCGGAGCTCGGGTCCTCGACTCGGCCGCCCGACGACGGTAGGAACCAGGTGTGATTTCCCTGTGCCTCGTGGGAGGCTCTTCCGTGCGTGGTGCCGGCGAGCTCCCCCCGTGGCTTTCCGGCACCACGTCCACGTCCACGTCTCACCCGATCGGAGCCCCAGCGTGACGTCGGACGTCCCCGGACCTGCCCTCTGCTCCGCCAAGGGCTGCCAGGCGCCCGCGACGTGGGACCTGCTCTGGAACAACCCGCGCCTGCACACGCCGGAGCGCCGGAAGATCTGGCTGGCCTGTGACGAGCACCGGGCGAGCCTGACCGACTTCCTCGGGTCGCGCTCGTTCCTGAAGGACGTCCAGCCGCACGATCCGGACCGGGACGACCCCGGCCCTCGCTAGGTCGTCCTACCCACCGATCGCCGACATCGGCCGGTCGGGCTGCAGGAATGTCGGGTCGTCGATGCCGTGCCCGGCGCGCTTGCCCCGCATCGCGACGACCCACCGGTCCGCGATCTCCTCGTCGCTCGCGCCGGCCCGCAGCGCGGTGCGCAGGTCGGACTCCTCCCGGGCGAACAGGCAGTTGCGCACCTGGCCGTCCGCGGTGAGCCGCACCCGGTCGCAGTCGCCGCAGAACGGGCGGGTCACCGAGGCGATCACCCCGACGGTCGCGGGTCCGCCGTCGACCAGGAACAGCTCGGCCGGCGCGCTCCCCCGCGGCTCGACCGCGGGACTCAGGTCGTAGACCGCCTGCAGCGCGGCGAGGATCTCGTCGGCGGTGACCATCTGCTCGCGGGTCCAGCCGTGCTGGGCGTCCAGGGGCATCTGCTCGATGAACCGCAGGGAGTAGCCCCGCTCGATCGCCCAGCCCAGCAGCTCGGGCGCCTGGTCGTCGTTGACACCGCGCAGCAGCACGGCGTTGATCTTCACCGGGCCGAGGCCGGCGTCGTACGCCGCCTCGAGGCCGGCGACGACGTCGGCCAGCCGGTCGCGCCGGGTGATCTCGTGGAAGGTCTCGCGCCGGACGGTGTCGAGGCTGACGTTGACCCGGTCCAGGCCCGCCTCCCGCAGCGCCGGGGCGGTGCGGGCCAGGCCGAGCGCGTTGGTGGTCAGCGACAGCTCCACGTCGGCCGACAGCTCGCGCGTACGCCGGACGATGTCGACCAGCCCCCGGCGGACCAGCGGTTCACCGCCGGTGAACCGGACCTCCTCGATGCCGAGGCGCTCGACACCGATCCGTACCAGCCGGACGACCTCGTCGTCGGTCAGCAGCCGCTCGTTGGTGAGCCAGTCGAGGCCCTCCTCGGGCATGCAGTAGGAACAGCGCAGGTTGCACTTGTCCGTCAAGGAGACCCTGAGGTCGCGCGCGACGCGACCGTAGCGGTCCGAGAGCTCGCGGGTGGTCGATGTCGGCACCCCTGCAGTCTAGGCGCCTGGCGGTCGCGGATAGCCTCTGTGAGTGCGGTCGTTCGGGTTCCTGTTGAGCCGTCGCTGGGTGCTGTTCGCGGCGGCGATCGCGATCGTGGCGTACGCCACGTGGTGGCTCGGCGAGTGGCAGTTCCACCGTCTCGAGGACCGCAAGGCCGACAACGCCGTGGTCCGCGCCAACGAGGTCCGGGACTCCGCGCCGGTCGGCGACGTGCTGGCCCCCGGCCGGGAGGTCCGCGACGAGGACAGCTGGCGGGTCGTGACGGCCACCGGCACCTACGACCCCGCCCGGACCGTCATCGTCCGCTACAGCGCCAGCCCGAGCACCAAGGACAGCGGGGTCGACGTCGTCGTCCCCCTGGTGACCGCCGACGGCACGGCCCTGCTGGTCAACCGCGGCTGGATGCCCAAGATCAACCAGGGCGGCGACATCGGGGAGGTCCCCGCACCGCCGACCGGCGAGGTCACGGTCAGCGGCTACGTCCGGGCCGACGGATCCGGCGACAGCACCCGGGTCGTCGACGGCTCGACCCGCGCCATCGACAGCAGCGCCATCGGCGCGGCGCTCGACCTCCCGGTGTACGGCGGCTGGGTCGAGCTCCGCTCGGAGGACCCGCCCGCCGCCGAGCCGCTCGAAGCCGTCGAGCTGCCCGACCTCGACAACGGCCCGCACTTCTTCTATGGCCTGCAGTGGTGGTTCTTCGGCGTCCTGGCCCTGATCGGCTTCGGCTGGTTCGCGTACGACGAGTGGCGCGGCGGTCCGGCCTCCCGCAAGGACCGGCGGCCCGGCGCGACCGGACGCGACGCGCGCCGGGCACGGCGGGAGCGGTACAAGCAGGCCGTCGCCGCCGAGGAGGCTCGTCGACGGGCCGGTGCCCAGCGCGCCCGCAGCGCTCCGCCCTCGACGGACAGCGCCGTTCCGGACACCACCGAGAGCACCAACGCCGCGACCGGGTCGGACGCCTCCGGCTCGTCCTGACGACGGTCCGTCAGCTGGTCTCCCAGATGGCCTCGACCGGCCCCGGGGAGGTGCCGTCGTCCTCGACGAACTGGGTGCGGTAGAGGTCGGCGTACAGCCCGCCCTGGGCGAGCAGCTCGAGGTGGGTGCCGGACTGGACGATCCGGCCACCGTCCATGACCAGGATCAGGTCCGCGTTGCGGACCGTCGAGAGCCGGTGGGCGATCACCAGCGACGTCCGCCCGGCCAGGGCCGCGTCGAGTGCGCGCTGGACGGCCGCCTCGGACTCGCTGTCGAGGTGGGCGGTCGCCTCGTCGAGGATGACGATCGAGGGTGACTTCAGCAGCAGCCGGCCGATCGCGAGCCGCTGGCGCTCACCGCCGGAGAGCCGGTAGCCGCGGTCGCCGACGACCGTGTCGAGGCCGTCGGGCAGCGCCCGGACGAGCCCGGCGATCTGCGCCGCCTCCAGCGCCGCCCAGATGTCCTCGTCGCTCACGTCCGGCCGGGCGTAGAGCAGGTTGGCGCGCACGGTGTCGTGGAACATGTGGGCGTCCTGGGTGACGTAGCCGACGGCGTCCTCCAGCGACTGCAGCGTCACGTCGCGCACGTCGTGGCCGTCGACCCGGACGACGCCGCTGTCGGCGTCGTAGAGCCGGGCGACCAGGTGGGTCACGGTCGTCTTGCCGGCGCCCGAGGGGCCCACCAGCGCGACCATCTGGCCCGAGTCGGCGACGAAGGTGAGGTCGTGGAGCACCTCGGCGTGATCGCGCGACTCGACCCGGGCGATCGCCTCCAGGGACGCCAGCGAGACGTCGTCGGCGCGCGGGTACGTGAAGTGGACGTGGTCGAACTCCAGCCGGGAGGCACTGGCGGGCAGGCGGGTCGCGCCGTGCTTCTCCTGGATGGTCGAGGGCAGGTCGAGCACCTCGAAGACCCGCTCGAAGCTGACCAACGCGGTCATCACGTCGACGCGGACGTTGGAGAGTCCCTGGAGCGGGCCGAGCAGCCGCAGCAGCAGGGTGGCCAGCGCGACCAGCGTGCCGACGGTGAGGGTCCCGCTGATCGCGAGATGCCCGCCCACGCCGTACACCAACGCGACGGCGAGGGCCGGGACGGCGACCATCGCGGCTGCGAAGATCCGGGTGATCAGCGCGATGCGGACACCGAGGTCGCGGACCCGGGCCGCCTTGGCGGCGAAGAGGTCGTCCTCCTCGCCGCGCCGGCCGAAGAGCTTCAGCAGCATCGCGCCGCCGACGTTGAAGCGCTCGGTCATCGCGTTGCCCATGTCGGCGTTGCCGTCCATCTGATCCCGGGTCAGGCCCGCGAGGCGGGCACCGACGAAGCGCGCCACCAGCACCAGGAGCGGGAACATGGCCAGGCACAGCAGGGTCACCTGCCAGCTCAGCGCGAGCATGGTGATGCCGACGACGACCACGGCGATGGTGTTGGAGACCGTGCTCGACAACGTGCTGGTGAAGGCGCGCTGGGCACCGATCACGTCGTTGTTGAGCCGGGAGACGAGGGCGCCGGTCTGGGTCCGGGTGAAGAACGCGATCGACTGGCGCTGGACGTGCGCGAAGACGCGCGTGCGGAGGTCGAAGATCAGGCCCTCGCCGATCCGGGACGACAGCCAGCCGCTGAACACGCCGAGCACGGCGCTGAGGATGGCGAAGCCCGCCATGGCGACGGCGAGCACGGTCACCAGACCGGTGTCGCCCCCGGCGATGCCGTCGTCGAGCAGCCGCTGCACGAGCAGCGGCGTGACCACGACGGTCGAGGCGTCGATGACGGTCAGCACGAGGAAGGCGGCGATCAGGGACCGGTGCGGACGCGCGAACCCGAGGATCCGGCGCACCGTCTTGGCCTCGATCCGGTTGTCGACCACGCTGCGGTCCGACCGCAGATTGCGCCACGCCGTGCCGGCGCCGTACATCCCTGACATCAGGCCTCCTAGCTGTAATGCCCAGCCAGGTTGTCCAACCTGGTGATGGGTGAGCGCTTGCCGATGGCCGAGTGGGGCCGGTGGTGGTTGTACTCGTGGACCCATGCTGGCAGAGCGGCTATTCGTGCGGATTCGGAGTTAGAACTTCTTGAAGGCCCAGCCCTCGACCAGGGTCCGGTGGAAGCGTTCGATCTTGCCGTTGGTCTGCGGCCGGTAGGGCCGGGTGCGCTTGGGGGTGATGCCGAGCTCGGCGCAGGTGTCGCGCCACAGGTAGGAGCGG
>NZ_DATJTA010000075.1:0-2667 GCF_035503875.1 Nocardioides sp.
CTGGCCGCCAAGACCGAGCGGGTCAAGCTGCTGACGATGGTCACCGCCGTCGTCTACCGCGAGCCGGGCCTGCTCGCGAAGGCCATGACCACGCTCGACGTGCTGTCGGGGGGGCGGGCCATCCTCGGCATCGGCGCCGCCTGGAACGCCGAGGAGTCGGCCGGCCTCGGCCTGCTCTTCCCGCCCGTGGCGGAGCGGTTCGAGCGCCTCGAGGAGGCAATCCTCATCTGCAGGCAGATGTGGAGCGGCGACGAGGCCGCCTTCTCCGGCAAGTACTACCAGCTCGCCCGCACCCTCAACTCGCCCCAGGCGCTGTCCCGCCCGCACCCGCCGATCCTGATCGGCGGCTCGGGCGAGAAGAAGACGCTCAAGCTGGTGGCCCGCTACGCCGACGCGTGCAACATCTCCGCCTACGACGTCCCCGAGGCGGCTCGCAAGCTCGCGGTCCTGCGCGAGCACTGCGCGAACGAGGGGCGCGACTACGCCGAGATCGAGAAGACCGCCCAGACGCGCTTCGACCTGGGCCTGGGCGGCGAGAACGTCAACAAGACGATCGAGCAGGTGCACGCGCTGGCCGAGGCGGGCTTCAGCGTCGCCCACGGCTCGCTGGTCAACGTCAGCGTCCCCGGCCAGCTCGACCTGCTGACCGAGCAGATCATCCCGGCCATCGAGAAGTTCTAGAACAACTCACGCACCACCAGACAGTTAAACGGGAGATCGCACCGGCAGGCACCGCCCTCCCGCGACGAAGGGAAGCTCGTGACCACTCCCGCACCAGCAGCAACTCCAGGCGGCCCCCGGAGGCGGAAGCCGCCGCGGCGGGCCAAGGTCGTGTCGGTGTCGCCGGTCTCGGCCCGGCTGATCTCGGTCCTGGTCACCGGCGACGACCTCGACGGGTTCACCGACGCCGCCCCGACCTCGCACCTGAAGGTGTTCCTGCCCGCCGACGGCCAGGACGCGCCGAATTTGCCCGCGCCGGGGCCGGACGGGACGGTCGTGACGCCGGAGGGGCCGGCGCCGGTGGTCCGCACCTACACGCCGCGCCGCTACGACCCGGCGACGCGGACTCTTGAGATCCAGTTCCTGCTGCACGGAACCGGTCCCGCCTCCGAGTGGGCGCGGCGGGTGAAGCCGGGCGATAAGCTCGCGGTGGCCGGCCCGGGCGGCCGGTTCTCCCTCGAGCCGGTCGCCGACCACTGGTGGCTCGCCGCCGACGAGTCCGCCATCCCGGCCGTCGGCACGCTGCTCGAGGCGATGCCGGAGACGACCGCGGCCGACGTCCACATCGAAGTCGACGGCCCGGACGACGAGGTCGAGTTCACCGCCCCGGCCAAGACCGCGATCACCTGGCACCACCGTCGCCGCCCGGACGCGTACGGCGTCGAGCTCCTCGCGGCCGCCCACGCCGCCAGCGTCCCGGAAGGCAGCCGGGTCTGGGTGGCGTGCGAGGCCGCCGCGATGCGCGACATCCGCCGTTACTTCCTCACCTCGCGCCTGCTGCCCCCTGCCTCCCTGGTGACCCGCGGCTACTGGCGCACCGGCGAGCAGAACCACCCCGACCATGACTACGGCGAGGACTAGCTCACCGGTCTCCTACTGGCCGATGCGGCCGTCGATGCGCTCGCGGAGCAGGTCGGCGTGGCCGCAGTGGCGGGCGTACTCCTCGATCATGTGCACGAGCACCTCGCGGAGCGAGATCGTCTTGCCGTCGCGCATGGTGCCGCGGGTGCCCAGGTCGCCGGAGCCGTTGACGTAGCGCTCGGCGTAGCCGACCTCGCGCCGCCAGGCATCCCAGGCCTGGGCGACGACCTCCGGGTCGGCGATCGCGCCGGTCCAGTCGACGTCGGCCTCGCCCTCGGTCCAGTACAGCGGGGGCGCGTCCTCGCCCGCCATCACCCGGCGGAACCAATGGCGCTCCACGTCGGCCATGTGCCGGATGAGGCCGAGGAGGGACATGGTGGACGGCGGCACCGACCGTCGCGCCAGCCGTTCGGCGTCGAGGCCCGCGCACTTCATCTCCATCGTCAGCCGGTACAGGCGCACGTACTCGACGAGCACCGACCGCTCGTCGTCGAGCTCGGTCCCGGTCTCGCGGGGATCATCGGCCGGGTCCACCCACATGTCCGCGTACGCCGATGACGCCGTCCACCGCTCCGGCACCGCTCCGTCTGCGCTCTTGTCAACCATGGCCCACATCCTGGCACTCGGTCCCCAGACCGTCATCGCCTTTTCCGTGGCGACCGCCAACCCGCGACCTGTCGCCTACGCCATCGACACCACTAGGCGCTGTCGCTGGCGTCGTCGACAGGTGGTCGGCCAGGTCAGCTACGCCATCGACCCCAAGCGGCCGCCCGACGGGCGACCTATCCGAAAGGGGCGCTGCCTGGCGGCGCGGCGGGGGAGCACCCGGGGGCCCGGCCACCGACACCGAGGCCGACCTCGGGTTCCCGCGGATCCGCGCCACCGTCGCCCCCGCCCCCTACGACGCGCACGCTCGGACGCAATACCGACGCCACTAACCGGGTTGCAGGCCGCTTGTGGTGAGCCCCAGTACTCGCCGTCAGGCATTAAGTTTCCGCACGTGACGACCTACCATGAGAGCACAAGGACTTACGAATTTTCGGGAAATGGGCGTTACGTGGAAACTGTGCTCGACGACTTCTCGAT
>NZ_DATJTA010000076.1:0-4055 GCF_035503875.1 Nocardioides sp.
TGACATCACGCACGCCGCTCTCCTTGACGCCCGGTTCCGGTTCCTAGATAGCTCCAGAACCTAGGCAGAGAGCGGCGTGCGCTCGTCTACGGCACGCTCAACCCACCCACACATTCAGCAGGAGAGCCCGAGTCGGCAGTACTTGTAGACGGACTGTCTACAAGTACTGCCGACTCGACGCGCAAGTTCTGCCGACTCGGCTTACTGGGCGGAGCGGACCCTCAAACCGGTGACGGGGACGGTCACCGTGCCGGAGGGGTCGGTGAAGAAGTCGTTGCCCTGGTGGTCGACGACGATGAAGGCGGGGAAGTCCTCGACCTCGATCTTCCAGACCGCCTCCATGCCGAGCTCGGGGTACTCGATGACCTCCTGGCTCTTGATGCAGTCCTGGGCCAGGCGCGCCGCGGGGCCGCCGATGGAGCCGAGGTAGAAGCCGCCGTGGGTGTGGCAGGCCTCGGTGACGACCTTCGAGCGGTTGCCCTTCGCGAGCATCACCATCGAGCCGCCGGCGGCCTGGAACTGCTCGACGTAGGAGTCCATCCGGCCCGCGGTCGTCGGACCGAACGAACCGGACGCCATCCCCTCGGGGGTCTTGGCGGGTCCGGCGTAGTAGACCGGGTGGTCCTTCAGGTACTGCGGCATCTCCTCGCCGGCGTCGAGGCGCTCCTTGATCTTCGCGTGCGCGATGTCGCGCGCCACGACGAGCGGGCCGGTGAGCGAGAGCCGCGTCTTCACCGGGTGCTTGCGCAGCTCGGCGAGGATCTCCTCCATCGGCAGGGTGAGGTCGATCGGGACGACCTCGCCGCCGGCGATGTCCTCGGCCACGCCCGCGTCGGGCATGTACTGGGCCGGGTCGGTCTCCAGCTGCTCGAGGAAGACGCCCTCGGGCGTGATCTTGCCGAGCGCCTGCCGGTCGGCCGAGCAGGACACCGCGATCGCGACCGGGCAGGACGCGCCGTGGCGGGGGAGGCGGACCACCCGGACGTCGTGGCAGAAGTACTTGCCGCCGAACTGCGCGCCGATCCCGAACGACTGGGTGAGCTTGAAGACCTCCTCCTCGAGCTCCAGGTCGCGGAATCCGTGCGCGCTCATGCTGCCGGAGGTGGGCAGGTTGTCCAGGTAGTGCGCGGAGGCGTACTTGGCCGTCTTCAGCGCGAACTCCGCGCTCGTGCCGCCGATCACCACGGCCAGGTGGTACGGCGGGCACGCGGCCGTGCCCAGGGAGCGGATCTTCTCGTCCAGGAACTCCAGCATCCGCTTCGGGTTGAGGATCGCCTTCGTCTCCTGGAACAGGAACGACTTGTTGGCCGAGCCGCCGCCCTTGGCCATGAAGAGGAACTTGTACTCCGGCTTCCCCGACGTCTGCGGGGTGGAGTACAGCTCGATCTGGGCCGGCAGGTTCGTGCCGGTGTTCTTCTCCTCGTACGTCGTCAGCGGGGCCAGCTGGCTGTAGCGCAGGTTGAGCTGGGTGTACGCGTCGTACACGCCGCGGCTGATCGCCTCGCCGTCGTCGGCGCCGGTGAGCACGCCCTCGGACTTCTTGCCCATCACGATCGCCGTGCCGGTGTCCTGGCACATCGGCAGCACGCCGCCGGCGGAGATGTTGACGTTCTTCAGCAGGTCCAGCGCGACGAAGCGGTCGTTCCCGGACGCCTCCGGGTCGTCGATGATCTTCCGCAGCTGCGCCAGGTGCGCCGGCCGCAGGTAGTGGGAGATGTCGTGCATCGCCTCGGTGGTCAGCCGCTGGATCGCCTCGGGCGCGACCCGCAGGAACGTCTGGCCGTCGGCCTCGAAGGTCGAGACGCCCTCGGTCGTGATCAGCCGGTACGGCGTCTCGTCCTTCCCCACGGGCAGGAGGTCGGAGTACAGGAAATCGGCATCGCTGGACACGAGCGCTCAGATTACGCCCTGCGCGGCGCCCGCATGGCAGGACCCACACCCCGGAGGGGGACGGCCTACCCTAAGACGGTGACAGAGCCCCACCAGCAGCGGATCTCCGACGACGACCGGCACCGGACCGCCGAGTTCCTCCGGAAGGCCGCGGGTGAGGGCCGGATCGACCTGGACGAGCTGGACGAGCGCCTGGAGGCGGCGTACGCCGCCAAGGTGTACGCCGACCTGGTGCCGCTGGTCGCCGACCTGCCCGGCGCGGAGCCGGCGGTGCCGCCCGGCATGGTGGTCGCGCCCCGCCCGGGTACGGCGGCCCAGGTGCCGGTCGACGCCCCGACGTACTCCACGAGCATCGCGGTGATGAGCGGCGCCGACCGCAAGGGCGTGTGGCTGGTCCCGCCCAGCCACACCTCGTTCACGCTGATGGGCGGGGTCAACGTCGACCTGCGGGAGGCGGTCTTCACGACTCCGGAGGTCGTCATCAACGCCAACGCCGTCATGGGTGGGATCGACGTCATCGTCAACGCCTGGACTCGGGTCACGGTCGAAGGCATCGGGATCATGGGCGCCTTCGAGGAGGGCCGGGCGAAGGTCGAGCCGGAGCTCGGGCCGTCGTCCCCGCACGTGCGCGTGCGCGGGATCGCCCTGATGGGCGCGGTCACCGTCGTGCGCAAGCCGATGCCCGGCGAGAAGCGCAAGCGGCTGCGCCGGGCGGAGTAGGGCGGGCTAGCCCCAGGGCCGGCAGCGGGCCCGCCACCGGGCGGGGGAGGTGGTGCAGCGTGCGCTCCGGTGCCGCCGTCGGCGCCTGCCGCGGCCGGTGATCGACCCGCGGGGCGATCGCACCCGCTCCGACCTGACAGGACCCGACCAGACCGCACCGTGACTCATCGCCACCCCTCTCGGTCGCGGCCGCCGCCTCGTGGGGTGCCGCTCCGAATGACGTTAGGTACGCCGTTGGGGGAGTTGTCGCCGGTTCCGGCGACGGACCCCGGATCCTGTCACCCGTGCGACAAGAATCCGGGGTCCGGGCGGTCGCTCAGCCGGCGGCCGCGGGCTGCTCGGCGGCGTCGGCCATCGCGTCGTCCATCAGCCGGCCCGCGTGCGACCGGTCGACGGTGAGGTTCTCGCCGGTGGCCGGGTCGAAGAGGTGGATCTTGGCGGAGTTCACCCAGATCTCCGCCTCGTCGCCCTCGGCGATCCGGCTCGAGCCGTCCAGCGAGACGACGAGCTGGGTCCGCAGCGCCTCGCCGTCCAGGTCGCGCTCGAGCTGGCGCAGCTGCTCCTGGACCTCCGGGGGCGCCTCGAACGGCAGGTAGGCGTACGCCTCGTTGCCGAGCCACTCCACGACGTCGACCTTGGCCCGGAACGTCGAGCCGCTCTCGGCGTCGGTCTTCACCGAGGCGTCCTCGAAGTGCTCGGGCCGGATGCCGGCGATCAGCAGCCCCTTGCCGGCCGCCTTCTCCGCCTTCTCGGCGGGGAGCTGGACGGTGCCGAACGGCAGTTTCACCGAGGTCCCGTCGACCTCCGCGGGCAGGAAGTTCATCGGCGGGGAGCCGATGAAGCCGGCGACGAAGAGGTTGCCCGGGTTCTCGTAGAGCTCACGCGGCGTGGCCAGCTGCTGCAGCACGCCTCGCTTCAGCACCGCGACCCGGTCGCCCAGCGTCATCGCCTCGGTCTGGTCGTGGGTGACGTAGACGGTGGTGGTGCCCAGCCGGCGTTGCAGCCGGGCGATCTCCCCGCGCATCTGCACCCGCAGCTTAGCGTCCAGGTTGGACAGCGGCTCGTCCATCAGGAAGGCCTTGGGATGGCGCACGATCGCCCGGCCCATCGCGACGCGCTGGCGCTGCCCACCGGACAACTGCGCGGGCTTGCGATCCAGAAGATCGGCCAGGTCGAGAATGCGCGCCGTGTCGGCGACCTTAGCCGCGATCTCAGCCTTCTTCATCTTCGCCAAAGTCAAGGGAAACGCGATGTTCTGCCGCACCGTCATGTGCGGGTAGAGCGCATAGGACTGGAACACCATGGCCACGTCACGGTCGCGCGGCGGGACAGTGTTCACGACCTTCTCGCCGATCCGCAGCTCGCCTTCGGTAATCGTCTCCAGGCCAGCGATCATGCGCAGTGCAGTGGTCTTCCCGCAGCCGGACGGCCCGACGAGGACCATG
>NZ_DATJTA010000077.1:0-3256 GCF_035503875.1 Nocardioides sp.
CACGACCCGGCCGGGCCGCTGAAGCCCCAGTACGTGACCGAGCGGCTGTCTGCGCTCACCGGCGGCGACGCGATCATCGTGGCCGGCGTCGGCCAGCATCAGATGCACGCGTCCCAGCACTACTCGTTCACCAGGCCGCGCAGCTGGATCAACTCCGGCGGCGCCGGGACCATGGGCTTCGCCGTGCCCGCCGCGATGGGCGCCCAGGTGGGCAGGCCGGGGGAGCTGGTGGTCGCGATCGACGGCGACGGGTGCTTCCAGATGACCGCGCAGGAGCTGGCGACGTGCGCGATCGAGAACATCCCAATCAAGGTGCTGATCTTCAACAACGGCTTCCTCGGCATGGTCCGCCAGTGGCAGGAGCTGTTCTACGACGAGCGCTACTCCTCGGTCGAGCTCGGCACCGCCATCCCCGACTACGTGAAGCTGGCCGAGGCCTACGGCTGCATCGGGCTGCGCTGCGAGCGGCCCGACGAGGTCGACGCGGTACTGGACAAGGCGCTGGCGCCGTCGGACGTGCCGGTGGTCGTGGACTTCCGCACCCACGACCGCGAGGGCGTGTTCCCGATGGTGCCGGCAGGCAAGCCGAACGACGACATCGTGCTGGGCCCGGAGTTCAGCGCGGACGAGCAGAGCGCGGCCTCGCGCCGGGAAGTGAAGGGCTAATCCGATGAGCACGCACACCCTGTCGGTCCTGGTGGAGAACAAGCCAGGCGTGCTATCGCACGTCGCAGGGCTGTTCTCGCGCCGGGCGTTCAACATCTCCTCGCTCGCGGTCGGGCCGACGCACGACGAGCGCGTCAGCCGGATCACGATCGTGGTGGACGGCGCGACCACGCCGGTCGAGCAGGTCAAGAGCCAGCTCGACAAGCTCGTCCGCGTACTCAAGGTGGTCGAGCTGCACGACGGCACCGCGGTCGAGCGCGAGCTCGCGCTGATCAAGGTCCAGGCCGACCCGGCGCTCCGCGGTCAGCTGCTCGAGGTCGCAGGCGTCTTCGGCGCGAGCGTGGTCGACATGAGCCCGACGACCCTCGTCCTGGAGGCCGTGAGCAGCCCGGCGAAGCTCGACTCGCTGCTGCTCATGCTCGAGGCCTACGGCACCTGCGAGCTGGTCCGCACCGGCCGCATCGCGCTCGCGCGCGGGGCCAACGTCATCACAGACGAGCCGCCCGGCCTCGTCGCAGTGCCGCAGCGGACCGAGTCAGCCGCCTGAACACCTCGTTCCCAACCGAATTAACAGCTCGAACTAAACAGCAGAGAGGACCTACCCGATGGCCACCGTCTACTACGACGCCGACGCCGACCTCAGCCTGATCCAGGGCCGCCAGATTGCCGTCCTCGGCTACGGCTCGCAGGGACACGCGCACGCGCTCAGCCTGCGCGACTCCGGTTGCGCGGTGCGCGTCGGCCTGCCCGAGGGCTCGCGCTCCCGCAAGCGCGCAGAGGCCGCCGGGCTGGAGGTGACCACGCCGGAGCAGGCCAGCGCGTGGGCCGATGTGATCATGGTGCTGACGCCCGACACCACGCAGCGCAAGCTGTACGCGGAGGCGATCGAGCCGAATCTCAAGCCCGGCGACGCGTTGTTCTTCGCGCACGGCTTCAACATTCACTTCGGTTACATCACCCCGCCGGACACCGTCGACGTCGCCATGGTCGCGCCGAAGGCGCCCGGTCACCTCGTGCGCCGGCAGTACGAGGAGGGCCACGGCACGCCCGTACTCGTGGCGGTGGAGCAGGACGCCACGGGCAAGGCCTGGGACCTGGCCAGGTCCTACGCGGCCGCGATCGGCGGCACCAAGGCCGGCGCCCTCGTCACCACGTTCAAGGAGGAGACGGAAAGCGACCTGTTCGGCGAGCAGGCCGTGCTCTGCGGCGGGGTCACCGCCCTGGTCAACGCCGGGTTCGAGACGCTGGTCAAGGCCGGCTACCAGCCCGAGGTCGCCTACTTCGAGTGCCTGCACGAGCTCAAGCTGATCGTCGACCTCATGTACGAGGGCGGCGAGAGCTGGATGCGGTACTCGGTCAGCGACACGGCCGAGTACGGGGACCTCACCCGCGGGCCGCGGGTCATCAGCGACGCGACCCGCGAGGCCATGGCGAAGCTGCTGGCCGACATCCAGTCCGGCGAGTTCGCCCGCGAGTGGGTGGCCGAGGACGACGCCGGCCGGCCGAACTTCGAGCGGCTGCGCGCCGAGGCCAGGACGGCCCAGATCGAGCAGGTCGGCAAGCCGCTGCGGGCCATGATGAGCTGGCTCGGCTCGGCCGCGAAGGAGATGGACGAGTAATGGCGGGCGAGGCATCGGCATCCGGGGACGTAACCGAGGGGAAGCCGCGCACGCACGTCATCACGCACCTGCCCGGTGACGGCGTCGGCCCCGAGGTCACTGCGGTCGCGCGCGCGTGCGTGGACGCGGCGGCGGCGCGGCACGGCTTCGCGGTCGACTGGCGGTCCTGCGCGCTCGGTGGCGAGCACTACCTGAAGACCGGCGAGGTGCTCCCCGACCAGGTGCTTGACGAGCTGCGCAAGTCCGACGCGATCCTGCTCGGCGCCGTCGGCCACCCGGACGTTCCGCCCGGCGTGCTCGAGCGCGGGCTGCTGCTGCGGCTGCGGTTCGAGCTTGACCTGTACATCAACTTGCGGCCGTCGAAGCTGCGGGCCGGGGTCGGCGGCGCCGTTGGCGCGCATCGGCTCGAGGACCTGGACCTGGTCATCGTGCGTGAGAACACCGAGGGCCTGTACGCGGGCGCGGGCGGCACCGTGCACCGCGGCACCGAGTTCGAGACCGCGACCGAGGAGTCGCTGAACACCTGGGCCGGCGTCCGGCGCTGCATCAGGTACGCGGCCGGGCTGGCGGCCCGGCGGTCGGGGCGTCTCACGCTGGTGCACAAGACCAACGTGCTCACCCACGCCGGGGACCTGTGGCACCGGCTGGCCCGCACGGTCGCGGCCGAGGAGGGCGTCGAGCTCAGCTACGCGCACGTCGACGCCGCGTGCCTGTGGATGGTCGACGACCCGAAGCGTTTCGACGTGATCGTGACCGACAACCTGTTCGGCGACATCCTGTCCGACCTCGGCGCGGCGCTGACCGGGGGTCTTGGCCTGGCCCCGAGCGGCAACCTGAACCCGGACCTGACCGGCCCGTCGGTGTTCGAGCCGGTGCACGGCTCGGCGCCCGACATTGCCGGAACGGGGCGGGCTAACCCGGCCGGGGCCGTGCTGTCGGCCGGGCTCATGCTCTCGCATCTCGGCGAGGAC
>NZ_DATJTA010000078.1:0-156120 GCF_035503875.1 Nocardioides sp.
GAGTCGGCAGTAACTACTGCCGACTCGACCCGCAACTTCTGCCGACTCGGCGGTGGGTCAGCGGCGGCCGAGGCGGCCGCGGGTGGAGCTGTGCAGGGCGCGGGAGAGCGCGCGGGTGCGGGAGGTGGCGTAGGTGTCGGAGATGTGCGAGCCGCCGCGGTAGACGAGGATGCCGCGGAGCACCGCGGGGCAGGTGGAGCGCGGGCACATGTGGCGGCTCATGTCGATCGCCTTGACGCCGCGCAGGGTTCGGGCGGCCTCGCGCGCGGCTGACGCTCCGGAGGACCGCATCGCGGGCGCCTTCGGGAAGGCGCAGCGCGACAGATCGTCCCGGTTCTTGCGGACGCACGCCGGAGCGTCGCCGGACGGCGGGCCGGGGGTGTCCAGGATCGGGCTCACCCGCGCGCCGGTCCGCAGCACCTGCCGCCAGTACGCGACCAGGCCGCGCACCATGGCGGCCTCGGTCTGCTGACCGGAGCGGGCGCCACGGGGGAGCCCGTCGCCCCAGCGGGTCACGGGGACGACCACGTCGGGCCGCAGTTGCTTGATCGTCCGCAGCGCCCTTTTCGACCAGTCCTCGCACTTGCGGTCCGGCCGGCCGTCGCGCATGCGGGTGACCCGGGCGAAGGAGCAGCCGTTCTTCGCGATGACCACGAGCCGCCACTTCTGCGCCTTCGCGATGCGCTCGAGCGGCGTGAACCATTGGGCGGCCTTGGAGTCGCCGACCAGGACGACGGTATGGCGACCGTTCCGGTCGCCGAAGCGGCACGCCTTGAAGGCCCGCGAGGACTGGCTGACCACGCAACCGGTGTGGTGCAGGGCCGGCAGGTCCTGGTAGGCGCGGGTGGGCGACGGGCGGACGGGAGCGGCGGCACTCGGAGGGGCGGGGGCCAGGGCGGCCGCGACGATCGTCACGAGGACGACCGCGCCGAGCCGTCCGGCCAGGCGCCGGAGCGAGGGGAGGGAGACCATACGCGCCGTGGTACCCCATGACCGGGCCGATATCCAGTCGTCACGCCGTGCCGGGGTCGCGGGAAGCCTCCGCGCCCGCCGCTGGTTGGGACGACATGCGCATCGGAGAGCTCGCGGAGGCGACCGGGGTCAGCCACCGCTCGCTGCGGTACTACGAGTCGGTCGGGCTGGTCGGCTCGGCGCGGACCCCCGGCGGCTGGCGGGAGTACGACGCCCGCACGGTCGACCGCGTCGTCCTCATCCAGCACCTGTACGCCGCCGGGCTGTGCAGCTCGACCATCGCCGACCTCCTGCCCTGCCTCGAGGCTCCGGCGACCGAGCGCACCGGCATGCTCGGTCTCCGGCTGACCGCGGAGGTCGACCGGCTGGAGGCGCAGCGCCGCGACCTCGACCGGCAGCTCGACGTCCTGATCACCCTCCGCGACGAGGCGGCTTGCACCTGACACCGGTGTCAGGACGCAGACTCGGGGCATGACGACCGAACCTTCCCGCGTCCGCCAGCTCCGCGTCATCGTGGAGGCCGAGGACTACGACGCCGCCGTGACCTTCTACCGCGACGTGCTCGGCATGCCCGAGCTGATCGCGTACGCCGAGGGCGGGGACGACCGCGTGTCGATCCTCGACGCCGGCCGGGCGACCCTGGAGATCGCCAACCCCGTGCACAAGGCCGTGATCGACCGGGTCGAGGGCGTGAGCGAGGAGAGCCCGCGGATCCGCCTCGCCTTCGAGGTGGACGACTCCGCCGCGGTCACCGACGAGCTCGACGCCGCCGGCGCGCGGGTCGTGGCGCCGCCCACCCTGACGCCGTGGAAGTCGCTGAACGCCCGCCTCAGCGCTCCGGCCGGACTGCAGATCACGCTCTTCCAGGAGACCGTGGACGCCGAGGAGCGCGCGGGCCTGCCGGGCTTCGACACCGACGAGTCCCGGTAGCGGCGCCGCGCCCTACCCGTCGATCCCGGTGGCGTCGTGCGGGGCGCCCACCGGCTTGCTCTGCGACGACCCGCGCTGCCGCAGGTAGATCGCCAGCACCGCCATGGTGCCGACGGCGAGGAACTCGCTCTGCCAGTTCTGCAGGGTGCGCGCCCAGAAGTCCGCGTTGCCGAGGTAGGCACCCCAGCCGATCGGGTCCTGGAGGCGCTGCAGCCGGGTCTCGTTGAAGGCGGCCCAGCCGGCGACGGACTGCGCCAGCCAGGAGCCGAGGAAGAACGCGCCCATGACCAGGGCGAGCGACGAGGAGTAGATCCGGGTCCGCCATCCGCCGGTCGCCGCCCAGCGGGGCGAGTCCTCGGTCGCGTACCGCCCGACCTTCTGCTCCTCGTCCGACTCGCGGCCGGCCTCCTCCAGCTTCTTCGACTCCGGCGAGCCGCGCTGGACCAGCCACACGGTCGCCATCAGGTAGACCCAGCTGGAGGAACTCGCTCTGCCAGTTCTCCGCCACGTCGACGGCGAACGCCGCCGAGGTGAGGTAGTCGGGGAGCCCGAGGGTGCCGAGCTCCTCGGCGACCTGGTCGGCGTTGAACTGGTGCCACCCCGCGATCGCCTGCCCGACCAGGGCGGCCAGGAAGATCAGCCCGAAGAAGAGGCTGAGCGAGCACTCGCGGACGAAGGAGCGGGGCCGGGGGCTCATGAGTGCCGGAGTCCGATCGCGACCAGGTAGGCCAGGCCCACGACGACGAAGGACAGGTACGCGACGAAGACGATCCGCACGTCAGCCTCCCTCGACCTGGCAGTCCTGGGGGAGCTCGCCGCGGGGACTGCACCCGGCCGCGAGCACGAGCCAGCGACCGTCGTACCGGGCCAGGAAGAGGGTGTCGTCCTCCATCCGCACCTGCGCCGCAGTACCGAACACCTCGGCGTCCCTCGCGGCGCCCGGGTCGGCGCCCACCTCGTCCACGACGGCCTCCTCGCACGGCTGCCCCGCCGACTCCTCGACGGTGCTCCGGGTGCTGGCCATCAGCAGGGCGCACGCGGCCGCGCCCTCGTCGGACCGCACCGCGCTCGCGAAGTCGTCGGCGGTACGACGGGCGGCGTCCACGTCGTCCGTGCTCGCGCACGAGGAGACGAGCAGCGACGCGAGGACGGCGGTCGCGCCGAGCCGGACCGATGCCCGTCCTGCGGAGGTGAGCCCCATCCCGCCCGAATACCCCGGTACGCCGTACGGCACGCGGGGGCGCATGGCGCACCGGCGGGGGGATACCAGCCGACATGACAGCCTCGAGCTCATCCAGCAACCTCGCCGTCGTCACCGGCGCCTCGACCGGCATCGGTCGTGCCCTCGCCGAAGTCTTCGTGGAGCACGGCTTCGACGTCGTCCTTGCGGCAAACGAGCCGGCCGTCCACGACGCCGCCGCCGAGCTCGGCGCCTCCGGCCGGCAGGTCGTCGCGGTCGAGGTCGACCTCGCGACCGCGGCGGGGGTCGAGGAGCTGTACGACCGGGTGCGGGCGCAGGGCCGGGGCGTCACCGCAGCCGCGCTCAACGCGGGCATCGGCGCCAGCGGGCGCTTCGACCAGATCTCCCTGGAGGCGGACCTGGAGCTGGTCGACCTCAACGTCCGCTCCACCGTCCACCTGGCCAAGCTGCTGGTCCGCGACATGGTCGACGCCGGCGCGGGCCGGATCCTGGTGACCTCGTCGATCGCGGCGGTGGCGCCCGGGCCGTACCACGCGACGTACGCCGCCTCGAAGGCCTTCGTGCACTCGTTCGCGGAGGGCCTGCGCCAGGAGCTGAAGGACACCGGGGTCACGGTCACCTCGCTGATGCCCGGCCCGACCGACACCGAGTTCTTCTCCCGTGCGGGGATGGGCGACACCAAGCTCGGCCAGCAGGAGGACAAGGACGACCCCCGCCAGGTCGCCGAGCAGGGGTACGACGCGCTGATGGCCGGGCGGTCCTCCGTCGTGGCCGGATCGCTGAGCAACCGGATCCAGGCCGAGCTGGGCACCCATCTGCCCGACGCGCTGGCCGCGCCCCTCCTCGCTCGGATGACCAAGCCCCAGGACCGCGTCGACTGACCCGTCGGACTTGGGGCTGTTGGCAGGATGCTCCCGTGCGTCGTGCCGTGGCTCCTCTGCTCGCCGTGACCGTGGCCCTGGTGCTCGCGGACTCGGCGGTGGTGACGCTCGCGCTGCCCGACATCCTCCAGCACCTGGACGCCACCGTCGGGCAGGTCGCCTGGGTGCTGATCTCGTTCAACCTGGTGCTGGGACTCATCGCCGTACCGGCTGCCGTGGCCTTCGACCGGGCGCAGCCGCGGATCCTCAGCGCCGTCGGGATCGCGCTGTTCGCGGGCGCCTCGGCCTGGTGCGCGGTGGCCGGCTCGATCGACGTGCTGATCGCCGCCCGGTGCCTGCAGGCCCTCGGCGGTGCGCTGGCCCTGGTCGGGTGCCTGGAGCTGATGGTGGCGGAGTGGGGCGAGCGCCGCGGGGTGGCGGCCTGGGTCACCGCAGGCGTGCTCGGCACGGCCGTCGGGCCGGTCGCGGGTGGGCTGCTCACGCAGGCCATCTCGTGGCAGGCCATCTTCGTGGTGCAGGTGCCGTTCGCGGTGCTGGCCGTCCCAGCCGCGCTGGCCGTCCGCGTCGTACCCGCGCTGCCACCGGACCGGCACCGACCCGCGGTGCGCCCCAACCTGACCCTCGCCCTGCTGTCGGCGGCGTTGACGGCGGCGCTGTTCCTGCTGGTCCTGCTCCTGGTCGAGGGTTGGGGCCGATCTCCGGCCATCGCGGCCGTGACCGTGTCCGTCGTACCGCTCGCCGCGCTCGCGGCCCGCCCGCTCGCCCGCCTGCTGAGGCCGTCGTCCGAGACGGAGGTCGCGGTGGGCTGCTTCCTGGTCGCCGGGGGACTGGCCGGGCTCGCGATCCTGCCGTCGGCGCACCTGGTGTGGACCGTCGCGCCCCAGGCACTCGTGGGCCTGGGCCTCGGCCTGACCATGGACCGGCTCACCGCGCAGGCGATGGAGCTGCGCCTGCCGCGGGCGCACCACGCGGGCTGGACGATCGGCGCGCGGCACGTCGGCGTCGTGGTGGGCCTGGCGATCCTGACGCCGGTCTTCACCGCCGACCTGCAGGACGCCCAGGAGCCGGCCCAGGAGGCGATCGCGTCCCTGGTCCTCGACGCGCCCCTGACCGCCCAGGACAAGATCGCCGTCGCCCGGGGACTCGGCGACGAGCTGACCCAGCAGCAGGGCCGGATCCCCGACCTGCACCGCGCGTTCGAGGCGGCGGAGCTCGCGCCGAGCGAGCGCCCGGCCGCGGCCGCGCTGGAGCGGGACCTCGACACCCAGCTGGAGGCGGCGGCCACGCGGGCGTTCCGTGACTCGTTCCTCATCGGGGCGGCGCTGGCTCTGCTCGCCCTGCTCACCGTGGTCTGGCCCGGACGGCGGCGAGCCGCATGAGCACCCGTCTGTCCGCGCTCGGCCTGCCGGCGCTCGCGCTGGCCCTGGTCGGCGGGGTGCTCGGCGTCCAGCTCGCGTACGGCGGGGGCAGCTTCGAGCCGCTCCGCTCCGCCGATCCCTGTACGACGCGGGAGGTCGCCTCGCGCTCCGACGGGATCGAGGGCCTCACCGAGCGCCTCGTGCTGATCGGCGTCGACGAGGCCGCCTGCGACCTGGGCGTCACGCGCGAGGCCCTCATCCTCGAGCTCGGTCAGCCGGGCACCCGCTCCGACGCCCAGATCGATGTCCAGATCGACGCACTGCGCGACGGGCTGTCGGCCGCCGTACGGCGGATGGACGAGGAGGGGACGCTGCCGCCCGCCTCGGAGCTGGTCGACGAGGCGCTCGACTCCGCCGACCTCAACCGCTTCCTCGAGATCGCGATCCGCGCGATCCCGGACTCGGTCGTGAACGCGGCCCTGAAGACCGACGACGTGCTGCTCCGCACGATCGCCGACCTCGACCTGCGCGCCCTGCTCGCGAACCTCGACGACCAGGCCGACCTCAACGCCCAGCTGGAGGAGGCGGTCACCCAGGCCGTCGTGGACTCGCTCGCCGATCGGCTCCGCGACCTGGTCTGAGCGCGTTGCGCAAGTCGGTGGGAGTTCGGCTGCACGGTCCGCACGTTTCACCTATCGTGCCGAGAACGTGTTCTACATCACTTGGGCCGTCACTCGGGCAGTCACTGGGAGCGATCGATGACCGACTTCAACCTCTCGACCGTGTTCGCGACCGTGGCCGCCGCGGTCCCCGACCAGGACGTCGTCGTCTGGCGCGACCTGCGGATGAGCTACGGCGAGATGGACCGGCGCATCGACGGGCTGGCGCACTACCTGGTCGAGCAGGGCCTCGGCTGCCACACCGAGCGCGACCGGCTGGCCGGGCACGAGTCGGGTCAGGACCACGTCGGCATCTACCTGCGCAACGGCAACCAGTACATCGAGTCGATGGTCGCGGGATGCCGCTCCCGGACGGGGGCGTTCAACGTCAACTACCGCTACGTCGAGGAGGAGCTGCTCTACCTGCTCACCGACGCGGACACCAAGGGGCTGATCTACCACGCCGAGTTCGCGCCGACGGTCGCCGCGATCCGCGACCGGCTGCCCGGGCTGCGGGTGCTGGTGCAGGTCGCCGACGAGTCCGGCAACCCGCTGCTCCCGGGCGCGGTCGACTACGAGGAGGCCGTCCGGACGCCGCGACCGGCCGCGGGCATGCCGACGCCCAGCGGCGACGACCTGTTCCTGATCTACACCGGCGGCACCACCGGGATGCCCAAGGGCGTGATGTGGCGCCAGGCCGACATCTACGTCAACTCGATGGGCGGCACCCCCTTCGGGGCGACCGAGCCGTACCCGTCGTACGATGCGATCGGCGAGGCCGCGAAGGCCGCGAACGGCGGCATGGGCCTGCTGATGGTGGCCCCGCTGATGCACGGCGCCGCGCAGTGGTCGACGTTCTTCTCGATCACCTCCGGCGGCAAGATCGTCTTCCCCGACGACGTGACCACCTTCGACCCGGTCAACGTGCTGACCCTGGCCTCTCGGGAGCGGGTCGCCAGCATCCCGACCGTCGGCGACGCGATCGCCAAGCCCCTGGTCGAGGAGATGGAGCGAGGGTCGTACGACCTGTCGGGCCTGTTCGCCCTCGGCAACGGCGGGGCCGCGCTCACGCCGGGCGTGCGCGAGCGGCTCTTCGCCGTCGCGCCGCACGTCATCGTCATCGACTCCGCCGGGGCCTCGGAGACCGGGCTGCAGATGAGCCAGCTGGTCGGCAAGGGCGGCAGCGAGGAGGCGATGGTCTTCGAGCCCAAGGTCGGCACCGGCGTCGTCGACGACCTGATGACCCGCCAGCTGCAGCCGGGGGAGTCCGGCGGCTGGCTCGCGATGCAGGGCCAGATCCCGCTGGGCTACCTGGGCGACGAGGCCAAGACCGCGCGGACCTTCCCCGTGGTCGACGGCGTCCGCTGGGCCGTGCCCGGCGACCGGGCCAACGTGCTCGAGGACGGCCGCATCCAGCTGCTCGGCCGCGAGAGCGTCACCATCAACTCCGGTGGCGAGAAGATCTTCGTCGAGGAGGTCGAGCGTGCGATGGCGGCTCACCCGTCGGTGCGTGACGTCGTGGTCGCCGGCCGGCCCTCGGAGCGGTGGGGGAGCGAGGTCGTCGCGATCGTCCAGCTCGAGGACGGCAGCACCGCCACCGACGAGGACCTGCTCGCCGAGTGCGCGACCCACGTCGCCCGCTACAAGCTGCCCAAAGCGATCGTCCGGGTCCCGTCCGTGCAGCGCTCGCCCGCGGGCAAGGCCGACTACCGCTGGGCCAAGGACCAGGCGGCTCAGTCGCTGGCCTCGGCCACGTAGAGCGGCAGCCGCAGCGCCGCCGGCGCGCTCGGAGGTACGACGGGGGCGCGCGGCGCGACCGCGGGCAGCCGCGTGTACCCGGTCGCCGGGCGCGGGTCGGCCTCGCCGCGGTTCGGCCAGAAGGAGGTGGCCCGCTCCGCCATCGCCGTGATGGTGAGCGAGGGGTTCACGCCGAGGTTGGCGGCGACGACCGAGCCGTCCATCACGTGCAGCCCCGGGTAGCCGTGCACCCGGTGGTAGGGGTCGACCACGCCGGTCTCCCGGCCGAGCCCGATCGGGCAGCCGCCGAGGAAGTGCGCGGTGATCGGGATGTCGAAGGCCTCGTACCACCCGGCGCCCGGGATGCCGTCCATCCGGCGGCCGATCGCGCGGCCGACCAGGTTGGCCTCCGGCAGGTGGGTGGGGTTCGGCTCGCCGATGCCCTGGCGGGTGGTCATCACCCGACCCCGCCCGAGCCGCCGGCGTCGGGTGAAGGTGGTCAGCGAGTTGTCGGCGGTCTGCATGACCAGCAGGCCGATCGTCTGCTCCGACCAGTGCCGCGGGTCGTGCAGCCGGCGCAGGTCGCGGCGGCCCCGCCACATCTGCCGCAGCATCAGCCCGAGCCGGCGCCGGCCGGGCTCGGGGTCGGTCATGGTCGCCATCGCCAGGCCCATCGCGTCGGACCCCTTGCCGTAGCGGCACGGCTCGACGTGGGTGCGCTCGTCGAGGTGGATCGAGGAGGTGATCGCTACCCCCTCGGTGTAGTCGACGTCGTCGCCGCGGGCGCGGACCGCCAGGCCCGCCTCGGAGTTGGTGCGGGTCAGCTCGCCGAGCCGCGGCGAGAGGTCGGCCAGGGTGCCGTCGTCGCGCAGCGCGTGCAGCAGCCGCTGGGTCCCGAGCGCGGCGGCCGCCATCACGACGTGCTCGGCGGTGAACGTGCGCCGGATGCGCCGGCGGTCCGTCCGGTGCGTGTCGACGGCCCAGCCGCCGTCGGGCAGCGGACGCACCCGGGTCACGGTGGTCAGCGGGCGCACGCTGGCCCCGGCCCGCTCGGCCAGGTGCAGGTAGTTCTTGACCAGGGTGTTCTTCGCGTTGTGCCGGCAGCCGGTCATGCACTCGCCACAGTGCCGGCAGGCGTTCCGCTCGGGGCCGACCCCACCGAAGTACGGGTCCCCGACGGGGGCGCCCGGCTCCGGACCGAGCACGACGCCGACGTCGGTGGGCCTCCAGGTGTCGCCGACGCCGAGGTCGTCGGCGACCTGCTGCATCACCCGGTCGGCGGGCGTCACCCGGTCGTACGTCGTGACGCCGAGCATCCGGCGCGCCTGGTCGTAGTGCGGCGCGAGCTCGGCCTCCCAGTCGGTGACGTCGCGCCAGTGCGGGTCGTCGTAGAACGACCGGCCGGGCTGGTAGAGCGTGTTGCCGTAGACCAGTGACCCGCCGCCGACTCCGGCGCCGCTGACCACCAGGACGTCGCGCAGCAGGTCGAAGCGCTGGATGCCGAGCATCCGCAGGGCCGGCACGAAGAGGTACCTCCGCGCGTCCCACGACGTGGCGGCGTACTCGTCGTCGGCGAAGCGGCGACCCGCCTCGAGCACGCCCACGTCGTACCCCTTCTCGGTGAGGCGGAGCGCGGCGACGCTGCCCCCGAACCCGGAGCCGATGACGAGGACGTCGTGGTCGAAGGCACCCATGCCGGGACAGTACGGCGACTTGCGGACGGTCGTCGTCGGAATCGCACTCAGGCTAGCCTCACCTTTCTGGAATCATTCCAGAAAGAGTGGTTGAGTGGTGACGTCACCGACCCGAAAGGAACTCTCGTGTCCGACCTCCTGCACGCCGGCGCCCCCACCCACGTCGCCCGTCCCGCCTTCCAGGCCTCGGCCCAGCTCGCCGCCCACCTGCAGCAGCTGCTCGTCGACCTCACCGACCTCCACCTGCAGGGCAAGCAGGCCCACTGGAACGTCGTCGGCCTCAACTTCCGCGACCTGCACCTCGCCCTCGACGAGGTCGTCGACGCCGCCCGCGACTTCTCCGACACCGTCGCCGAGCGGATGCGGGCGATCTACGCCGAGCCCGACGCCCGCGCCAAGACGGTCGCGGAGCAGACCAGCCTCCCGGAGTTCCCGGCCACCGAGGTCAACACCTCCCAGACCGTGGACCTGATCAGCGCGGCGCTCTACGCCACCGCCGGCACCGCCCGCCGGATCCACGACGAGGTCGACGCCGAGGACCCCACCTCCGCCGACATCCTGCACGCCATCCTCGAGCGCCTCGAGCAGCTCGCCTGGATGATCGACTCCGAGAACCGCGTCGCCGGGAAGAGCCTCCCGCGCCCCGTCCACCGCTGACCGACTGACGCTGGTTGAGGCGCGAAGGACGGAGCCCTGGCCGCCGCGCCGCTGGTTGGGGTGCGAAGGACGAAGTCCTGGCCGCCGCGCCGCTGGTTGAGGTGCGAAGGACGGAGTCCTGAGCCTCGAAACCGAGTGAGCTGGCAGTCGGCCTCGATCGGGCTTGCTTGTCGTCGTGCGGGGTTTCGAGGCTCGCTTCGCTCGCACCTCAACCGGCGTGGAGCGCCGCTGGTTGAGGTGCGCAGGACGAAGTCCTGGCCTGACGCTGGTTGAGGTGTGAAGGACGGAGTCCTGAGCCTCGAAACCCGGTGAGCCGGGAGTCGGCCTCGGTCGAGCTTGCTTGTCGTCGTGCCGGGTTTCGAGGCTCGCTTCGCTCGCACCTCAGCCGGCGTGGGCCGCCGCACCTCAACCGGCGTGGGGCGCCGCACCTCGACCAGCGGGGGGTCAGGAGCCGAAGCGCATCGAGAAGTCCTCGGCGATGACCGAGGTGACCGGACGGCCCGCTCGCAGCCAGGCGAGCGGGCCGTCGGCGTGCAGGGACCAGTCCGCCCGAGAGGATCGGACCCGACCGCCGGCGCGGATCGGGCTGGCGACGGTGCGGCCGCCGAGGGTCTGGACGGTGGAGCCCCGCAGCAGGCGGGGCACGGGGAACCCGACCCGCCGCGGGGAGAACGAAGCGGAGGCGATCGGCCCGGTGGCCGTCTCCGCGGTGAGCGGCCCGAAGTCGGCCATCTCCTTAGGGATGCCCCACAGGGCGCGACCGCCCCGCAACGAGGACTCGCTGTCGACCCAGATGTCGGTGATCGACAGCCCGACCCGCCGCCCGAGGCGCACGAGTACGCCGGCGAGCAGCTCGTCGTAGGCCATCAGCCCGCGGTCGTCGTACGACACGAACGCCGTGGCGACCAGCGCCGTACCCCGCACCGCGAGCGGCGTTGCCGACGCTGGCAGGGCTGGCAGCGAGCGAACCGGCAGACGCCACAGCGTGATGTGACCGACCCCCGTGAGGTCCCAGGGCTCGGGCGGGTAGCCGGTCACGAGACCTCCTCCAGGTCGTTCCAGTCGACGTGGGCGAGGCGGGCGCGGTACTCCGCGACCAGGCCCGGCCAGTTGGTGGTGATCCGGGCGCCGTCGAGGTACCAGCTGTCACACCCGGCGAACGCGCTGCGGCCGAGGCGCTGCTGCATCTCGCGGTCGTAGGCGTCGTACCGCTCGGGTCGTACGCCGACCAGCCGGGCGCCGCCGTCGGCGATCCGGCGCGCGATCTGGGCGACATACTCGGCCTGCGCCTCGAGCATATTGACGATCGAGCTGCCGCCGAGGTTGGTGTTCGGGCCGTAGATGCAGAACAGGTTCGGGAAGCCCGGGACGCTGATGCCGAGGTGCGCCCGGGCGCCGCCGGCCCAGTCCTCGCGCAGGTCCCGGCCGCCGACGCCGGTGACGGTGAGCGGGCCGAGGAACTCCGTGGCGGCGAAGCCGGTGCCCCAGACGACGACGTCGACCTCGTGCAGCCGTCCGTCGGCGGTGCGGACGCCCGTGGCCTCTAGGCCGGTCACGCGGTCGGTGACGACGTCGACGTGCGGTCGGTCGAGCGCGGGATACCAGTCGTTGGAGAAGAGCAGCCGCTTGCAGCCCAGGTGGTACGACGGGACCAGCTTGCGGCGCAGGGCCGGATCGGAGACCTGGCGGCGCAGGTGTCCCCGCCAGGCCAGCCGGAGTGCGGCGAGCAGCGGGCGGCTGATCGCCGCGTCGCCCGAGAGGGCCGCGTTGAACCGCTCGGTGAGCCAGAACCACGAGCGCCGCTCCGCGCGGATCAGCGCGGGGTGGCGGGTGAGCAGCCGGTGGTGCCGCGGCCGGTAGGCCTGGTCCGGCTTCGGCACGACGTACGGCGCCGATCGCTGGAAGACCGTCATCGAGGCGACCCGGTCGACGATGCCGGGCACCAGCTGGATCGCGCTCGCGCCGGTGCCGATCACGGCGACCCGCTTGCCGGTCAGGTCGACATCGTGGCGCCACTGCGCGGAGTGGAAGGTGGGGCCGTCGAAGCGGCCCGGGATCGCGGGGACCACGGGGTTGGACAGCTGGCCGAGGGCGGGCACCACGATGTCGGCGTCGTACGACGGGCCGCCCGCGGTCTCGACCCGCCAGCGCAGCGTGACGTCGTCGAAGCGCACCGCGGTGACCTCGACGCCGGTGTGCACGAGGTCGAGCAGCCCCTCGTCGGCGGCGGCCTTGCGCAGGTAGTCGAGGATCTCCGGCTGGGTGCCGTAGCGGCGGCTCCAGTCCCGCTTGACCGCCCACGACCAGGAGTAGAGCGGCGACGGTACGTCGCAGGCGGCCCCCGGGTAGGTGTTGTCGCGCCACACCCCGCCGACGTCGTCGGCCCGCTCGAGCACGACGATGTCGCTCAGGCCCTGCTCGCGCAGGGCCCGCGCGACCCCGAGGCCGCCGAAGCCGGCCCCGATCACGACCACCCGCGGTTGTCCCATGCGACGACGGTAGGAATCCGCTGTCGGATGGGGGAGACGTCAGCGGTCCCATGGTTGATAATTCCGGACATGCGCCTCCCGCCCCCGGCCGCCGACGACTGGGAGTTCCCGCGTGCCGTCGCCGGCGTCGCCCACCTCGTGGAGTACGCCGCGGCCCGCGGCGCGGAGCGCAACGCCCTGTTGGCCGGGACCGGCCTGAAGGTCGCGGACCTCGCCGTCGCGGACGGCGAGGTGACCGCGGCGCAGGAGCTGCGCGTGGTGCGCACCCTGCAGCGGCTCTTCCCGGGCGCCGGGGCGGACGTGGGGGCGACGTACCGGCCGGAGAGCTTCGGGGTCTTCGGCTTCGGCCTGCTCGCCAGCCGCACGGTGCTCGACGCGATGGAGCTCGCGTTGCGGTTCATCGACCTCAGCTACACCTTCGCGATCCCGCGGGCCGAGATCGAGGGTGAACGGGTGCTCGTCACCGTCGACGGGACCCGGCTGCCGCGCGACGTACGCGCGTTCCTGGTGGCCCGGGACGCGAGCGCGATCGACGCGGTGCTGGCCCTGCTGGTGCCCGGCGGTGTCGGTGCCCGGCTGGAGCTCGGCGAGGACGTGGCGACGCTCGCGCTGGCGGCCGCGGAGCTCGACCGGCCCCTGCCGACCCGGGGCTCGCCCGAGGTCGCCGAGGCGATGTGCCGCGACATCGTCGCGCCCCGCCGCTCGCGGGCGGGCGTCGTGGGCGACGTCCGGGTGCTGATCACCCAGCGGCTGCAGACGGGCGCGCCGATGGGCGCGGTCGCGGCCGAGCTCGGCCTCACCGAGCGCAGCCTGCGCCGCCGGCTGAGCGCCGAGCAGACCAGCTACCAGGCCCTGCTCGACGAGGTGCGCTCGGCGCTCGCCCGCTCGCTCCTCGGCGGCCGCGCCACCATCCCGGTCGCGGACGTCGCCGCGCGGCTGGGGTACGCCGACGCCGCCGCCTTCACCCACGCCTTCCGCCGCTGGACCGGCACCACCCCCGCCGCCTACCGCGGCTGACGCCGAGTCGGCAGTACTTGCTGACAGATCTGAGGCATCTGTGCGCAAGTTCTGCCGACTCGGCGCGCAACTACTGCCGACTCGGCGGCGTCGGGGTCAGGTGATGGTCAGTCCGCCGTCGACGGCGAGGGTCTGGCCGGTGATGTAGCCGCCCGCGGGGGAGGCGAGGAAGACCGCGGTCGCGGCGAGCTCGCGCGGGTCGCCCTTGCGGCCGGCGGGCATCCGGGAGCCCTGGGACTCCAGGTAGCCGGGCGGGTACTGGTCGGTCATCTCCGAGGTGAAGAAGCCGGGTGCGATCGAGTTGACGCGGATGCCCTTGCGGCCGGTCCACTGCTGGGCCAGGTCGCGGGTCAGGCCGATCAGGCCCGCCTTGGACGCGGCGTACGCCGCCTGCGGCAGACCCGCGGTGGTGATCCCCAGGACCGAGGAGATGTTGATGATGCTGGAGCCGGGCTGCATCACGCGCCCGCAGGCCTGCGCCATCCAGTAGCAGCCGTTGAGGTTGACGTCGATGACCTGGCGGAACTGCTCGGGCGTCTCGCGGGTCGCCGGGACCGCCGTACCGATGCCGGCGTTGTTGACGAGGACGTCGACGTGCCCGAACTCCTCCATCGCCAGCGCCACGATGTTCGTGCACGCGTCGGGGTCGGCCACGTCGGTCTGGACCGACAGCGCGCGGCGGCCGGCGGCCTCGACGAGCGACGCGGTCTCGGTGAGCCGGTCGGCACGGCGGGCGCCCAGCACCACGTCGGCCCCGGCCTCCGCGAAGCCCTGCGCGAAGGCGACGCCGAGGCCGCTGGAGGCGCCGGTGACGACGACGACCTTGCCGTCGAGTCGGAACAGGTCGGTGATCGGGTTGTCGGCCATGCCCGCGATCGTAGGGGCCGCGCGGCAGGCGGTACCATGGCCTCGTGCCCAGGACCCTGCTCCTTACCTAGCCGCGTCGAGCAAGACCCGACGCGGCAGCCCCTCTGTGCGAGGGGCTTTTTCGTGTCCGGAGCAGACAGACGAGAGAGCGCGAGAGAGTAACCAGATGAGCGAGCAGACCCCGGTCGCCGAGCAGGCCCACGCCGAGCAGACCTTCGACGTCGCCACCGTGCAGGACAAGTGGCGGCCGATCTGGGAGCGCCTCGACTCGTTCCGCGCCGGCTCGGCGGCCGAGGGCGCCGAGAAGCGCTACGCGCTGACGATGTTCCCCTACCCCTCCGGCGACCTGCACATGGGCCACGCCGAGGTGATGGCGCTGCACGACGTGATCGCGCGCTACTGGTGGCAGCAGGGGTACGACGTCCTCAACCCCATCGGCTGGGACTCCTTCGGTCTGCCCGCGGAGAACGCCGCGATCCGCAACGACGAGCATCCCTCGACGTACACCTACGCCAACATCGAGACCCAGGCCGAGTCGTTCCGCCGGTACGCCGTCTCCTTCGACTGGTCGCGCCGGCTGCACACCTCCGACCCGGAGTACTACCGCTGGACCCAGTGGCTGTTCCTGAAGTTCCGCGAGCGCGGGCTGGCCTACCGCAAGAACAGCCCGGTCAACTGGTGCCCGAACGACCAGACCGTGCTGGCCAACGAGCAGGTCGTGCAGGGGATGTGCGAGCGCTGCGGCGCCGAGGTCACCAAGCGCGAGCTGAACCAGTGGTACTTCAAGGTCACCGAGTACGCCCAGCGGCTGCTGGACGACATGGACGACCTGGCCGAGACCTGGCCGGAGCGCGTGCTGGCCATGCAGCGCAACTGGATCGGCCGGTCCGAGGGCGCGCACGTCGACTTCGACATCGCGCTGGCCGACGGCTCGACCCGCACGGTCACGGTCTTCACGACCCATCCGGACACGCTGTACGGCGCCACGTTCATGGTCGTCGCCGCCGACGCGAAGCTGGCGGCCGACATCGTCGCCCCCGGCCAGGCCGACGCGCTGGCGTCGTACCTCGCCGAGGTGCGCAAGGCCAGCGACATCGACCGGCTGGCCACCGACCGGCCCAAGTCCGGCGTGGACCTGGGCGTCACCGCGACCAACCCGGTCACCGGCGAGCAGATGCCGGTGTGGGCCTCGGACTACGTGCTGGCCGACTACGGCACCGGCGCGATCATGGCCGTGCCCGCGCACGACCAGCGCGACCTCGACTTCGCGAAGGCCTTCGGGCTGCCGGTGCGCCGGGTCGTCGACACGGGGGAGGACAACCCGGAGGAGACGTACGTCGCCACCACCGGCGACGGCGCCTACGTCAACAGCGGCGCCCTGGACGGCCTGGCGGACAAGACCGCCGGGATCAGCCGGATCATCGAACAGCTGGAGGCCGACGGCCGCGGCACCGGCACGGTCAACTTCCGGCTGCGCGACTGGCTGCTGAGCCGGCAGCGCTTCTGGGGCGCGCCGATCCCGATCATCCACTGCGCCGACTGCGGCGAGGTCGCGGTGCCCGAGGACCAGCTGCCGGTCCGGCTGCCCGACAACCTCAAGGGCGCCGACCTGAAGCCGAAGGGCACCTCCCCGCTGGCCGCGGCCGAGGACTGGGTCAACGTGGACTGCCCGCAGTGCGGCGGTCCGGCCAAGCGCGACAGCGACACGATGGACACCTTCGTCGACTCGTCGTGGTACTTCCTGCGCTACCTCGACCCGTCCTACACCGAGGGCCCGTTCGACCCGGCCCAGGCTCGCGAGTGGATGCCTGTCGCGCAGTACGTCGGCGGCGTCGAGCACGCGATCCTGCATCTGCTCTACAGCCGGTTCTTCACCAAGGTCCTGCACGACATGGGGATGATCGACTTCGTCGAGCCGTTCACCGCGCTGCTGAACCAGGGGCAGGTGATCAACCAGGGCAAGGCGATGTCGAAGTCGCTGGGCAACGGCGTCAACCTGGGCGAGATGATCGACCGGTACGGCGTGGACGCCGTCCGGCTGACCATGGTCTTCGCCGGCCCGCCCGAGGACGACATCGACTGGGCCGACATGTCACCGGGGGGCGCGGTGAAGTTCCTGCAGCGCGCCTGGCGGCTGTCCGGCGACGTGACCTCCGAGGTGGGCGCGTCCGCCGACGGCGGTGACCTGGCGCTGCGCCGCGCCACGCACAAGACGCTGCACGAGGCCGAGCAGCTGATCGAGGCGCACCGGTTCAACGTGGTGGTCGCGCGGACCATGGAGCTGGTCAACGTCACTCGCAAGGCGATCGACTCTGGCTGCGGCCCTGCCGACCCGGCGGTCCGCGAGGCGACCGAGGCGGTGGCGATCCTGCTGTCGCTGGTGGCGCCGTACACCGCGGAGGAGATGTGGGAGCGCCTGGGCCACGAGCCCACGGTCGCCCGTGCGGGCTGGCCGGTGGTCGACCCGGCGCTGCTGGTCGAGGACTCGGTGACCGCCGTCGTCCAGGTCCAGGGGAAGGTGCGGGCCCGGCTCGAGGTCGCCCCCGACATCTCCGAGGCCGACCTGGAGGCGCTCGCGCTGGCCGACGCGGGCGTCGTACGCGCCATCGACGGGAAGCCCGTGCGCAAGGTGATCGTGCGCGCGCCCAAGCTGGTCAACGTCGTCGTCTGAGCCGTGCTCGCGCGCGGTGGTCTAGGGTGCGGCGCATGCCGGTCGTGATCGTCACCGACTCGACCGCCAGCCTCCCCGCGGAGGTGGCGGCCGAGCACGGGATCATCGTCGTACCGCTCCAGGTCGTGATCGGCGCCGAGGTGTACGACGAGGGGTCACCGGAGGCGACCCCGGCACGGCTCGCGGAGGCGCTCCGCGCGTGGACGCCGGTGAGTACGTCGCGCCCCTCGCCGGCGACGATGCGCGCGGTGTACGAGGAGGCCGCCCGGGAGGGAGCCACCGAGATCGTCTCCGTGCACCTCTCCGGCGACATGAGCGGCACCTACGAGTCGGCGCAGCTCGCGGCGCGAGAGGCGCCCGTGCGGGTGCTGGCCGTCGACAGCCGCCAGGTCGGGGTGGCGACGGGCTTCGCCGCGCTCGCGGCGGCCGAGGTCGTCGCCGCCGGAGGCACCGCCGACGAGGCCGCCGAGGCCGCGCGCGCCCGCGCCGCCGCTTCGGTCTCGCTCTTCTACGTCGACACCCTCGAGTACCTGCGTCGCGGTGGCCGGATCGGTGCCGCCGCCGCCCTCTTCGGCGGCGCGCTGGCGGTCAAGCCGCTGCTGCAGATCGAGGACGGCAAGGTCGCCTCGCTGGAGCGGGTCCGCACCTCGACCCGCGCGCTCGGCCGCCTCGAGGAGATCGCCGTCGCGGCCGCCGGTGAGGAGCAGGTCGACGTCTGGGTCGGCCACCTCGCCAACGCCGAGCGTGCCGAGCAGCTCGTCGAGCGACTCTCGGGGCGCCTCGCCCCCAACCTCGCGGGTCCCGAGGGCGACCGCCCGATCTGGTGCGGCGAGCTCGGCGCGGTCCTCGGCGCCCACGTGGGCCCCGGCATGATCGCCGTCTGCGTCGCCCCCCGCCTCACCTGACCTCTCACCTGACCCACGCCGAGTCGGCAGTACTTGCTGACAGATCGGCGGGATCTGTGCGCAAGTTCTGCCGACTCGACGCGCAAGTTCTGCCGACTCGGCGTGGGGGCCGGGGGTGGTGCACAGGGTGGTCGCGTGGCCGGTTCTCCACAGGGCTGGCGTCGGCGGCTGCGGGTGGGGGTCCGGTCTTCCTAGGTTCGTCGCATGCGCACCCGACGCCCGAGCCCCGAGCACCAGGAGGCCGTCGCCCGACGGCTGGCGCAGCTGAGCGCCGAGCTGGCCACCTCCCGCGCAGAGCCGGAGCCGGTCGTCGAGGAGGCCGTCGTCGAGGTGCCGGACGAGCCCGACGACTGGTGGGCGCAGCACGCCCGGGAGGCGTGGCCGAGCGCGCCGGATCCGGAGCCTCCTCCGGGGCCGGAGCTGCCCGTGCCCGGCCGGCACGCCGCCCGGCGCCGGCTGGCGCCGGGGCGGCTCGTGGCGGGCCTGCTGCCGGAGACGCTCCGCGGACCGGTCGGCCTGGGGCCGTCCCACGTGGCGGTCGTCGCGGTGCTCGTCGCGCTCGGGCTGGGGGTGACCTGCTGGTGGGTGGTGCGCGGCGACGCCGAGCCCGCGCCGGGCCGGATCGATGCCGCCGGGAGCCCAGCGCCGGTCCCGGACGCCTCGCCGGCCGCGCTCCAGCCGCCGGCCCCCACCGCCGCGCCGGCGACCGGTGGCGCGACCCCGTCCGCGGGGACCGTGACCGTCGACGTCGCCGGCAAGGTACGACGCCCCGGCATCGCCGTCCTCGACGCCGGCGCCCGGGTGGTCGACGCACTCGAGGCTGCCGGGGGAGCGCGACGCGGAGTCGACCTGTCCCCGCTCAACCTGGCCCGGGTGCTGGTCGACGGCGAGCAGATCCTGGTCGGCGAGCCCGCGCGGCCTGCAGTGGCCTCCGTGCCGGGCGCCGCCGCGCCGGCGGCGGGTGCCCTGGTCAACCTGAACACCGCGACGGCCGCCGAGCTCGAGCTGCTGCCCGAGGTGGGTCCGGTGACGGCCCAGGCGATCGTGACCTGGAGGGACGAGCACGGCGGATTCACCGCGGTCCAGGAGCTGCTCGAGGTCGACGGCATCGGCGACAAGACGCTCGCCACGATCACCCCGCACGTCACGGTGTGAGGTGGGGGTGAGGTGCGGCTCGATCCCGCCGGGACGCGGGAACCACCCGACCTCCGGATGCCGCTGCTCGCGCTGGCGGCCTGGCTCGGTGCGCTCCTCGGTCACCTCGGGAGCCGGCCGGCCGCCGCCGCTGCGGCGGTCGCGGTGCTGGCGGCGGTCCCGGTCCTGGCGCGGCGACGGGGCCGGCGGGCGGCGCTGACGGCCCTCGCGGTGCTGCTCGTGGGGACGGCAGTCGCGGGCGCCGCCCTGCTCCGCGCCGAGCAGGTCGCCGGCAACCCGGTCGCTCGGCTGGCGGCCGACGGCGCCGTGGCGACGCTGGAGGCGACGGTGACGTCCGACCCCCGGGTCGTCACCGGCCGGTACGCCGACCAGGTGCTGCTGCGCCTGGAGGTCCGGCACGTCACGGGTCGTGGCGCGTCGTACTCCCTCGCGACGCCGGTCGTGCTGCTCGGGGACGAGGCCTGGCGCGAGGTCCCGCTCGGGACCACGGTGCGCACGACGGGTCGGCTCTCGCCCTCCGACGACGGCGACGCCGCCGCGGTCCTCGGAGCGGCGGGCGACCCGGTCGTGCTGGCCGAGCCCGATGTGTGGTGGCGAGGCGCCGACCGGGTCCGCAGCTCGATCCGCGACGCGGTCGCCCACCGCCCGCCGGACCAGCGGGCACTGGTGCCCGCGCTGGTCGACGGCGACGACGCGGGCCTCGACCCCGGGCTCGCCGACGACTTCCGGGCTACGGGGCTGACCCACCTGCTGGCCGTGTCCGGCACCAACCTGACCCTGGTGGTGGGGTTCCTGCTGGTCGTGTGCCGCTGGGCCGGCGTCCGCGGCCGCTGGCTCTACCTGGTCGGAGCGGTCGGGATCTGCGGCTTCATCCTGCTCGCCCGCACCGAGCCGAGCGTCGTCCGCGCCGCAGCGATGGGCACGGTCGGGCTGGTGGGCATGGGCGTCGACGGCCGCCGCCGGGGCTTCCGGGCACTGGGCGTCGCCGTGACGGCGCTGCTGCTCGTGCAGCCCGCCCTGGCGGTCTCCATCGGCTTCGCGCTGTCCGTGCTCGCCACCGGCGGCATCCTGGTCCTCGCCCCGGGCTGGCGGGACGCGATGGCCCGCTGGCTGCCGCGGTCGCTGGCCGAGGCGGTCGCGGTGCCGGCGGCCGCACAGCTGGCCTGTACGCCGCTCGTCGCCGCCATCTCCGGCCAGGTCAGCCTGGTCGCGGTCGCCGCGAACCTGCTCGTCGCCCCGGTCGTGGGGCCGGCCACCGTGCTCGGTCTCCTGGGCGGGCTGGTGGGCCTGGTGTCGGATCCGCTGGCGCGGGTCCTCGGCACCCTGGCGGGCTGGTGCGTCGCCTGGATCGTGCTGGTCGCACGCCGGGGCGCGGACCTGCCCGCCGCGGCGATGGACTGGGGCACGGGCGTGCTGCCGTTGCTGGGGCTCACCGTCCTGATGGTCGTGGTCGCGCTGGTGGCGCCCCGGGTGCTCCGTCATCGCTCGGCCGGCCTGGTCTGCGCCGCGGTGATGGTGCTCGCGGTCTCGGTGCGACTGCCGACCCCGGGGTGGCCACCCGAGGGCTGGGTGGTCGCGGCCTGCGACGTGGGGCAGGGCGACGCGCTCGCCGTCCGGGTCGCGCCCGGCGCGGCGATCGTCGTCGACGTCGGTCCCGACCCCGCGGCGGTCGACGCGTGCCTGGACCGGCTGGATGTCGGCTCGGTGCCGCTGGTGGTGCTGAGCCACTTCCACGCCGACCACGTCGACGGACTGGTCGGCGTACTGGACGGGCGCGACGTCGGGGTGGTCGAGACCACGCCGGTGCTCGACCCGCCGTCGGGAGTGGCGGTCGTGCGCGCCGCCACCGTCGCCGCCGGGGTCCCGGTCCGCACGGCCCTGCCCGGCACCCGCACGATCGGGGAGGCGACCGTCCAGGTGCTCGGTCCGCTCGGACCGGTGCGGGCCGGGCCGGGCGACGGCAGCGCGGCCAACGACGCGAGCGTGGTGCTCCTCGTGGAGGTGCGCGGGCTGCGCGTCCTGCTCACCGGCGACCTCGAGCCGCCCGGTCAGGCCGCGCTCGCCCGCGGCGCGCCCGGCCTGCGGGTCGACGTCCTGAAGGTGCCGCACCACGGCAGCCGGCACCAGGACCTGGCGTTCCTGAAGGCGCTCGACGCCGATGTCGCCCTGGTGTCGGTGGGCGCCGACAACGACTACGGTCACCCGGCCGCGAGCGTGCTGCAGCCCCTCGAGGACGGCGGCGTCGAGGTGCTGCGCACCGACCGGGACGGCGACCTGGTGGTCGGTGTCGAGGGCGAGGAGGTGGTGACCCGCGTCCGATGAGCGCCCGAGCGCGTGCCAAATGCGCAAGGATCGCGCCATGGTGAGACGTGTCGCCCGACGACTCCGCTGTCCGATCGCGCCGACCATCGGTGCGATCGTCCTCTTCTGGCTGGCGCTGACGCCGTCCCTGCTGCCCCGCAGCCCGCTGTTCCAGGGCCTGGTGTGCGGCGTCGCCGCCGCGCTGGGGTACGCCGTGGGCGCGCTGCTCGGCTGGGTGCTGCGCAGCTGCGGACTGCACCTGGAGGGGCGGCTCCGCCGGATCTTCTGGTGGGTCGTCGCCGTAGGCGCGGTGGTGGGCTCGGCGATCTGCCTGGTCTGGTACGTCCGCTGGGAGGACGACCTGCGCGAGCGGGTGGGCACGGAGGCGGTCGATCTCGCCCACGTGCCCGTGCTCCTGGTCGTCGGCCTCGTGGTCTTCGTGCTGATCGTCGCGATCGCGCGCCTGCTGCGGCTCGCGGGCCGGGTCGTCGGACGTCAGGTGTCGCGACTGCTCCCGCAGCGCGTCGCGGCCGTCATCGGTGCGGCCGTGGTCGCCCTGTGCTGCTGGGTCGTCGTCGACGACGTGGTGGCCGCGCGGGTGCTCGCCACCATGGACGCCACCTTCATCGCCATCAACGACGAGTTCGCGACCGACGTCCCGGCACCGACCAGCCCGTCGCTGTCCGCCGGTCCTGCCTCGTCGGTCGAGTGGGAGGACCTCGGCCGCCAGGGCCGGGTGTTCATCGCGAACGCGCCGAGCGCGGAGACCATCTCCGCGTTCACCGGACGTCCGGCGCTGCAGCCGGTGCGGGCGTACGTCGGGGTCGGCACCGACGGCGAGATCGACCTCCGTGAGGAGGCGCAGCGCGCGGTCGAGGAGCTGGAGCTGACCGGCGGGTTCGAGCGGCAGGTCGTCAACGTCGTCACCGGGACCGGTCGCGGCTGGGTGAACGAGAACCAGGCCCGCGCGCTCGAGTACATGTGGGACGGCGACGCCGCGACCGTCAGCATGCAGTACTCCTACCTGCCCAGCTGGATGTCCTTCATCGTCGACGGCAGCCGGGCGCAGGAGGCGGGCCGGCTGCTCTTCGAGGCGGTGTACGCACGGTGGCTGGAGCTTCCGGAGGACGCGCGACCCAAGCTGGTCGTGAGCGGCGAGAGCCTCGGCACGTTCGGCGGTGAGGCGGCCTTCAGCGGCGCCCAGGACCTGGCCGAGCGGACGTCCGGCGCGCTGTTCGTCGGACCGACCGGGAACAACCGACTGTGGCAGCAGTTCACCGAGGAGCGCGACCCCGGTACGCCGGAGGTGCTGCCGATCTACGGCGGCGGTGAGATCGTCCGCTTCGGCGACCAGCAGGAGGACTGGCAGCGCCCCGACCCGACCTGGGAGGGGCCGCGGATCGGCTACCTCCAGCACGCCAACGACCCGATCACCTGGTGGACGTGGTCGCTGGCCCTGCACAAGCCGGACTGGCTGGACGAGCCGCGGGGCCGGGACGTCTCGCCGAAGATCCGCTGGATCCCGGTGGTCACGATGCTGCAGCTGGCGGCCGACCAGATGGTCGCCAACGACGTTCCCGAGGGCCAGGGGCACCAGTTCGGGCAGGAGCCGGTGCGCGCGTGGGCGGAGATCCTGCCGTCGCCCGGCTGGGACGACGCCGACACCGACCGGCTGGCGGAGGAGATCGCGAGCCAGCAGCTGGACGACGTCAGCTAGCCGAGGAGGAACCCGACGACCGTGCCGCCGGCGTTGGTCGTCCAGTGCACCAGGGCCGGGGCGAGCAGGCTGCCCGAGCGGCGGCGCAGCTCGGCGAAGAGCAGCCCCGCGACCCCGGTCGCCACGACGATCCCGCCGACGACCGCCAGCGTGCCCAGGACCGATCCGGACGCGCCGTCGAGCGCGTCGTTGGTGTCGAGCACCACGAACGCGGTCGGCAGGTGCCACAGGCCGAACGCCGCCGACGACCAGTACGTCGCCGCCGGCGCGCCGCGGCGCTCGGCCAGCAGTCCCCACAGCACGCCCCGGAACGCCAGCTCCTCCAGCAGGACGGTGCGCAGCGGGATCACCACGAGCACCTTCAGCGCGACCTCGCCGGCGTCCTGCGGCGTACGACCGTCCGCGAACGCGGACTCCAGCCAGGGCAGCAGCGCCGCGGCCACGAGGCCCGCCGCGATGATGGCCGAGGGGACGGCACCCCACAGCAGTCCCCGGCCCAGGTGGGCCCGGTCCAGGCCGAGCTCGGCGGCCCCGAGCCCGGCGCGCCGGGCGATGACCAGCAGGGCGGCGGTCGCGGCCACGGACACCAGTACCGTCCACCGGTCCTGGTCGAGCAGGACCAGGTCGGTCACGACGAGGACCGCCGCGACGGCCAGCAGCGGCGGGGCGAGCGAGGTGCGGGTCATGCTCGGGCTCCTGCCGTCGGCGACGGGAGGACGGTACGGCACCGTCGGTGGGCTGTGGGAGGCTGAGCGCACCATGACGCGAGGTCCCCAGGCAGCAGACGTCCTCGGCCGGGTCACCCTGGTGACCGGCAAGGAGGAGTTCCTCAACGAGCGCACGGTCGGGGCCGTCCGGGCCGCGGTCCGGGCCTACGACGCCGAGGCGGAGCTCGCCGAGACGCCCGCGGCCGACCTGTCGCTCGCGACGCTGGGCGAGCTGGCGGCGCCGTCGCTGTTCTCCAGCATCCGGTGCGTCGTCGTCCGTTCCCTGGAGAACCTCCCCGAGGAGTCCGTCGAGGGCCTGCTGGGGTACGCCGCCGCGCCCGCCGACGAGGTCGCCCTGGTGCTCGTGCATGGGGGCGGTCCCAAGGGATCCGGCGTGCTCAACAAGCTCCGCAAGATGCCGACCGTCACCGAGTCCAAGTCGGGGGAGCTGAAGGCCTCCGAGCTCCCCGCCTTCGTGGCGAGCGAGGTGCGCAGCCACGGCTCCAGCATCGACAAGGAGGGCGCCGCCTTCCTGGTCCAGGCGGTCGGCCAGGACCTCCGCTCACTCTCGGCGGCGGCCCACCAGCTGACCAACGACTTCGCGGGCGCGGCCATCGACGTCGACAAGGTCCGCCGCTACTACGGCGGCCGGGCCGAGGCCAAGTCGTTCGCGGTCGCCGACGCGGCGTTCGCCGGGCGGCGTCAGGCGGCGCTCGAGGAGCTCCGGTGGGCGCTGGAGGGCGGGACGGCCGCGGTGCTGGTCACCTCGGCGTTCGCGGGCAGCGCGCGCGGGCTGGCCCGCTTCAAGTCGGCACCCGGCCGGATGCGCGACGCCGACCTGGCCCGCGAGGTCGGCGTACCGCCGTGGAAGCTGCGGACCCTGCGCGAGCAGGCCCGGGGCTGGAGCGACGCCGGCATCGGCCGCGCCATCCGGGCGGTGGCCCAGGCCGACGCCGACATCAAGGGCGCGGCGAGCGACGCGTCGTACACCCTCGAGCGGCTGGTGCTGACGGTCACCGGCCTGCGCGACCGCTAACGCGAAAAAGGCGCCGGCCCCGAGGGGGCGGCGCCTTCGCGGAGGCGACTCAGAGAGAGGCGGCCTTCTGGGCGATCGCGGACTTGCGGTTCGCGGCCTGGTTCTTGTGGATGACGCCCTTGGAGGCGGCCTTGTCGAGCTTCTTGGTGGCCTCGCGACCGGCGACCATCGCGGCCTCCTTGTCACCGGCCTCGGCGAGCTCGCGGAACTTGCGGATGGCGGACTTCAGGCCGGTCTTGACGGCCTTGTTCCGCTCGTGCGCCTTCTCGTTCTGCTTGTTCCGCTTGATCTGGGACTTGATGTTCGCCACTACTGCGCCTTCGTCGTAGGTGTGGATGCTGCCGGGAGGTCGTGCTGCAAAGTCTTCTTGCGCGGTCGGCGCAGGCTGCGGCCAGACACGCGACGTACGAGATTAACAGCGGCGCGGGGTGCCGCCCAAATCGCACGCGGGCCGATCAGGCCCAACCGCGGCGCTCGGCGAGCCACGCCCAGGCGACGTCGCCCTGCCAGCGCTGGAAGTCTCGCAGGTACGGCGAGGTGGGCGGCACCCGCTCGTCGCCCTGGCGCCAGAAGTAGCCGGTGACCAGGGCGAGGAAGGTGTCGATCGACTCGGCCGGTACGTCGCGGGTCAGCGGGAGCCGGGTCAGCAGGGCGTCGACGTCGAGCCCGTCCCCGCGCGGCCCGAGCAGGAGGAGCACGGTGTCGAGCCAGGCGGCGCCGACGGCCGGCCAGTTCCAGTCGCACAGCAGCACCCGCCCGTCGGCGGTCAGCAGCAGGTTGTCGTCGCGCACGTCGGTGTGGACCAGGGTGTCCCCGGCCGTCACCGCGGCGAAGCCGGCGGCCAGGCCTGCCGCCTCGTCCAGGTGCGGGAGGTCGGGGCGGGTCGCGCGGACGTGGTCCCAGGCCCGCGGCCAGTCGGCGAGCTCGTCGGCGACGGGGTCGAGCGACAGCGACGCGGGCACCGGGGTCAGGGCCTCGGCGAGCCGTTCGAGCATCCGCGCGCTCGCCTCCACCTCCGGCAGCCGCCAGGGGCGCCGCGGTGCCGAGGAGTCGACGTACTCGATGCCCAGGACGACCCAGTCGTCGCGGTCGTGCTGCCACAGCAGCCGGGGTGCGGGCGCCCCGGTCGGCAGTGCGGCGAGCCGGCGGGCCTCCTCGCGGTAGGAGTGGGCGACGGCACGCTGGGCCTTGGCCGAGGCGGCCTTCACGAAGTGCCGGCGCCCGTCGGCTCCGACCAGGACGGACGCGAAGCCCGGGGTGAAGCCGCCGCCCTGCGAGATCGCGTCGACCACCGGGGCGCCGCACTCCCGCTCGACGAGGGTCCGGACGTGGGGCGGCAGGTGCGCCCACTCGAGTCGGCGGGCGGTGCGGCCGACGGGCACGGGCGGGGTCTGGCTGGTGGACACCGGGACATCCTGCCGTGGGAGCGGGTACCGGCGCCCCATGAGCCGCTCCGAGAGCACCGTCGCCGAACTGCTGATCGCATCCCTGGCCGAGCACGGGGTCACCCAGGTCTGGGGCGTCGTCGGCGACGCCCTCAACCCCGTCACCGACGCCATCCGGCGCGAGGACCGGATCGAGTGGATGGGAGTCCGCCACGAGGAGGTGGCCGCGTTCGCGGCCGGGGCGCAGGCCCAGCTCACCGGGCGGCTGGGGGTGTGCCTGGGGACCGTCGGGCCGGGGTCCATCCACCTCCTCAACGGCCTGTACGACGCCAAGAAGTCCCACGCGCCCGTGCTGGCCATCTGCGGCCAGGTGCCTCGTGCGGACATCGGGAGCGACTTCTTCCAGGAGGTCGACAACGACGCGCTGTTCGCCGACGTCGCGGTCTTCCGCGCGACCATCACCAGTCCGGACCAGCTCCCCGGCGTGATCGAGCAGGCCGGCAACGCCGCGCTCCAGCAGCGGGGCGTCGCCGTCCTCACCCTGCCCGGGGACGTCGGCGGGCTCGCCGTCGACCAGCACGCTCCGGTCCCGCGCTTCGTCGTCGAGCAGCCGCCGGTCCCGCCCTCGTCCGAGTCGGTCGGCGAGGCCGCGCGGGCGATCGACGCCGCGACGAAGGTGACGATGCTGGTCGGCCAGGGTGCGCGTCACGCCCGGGACGAGGTGCTCGCGCTGGCGGAGCGGCTGCAGGCCCCGATGGTGCTCACCCTGAAGGCGAAGGAGGGCCTGGAGCACGACAACCCCTACGAGGTCGGCCAGTCCGGCCTGCTCGGCAACCGCGCCAGCGCCATCGCCTTCGACGGCTGCGACCTGCTGCTCATGGTCGGCACCGACTTCCCCTACACCGAGTTCCTGCCGCACGGGACCGCCACCGTCCAGATCGACGCCGACGGCTCGCACGTCGGCCGGCGTACCCCCGTCGAGCACGCGGTGGTCGGCGACGCCCGGCTGGCGCTGCGCGAGCTGGTCGACCGGGTGGCCCCGAAGCCCGACCGCGCGCACCTCGACGAGGCGCGGTCGTCGTACGACGCGTGGCGCGAGCGGCAGCAGCAGTTCGTGGACCCGTCGTACGACAGCAAGCCGAAGGGGCTGTTGCGCCGCAAGGTCGACAACCCCGAGGGCCGGGTGCGCCCGGAGCTGCTCGCCGGGCTGGTCGACCGGTACGCCGCCTCGGACGCGATCTTCACCGTCGACACCGGGATGGCGACCACCTGGCTGGCCCGCTTCATCCGGATGAGCGGTGAGCGGCGGCTGCTCGGGTCGTTCAACCTCGGCTCGATGGCCAACGCGATGCCCCAGGCGCTCGGTGCCGCGGGGCTCGACCGGTCGCGCCAGGTGGTCGCGTGCTGCGGCGACGGCGGGCTGTCGATGCTGCTGGGCGACCTGCTCACCGCGGTCAGCCACGAGCTGCCGGTCAAGCTCGTGGTCTTCGACAACGCCCGGCTCGGCATGGTGAAGCTGGAGATGGAGCAGGCGGGTCTGCCGGAGTTCGGCACCGTGCTGCACAACCCCGACTTCGCCCGGGTGGCCGAGGCGATCGGCATGCGCGGCCTCCGCGTCACCGATCCGCACGACCTCGAGGACGCCGTCCGCCAGACGATGGCCCACGACGGTCCGGTCCTGCTCGACGTGCTCACGAACGCCGAAGAGGTGGCGATCCCGCCGAAGCCGACGCTCGAGCAGGGCTGGGGCTTCGCGATCGCCAAGACCAAGGAGGCGCTCACCAGCCCCGAGTGAGCCCCGACGGGAAGGTCGGGAACGTCGGGGGCGTGTGGGAGAATCCTGAAGTCCCCGAGCACTCGAACGAGAGATGTCCGTGCCCACGAACACCGCGCCCCCTCCCGGCGGCACCGCTCCGGCGATCATCCGGAACTTCTGCATCATCGCCCACATCGACCACGGCAAGTCGACGCTGGCCGACCGGATGCTGCAGCTGACCGGGGTCGTCGACGCGCGAGCCGCCCGGGCGCAGTACCTCGACCGGATGGACATCGAGCGCGAGCGCGGCATCACGATCAAGAGCCAGGCCGTGCGGATGCCCTGGACCGTGCCGGACGGCAACGAGGAGGGGGCCGAGCCCGGCACCTACGTCCTCAACATGATCGACACCCCGGGCCACGTCGACTTCACCTACGAGGTGTCCCGGTCGCTGGAGGCCTGCGAGGCCGCGATCCTGCTCGTCGACGCCGCCCAGGGCATCGAGGCGCAGACGCTCGCGAACCTCTACCTCGCGATGGGCGCCGACCTCCACATCATCCCGGTGCTCAACAAGATCGACCTGCCGAGCGCCAACCCGGACAAGTACGCCGCGGAGATCGCCGGCCTGGTCGGCTGCGAGCCGTCCGACGTGCTGCGGGTCAGCGCCAAGACCGGCATGGGCGTCGAGAGCCTGCTCAACCACATCGTCGCGGAGACGCCGCCGCCCGTCGGCGAGGCCGACGAGCCGGCCCGCGCGCTGATCTTCGACTCCGTCTACGACACCTACCGCGGCGTGATCACCTACGTCCGGGTCGTCGACGGCGAGCTCACGCACCGCGACCGGATCAAGATGATGTCGACCGGCGCCACCCACGAGCTCCTCGAGCTCGGCGTGATCAGCCCCGAGCAGGTCAAGGCCGACAAGATCGGCGTCGGCGAGGTCGGCTACCTCATCACCGGCGTGAAGGACGTGCGCCAGTCGCGCGTGGGTGACACCGTCACCACCCAGCACCACGGCGCGACCACCGCGCTCGGCGGCTACAAGCACCCCAACCCCATGGTGTACGCCGGGCTGTACCCCATCGACGGCGACCAGTTCGGCGACCTGCGCGAGGCCCTGGAGAAGCTGCAGCTCAACGACGCGGCGCTCACCTACGAGCCGGAGACCTCGGGCGCCCTGGGCTTCGGCTTCCGCTGCGGCTTCCTCGGCCTGCTGCACATGGAGATCACCCGCGACCGGCTCGAGCGCGAGTTCAACCTCGACCTCATCTCCACCGCCCCCAACGTGGTCTACGGCGTCCTGATGGAGGACGGCTCCGAGCTCGAGGTGACCAACCCGAGCGAGTTCCCCGAGGGCAAGATCGCCGAGGTCCGCGAGCCGGTCGTCAAGGCCACGATCCTCAGCCCGAGCGACTACATCGGCACGATCATGGAGCTCTGCCAGGCCAAGCGCGGCGCCATGCAGGGGATGGACTACCTCTCCGAGGACCGCGTGGAGATGCGCTACACGCTGCCGATGGGCGAGATCGTCTTCGACTTCTTCGACCAGCTGAAGTCGCGCACCAAGGGCTACGCCTCGCTCGACTACGAGCGCTCCGGCGAGCAGGCCGCCGACCTGGTCAAGGTCGACATCCTGCTGCAGGGCGAGCCGGTCGACGCGTTCTCCGCGATCGTGCACAAGGACGCCGCGTACTCCTACGGCGTGATGATGGCCGGCAAGCTCAAGGAGCTGATCCCGCGCCAGCAGTTCGAGGTGCCGATCCAGGCCGCCATCGGCGCCCGGGTCATCGCCCGCGAGAACATCCGCGCCATCCGCAAGGACGTCCTCGCCAAGTGCTACGGCGGCGACATCACCCGCAAGCGCAAGCTGCTGGAGAAGCAGAAGGCCGGCAAGAAGCGGATGAAGAACATCGGCACCGTCGAGGTCCCGCCCGAGGCCTTCGTGGCCGCGCTGGCGACCACGCAGCCCGGCGAGAAGACCACCAAGAAGTAGTGCGCCTCGACGGCCCGGGAGCGCTCGCGCGCGGGCTGCTCGAGGAGTGGGCGCTGGCCCCCGACGGCGCGGAGCTGCGGGGGACCGGCGCGGTCGTGCTCCCGGTCCGCACCGGCGACGGCGAGCGCGCGGTGCTGAAGGTGTCGGTCCCGCACCCCGAGGCCGAGCACGAGCACCTCGCGCTGCAGCACTGGCACGGACGCGGCGCCGTACGCCTGCTGCGGGCCGACCCGCGACGCTTCGCGCTGCTGCTGGAGCGGCTGCACCCCGAGGACCTCGGCGACCGGTGGGACGTCGAGGCCTGCGAGATCGTGGGAAGCCTCTACGCGCGGCTGCACGTCCCCGCGCCGCCGCAGCTGAGGCCGCTGACGTCGTACGTCGGGGAGTCGACCGACCGGCTCGCGCAGCTGCCCCGGGACGCGCCGGTGCCGCACCGGCTCGTCGAGCAGGCGGTCTCGCTCGCCCGCGACCTGGTCGCCGACCCGGCGAGCACCGGCACGATGATCCACGGCGACCTGCACTACGCGAACGTGCTGGCCGCCGACCGGGAGCCGTGGCTGGCCATCGACCCCAAGCCGATGAGCGGCGACCCGCACTACGAGGTCGCGCCGCTGCTGTGGAACCGGTGGGACGAGCTCGCCGGCGACGTGCGGGGCGGCGTACGACGTCGGTTCCACGCGGCGATCGACGCCGCCGGCCTCGACGAGGACCGGGCCCGCGACTGGGTGGTGGTCCGGATGCTCCACAACGTGCTGTGGGAACTCGAGGACCACCCGGGCGCGCCCGACCGTGCGTGGCTGACGACCTGCGTCGCCGTCGCGAAGGCCGTCCAGGAATAGAGACGGTCCAGACCGGCGAGACGGCGGCGACCTGCTCTGCCATTCTCCGCATGGAATATACGATCTACGAAAGGTCTACCATGCGTCCCCCCGCAGTGCTCACCCGGCCTCGGTCGGTGCTCACGACCCTCGTCCTGGCGGCCGGCCTCCTGGTCGCCGCCCCGGCCCCCTCGGGCGCCGACACCTCGGCCCCCGTGACCCCGGTGCCGGTCTCGTCGTACCAGAGCAAGATCGTCAACGACGGCACCACGGTCTACTACCCGTCGAACCCGACGGGCGAGCTGCCCGTCGCGCTGCTCCTCCAGGGCGGCAAGGTGCACCGCCAGTACTACAGCCAGTACGCCGCCGCCGTGGCGTCGTACGGCTTCGTGGTGGTCACGCCCACCCACCGCCGGCTGAACTTCTTCGACACGAACTACTACACCTCGACCAGCCAGGTGGGGGAGACGCTCGGCTGGATGGCCACCGAGAACGCCGCCGCCTCGTCGCCGCTGAACGGCCACATCGACACCGACACGATGGTCCTGCTCGGACACTCCTTCGGCGGCGCGACCGGTCTGTCGATCACTGAGGACAAGTGCTCGATCCCGTTCTGCACGACGCTGGGCTTCAACCTGCCCGACGCGGTGAAGGCCGGGTCGTTCTACGGCACGAACAACGCGATCCTCGGGATCTACCCCGCCATCGACAACCAGGTGCCGGTGCAGCTGGTGCAGGGGCAGTCCGACGGCATGGCCGAGCCCGCCCAGGCGGAGTCCAGCTACGCCAAGCTGCAGCACGGGCCGAAGCAGATCGTGCGCGTCAGCGGCGCCAACCACTACGGCATCACCGACGTCCAGAGCCCGGCCGGCGCCGAGGCCGAGGTCAACAGCCAGAGCCTGAGCCAGGCCGCCAGCATCGAGGTCACCGCGCGGTGGGCCGCACTGTGGCTGCGCGCGCAGCTCGGCGACGCCGCGGCGGCGTCGTACGTCCTCGGGACCGGGGACGCCGCGGACCCGCTGGTCACGGTGACGAGCGGTAACTGATTCGCCGGGGGCGAGGTGGGTGCACGAGAATCGCGCCGTGGCCCACCTCGTCTCCGTCAACGTCGGCGCCCCGCGCGAGGCGGACTGGGCCGGCATCGGACGCACCAGCATCGACAAGGTGGCGCTGCCCGGCCGTGTCGAGGTACGCCGCCTCGGCCTCGACGGCGACCAGGTCTCCGACACCAAGCACCACGGCGGTCCCGACCAGGCGGTGTACGCCTTCGCCCGCGAGGACCTCGACCTGTGGGCCGCCGAGCTCGGCCAGGAGATCCGCGACGGGCAGTTCGGCGAGAACCTCACCACGGCCGGGATCGACGTCAACGAGGCCGAGATCGGCGAGCGCTGGCGGATCGGGGACGTGCTGCTCGAGGTCGCCGCGGTCCGCACCCCCTGCAACGACTTCAAGAACTGGATGGGCCGCAACGGCTACGACGACACCGCCTGGGTGCGGCGCTTCGCCCAGGCGGCCCGTCCCGGCCCCTACCTCCGGGTGCTCGTCGAGGGTGAGATCGGCGCCGGGGACCCGATCGAGGTCGTGCACCGGCCCGGCCACGGCGTCACCGTCTCGCTGGTGTTCCAGGCCCTCCATCTCGACCGGACGCTGCTGCCCCGGCTGATCGGCGTCGAGGGGCTCGCGAGGAAGGTCCGGCTGAAGGCCGAGGACTACGTGGCGGCCCTCGCCTGAGCCTGCCCGGGGTGCCGCTCGGGCAAAGACGGATGCGGATTCCGGACACGCACCACCGATCGGGTTACCGGCGAGTTGCGAGTGACGTAGGTTACTCCGCAACAGCCGCGCTGGGAGGGTGCCGGGACCGCCAGCCTCCCGCAGCCATCCCTGCACAGGAGTGACATGCCCGCGAATCACGACACGAGCTTCGTCGACCATCTCGAGCCCAATGTGGCCGTGCAGTTCCTCAACCGGGTGGCCGCGTCGCCCGGCAACGAGGCCTTCCGCTTCCCGCGCGGCGACGCCTGGGAATCGGTGACCTGGCAGCAGGCCGGGGACCGGGTCTCCCAGCTCGCCGCCGGACTCCTCGCGCTCGGGATCGAGTCCGAGCAGCGGGTCGGCATCGTGTCCGGAACCCGCTACGAGTGGATCCTCGCCGACCTCGCGGTGATGTGCGGTGGCGGTGCCACCACGACCGTCTACCCGACGACGAACGGTGAGGACACGACGTACATCCTCGCCGACGCGGAGTGCCGGGTCGTCTTCGCCGAGGACGACGAGCAGCTTGCCAAGCTGCGCGAGCACAAGAACGAGCTGCCGCACGTGGCGAAGGTCGTCACCTTCGACGGCGCGACCGATGGTGACTGGATCATCGGGATGGACGACCTCGCCGCGCTCGGCGACGGCTATCTCGCCGAGCACCCCGACGTGATCGAGCAGACGGCGAAGTCGATCGCCCCCGACCAGCTCGCCACGCTGATCTACACCTCCGGCACCACGGGCAAGCCCAAGGGCGTCCGGCTCAAGCACCGCTCGTGGGTCTACGAGGGGGCGGCGATCGAGGCGCAGCACATCCTGGGCGAGGACGACCTGCAGTTCCTGTGGTTGCCGATGGCCCACTCCTTCGGCAAGGTGCTGCTCTCCGCGCAGCTCGCCTGCGGCTTCGCCACCGCCATCGACGGCCGGGTCGACAAGATCGTCGACAACCTCGGCGTCGTGAAGCCGACCTTCATGGGCGCCGCGCCCCGCATCTTCGAGAAGGCCCACGGCCGGATCGTCACGATGCAGGCCGCCGAGGGCGGGCTGAAGGAGAAGCTGTTCCTCAAGGCCTTCGAGGTCGGCATCAAGGTCGACGGGCTCAAGCGCGAGGGCAGGTCCGTCCCGTTCCTGCTCAACCTGCAGCACGGGCTGTTCGACAAGCTCGTCTTCAGCAAGGTGCGCGCGCGCTTCGGCGGCCGGGTCCGGTTCTTCATCTCCGGGTCCGCGGCGCTGAACTCCGAGATCGCGGAGTGGTTCCACGCCGCCGGCATCCTCATCCTCGAGGGCTACGGCATGACCGAGAACGCCGCGGGCGCCACGGTCAACCACCCCGACGAGTACCGGATCGGCACGGTCGGCCCCGCGCTCCCGGGCGCCGAGGTCCGCATCGGCGAGGGCGACGAGGTGCAGCTGCGCGGGCCGCACATCATGGAGGGCTACCACAACCTCCCGGAGGAGACTGCCAAGGCGTTCACCGAGGACGGCTGGCTGCGCACCGGCGACAAGGGCAGCCTCGACGCCGACGGGTTCCTGACCATCACCGGCCGGATCAAGGACCTGTTCAAGACCTCGGGCGGCAAGTACATCGCGCCGTCGGCGATCGAGTCGAAGTTCAAGGCGATCTGCCCCTACACCAGCCAGTTCATGGTCTTCGGCAGCGAGCGCAACTACGTCGTCGCGCTGGTCACCCTGGACCCGGACGCGATGGCGGGCTGGGCCGAGGAGAACGGCATGAGCGGCGCGTCGTACTCCGAGATCGTCTCCTCGCCCGCGGTCAAGGCGATGGTCGCCGGGTACGTCGAGGAGCTCAACGCCAAGCTGAACCGGTGGGAGACCATCAAGAAGTGGGAGATCCTCGACCACGACCTGACCATCGAGTCCGGCGAGCTCACCCCCTCGATGAAGGTCAAGCGCAACGTGGTGGAGAACAACAACGCGGAGCGCATCGCCGCCCTCTACACCTGATCCACCCCACCTCCGCCGAGCCGGCGTGAGTTTGCTGCCGAGCCGGCGCGAACTCGCGCCGGCTCGGCGATTTGGGGGGCCGGATTGACTCGATCGAACAGGTGTTCGATCATGGAGTGTGTCCGCAGCCGTCGCCTCCCTGAGCCCGGATCAGCCTCCTGATCTGGCGGTGCTGCGCGAGCGGATGCAGCGGATGTCCGGCGGGATGCCGCGGGTCCCGGTGGCGATGCACCCGGCGCTCTCCGGGGTCGTCCAGCTGTACGCCGGCGCCAGCTACGAGGTCGACGGCCTGGGGCTGGCGATGGCGCTGCTGGCCGGTCCGTCGCGGGCAGGGGACTGGTGCGCGGTCGTGGGGATCCCCGACTTCGGCGCCGAGGCCGCGGCCGAGACCGGGGTCGAGCTCGCCCGCACCGTGCTGGTGCCCGAGCCGGGGGAGCAGTGGCTGGAGGTCACCGCCGCCCTCGTCGACGTCACGCCCGTGGTGCTGCTCCGGCCGGGCGGCCGGGTCGCGCCGTCGGTCGCCGAGCGGCTGGGCGCCCGGCTGCGCAAGCGCTCCGCGGTGCTGCTGGTGCAGGGCGAGTGGCCGCGCTGCGAGGCCCGGATCGGCGCCGAGGAGCCGGCCTGGACGGGGCTCGGCCGGGGGCACGGCCACCTCGAGGCACGCCGGGTCACGGTCTCGGTACGCCGCGGCGCGGCGCCCGCGCGGAGCACCGGCCTCTGGCTGCCCGACCCCGCCGCCGGCGTACGACGGGCCGCGCCGGAGGCGCCCGCGACGGTGACGACCTCCGACGTGCGGGAGGCCGGCTGATGCCCGCCCGGGTGCTGGTCGTGTGGTGCCCCGACTGGCCGGTGGTGGCCGCGGCCACCGAGGCCGGCCTGCCCGGTCGGCTGCCCGCGGCGGTCTTCCGGGCCAACCTGGTCCAGGCCTGCAACGAGCCCGCCCGCGCCCTCGGCGTACGACGCGGGATGCGCCGGCGCGACGCCCAGTCCCGGTGCCCGGAGCTCGCCGTACTCCCGGCGTCGCCGGACCGGGACGCGCGCGCCTTCGAGGACGTGCTGGTGGCGGTCGAGGAGATCCGGCCCGGCATCGCGCCGCTGCGACCGGGGCTGGTCGCGCTGCACTCGCCCGGCCGCTTCTACGGCGGCGAGGAGGAGGCGGGCGCGGTGCTCGCCGAGCGGCTGGTCGCCCTCGGGGTCTGGGACAGCCGCGCCGGGGTGGCCGACGAGCTGTTCACCGCCGAGCAGGCCGCCCGGCGCGCGCGGCCCCAGGAGAGCCTGGTGGTCCCCGCGGGCGGGTCGCCCGAGTTCCTGCGGGCGCTGCCCGTCGACGTCCTCGACGAGCCCGACGCGGTCAGCCTGCTGCGCCGGCTCGGCCTGCGCACCCTGGGCGACCTGGCCCGGCTGCGAGCGGCCGACGTGCGCGACCGGTTCGGCAGCCACGTCGCCTGGGTGCACCGGGTGGTCGGCGGCGACGGCGCGGTCCACCTCCCTACCCGCACCCCGCCGCCCGAGCTCGAGCGGCACGTCGACTTCGAGCCGCCGCTGGACTCCGCCGAGACGATCGTCTTCAGCGTGCGCCGTACCGCCGAGGAGTTCGTGGCGGGCATCGCCCGGCAGGGCCTGGTCTGCACCGAGGTGCGGGTCGAAGCGCGGGCCGAGGGCGACGACCCCGAGGGCCGGCCCGCCTCGGTCCGCACCTGGATGCACCCCCGGTTCTTCACCGCCACCGACCTGGTCGACCGGCTGCACTGGCAGCTGCAGGGCGCCCTGCACGGCTCGGCCACCCGGGCCGGCGAGGTGCGTGCGCCGGTCGAACGGGTCCGGTTCGTCCCGGAGACCGTCGTCCCCGACGCCGTGCACGCCGACGTGCTCTGGGGCGGCACCGACGAGCGGGTGGAGCGGGGTATCGCGCGCGTGCAGGGGATGCTCGGCCACGACGCGGTCGTCGTCCCCGTGCTCCAGGGGGGTCGGGGGCCGGCCGACCGTCAGGCCTGGGTGCCGTGGGGGCAGCGGCCGACCGGCCTGCGGCCGAGCGGGCCGCCGTGGCCGGGCAGCCTGCCGCCTCCCGCCCCTGCTCGGGTGCTGCGCAGCCCGTGGGCGGCCGAGGTGGCCGACGCCCGCGGGCGTCCGGTCGCGCTCGACGAGCGCGGGTCGCTGACGGGGGAGCCGGACCGGTTCCGTCCCGCCGCCGGTGACGACTGGCAGCCGGTCGCGGCCTGGGCCGGTCCGTGGGTCGTCGAGGAGCAGTGGTGGGAGGCCGGCGGTCGCCGGGTCGCGCGGTTCCAGGTCGTCGGCGTCGACGGCCGGGCCTGGCTGCTCGCCCTCGACGGCGACGTGTGGTGGACCGAGGCGGCGTACGACTGATGGGCTGGAACAACCCCGCCAACATGTCCTGGGGTGACCTGGAGGCGCGCCTCTCGGGCCGCCCGCGGCCCACGGATCCCGAGGCGCCGATCTCGACCCGCAAGCACCGGCGCGACCAGACGGTCGTCACCCGGCCGTCCGGCCCGCTCACGCCGTACGCCGAGCTGCACTGCCACTCCAGCTTCAGCTTCCTCGACGGCTCCAGCGGCGCCGACCACCTGGTGCTGGAGGCGGCCCGGCTCGGCCTGCACGCCCTGGCGATCACCGACCACGACGGCTTCTACGGCGCCCCGCTGTTCGCCGAGACCGCCCAGCAGCAGGACCTGCGCACGGTCTACGGCGCCGAGCTGTCGCTGGGGCTGACCCGGCCGCAGCTGGGCGTGGCCGACCCGGAGGGCAGCCACCTGCTGGTGCTGGCACGCGGGGTCGAGGGCTACCACCGGCTGGCCGCCGCGATGACCGACGCCCACCTGCGCGGCGACGAGAAGGGCCGTCCGCTCTACGACCTCGACGAGCTCGCCGAGCAGGGGCGGGGGCACTGGCTCGTGCTCACCGGGTGCCGCAAGGGCACGGTCCGCCAGGCGCTGGTCGCCGACGGCCCGCGGGCCGCCGCCGAGGAGGTCGACCTGCTGGTCGCCCGGTTCGGCGCCGAGCACGTCGTGGTCGAGCTGACCGACCACGGCTTCCCGCTCGACTCGCGCCACAACGACCTGCTGGCCGCGGTCGCGGCCGACCGCGGGCTGCCGGTCGTCGCCACCAACAACGTCCACCACGCGACCCCGGAGGGGCACCGGACGGCCGCGGCGATGGCCGCCGTACGCGCCCGCCGGAGCCTGGCCGAGATGGACGGCTGGCTGCGTCCCTCGGGCGCGGCGAGCCTGCGCTCCGGCGCGGAGATGGCCCGCCGCTTCGCCCGCCACCACGACGCGGTCCCGCGCAGCGTGGTGCTCGCCGACGAGCTCGCCTTCGACCTGCAGAAGGCCACGCCGCGGCTGCCCAAGGACGGCATCCCCGAGGGGCACACCCCGATCAGCTGGCTGCGGCACCTGACCGAGCAGGGCTTCCAACGGTGGTACGCCGGCGGCCCGCACGAGCGGGAGGCCCGGAGCAAGATCGAGCACGAGCTCGACGTCATCGAGCGCAAGGACTTCGCCGGCTACTTCGTGATCGTCCACGACATCGTGGCCTTCGCGAAGGAGAAGAAGATCCTGTGCCAGGGCCGGGGGAGCGCAGCCAGCTCGGCGGTCTGCTACGCGCTCGGCATCACCGCCATCGACCCGGTCTTCTACGGCCTGCCCTTCGAGCGGTTCATCTCCGAGCACCGCGACGAGGAGCCCGACATCGACGTCGACTTCGACTCCGACAAGCGCGAGCAGGTGATCCAGTGGGTCTACGACCGCTACGGCCGGCACCGTGCCGCGCAGGTCTCCAACGTGATCGGCTACCGCCCCAAGATGGCCGTCCGTGACGCCGCGAAGGCGCTCGGCCACGCCCCCGGCCAGCAGGACGCGTGGTCGAAGCAGATCAGCTCCTGGAGCGAGGTCACCACCGAGGGCGACGTACCCGCGCCCGTGGTCGAGCTCGCCAACGACCTGCTCGGGGCGCCGCGCCACCTCGGCATCCACTCGGGCGGGATGGTGCTCACCGAGCGGCCGATCGGCGAGGTGTGCCCGATCGAGCGGGCGCGGATGGACAAGCGCACGGTCCTGCAGTGGGACAAGGACGCCTGCGAGTTCATGGGGCTGGTGAAGTTCGACCTGCTCGGCCTCGGCATGCTCTCCGCGCTCGACCACATGATGTCGATCGCGGCCGAGCACCTGGGGGAGCGCTACGAGCTGAGCACGGTGCCCAAGGAGGAGCCGGCGGTCTTCGACATGCTCTGCCGGGCCGACTCGATCGGGGTGTTCCAGGTCGAGAGCCGAGCCCAGATCGGCACCCTGCCCCGCCTGCGCCCCCGGAGCTTCTACGACCTGGCCATCGAGATCGCGCTGATCCGCCCCGGGCCGATCCAGGGCGGTGCCGTCCACCCCTACATCCGCCGCGCCACCGGCCGCGAGCCGGTCACCTACCCGCACGAGGACCTGGTCCCGGTGCTCGAGCGGACCCTCGGCGTCCCCCTCTTCCAGGAGCAGCTGATGGACATGGCCAAGGCCATCGGCGACTGCACCCCCGACGAGGCCGACCTGCTGCGCCGCGCGATGGGCTCCAAGCGCGGGGTGGAGCGGATCGAGAGCATCAAGGACAAGCTGTACGCCGGGATGCGCCGCCGCGGCATCGAGGGCGAGGACGCCGACGCGATCTACCTGAAGATCCTGTCCTTCGCGAACTTCGGCTTCGCGGAGAGCCACTCGCTCTCCTTCGCCAAGCTGGTCTACGCGAGCTCGTGGTTCAAGCTGCACCATCCTGGGGCGTTCCTGGCCGCGCTGCTGCGCGCCCAGCCGATGGGCTTCTACTCCCCGCAGTCGCTGGTCGGCGACGCGCGCCGGCACGGCGTGACGGTGCTCCGGCCCGACCTGGCCGTCTCGCGCGCCACCGCCGACCTGGAGCTGCTCCCCGGCGAGACGCCCGGCCCGACCGGGCTCGACTCCTGCCTGGAGGACCATCCCGAGCGCACCGCCTTCGTCGAGGGCACGCCCGACCCGACGCCGGTCCACCGCCGCGACACGTCGTACGCCGTCCGGCTCGGGCTCGACTCGGTCCGGGGCATCGGGAAGGAGGTCGCGGAGCGCATCGTCGCCGCCCGTGCCGAGCGGCCGTTCGCCGACCAGCTCGACCTGTCCCGCCGGGCCGGCCTCGACGCCCGCCAGCTGGAGGCGCTGGCGACGGCGGGGGTGTTCGAGAGTGCCGGGCTGAGCCGCCGTCGGGCGCTGTGGAACGCCGGCTGGACCGAGCGCGACGACCAGCTGGAGGGGCTGCGGCTGACGTCGGAGGCGCCGATGCTGCCCGAGATGGACGGTGTCGAGACCACGATGGCCGACCTCTGGGCCACCGGGATGACCCCGGAGGCGCACCCTTTCGTGCATCTGCGCGAGCGGCTGCGCGCCGGGGGGATCCGCACCGTCACCGACCTGGCGGAGGTCGGCTCGGGGCGGCGAGTCAGCGTCGCCGGGATGATCACCCACCGTCAGCGCCCGGGCACCGCCGGCGGGGTCACCTTCCTCAACCTCGAGGACGAGACCGGGATGCTCAACGTCATCTGCACCGTCGGGGTCTGGCGCCGCTACCGGGAGGTCGCCACCTCGGCGGCCGGCATGGTCATCCGCGGGGTGGTCGAGCACGAGGACGGCGCCACCAACCTGCTCGCCGACCGGCTCGGGACCCTGGAGGAGGTCGACCCCGACGCCGGCGCCGCGCTGCGAGCCCGCCACCGGTCGCGGGACTTCCATTGATCGGGTCTGAGGAACGAGGTCGCGACGGAGCCTGTCGAGACCCGGTGAGACAAACGAAGGCCTCAACCGTCGCACAGGGGACGCACAGGGTCGCGGGCTTCCCTGTCCCCATGAGCCACCACGAACACGACCTCGGTCTCTCCCACGACCTCCCGAAGATCGTCGAGCGCAACCGGCTCGGACGGCGCGGGATGCTGTCGATCTTCGGCGGCGTCGGGGCGGCGGCCGCGCTCGCGGCCTGCTCCTCCGACAGCGGTACGACGATCAGCTCGACGCCCGAGGGCGCCCCGCCGGGAGGACCGGGCGGCGGCGGACCCGGTGGCGGCGGGCCGATGGGTGCCGAGTCCGACGTCGAGGTCGCCGAGGGCGAGATCCCCGAGGAGACGGCGGGTCCCTATCCGGGCGACGGCTCCAACGGCCCGAACGTGCTCAGCGAGTCCGGCATCGTCCGCAGCGACATCACCACCAGCTTCGGCGACGCCTCCGGGGTGGCCGAGGGCGTCCCGACCACCGTGCGGCTGAAGGTCTACGACCTCAACGGCGACGACATCACCGTGCTCAGCGGCGCGGCGGTCTACCTGTGGCACTGCGACCGCAACGGCGACTACTCGATGTACTCCGAGGCGATCGCCGACGAGAACTACCTGCGCGGCGTCCAGGAGACCGATGCCGACGGCATGGTGGAGTTCACCACCATCTTCCCGGCCGCCTACTCGGGGCGCTGGCCGCACATGCACTTCGAGGTCTACGAGACCCTCGCTGACGCCACGACGTACACCAACAAGCTGCGCACCTCCCAGCTCGCCATCCCCGAGGACGTCTGTGACGCGGTCTTCGCGACCGAGGGCTACGAGCAGAGCGTCACCAACATGGAGCAGACCCCGCTGGAGAGCGACGGCATCTTCTCCGACGGCTACTCCCTGCAGATGGCCAAGGCGACGGGCTCGGTGGCGGAGGGCTACACGCTGACCCTGAACGTGCCGATCTGACCGGGCGGCCGACCCTGGGGGATGATGGACGGGTGCCTTCCGCCCTGCCCGCCGGAGACCCCGTCCCGGAGGACGGGACCCTTCCCGCGTCCGCCCTCGCGGGCCTCGGGCGTCGGCCGTTCGGCTTCTACGTGCACGTGCCGTTCTGCACGGTGCGCTGCGGCTACTGCGACTTCAACACCTACACCGCCGAGGAGCTCGGGCCGGCGGGCGGTGCGCCGGGCGCGTCCCGGGCGACGTACGCCGAGGCGGCCATCGCCGAGGTACGCCGCGCCCGCGCCGTGCTCGGTGACGTCGACCTCCCCGTCTCGACGGTCTTCTTCGGCGGCGGCACCCCGACGCTGCTCAGTCCCGCCGATCTCGGGTCGGTGGTCGCCGCGATCGCCGGCGAGTTCGGGCTCACCGACGACGTCGAGGTGACCACCGAGGCCAACCCCGACAGCGTCGCGCTGTGGGACCTGGAGGAGCTGCGCTCGGTCGGCATCAACCGGATCTCCTTCGGGATGCAGTCCGCGGTCGACCACGTCCTGAAGGTGCTGGAACGCACCCACGACCCGCTCCGGGTGCCGGCGGCTGTGGAGTGGGCGCGCACGGCAGGCTTCGAGCAGATCAGCCTGGACCTGATCTACGGCACGCCGGGGGAGAGCATCGCGGACTGGGAGGTCTCGGTGGAGTCGGCCCTGGCCTGCGCGCCGGACCACGTCTCGGCGTACTCCCTGATCGTCGAGGAGGGCACCGCCCTCGCCCGCCGGGTCCGGCGCGGCGAGCTGCCGATGCCCGACGAGGACGACCTGGCCGACAAGTACCAGCTCGCCGACGAGCGGTTCGGTGCCGCCGGGCTCGGCTGGTACGAGGTGTCGAACTGGTCCACCGGACCGGACACCCGGTGCCGCCACAACCTCCTGTACTGGACCGGCGGCGACTGGTGGGGCGTCGGACCGGGAGCCCACTCTCACGTCGGCGGGGTGCGGTGGTGGAACGTCAAGCACCCGGCCGCGTACGCCGACCGCCTCGCCGCCGACCGGAGCCCCGCCCACGCCCGCGAGCTGCTGGACGAGGAGGACCGGCGCGTCGAGCGGGTGCTGCTGGAGCTGCGGCTGCGCGACGGGCTGCCCGTGGCCGTGCTCGACCGGGTCGGCCGGGCCGCCGTGGCGACGCTCGTCGGCGACGGGCTGCTCACCCTGGAGACCGAGCGGCTGGTGCTCACTCCCCGGGGTCGGCTGCTCGCCGACGCCGTCGTCCGCGACCTGCTGCCCTGAGCGTCGCGCGGGCCGGCGACACTAGGCTGCTCCCATGACCCAGGGACCTGAGTACCCCACCCCGCAGGAGCCCTCGGGCGACGAGCCCACCCAGCCCTACGGCCGGCAGCCGTACGGCCAGCAGCCGCCGCCTCCGCCGTCGGGCGAGCAGCCGACGCACCAGCAGCAGCCGTACCAGCCCTACCCCGGCTTCCCCTGCGGGCCGTACGGCGCCTCGCCGGCCGCGCCGTACGGCGTGCACCCGATGACGGGCGTGCCGTACTCCGAGAAGTCCAAGATCGTCGCCGGGCTGCTGCAGATCCTGCTCCCGCTCGGGATCGGCCGGTTCTACATCGGCGACACCGGCATCGGGGTGGCCCAGCTGCTGGTCACGATCTTCACCTGCGGCATCGGCGCGCTGTGGCCGGTCATCGACGGGATCATCATCCTGGCCTCGGACAGCAAGGACTCGCAGGGCTTGATGCTGCGCAGCTGAGGGCCGATCGCGACGTCATACGTGCTGGCTGTTGGAACCGCCAGCTCGTATGACGTCCGCGCTCAGGGCGTCGACGTGACGAAGTCGATGAGTTCCTCGACGCGACCGAGGAGGGCCGGGTCGAGGTCGTGGTACGACGAGACGCGGCCCAGGATCTGCTTCCAGGCCCGGGCGATGTCGGCCTGGTCGCGGTGCGGCCAGCCGAGGTGCTGGCACACGCCCTTCTTCCACTCGATGGAGCGCGGGATGTCGGGCCAGCGCTCGAGGCCGACCCGGGCGGGCTTGACCGCCGCCCAGATGTCGATGAAGGGGTGGCCGACGATCAGCACGTGCTTGCCGATCGGGGACTTGGCGACGCCCTGGGCGATCCGGCTCTCCTTGGAGCCGGGGACCAGGTGGTCGACCAGGACGCCGACCTTGCGCTCGGGGCCGGGCCGGAAGTCGCGCAGGTGCTCGGCGAGGTCGTCGACGCCGTCGAGGTACTCCACGACGACGCCCTCGATGCGCAGGTCGTCTCCCCAGACCTTCTCGACGAGCTCCGCGTCGTGGCGGCCCTCGACGAAGATCCGGCTCGCGCGCGCCACCCGGGCCTTCGCGTCGTGGACGGCGACCGAGCCGGACGCGGTGCGGGTGGGCTTGGCCGGGGCGCTCTGACGCACCGGCGCGACCAGGATCACCGGCCGGCCCTCGAGCAGGAAGCCGGGGCCGAGCGGGAAGGTGCGCCGGCGGGAGCGGCGGTCCTCCAGGGTGACGGTGTGCAGGTCGCGGTCGACCGCCACGATCTCGCCGCACCAGTCGGTGGTGACCTCCTCGACGACGGTGCCGAGGTCGGCCGGCGCCTCGACCGCCCGACCGCGCTTGGGCGCGCGCCAGTCGGTGGAGAGGACGTCGGAGCCGTACCGGTCAGCCATGCGGGTCACGCTAGGTGCCGCGACCGACAGTCCCCGGCAGGGCGCGCCGCCTCACTCCTCCTGTGAGGTGTCCGACGGATCACGTCCCTCGCCGGCGGCGTCGCCCGGCTTCGGCTCGCCCTTCCCCTCCTGGTCCGCGGCCTTCCCGCCGGTCAGCAGGTCCTCGACGGTGTCGCCGGGCTCGAGGCCCTCGGCGAGCGGGTTGTCGTCGCTCGGCACCAGGTCCTCGGGCAGGTCCTCGTCGGGGATCCCGGTCGTGTTCTCGTTCTCCGCGTGGCTCATGCCGCCCGGTACCCGCTCAGACCAGCGGCAGCCGCTTCTGGCTGCGGGGCAGCTGCTCGTAGCCCCGGCGTACGGCGCTCGCGAGCTCCTCGCGCGGATAGGGCCACGGGGCGGCCTCCAGCGCCTCCCCGACGGGTACGCCGCGGGAGGCCAGGTCGCGGATGGTCTCGGCCACGATGCCGATCGTGTTGCGCTGCTCCTCGACGAAGTCGCGGTCGACCGGCGCGCCGTGCCCCGGGACGACGACCGACGACCCGGTCGTCAGCCCGAGCACGAGGTCGAGGGTCAGCGGCCAGTCCAGCGGGTAGCAGTCGTCGCCGAAGCCGGGTACGGCGTCGCGCACGGCCGACTCCTCGACCAGGTCACCGGCGAGCAGCGTGTCGGCGTCGGGCACCCGGACGACGAGGTCGCCGGCGGTGTGGCCCCGGCCCGGGTGCACGAGCTCGACCAGCCGGCTGCCGAGGTCGAGCGTCACCGCGGAGGAGAACGTGTGGTCGGCCGGCACGATCCCGGTCGCCAGCACCTCGTCGCGGTGCGGGTCGTCGGGGTCGGCGTCGTACAGCGCCTTGATCCGCTCCCCGGCGGGCACCGTCCGCTCGGCGGCGGTCTCGTGCGCGTGGATCGGGAGGGCGCCGTACGCCGCCCGCAGCTCGCCGTTGCCGAAGGTGTGGTCGAAGTGCTCGTGGGTGTTGACGATGCCGACGACCCGGCCGGCACCGAGCCGGCGGACGTCCTCGACGACCCCGCGCGCGGCGAGCGCCGAGGCGTGCGTGTCCACGACGAGCAGCCCGTCGGCGCCGCCGACCAGCGTCACGTTGACGTCGAACCAGTCGTAGCGCGCGACCCAGATCCGGTCCGCGACCTCGGTGAAGGGCACGCGAGCAGGCTAGCCCGCCGCGTGTCTCAGCAGAGGCCGGAGTGCAGCTCGCGGCGCAGCATCTCGCCGAGCTCGGCGGTGGTCCGCGCGGCGCGGGGGAACGTGACGTCGAGGTGCCGGGCGCCGTCCACGTCGACCCAGCGCACCTGCACGCCGGCGGGGGAGAGCCCGGAGAGGGCGACGCCGAGCAGCCGGCCCATGGGGGTCCCGGTCGTGGTCGAGACCGCCCGGCGCAGCTCCTCCTGGTGGCAGTTGTTGGCGTGCTCGACCGAGCGCTGGAGGTAGCCCCGGTTGAGGTGGTGCGCGGGAGAGCGGAAGTGCTCGAGCGGCACCCGGAACTGCTCGTCGGGCCGCTCCTCGTCGGCACCCGGTGCGGCTCGCCGGCTCAGCAGTGCGAAGTTGAGCTCGAGGACGACCACGTGCCGCGTCTCGGCGCAGCACGCGCAGTCCTCGACGCCCCGGGTCTCCAGGCGGCCCGCCAGGGTCAGCGTCATCCGGCGCTCCGCGGACCCGGCGGCGCCGAGGCCGCTCTCGATCGTGATCAGCGCGCTGCGGTGGTGGCCGGCCGCCGTCGCCAGCTCGCTCTCGGGCGGGCACGAGAACGTCGGGGTGCCGTGCACGTCCTGCATGCCGAGCGCCTCGTCGTCGAGCACGGTGGGATGGCCGTCGACGACCAGGCTGACGCTGCCGGGGCAGGCGAGGATGCTGCGCGCCTCGGCCGCGAGCTCGGCCGGATCGAGCAGCGGGCGGGTCGTGGGGTCCGCGGTCATGGTGCCTCCTGAGTGACTTAGGCAAGCCTAACCTATGCGACGGCTCCGCTGTCGGGAAACGTGTCGTCCGCATCGCGAACGCGGGTTCCGTCGCCGCCGCGAGGAGACCGCCGAACGACCCGGCCGGCTGCGCGCCGCGGTGGACGCGCGCCGGCTGCGTTGTCGACGCTCGACGCACCCCGGTGCGCCTTCGCGTCTCCGCCTTGCCGGCACACGTCCCTCGCGACGCTCGCCTCGTCCGGCTCGTTCAGCAGTCTCCTAGTAGAGTTGGCACTCCGATCATTCGAGTGCCAGGACCCGGCGGAGGAGGCGAGATGCAGGAGGAGCGTCGACTCGCGGTGCTGCGCGCGATCGTCGAGGACTACGTCTCCACCGAGGAGCCCGTCGGCTCCAAGGCCCTCGTCGAGCGGCACGGGCTCGGGGTCTCCCCGGCGACCGTGCGCAACGACATGGCCGCGCTCGAGGACGAGGGCTACATCACACAGCCGCACACCAGCGCGGGCCGGGTGCCCACCGACAAGGGCTACCGCCTGTTCGTCGACCGGCTCACGACCGTCAAGCCGATGAGCGCCGCCGAGAAGCGCGCGATCTCGACGTTCCTCGACGGCGCGGTCGACCTCGACGACGTCGTCCAGCGCTCGGTGCGGACGCTCTCCCAGCTGACCCGCCAGGTCGCGGTCGTGCAGTACCCCACGCTCTCGCGCTCGACGGTGCGCCACATCGAGCTGGTCTCCCTCGCGCCCAACCGGCTGCTCGCGGTCCTCATCCTCAGCACCGGCCGCGTCGAGCAGCGCGTCGTCGAGCTCGCCGCCGACCTCGACGACACCGACCTCGCCGACCTCCGCACCCGGGTCAACCGGGCCGCGACCGGTGCCGTGATCGCCGACGCCGCGGTCGCGCTGCGCGCGGCGATCCCGGAGGTCGACGGCGGCTCGACGGCCGCCGTCGTCGACGTCCTCGTCGAGGCCATGGTCGACCACCGCTCGGACCAGCGGATCGCCGTCGGCGGCGCCGCCAACCTGGCCCGGTACGGCGACTCCTTCGACTCGGCCGTCCGCCCGCTCCTGGAGGCGCTCGAGGAGCACGTCGTACTCCTGAAGCTGCTCGGCGAGGCCAGCACCGGCGGGATGGTGACCGTCCGGATCGGCGCCGAGGGACCCTACGAGGAGCTCGCCTCGACCAGCGTCGTGGCCACCGGCTACGGCCCGCGCGACGAGGCGCTCGCCACCCTCGGCATCGTCGGTCCCACCCGCATGGACTACCCGGGGACGATGACGGCGGTGCGCGCCGTCGCCCGCTACGTCTCCCGCATCCTCGACGAGGGCTGACGCCCGCCTCTCCCGACCCACCCCCGAACGACCAGAAGGAACCTTCGTGAGCCAGGACCTGTACGAGCTTCTCGGTGTCGCCCGCGACGCGGACGCCGACACCATCAAGAAGGCCTACCGGCGCCTCGCCCGTCAGCTGCACCCCGACGTCAACCCGGACCCGGAGACCCAGGAGCGGTTCAAGGAGGTCACTCGGGCCTACGAGGTGCTCTCGGACCCGCAGAAGCGCGCGTCGTACGACCGTGGCGGCGACCCGTTCGGCGGCGGCGCCGGCGGCTTCGGCCAGGGTGCCGGGTTCTCGTTCACCGACATCATGGACGCCTTCTTCGGCGGCCAGGGCCAGGGCGCCGGCGGCGGCCGGGGTCCCCGGCCGCGCACCCGCCGCGGCCAGGACGCCCTGATCCGGCTGGAGGTCGAGCTCGCCGAGGCGGCGTTCGGCGTGACCCGCGAGCTGACCGTCGACACCGCGGTGCTGTGCTCGACCTGCCACGGCGAGGGCGCCGCGCCCGGCACGCACGCCGTGCCCTGCGAGACCTGCCGCGGCCAGGGCGAGGTCGCGCACGTGCAGCGCTCCTTCCTCGGCGAGATCCGCACCCTCCGTCCGTGCGCGGCCTGCCGCGGGCTCGGCACCGTCATCCCCGAGCCGTGCCGGGAGTGCTCCGGCGACGGCCGGGTGCGCTCGCGGCGCTCGCTGACCGTCAAGATCCCCGCCGGCGTCGACACCGGCACCCGGGTCCAGCTGTCCGAGCAGGGCGAGGTCGGCCCCGGCGGCGGCCCGGCCGGTGACCTGTACGTCGAGATCCACGTCGCGCAGCACGAGGTGTTCACCCGCCAGGGCAACGACCTGCACTGCACGGTGACCGTGCCGATGTCGGCGGCCGCCCTCGGGACCACGCTGACGCTGCCCACGCTGGAGGCCGACGTCGAGCAGGGTGCCGACTCAGGCGTCGAGACCACCTTCGACCTCGACGTGCGTCCCGGCACCCAGTCCGGCACCCAGCAGGTGCTCCGGGCGCGCGGCGTCCCCGGCCTGCGCGGGGGACGCGGCGACCTGATCGTCACGGTCGCGGTGGAGACGCCCACCAAGCTCGACCCGCGCCAGGAGGAGCTGCTCCGCGAGCTGGCCGCGATCCGCGGCGAGGAGGACCCCACCGGTCAGCTCCGGCCTGGCTCGAAGTCCGTCTTCGGCCGGCTCCGCGACGCCTTCAACGCGCACTGACCATGTCCCTGCCGGTCCATCTCGTGCCGTCGCTGGACGGCGTCCGCGTCGGCTCGTCGGTGACCGTCGAGGGCGACGAGGCGCACCACGCGGTCGCCGTACGACGGCTGCGGGTCGGCGAGTCCGTGGTGCTCACCGACGGGCACGGCACGTCCGTGGTGGCCGAGGTCGCGACGACCGGCAAGCGGGTGTTCTCGGTGACGGTGGCCTCGGTCGGCTCGGCCCCGGCGCCGACGCCGGACGTCACGGTGGTCCAGGCGCTGCCGAAGGGCGACCGCGGCGAGCTGGCCGTCGAGGTGCTGACCGAGATCGGGGTCGCGCGCATCGTCCCGTGGGCGGCGTCGCGCAGCGTGGCGGTGTGGAAGGGCGACCGGGCCGAGAAGTCCCTCGCCCGCTGGCGCTCGACGGCCCGCGAGGCGGCCAAGCAGGCCCGGCGGTCCTGGTTCCCCGAGGTCGAGCCGCTGGCCTCGACCGCCGACGTCGCGGGGCTGGTGGCCGCGGCCCCGCTCGCCGTCGTCCTCCACGAGGCGGCGACCGTGCCGCTGGCCTCGCTCGAGGTGCCCGCCGAGGGCCCGGTGCTCGTCGTGGTCGGCCCGGAGGGTGGGCTCGCCGACGACGAGGTGGCGGCGTTCGTCGCCGCCGGCGCGACGTCGGTGCGGCTGGGGGCCGAGGTGCTGCGCACCTCCACCGCCGGACTCGCCGCGGTGTCCGCGCTGCTCGCCCGGACCCCGCGCTGGGCCTGACCGCTCCCTAGGTGTCAAGGGCGCGCCAGGAGCTCCTCGACGCGCGCCGACTCGGTCGCCAGCTCGTCGCGCTCGGCCCTGGTCAGCGGCCGCAGGGTCTCGACGACCTCGACGCGGCCGTCCACGGCCCGCCACAGTCCCTCGAGCCAGCCGTCCACGAGGAGCGCGTTCGCGCTGCCGCCGTTCAGGCCCATCCAGGCGGTGCGCTTCTCCGGCTCGGTGACCCGGTCGCGCCGGGCGTGGGAGAGCCAGACGTTGTCGTAGCAGCCCAGCAGGCGCACCGGCGCCGGCTCGTCCTCCTCGGCGAGGACCGCGTCCGGGACGTCGTACAGGGTGCGGCCGTCCTCGTCCTCGTGCCGCACCAGGTCGTCCATTGCGGAGAGGACCGGCCCGAGCCGGGTGATGGCCGACCAGGCGGTCACGTCGGCCGCGGTCGCCGGCCCGAAGGCGCGCAGGTAGCGCCGGACGATCCCAGGTACGTCGGGCGGCCCCGTGTCCGGCTCGGCCAGCCAGGCGTCGGCGTCCTGGTAGACGACCCCGCCCGCCTGCTTCCAGCAGCCGCGAGGCGGGACCTGGACCAGCGGCGCGACCAGCCGAGCGACCTGCCCCAGGGCCGTCGGTGGCCGGTCCGCGAAGGTCTCCGCCAGCCTCGACCCGAGGGCCTTCTGCGGGAGCGGACCGTCGGCCAGGGCGGCCCGCAGCGCCGCGTCGAAGGCCGCTCGGTCGACGTCCGCGGCGCCACGGACGTTCTGGCTGGAGCGCAGCTCCTGCTCCATCCGGGGCTGGACCCAGGCCCGCAGCGGCCGCGCGTCGGCGCTGCGCAGGAGGTGGATCGTCCCGCGCATCGTCAGCAGCCGCACCAGGGTGCGGTCCGTCAGGCCGCGGGTGACGTCCTCGGGGTCGAATCGCGTCAGCCGGGCGTGCAGGGAGAGGTACGGCGGGAGGTTCTCCTGCGCCTGCAGCCCGATCAGGTGACCGGCCAGGTCCGCGACCGAGGCGTCGGTGCGGGCGAGCAGGTGCTGGCGTCGGAGCAGGGTGCGGTTCAGCCGGCGGCGGCTCAGCCTCATGGCGGCGACCCTCCTCCGGCCGGCGGTGCTACTCGACCGTGATGGTCTTGGTGTCCTCGTGCGGCCCCGCACCCTCGGCGCCGCCGGACGGGTCGTCGGTGCGGGCGACGAAGGTGTACTCGCCCGGCTCCAGGTCCGACACGTCGACCTCGGCCTCCCACGGGTAGAGCTTGTCCATCCAGCCCTCCGCGGTGGCGAAGCCGTCCAGGACGACCTCGTCGCCCCGGCGGACCTCCCACGGGACGGTCGCCTCGAACGAGCTGGCGACCCCGCTGGCGGTGAACGTGCCGGAGACGGTGGCGCCCTCCTCCGGCGAGGTGATGCTGACCAGGCCGAGGACGTCGAGCTGCGGCTCCGCCTGCACGCCGGCGGCGGTGTCGACGCCGAACAGGGTGACGGGGGAGTCGCCGACGAGGACGGTGACGGGCACGCGCTCCTGCTGGACGCCCTGCAGCGTGTAGACCAGCTGCTGGACGGCGAGCGGCGCCTCCTCGGAGCTGTCCAGCCCGGAGGTGGTCGTCCACGTGTCGTCGGGGAGGACGACGCGGAACCCGCCGTCGGCGTACTCGACGCTCGCGAAGGCGCCGTCGGGGTACGCCGTCCGGTAGTCCGGGTCGAGCGCGTCACCGGCGGCCATCAGCGCGGCCGCCTCCTCGAGCGGGTTGTCGGCCGGGACCGTGCGGAACTCCCGGAACAGCCGTGGCCCCTGCGGGGTGTCGCCGACGAAGTAGACCGGCACCGTCACCTCGTCCTCGCTCGCGCCCGTCTCCGGGTCCACCTCGGTCTCGGCGGGGGTGGTGCTGCTGTCGGCGGGGTCGGTCGCCACCGGGGTGTCGGAGCCGTCGTCCGAGCCGCAGCCGGTGAGGACGGTGCCGAGGGCAGCGGTGAGCGCGAGGGCGGCCACGCGGGTACGGCGGGGAAGTGCGGTCATGGGGCCCATCCTTGTCGATCGAGCGGAAACACGTCGGACCTGCCCGGCGATCGGGTGCGCGTGTCGAGGTGGGACGCGCCAGGATGGGTCTCGGTTGCCGCGAGACAGCAGCCGAGTTCCGTGCGAGCATTCCCGAGGGGGAGGAACACCACGTGTCCGAGAACGACTGCCTGTTCTGCAAGATCGTCGCCGGCGAGATCCCGGGGGACGTCGTGCACGTCACCGAGCGCACCGTCGCCTTCCGCGACATCAACGGCCAGGCGCCGACGCACGTGCTGGTGGTGCCGCGCGAGCACTACGCCAACGCCGCGGAGCTCGCCGCGGGCGACCCGGTCGCGAGCGCCGAGCTGGTCACCGCGGCCGCCGCGGTCGCCGCGGCCGAGGGGTACGACGACTACCGCCTCGTCTACAACACGGGAGCCGGGGTCGGGCAGACCGTCTTCCACACCCACCTGCACGTCCTCGCCGGACGCCCGATGACCTGGCCGCCGGGATGAGGTCCCTCCGGGCACTTGCCGCGGCGTCGGCGCTGCTGTTGGCCGTCACCGCGTGCAGCAGCGGCGGCGACCCGCAGTCGCAGGACCCGCCCGCTGCCCCGGCCGACACCACGGGCGTCGCCGGGGAGCCGGCCGCCGAGACCCCGGCGGCCGCCGGGTCGCACGCCGCCCACGCGGCGCCGAAGCCCGGCAGGGTGAAGCCACTGCGCGCGGGCGAGCGCCGCCGCACGCTGACCATGCCGGCGGCGTACACGCCCTCGGCCCCGACGGGGGTCGGCACCGACGACTACCGCTGCTTCCTGCTGGACCCGCAGCTGAAGCGGGACTCCTGGCTGACCGGCACCAACGTGCTGCCCGGCAACCCCGACGTCGTCCACCACGTGATCCTGTTCCGGGTCCCGCCGGAGGACGTCGCGAAGGCCGAGGCCAAGGACGCCGAGACCCCCGACGACCAGGGCTGGACCTGCTTCGGCGGCACCGCCCTGGAGGGGGAGTTCGCCCAGCTCGACGACGCCCCGTGGCTGGGTGCCTGGGCGCCCGGCGGCGACGAGGTCGTCACCCGCGACGGCTACGGCACCGACCTGCCGAAGGGCAGCCGGATCATCATGCAGGTCCACTACAACCTGCTCGCCGGGACGGCGCCCGACGTCTCGGCCACCCAGATCCGGACCATGCCCCGCTCCCGGGACCTGACCGCGCTGCACACCTTCCTGATGCCCGCGCCGGTCGAGCTGCCCTGCCGCCCCGCGCACGCCGACGGACCGCTGTGCGAGCGTGACGCGGCCGTGGCGGACGCGAAGAGCCGCTTCGGCCAGGGGCCGGGCTCGACCGCCGACCTCCTGTACTTCCTCTGCGGCGGCAAGCCGGTGGCCTCGAAGCGGACCTCGTGCGTACGCCGGGTCCAGGAGCCGGTGACGATCCTCGGTGCCGCGGGCCACATGCACCTGCTCGGCCGGAAGCTGCGCATCGAGACCAACCCCGGCACGCCCGAGGAGCGCACCATCCTCGACATCCCGATGTGGGACTTCGACGACCAGGGCTCCCGCCCGATCGACCCGGTCCGCCTGGACACCTGGGACACCGTGCGGATCACCTGCACGCACTCCCAGGAGCTCCGCGACCGGCTGCCCGCGTTCGCGACCCAGCGCGACGACAAGTACGTCGTGTGGGCCGACGGCACCACCGACGAGATGTGTCTCGGGATGCTCTCGGTCGCCTTCGGATAGTCCCCGACGTTCGGCAGGGACTAACCCGCCAGGTCGCGCAGCAGGCGCAGCACGTAGAAGACCACCGGCATCCCGAACACGACCAGCATCACCCAGGCGGTGATCCGGTGCAGCGGCTTGGTGGAGTCCAGCCGGCCGGCGAAGTCGAGCAGCGCGCCGTCCGGGACGGTGTGGTTCAGGCCCATCCGCCGGGCGTCCTCCGGGAGGTGCTGGCCGGCGAACCAGATCGGCGGCGTGTCGTCGTCGTGACCGTGGTCCTCGTCGTCCCACGCCTCGCCGCCCCGCTCCTGTGGAGGAACCATGCGTCCACGGTACGTGCCCGCTCCCCGCCGTGGGGACAACTCGCTCGATGGCACGACGGCGCTCCCGTAGCATGGAGGACGCTCGCAGACCCGTGTAGGAAGGCCGCCCATCCGGGCATCCATGACTGACAGCCACCAGCAGGGGGACCACCAGGGTCCCCGCTCCACGACCCGGCACACCGTGGTCGTCCCGAACAGCATCAACATGGTGAGCCTGCTCGGTCCCGGCGACGAGCACCTCGGCATCATCGAGGGCGCCTTCGACGCCGAGATCCACGTGCGCGGCAACCGGATCTCGCTGCAGGGCGAGCCCGGCGAGGTCGCGCTCGCCGACCGCCTCCTCGACGAGCTCGTCGCGATCATCCGCACCGGCCAGGGGGTCACCTCCGAGACCGTCGAGCGGGTGATCACCATGCTCCGGGCCGAGACGACCGAGCGCCCCGCCGACGTGCTCAGCCTGAACATCCTGTCGAACCGCGGTCGCTCCATCCGGCCGAAGACGCTCAACCAGAAGCGGTACGTCGACTCGATCGACCAGCACACGATCACCTTCGGCATCGGACCGGCCGGCACCGGCAAGACCTACCTCGCGGTGGCGAAGGCCGTCCAGGCGCTGCAGTCCAAGCAGGTCAACCGGATCATCCTGAGCCGCCCGGCGGTCGAGGCGGGGGAGCGGCTGGGCTTCCTGCCCGGCACGCTGACCGAGAAGATCGACCCCTACCTGCGGCCGCTGTACGACGCGCTGCACGACATGCTCGACCCGGAGCTGATCCCCAAGCTGATGGCGGCCGGCACCATCGAGGTCGCCCCGCTGGCCTTCCTGCGCGGCCGCTCGCTCAACGACTCCTTCATCATCCTCGACGAGGCGCAGAACACCACGCCCGAGCAGATGAAGATGTTCCTGACCCGGCTCGGCTTCGGCTCGAAGATCGTGGTCACCGGGGACGTCACCCAGACCGACCTGCCCAACGGCCAGAGGTCCGGCCTGCGCGTGGTCGAGGGCATCCTCGACGACGTCGGCGACATCTCGTTCAACCGGCTCACCAGCAGCGACGTCGTCCGGCACCGGCTGGTCGGCAAGATCGTCGCGGCGTACGACGAGCACGACGCCCGCAACGAGCTGGCCCGGGAGCGCGTCGAGCAGGAGCGGACGCAGGGGGGCCGGTCGTGAGCATCGAGGTGCTGGACGAGTCCGGCCACGACCTCGACGTACAGCACCTCGCGTCGCTGAGCCGGTTCGTGATGGACCGGATGCGGGTCCACCCGATGGCAGAGCTGTGCATCAAGGCGGTCGACGAGGCCACCATCGCCGAGCTCAACGAGCACTGGATGGAGAAGGAGGGGCCGACCGACGTGCTCGCCTTCCCGATGGACGAGCTGCGCCCCGGCCTGGTCGACGAGGAGCCCGAGGAGGGCGTGCTCGGCGACCTGGTGCTCTGCCCCGCGATCGCGGTCACCCAGGGCGCGACCGCCGGGCACGGCACGCTCGCCGAGATCGAGCTGCTCACCACCCACGGCATCCTGCACCTGCTCGGCTACGACCACGCCGAGCCCGAGGAGCACGCGGAGATGTTCGGCCTCCAGGACCGGCTGCTCGCCGAGTGGCGCGCGAGTCCGGGGGCCTCGGAGTGACCTCCGGTGATCTCTGGCTGCTGGTCACAGCAGCCGCCCTCGTCGTACTCGCCGGTGCGTTCTCGGCCGCCGAGGCCGCCCTGTCCACGTTCTCCCACGCCCGGGCCGAGGAGCTCGCGGCCGAGCGGCGTCCCGGTGCGAAGCGCCTGCTCGCCCTCCTGACCGACACCCCCCGCTACCTCAACACCGCGCTGCTGCTGCGGCTGCTCTGCGAGATCTCCGCGACCGTCCTGGTCGCCCAGCTGGCCGACGAGGCGCTGGACGGCGAGTTCTGGGTCAGCACCCTGGTGGCGATCGGCGTGATGCTCGTGGTCTCGTTCGTCGTCATCGGCGTCGCGACGCGCACCCTGGGCCGCCAGCACAGCGAGACCGTGGCGCTCTTCTCGGCCGGTCCGCTGACCCTGGTGACCCGGATCCTCGGCCCGCTGCCCCGGCTGCTGATCGTGATCGGCAACGCGCTGACGCCGGGGCGCGGGTTCAGCCAGGGACCGTTCTCGACCGAGACCGAGCTGCGCGAACTGGTCGACCTCGCCGAGGCCTCGGCGCTGATCGAGTCCGACGAGCGCCGGATGATCCACTCGGTCTTCGAGCTCGGCGACACCACGGTCCGCGAGGTGATGGTGCCGCGCAACGACGTGGTCTACGTCGAGCGGCACAAGAACCTGCGCCAGACCATGTCGCTCTTCCTGCGCAGCGGCTTCTCGCGGGTCCCCGTCATCGGTGAGAACCTCGACAACATCGTCGGCTTCGCCTACCTCAAGGACATCGTCCGCCGGGACTTCGAGGCCCCGCAGGCCGAGACCACCGAGCGGATCGAGTCGGTCATGCGACCCGTGCACTGGGTGCCGGAGTCCAAGCCGGTCGACGAGCTGCTGCGCGAGATGCAGGCGCGGCGCCAGCACATCGCCGTCGTCGTCGACGAGTACGGCGGCACCGCCGGGATCATCACCATCGAGGACCTGCTCGAGGAGATCGTCGGCGAGATCACTGACGAGTACGACGAGGAGGAGATCGAGGTCGAGCGGCTGGACGACGGCGCCGTACGCGTCTCCTCGCGCTACCCGGTCGACGACCTCGACGAGCTGTTCGGCTTCTCGGTCGAGGAGGAGGACGTCGACTCGGTCGGTGGCCTGATGGCCAAGCACCTCGGCCTGGTGCCCATCCCGGGCTCCACGGTGCAGGCGCACGGCCTGCGCTTCACCGCCGAGGACACCGCGGGACGCCGCAACAAGGTCGGCACCGTGATGATCTCACTGGTCGCCGAGCCGGTCGACCAGGACGCCGACGAGCGCGAGCACGAGAACGAGGATGCCGATGTCTGACTCCCTGTCCGCCGAGGACCGCAAGCTCATCACCCTGGCCCGGGCCACCCGCGCCCGCACGGGTGCCGCCGAGGGCGCGGCCGTGCGCGACTCCGACGGCCGCACGTACGCCGCCGCGACGGTCGACCTGCCCTCGTTGCAGGTCAGCGCGCTCGGCGTCTGCGTCGCGATGGCGGTCGCCTCCGGCTCGTCGGGCCTGGAGGCGGCGGTGCTGCTCACCGGCGCCGGGCAGGTGGCCGAGGGCGACGTGGCGGCCGTGCGCGACCTGGGCGGGAGCGGCGTCGTGGTCCACCGTGGTGACGTGCGGGGCACGGTCGCCGAGACGACCCGGACCTGACGAGCTCGTCGGCACGGCGCGGAGGAGACCGCCGTCACTCCGCGCGCCCTGGTTACCCACCCGTAACGACGGGCGGTCCGCACAGGAGTAACTTGCACTACGTGAGTCGTGCGAGCGCTTGGGAAGCGCACGAGCAGGCCGTCGACCGGCTGCGTGCGTCGTACACCGCGATCCCGTCGGGATCGCCCGTCCGCCTGGCCAAGAGGACCTCCAACCTGTTCCGCCCGCGGGCCGCGACGACGGCTCCGGGACTGGACGTCTCGGGCCTGACCGGGGTCATCGAGGTCGACCCGGAGACCCGCACGGCCGAGGTCCAGGGCATGTGCACCTACGAGGACCTCGTCGACGCGACCCTCCCGCACGGCCTGATCCCGCTGGTCGTCCCGCAGCTGCGCACCATCACTCTCGGCGGCGCCGTCACCGGCCTCGGCATCGAGTCGACCAGCTTCCGCAACGGCCTGCCGCACGAGTCGGTCCTCGAGATGGACGTGTTCACGGGGGCGGGCGAGGTGGTGACGACCCGGCCCGGCGACGAGCTGTTCGACACGTTCCCCAACAGCTACGGCTCGCTCGGCTACGCCACCCGGCTGCGGATCGAGCTCGAGCCCGTGCCGTCGTACGTCGCCCTGCGCCACGTGCGCTTCGACGACGTCGGGCTGCTCGCCAAGGCGGTCAACGCGATCGTCGAGACCGGTGAGTACGACGGGCGCCGCGTCGACGGCCTCGACGGGGTCGCGTTCGAGCCGGGGGAGTACTACCTCACGCTGGCCACCTGGCAGCGCGAGCCCGGCGAGACCAGCGACTACACCGGGCAGCAGATCTACTACCGCTCGATCCGGGAGCGGGAGACCGACCTGCTCACGATGTACGACTACCTGTGGCGCTGGGACACCGACTGGTTCTGGTGCTCGGGCGCGTTCGGCGTCCAGAACCCCCGGGTCCGGCGGGTGTGGCCGCGGCGCTGGCGGCGCTCGGACGCCTACCACCGGCTGATCGGGCTCGACAACCGTCTAGGCATCGTCGACCGGCTGGACCGCCGGGCGGGCCGGCCGCAGCGTGAGCGGGTGATCCAGGACATCGAGGTGCCGGTCGAGCGGCTGGGCGAGTTCCTGGAGTGGTTCGACGACGAGGTCGGGATGCGGCCGGTATGGCTGTGCCCGCTGCGCCTACGCGGCGAGAAGGAGTGGTCGTCGTACCCCCTGGCGGTCGGGACGACGTACGTCAACGTCGGCTTCTGGGGCACCGTCCACGTCGGCCCCGAGGCACCGCACGGCCCGACCAACCGTGCCATCGAGACGCGCGTGCACGAGCTGGGCGGCCACAAGTCGCTCTACTCCGAGGCGTTCTACGACCCCGAGACCTTCGACCGGCTCTACGACGGCGACAACCTCGCCGCCGTGAAGCGGCGCTACGACCCTGATGACCGGCTCACGAGCCTCTACGACAAGGCGGTGAAGAAGAGATGACCCTCCTCCAGCGACCCACGATCTCCATCGGCGAGGCCGTCGCCTCCCTGCTGCGCGACGGCATGCCGGTGCGCTTCACGGCGTACGACGGCAGCAGCGCCGGCCCGGAGGACGCCGAGTTCGGCCTGCACCTCGTCAACGAGCGCGGGCTGCGCTACCTGCTGACGGCGCCGGGCGACCTCGGCATGGCGCGCGCGTACGTCGCCGGCGACCTGGAGCTGATCGGCGTGCACCCGGGCGACCCGTACGACGCGATGGTGCTGCTGATGAACCACCTGCGCTTCCGCAAGCCGACCGCCGCGGAGGCGCTCCACCTGGTGCGCGGGCTCGGTCTCGGCAACCTGCTCCGCCCGCCCCCGCCGCCGCCGGAGGAGCACCTGCCGCGCTGGCGCCGGGCCGTGGAGGGGCTGCGGCACTCGATGGCCCGCGACGCGGAGGCCATCCACCACCACTACGACGTCTCCAACGCCTTCTACGAGATGGTGCTCGGCCCGTCGATGGCCTACACCTGCGCGGTCTTCCCGACCGAGGACGCGACCCTGGAGGAGGCCCAGTTCGAGAAGTTCGACCTGGTCTGCCGCAAGCTGGCGCTGCAGCCCGGGCAGCGGCTCCTCGACGTCGGCTGCGGCTGGGGCGGCATGGTCATGCACGCCGCGAAGCACTACGGCGTGAAGGCCCTCGGGGTCACGCTGTCGCGCGAGCAGGCGGAGTGGGCCAAGCGGGCCATCGACGACGCCGGTCTCAGCGACCTGGCCGAGGTCCGTCACCTCGACTACCGCGACGTGCTCGAGGAGGACTTCGACGCCGTCAGCTCGATCGGCATGACCGAGCACGTCGGCGTGAAGAACTACCCGGCGTACTTCGAGTTCCTGCGCAGCCGCCTGCGCCCCGGCGGGCGCCTGCTCAACCACTGCATCACCCGCCCGCACAACCGGCCCACCGACACCGGCGCCTTCATCGACCGCTACGCGTTCCCCGACGGGGAGCTCACCGGCTCCGGCACGATCGTCACCGCGGCGCAGAACGCCGGCCTCGAGGTCATGCACGCGGAGAACTTCCGCCCGCACTACGCCATGACCCTGCGGGAGTGGTGCCGCAACCTGGAGGAGAACTGGGACGCGTGCGTCGCCGAGGTCGGCGAGGGCACGGCGCGCGTGTGGGGTCTGTACATGGCCGGGTCGCGGATCGGGTTCGAGCGCAACGAGATCCAGCTGCACCACGTGCTGGCGACCCGGACCGCCGACGACGGGACGAGCGGCTACCCGATCCGGCACGACTTCTGAGGCTTATCGGTTCCGGCGTGCGCACCGGTAGCCTCGTCCGGTGAGCACGAGGGCCCAGCAGTACGACGCGCAGGTGCTGCGGCGGGAGCGGCTCTCGCCGCACCTGCTGCGGCTGGTGCTCGGCGGACCCGGTCTGGCGGAGTTCGCCTCGACCGGCATCGCCGACGAGTGGGTCGGGCTGGTCGTCCCCGGGCAGTTCCAGAGCCGCTACTACACCGTGCGGTCGTGGGCCGAGGGCGAGCTGACCCTCGACGTGGTGGTCCACGACGTCGGCCTGGTCACCGAGTGGGCGCAGCGCGACGACGCCGTGGTGGGGGAGACCGTCACAATCACCGAGCCCAAGGGCTCCTTCCTACCGCCGGGCGACGCCGGCTGGCTGATGCTGGTCGGTGACCTCACCGCGCTGCCGGCGATGTCGCGGATCGCGTCCGAGACCACGTTGCCGACCCGGATCTGGGCCGAGGTGCCCGAGCGTCCCGAGGGCTACCTGCCCGACGGGGTCGAGGTGACCTGGCTGGCCCAGCCCGGCGACGGGCAGAGCGCCCTCGCCGAGGTGGTCGAGGACCTGGTCTGGCCCGACGGCCCGGGGTACTTCTGGATGGCCGGCGAGTCCGCGCAGATGCGGGCGATCCGCAAGCACCTGATGCGCGAGCGCCAGCTCCCGTCGACGGCGTACGACGTGATGGGCTACTGGCGCGGTGTCGCGCAGCGCCAGCCCCGCGCGGTCGACCCCGGACCGATCTGGCGGGCCGGCAAGGCGGCGGGCAAGAGCGACGAGCAGATCTGGGCGGAGTACGACGAGGCGAGGGAGCAGGGATGAGCGGGACCGAGGAGCACCGCAGCGGGTTCGTCTCGTTCGTCGGCCGTCCCAACGCGGGCAAGTCGACGCTGACCAACGCGCTGGTCGGGCAGAAGGTCGTGATCACCTCCGACAAGCCGCAGACGACGCGGACCGTCGTACGCGGCATCGTGCACCGCCCGGACGCCCAGCTGATCCTGGTCGACACCCCGGGCCTGCACCGCCCGCGCACCCTGCTCGGCGAGCGGCTCAACGACCTGGTGACGACGACCCTCGCCGAGGTCGACGTCGTGGCCGTGTGCTTCCCGGCGAACGAGAAGATCGGGCCGGGGGACCGGTTCATCGCGACCGAGATGGCCAAGATCAAGCGCACGAGGAAGGTCGCGATCGCGACCAAGACCGACCTCGCGACCCCGGAGCAGATCGGCCGGCACCTGCTGGACATCCAGGCGCTCGGCGGCGAGATCGGCGTCGAGTGGGCCGAGATCGTCCCGGTGTCGGCCGTCGCCGGCGACCAGGTGTCGCTGCTGCAGGACCTGCTGGTCGGGTTGCTGCCCGAGGGGCCGCAGCTCTACCCCGACGGCGACCTCACCGACGCGCCGGAGGAGATCCTGGTCGCCGAGCTGGTCCGCGAGGCGGCGCTCGAGGGCCTGCGCGACGAGCTCCCGCACTCCGTGGCGGTGGTCGTGGAGGAGATGCGCCTGCGCGAGGACCGCCCCGAGGACAAGCCGCTGCTCGACATCCACGCCAACCTGTACGTCGAGCGCGACTCCCAGAAGGGCATCATCATCGGCCCCAAGGGCGCCCGCCTGCGCGACATCGGCACCCGTGCCCGCCAGCAGATCGTCGCCCTCCTCGGCACCCCCGTCTACCTCGACCTGCACGTCAAGATCGCCAAGGACTGGCAGCGCGACCCCCGCCAGCTGCGCAAGCTCGGCTTCTGATCGATCCGGCGACCCGGCGTCAGGCCGGGGCCCAGCAGCGGCCGTAGGTCTGGCCGGCGCGCCACTGCTTCGCGGTGGGCCACTCGTAGCCCCAGCGGAAGTCGAGGGGGTCGTCGGCGGCATCGCGGCCGGCGTCCTCGCAGGGGGTCTGGCCGGCGTCGCGGACGGCCCGGGGGCCGGGGTACGACCCGGCCGGCAGGTCGACGACGCTGACGGCGCGCCAGGAGTGGTCGGCCGAGCAGGGGACCCGGGTGAAGTCACGGGCGTCGGGGGCGGCGGTGCCGCACATGCCCCACCGGTCCCGGCCCTCCGGCTTGCCGAGGACACCCTTCAGGGTGCCGGTCACCGGAGCGAGCCGCTCGGGACCGGCGAGGGCGATGACGTCGCAGCGGTACCACGCGGCACCGCCGTCGGAGTCCTCCACGGTCGGGGTGAACCAGACGGCGCGGAGCATGCTCAAGCGCCGGTCGTCCTCGGAGCCGCCGACGAAGTCGCCGAGCGCCCGCGGGCAGGCGCGCGCGACCTGCTTGCGCACCCGCGCCGAGTCGACGGCGAGCAGGTGACCGTCGACGACGGTGTCGAGCCGCCCCACGACGTACGTCTGCGAGGTGTGCCGGCGAGCGCAGTCCACCGGCTCGCGGTCGTTCGTGGGGGCGAGGGCGTCGTCGTACGCCAGCCGGTAGCAGACGCCCTCGGGCGGGACGGGCGCCTCGGTCGCGCTCGGCAGCACGGTCGGCGTCGGGGTGGGGGACGGGTCGGCCCCCGGCTCGTCGGACCCGGTGCACGCGCCGAGCGCGAGCGTCGCGATCGCCACCGGGACCAGCAGGGCTCTCACGGGGTCGTCCTCACTGGGTGGTCTTCGCCCAGCACACCGAGCGGCGGTTGCCGGCGTCCCACTCGGCCTCGCGGAACCAGGTGTAGGCGAAGTCGTACTTGACCGGGTACTTCAGCCACGCCGCGACCGACCTGGAGCAGAAGTCGCGGCTCTTGACTTCGACCAGCCGGTCGCCGGGGTACGGCGCGTCCTGGTCGGCCGGGATCTTGATCGTCGTGACCGCCCGCCAGTCGTGCTTCTCCGAGCAGGCGACCCGCGGCGCGCCGGGGACGCTCGGCCCGGCCACGCAGGCCATCCAGGTGTCGTCGGGGAGCCCCTCGAGCATGCCGGCGGCGTCCTCCGGGAGATCGACGTACGACGCGGACTGCTCGCCGCCGCCGATGACGTCGCAGCGGTACCACCGGGCGCCCTCGTCCCAGGCCTTCGGGGAGGGTCGGAACCACGCCCAGCTCACCATGGTCCGCATGACCGTGCTCTCGTCGGCCTTCATGAACTCCCGGAACGCCTTCGAGCAGGTGCGGTAGGCGAACGAGCCGAGCCGCGGGTCGTCGTGGTCGAGGTCGGTGTGCGTCTCCGGGAGCTCGCCGACCGCGAAGGTCTGCGCCGTGTGCGGCTCCGCGCAGTCGACAACCGGGCTCGCGTTGCTGGGCTCGGCGACGTCCTCCGGGGACAGCACCCGGCACACGCCGTTCTCGGGTGCCTCGACCGTGTCGATCGGGTCAGGCTCCGTGTCGGCGCCGCAGCCGGCGAGGAGCGCGGCGGCGAGCACCAGCGCGACCGCCCACAGGGGGAGGGGCCGGAGCCGGGAGTCGCGCAGCACGGGCGCGATGCTACCCGCGTGTCGCAACGCGGCCGGGGTCGCACTCAGGCCGGGTCCAGGTCGCCAACGTCTGCGACGACGGGTCCGCGCGGGGCGCTGGGCAGCTCGCGCGACTCCAGCACCGTCCGGGCGACGTCGCGCAGCTTGATGTTGTTGTCATTGGAGTAGCGCTGCAGGACGGTGAAGGCCGACTCGTACGACACGTCGTAGCGCACCGCGATGACTCCCTGCGCCATCCCGATGACGTGGCGCGACTCCAGGGCGGCCTCCAGGTTGCCGACCAGCCGCGCCTTGCTGAGCGCCTCGGCGGCGTGGGTGGCGAAGATCAGGGCGGTGTCGACGGAGTCCTGGTCGAAGGCGCCGGCGCGTCCCGCGTAGAGGTTCAGGGCGCCGAGCGTCGTCCCTCCGGAGTGCAGCCGGATCGCCAGCGCCGCGTGGACGCCGTGATCGGCTGCGACCTGCGACCACCGCGGCCAGCGGTCGTCGGCGCGCACGTCGTCGACGACGCAGCTCCCGGACTCGAACGCGGCGTCGAGGCAGGGACCCTCGCCGAGGGCGTACTGGGCGGCGTCGACAGCGAGGACGACGTCGCCGGTCGCCGCGACGGTCTCCGCCCGGCCGCGGCGCTGACGCAGGGTGATGCCGCAGTGGTCGGCCGGGGGCACCACCTCCACGGCCCGCCGGACGACGCGGTCGAAGGTGAGCTCGCCCGGGTCGGCGAGGAGATCCTCGGCGACCTGGGCGAAGTACGCCGCCCACCTCATGTCGTCGTTCACGGTGCTCAGCCGACCTCCGCCCTGATGTCCTGGAGGATGCGGGAGAGCAGACGCGAGACCTGCATCTGGGTGACCCCGAGGTCCGCACCGATCTCCTCCTGGGTGCGGTCCTCGAAGAAGCGCAGGTAGAGAATGCGCCGATCGCGCTCGGAGAGCCGACGTACGACGGGGGCGAGCGTGACCCGGGCGTCGGCGGCGTCGCGGTCGACGTCGTCCTCGGCGATCAGCGCCCCGAGCGTCGTCGGGGACTCCTGGCCGACGGGAAGGTCGAGCGAGGTCGGCTGGAAGCACCCCGACGCCTCGTGGGCCTCGCGGTACTCCTCCACCCCGATGTCGAGGTGGCCCATCACCTCCGCGTCGGTGGGCTCGCGGCCCAGCTCCTGAGCGAGGTCCTCCTGGGCGCGGTTGACGCGCCACTGCAGCTCCTGGATCCGGCGTGGGGGCCGGACGGTCCAGCCCTGGTCGCGGAAGTAGCGCTGGATCTCGCCGCGGATCGTGGGGACGGCGTAGGTCAGCAGGTCGTTGCGCAAGTGGGGGTCGAAGCGCATCACGGCCTTCGTCAGGCCCTCGTAGGCGACCTGGACGAGGTCGTCCTGGGCGATGCCGCGGTTGCGGTAGCGCGAGGCCACCGCCTCGGCGACGCCGCGGTTGATGAGGACGACCTGCTCGAGGAGCCGTCGGCGGGTGTCCTCGTCCGCCTCGCAGGCACGATCGAGCAGTTCGGCGGTGCGCTCGGAGCGCTGCCGACGGGTCAGCCCCCGGTCGCGGGGGCGGGAGTTCGATGCGTTCGCGTCGGAGTGTCGAGGGTCCGTCGCGGTGGCGGGCCCGGCATCGTCGGGGGCGATCGGAGTGGACATGGAGCTCCCATCCGAGGGGGCGATCCCGCCGGTCTGCTCCAGCGGGTGCTGGTGGGCGCCGAAAAACTGCGCTTGACAAGCCCCTACCCGGGCACTGGTCCAGACAAGCGCGCGCGGGGGGAAACCACCCGTTGGGGTGGCCCGTTTCCGGTCTCGGTCCTGGGGATACCTCATGACGACCGAGGGGCACCTACGACCCGCGGTGGTCGAGGGCTCGGGCAGGATGTCGCACGATGAAGGGAGACGCGTGAGCGCGGACGACGAGCTCCAGGCTCAGCTCGACGACCTGCTCGGCGCGGGGACGGACCCGGACTCGGTGCTCGGCGCCTTCGAGCAGGCCCCGTCGCTGCTGGCCGTCTGCGAGGGACCTGACCTCCGCATCACGGCCCTCAACGAGGCCGCGCGTCAGGTGTACGGCGACCGTGTCGGCGTCGCGGTCGCCGTGGCGCTACGCGGGGCTGCCGCGGAGATCGCGGATTGGACCGAGCACACGTTCCGCACCGGCCAGCCCATCCACGGCCGGATCTGGCACCTCAAGGGCGAGGACGATGGTGCCGAGGCCTGGCTGAGCTTCTCGATGGTGCCGCGCCACGATGTCGACGGCTCGGTGCGCGGCGTGGTCAGCCAGGCCGTGGACGTGACCGACCAGGTCCGCACCCGCGCACGCACCGAGCGGCACTCCCAGGAGCTCCAGCACCGCCTCGAGCTCGCTCGGGAGAACCTCGTCAGCCTGCACGACGCCCTCCTGCCCGAGGGGCTGCCCCTCGCGCCTGGGGTCCAGCTCGCAGCCCGCTACCTGCTCGCCGAGGACGGCGCCCGGGCCGGTGGCGACTGGTTCGACGCCATCGCCCTTCCCGACGGTCGCATCGTGCTCGTGGTCGGGGACGTCGTGGGTCACGGTGTCCGGGCCACGGTCGCGATGGGGGAGCTGCGGACGCTCTTCGAGGAGCGGGTTCGCGCCGGCGGCGACCTGGTGTCCGCACTGGAGTTGCTGGAGGCTCGTACGGCACGGGTGCCCCAGGCGCGTGCCGCGACCGTTTGCGCCGCGCTGCTCGACCCCGTTACCGGCATGCTGACCTACTGCACCGCTGGGCATCCACCGCCGTTGATGATCTCGGCTACGGGAGACGCGACGTACCTCCCGGTCACCGGTTCCGGCGCTCTGGGCTCGGGGCTGCCCTTCGTCCTCGTCGAGCACCGCCTCGAGGTCGACGACATCGTGCTGCTCTACAGCGACGGCCTGGTCGAGCGACCCGGACGCTCGCCCGTCCAGAACACTCTGGATCTCGCCCGAGTGGCCGCGCGGACGGTGCGGCCGGACACCGTCGAAGGTGTCCGCCCGGCCGAGCAGCCCGTGCAGCGCCTGACGCGCACCACGGTGGAGGAGCTCACCGCGGCCGCGGGGTACGACGACGACATCACCCTGCTCGCGGCCGCCCGGGTCAGCCTTCCCCAGCCGCTCGAGATGACGGTGCCCGCGTTCCCCGACACGCTGCGAGCGGTTCGGCAGAACCTCGGCGACTGGCTCGTCGGGCTCGGCGTCGGGCAGATCGACGAGCTCGCGCTGCAGCACGCGGTCGGCGAGCTCGTCAGCAACTCGGTCGAGCACGCCTACGAACCCGACCGGCCGCGGCACGAGACGGTGGTCTCGGTGACCGCCCAGCTGCTGCCCGGCGGCGTCGTGGAGATCGAGGTGGCCGACCGCGGAACGTGGCGACGACCGGGACCGGCCGGCGGCCGGGGACGGGGGCTGGCCATGGCCAGCGGGTTCTCCGACGACCTGCGGGTCAGCCACGACGAGCACGGCACCCGCGCGGTGCTGCGGCAGCGCCCGAGCACGCCCGTCGACCTGTTCAAGGGGGCGGCGGTCGCGGCAGCCGCTCCCAGCGAGCCGATGGAGCTGCACCAGGAGGGCGCGGTCGTCGAGCTGCGCGGAGCGCTCGACCACCGCTGCGCGGACGAGCTGCGGCGCCGGCTCTCGCACGCCACCCGCGGCGGCACCGTCGGCGTGGTTGTGGACCTCGAAGGAGTGACCCATCTCGGCAGTGCGGGCGTCCAGGTCCTCTACGAGGAGATGATCCCGCGCCGCGGCGACGGCGCGGGTCTCCTCCTGATCGCGCCGCCCGGCTCGCCCGCCCAACACGTATTGGAGCTGGTGCGCCTCCCGTACGCCACCGCGCGGGAGGACGCCCGCCCCGCCTGATCGCCCGCATTCCGGCTGAGAGAAGGCCAAGAAGTACGCCGACAGCGACAGTTCACCCCGGCGGGTGAGGTGTCCGGCTGTACGTCCCGGGCCGGAACGGCCTAGGGTCGGGAGCATGGAAGAGAGGCCGTTCTCGGCAACCCCTAGCCCAGGTCTGCTGACCGTCAGTGGGTCCGTCGACGAGTACGCCGTCATCGCCCTGCGCAACGCACTGCGCGAGCAGACCGCGGAGTACACGTCGTCCCTGTCAATCGACCTGACCGACGCCGACTACCTCCCGAGTGTCGCGGTCAGCGTCCTCGTCGCGGCGATGCGCTCCTGCGAGCAGCACGGCGCGGAACTCTCGCTCGTCGCGGCCAGCGGGACGATCGCCCAGCGCGTGCTCATGGTCTGCGCCCTGCCGTACCGCGAGACCGTCGACGGCACCACGCCGCCGGAGAATCCGGTCGTCGCCTGACCCGTCGGGCCTAGCCCATCAGTACAGCCGCCACGGTGCCTCCGAGCTCGTAGGCGGCTTTCTGCTGTTCGGGGCCGACCTCGCCCAGCACCTCGAGGATCTCGGCGGACTGTCGCCAGCCCAGGGCCCCGACGATGGAGAGCACCGAGCGCACCGCGCCCGTGGTGTCGTAGCGCCCGTGCACCCACAGGCCGAACGGCTTGCGCGGACCAGAAGCGCCGCCGGCGGCGGAGCCGTCGTCGGAGAGCGCGCCACCGGCCTCCAGGAAGACGGTGTCGAAGAAGTGCTTGAGCGCGCCGCTCATGTAGCCGAAGTTGGCCGTCGTCCCGAGCAGATACCCGTCCGCCGCGAGGACGTCGGCGGGAGTGGCCTCGAGGGCGGCGCGGACCACGACCTCCACCCCCTCGAGGGCATCGTCGTGGGCGCCCTCCACCACCGAGTCGGCCAGGGAGCCAGCCGACCCGGTGGGGGAGTGGTGGACGATCAGCAGCCGGGCCATGGACCCGACGCTAGCGCCCGGTCCTTCTCAGCGGCGGGCGTCGGCCCGGTCGCGGTGGGCGGTGCGGTCCGGCCCACTGGCCGCCTCGGGCTGCTCGGTGGTGAGGTCCTCGCGCATCTGGCCGAGGATCCGGTTCAGCAGCCGCGAGACCTGCATCTGGGTCACACCCAACTCCTCGCCGATCTGCTGCTGGGTGCAGTCCTCGGCGAAGCGCAGGTGCAGGATCCGGCGGTCGCGCTCGGAGAGCTGACGCATCACCGGCTGCAGCATCACCCGGGCCTCGAGGGCCTCGCGGTCGGCCTCGTCGTCGAGGGTGAGCAGGTCACCGACGGTGACGTCGCCCTGCTCGCGGACGGGGTGGTCGAGGGAGGCGGGCTGGAAGCAGCCGCGGGCCTCGAGCGCCTCCAGCACGTCGGAGACGGGCACGTCGAGCTCGGCGGCGATGTCGGCGGCCGGCATGGGGGAGCCGTCGTGACGGCCCGTGCGGCGCAGGTGGTGGACCTTCGCGTGGATCTCCTGGATCCGGCGCGGGGGACGGACGGTCCAGCCGTGGTCGCGGAAGTAGCGCTTCAGCTCACCCGACATGGTCGGGACGGCGTAGCTGAGGAAGTCGCGCTCCTGGGTGACGTCGAACTTGCGGGCGGCACGCACCAGCGCGCACGCCGCCACCTGCTCGAGATCCTCCAGCGCGACGCCCCGGTTGCGGAACCGTCGAGCGACGGCGTGCGCCACCTGCAGGTTGAGCACCACGACCTCGTCGAGGAGGTGGTTGCGCTGCTCGGGGGGACAGGTTGCCGCTTCGGCCAGCAGGGAAGCGGTCTTCTCGCGCCGGACGTCGTCCGGCGTCTCGCGGTGGAGCGCTCCAGAGGTCATGAGAGGTTCCTGCCCCGAACCCCGACAAGTTGAAACTCGACTTATCAGATCTTCACCCAGATGGGTGAGAGTTCGGGGCAGGCGGACCCGACGACATGGACCGGGCGTTCGCGGCCGGCGTCGTCCGGTACGTTCATCGGCCATGAGCGCGGCGCCCACCATCGTCATCGTCGATGACGCGCCCGAGGTCCGCCGCCTGCTGCGTCGGCGGCTCGGCATCGGAGGTCGCCTCGAGGTGCTCGACGAGGGGGCGAACGGTGCTGAGGCCGTCGAGCTCGTCGCCCGCCACCGGCCGGCACTGCTGCTGATGGACGTCTCGATGCCGGTCGTCGACGGCCTCCAGGCCCTGCCGGACGTGCGGAGGGCGTCGCCCGAGACCGTCGTCGTCATGTACAGCGGCTTCGACGAGCAGGGGCTGGCGGAGCGGGCGCGCGAGCTCGGGGCGGCGGCGTACCTGAAGAAGTCGGGCTCGCTCGCCACCATGGTCGACGACCTGCTCTCGATCCTCGCGGGGCACGTGCCCTCGCCGGACGCCGCGACGCCCGGAGCGGGCGATCCGGTCCTCGACGCCCACCTCGAACGGTTCCGCGAGGTCTTCGAGGACGCGGCCATCGGCATGGCGACGCTGACCCTCGCCGGCCGGGTCGTCCGCGCCAACCGCAGCTTGGCCCGGCTGACCGGCCGTCCCATCGAGGCCCTGGTCGGTCGCGAGTACGCCGAGCTGATGGACGTGCACGCGAACGCGCTGGTCTCCGCGCTGGAGCGGATCGTGGACGGGGGCGAGGACGCGGTCCAGGTCGAGCACCCGGTGACCGACCGGCCCGGCGTGCACCTGCTCGCGACCGTGACCCCGGTCCGCGACGCCGAGCGGGCCCCGCTCTACCTGTTCCTGCAGGCCCAGGACGTCAGCAGCCAGCGGGGGGCCGAGCAGCAGCTGCGGCAGAGCGAGCAGCGGTTCCGGCTGCTGGTCGACGCGGTGCAGGACTACGCGATCTTCATGCTCGACCCCGACGGCCACATCGCCAGCTGGAACGCCGGGGCGCAGCGGAGCAAGGGCTACCGGGCCGAGGAGATCGTGGGGCGGCACTTCCGGGTCTTCTACCCGCCGGAGGTCCAGGCGTCGCGGCACCCCGAGCACGAGCTCCAGCTGGCGCTGCGCGACAACCACTACGAGGAGGAGGGCTGGCGGATCCGGAAGGACGGCAGCCGCTTCTGGGCGCACGTCACCATCACCACGGTGCGCGACGCGAACGGACGCCACGTCGGCTTCGCGAAGGTGACCCGTGACGTCACGGAGCGGCTCCGGGCGGCCGAGGCGCTGGAGTCGGCGAACCTCCAGTTGCAGCGGGCGGCCGACGAGCAGGCGCAGTTCCTGGCCGTCACCGCGCACGAGCTGCGCGGTCCCGTCGGGGTGCTGGCGATGTCGGCCGAGACCCTCCAGCGGCACTGGTCGGAGCTCGACGAGGACGAGCGCGACGAGTTCCTGCTCAGCATGTCCACCAGCGCGGTGCAGCTGAACCGGCTCCTGTCCGACCTGTTGACGACCTCGCGCCTGCAGGCGCGCTCCCTGGACCTCCGGCCGCAGACCATCGACGTCCGTCAGCACCTGTCGGTGCTTGCGGCGACGCTGCAGAAGGCGCATCCTCAGGCGGTGGTGGTCCTCGACGGGGACGAGGACGCCAGGATCTTCGCCGACCCCGGAAGGTTGACGCAGGCCATGGACAACCTGCTGACGAACGCGCTGCGGCACGGTCGTTCGCCGGTGCACGTGCACACCCGCGCGCGCGGTGCCGTGGTCGACCTCGTCGTGCGCGACGGCGGCGAGGGCGTCGCGGCCGAGATGCAGCCGCGCCTGTTCGACCGGTTCGCCACGGGCAGCCGGGGCGGCACCGGGCTCGGGCTGTACATCGTGCGCGAGCTCGCCCGCGCCCAGGGCGGCGACGCGTCGTACGACGCCGCGGAGCGCGCCTTCGTCCTGACCCTGCCCGCGGTCCCGGGTCCGGCGTGAGCACCCCGGTGACGGACGGCGAGGTCGGGGTCCCGATCCGGGTGCTGCTGGTCGACGACGCTGTCGACGTCCGCCGGCTGGTGCGCACGGCGCTGCGCTTCCGCGGCGGGTTCGAGGTCAGCGGTGAGGCGTCGACGGGCGCCGAGGCGGTCGACCTGGTGACCGCCCTGCAACCCGACATCGTCGTGCTCGACCTGGGCCTGCCCGACCTGGCCGGCCGCGACGTGCTGACCCGGGTGCGCGAGGCCGCCCCGGGCACCAAGGTCGTGGTGTTTTCGGGCGCCGATCCCGACGACCGCTCGTGGTTCGAGGAGCAGGCCGCCGGCTACGTCCTGAAGAACGAAGACCTCGACTACCTGGTCGACCTCCTCGTCGCGGTCGTGCGCCCGGCGCGGACGATGGCGGTCGCGGACCTCCCGCAGGAGCTCGGCAGCGTGCGGCAGGCGCGCTCGCTGGTGCGTCGCACCCTCGCCGACTGGAACCTGTCCCACCTGGAGGACGAGGCGATCCTGGTCGTGAGCGAGCTGGCCGCCAACGCGCTCAACCACGCGCAGTCGTCGTACCAGGTGCGGGTCTACCACAACCCGAGCACGGTCCGGATCGAGGTGCACGACGGCGGGGCCGGAACCCCCGAGCCGCAGCCCACCAGCGCGACCCGGGAGGGCGGCCGCGGCCTGCTGCTGGTCTCGGCCATGTCGGCCTCGTGGGGGCTGGAGCAGACGGCGGACGGCAAGGTGGTCTGGGCCGAACTCGCCCACGGCCTCGGCACGACGGCGTAGTCTGCCGCCGTGAAGACCAGGCTGACCTGTCCCTGCGGGACCACCGTCGTCGGCAAGGACGAGGACGAGCTCGTCACGCTGACCCAGAAGCACCTCGCCGCGGAGCACCCCGGCATGACCTACGGCCGCGACGAGATCCTGTTCATCGCGACCTGAGGGACGAGTCTCCTCACCCGTGCGGGTGAATCTCATCGGATGTAAGTTTGTGCGCAGGCAGTGCGGGCACCTGAGTTCTCAGGAAAGCGGTCCGCCCCCGCCACTGGACTTACGCAGGCCCTGACGGGGGCGGACTTTCCTCTCCCAGCCTCTCAGCGCTGGGAGAGACCACAGACGGCGGGGCCTTCGAGGACCCGGCCGTCGGGACCGAACCGCGAGCCGTGCAGCGGGCAGTCCCAGCTCCGTTCGGCGTCGTTCCAGCGCACGATGCCGCCGAGGTGGGAGCACACGCCCGAGACCCGTCGCTCGACGCCGTCGACCCGCGAGGTCGCTGTCGGGGTGCGGAGGGCGTCGTACCGGACGGTGCCGTCCCCCTCACCGGGCGCCGGTCCCACGCCGGGGTGCAGCGCCGGGCGCAGCCAGCCCCCCGCCATCTCCAGCCCGACCTCGCCGTTGATCCGGGCCGCGTCGAGCAGGCCGCGCAGCTCGCTGCCGGTCCACGGCTGGAAGGCCTGCGCCCACTCCAGGTGGCCGCCCAGCACCTGGCCGCTGATGGCCAGGGCGGCGGCGACGCCGTTGGTCATTCCCCACTTGGAGTAGCCGCCCGCGACGAGGACCTCGTCGCGCCCGGGGAGGATCGGCCCGGCGAAGGGGAGCGCGTGGTGCGGCACGTAGTCCTGCGCGGACCAGGCGTGGGTCTCCACGGCGTCGGGGAACCAGCGGGCGGTCCACTCGCGCAGCTCGTCGACCCGGCCCTGCTCGGAGCCCGACGCGCCGACCTTGTGGCCGTTGCCGCCGACGAGCAGCAGCGTGTCGTCGCCGTCGGGGGCGTCCCGCAACGAGCGGGAGGGGGAGTCGGCGGAGAGGTACATGCCGTCGACGAGAGCGGTCGGCGTACGGAAGGCGAGGCCGTAGGAGCGCGACGGCGACATCCGCGCGAAGAAGCCACCGCGGTCGAGCACCGGCATGTTCGTGGCCACCACGACCCGGGTGGCGGCGACCTCGCCGGCGTCGGTGAGGACGCGCACGGGCTCGTGGCCGCTGACGCCCGTCACCCGCGCCCCCTCGACGATCCGGACGCCGTGCGCCGCGGCCTGGAGCGAGAGTGCGTCGAGGAGCGCGCACGGGTCGAGCTGGACCTGGTCGTCGAGCCGGATCGCCCCGCGGGTCGGGTAGGGCAGCGGCACCTCGTCCTGCCAGGCCACGTCGAGCCCCGCGGTCCGGGTCGCCTCGAGCTCGGCGCGGATCGACTGCTCGCCGGACGCGCCGTTGGCGTAGGTGTACGCCGGCCGCCGCTGGTAGTCGACCTCGTGCTCGTCGCAGAAGCGTACGACCCAGGCCTGCGCCTCGCGGTTCGCCTCGGCGTACTGCCTCAGGACGGAGTCCGGATGACGACGCGAGATGCGGGAGTACTGCGTGCCCTGCAGCAGGCTGACCTTGGCGGTGCTCCGCCCGGTGGTGCCCACCCCGACGTGGTCGGCCTCGAGGAGGACGACCGACTGTCCGCTGCGGGCGAGCAGCAGCGCGGTGGTCAGTCCGGTGATGCCGCCCCCGACCACGACGGTGTCCGCCTCGCCCGGGAGGTCGCCCACCTCCTCGGGGGTGCGGGGGTGACGGTCCTGCCAGAGCGAGACGAGCGTCATGCGGTTCCTCCGTCGTGGGCGGTGGAGTCGTCGGTGGTCGAGTCGTGGTGTCGCCGGATGGCACGGCCGCGGCGGATGTCCTCGGCCTCCTTCTCGCGGGCCTTGTCGATCTTGCGGGTGTCGCGGGGCGGCAGCTGGATCGTCTCCTCCGCCGCGATACCGGACTGCAGCTCGCGCCCGCGCTCCAGCTCGGCGTCGAGCTCGGCCCCGAAGAGCAGGGCCAGGTTGGTGATCCACAGCCAGAGCAGGAAGGCGATCACGCCGCCCAGCGCGCCGTACGTCTTGTCGTAGGAGGAGAAGTTGGCGACGTAGAAGCCGAAGGCAGCCGAGAGCAGGATCCAGGTCACGATCGCCAGGGCCGCGCCCAGGCTGATCCAGCGGAACTTCGGCTGCTTGACGTTAGGCGTGGCGTAGTAGAGCAGCGCGACCATGAGCACCACGACCCCGAGCAGCACCGGCCACTTCACAATCTGCCAGACGAGGACGACGGTGGAGCCGAGCCCGATCGCGTCGCCGACGGACTGCGCCACCGGTCCGGTGAGGATCAGGGCGAGCAGCACCGCGGCGGCGAACAGCACCAGGATGACGGTGAGCAGCAGCATCACCGGCCGGAGCTTCCAGATCGGGCGGCCCTCGTCGATCTCGTAGATGCGGTTCATCGCGCGGCCGAAGGCCCCGACGTACCCGCTCGCCGACCAGAGGGCGCCCGCGAGACCGAGGACCAGGGCGAGGCCGGCGCCCTGCGAGGAGCTGAGCTCGCGCAGCGTAGGACCGATGCTGTCGACGACGCCGCCCGCGCCGAGGTCGTCGAGGATGCTCAGCACCTCGTCGACGGCCCTCGTGCCCTGGCCCACCAGGCCGAGCAGCGACGTCAGCGCGATCGCGGCGGGGAACAGGGCGAGCACGGCGTAGTAGGTCAGCGCGGCGGCCAGGTCGGTGCACTCGTCGTCGCTGAACTCGCGGACGGTCTTGCGGACGACGTACGACCAGGACCGCTTGTCGAGGTCGGTGAGGGAGTCCACCTTGCCCTCGTCGGGATCGCGGTCGGTGTCCAGCTCCCGGTCCTGCCTGGTCTCACTCATGCCCGCTCGGTTCCCCCGTCGTCGCGGGATGATGCAGGGCGCGTGGCTCACCCCTTCGGTTCGCGTGTGCGTCGAGGGACGCGGGTACCCCCCACGACATGAGTACGACGACGACCGCGTCCCCGCAGGCGAGCGGCGCGATCCCCGGCTTCGAGGACTGCCGCGGCCATTGGCACGAGCTCGAGTCCGGCGAGGAGCGCGGGTGCTGACGCCGAAGGCCCGCGGCCCGCTGAGCGCGGCCGTGCTCGACGCGCTCGCGGCGGCGCCCGAGCGGTTGGAGACGCCCTCGCCCGAGTCGCCGGAGGACGCCGCGATCGCGCTCTGGACGCTCTACGAGCTGCACTACCGGGGGTTCGACGGCGTCGACGACGCGCTGGAGTGGCACCCCGGCCTGTTGGGCGTGCGCCGGGACCTCGAGACCGATCTCGAGGACCGGCTGCGGCAGCGCTACGTCCCGCACGCCTGGGAGGGCGACCTCGCCGAGGCGCTGTTCGCCTACGTCGCCGACCACGACGGCCCCTCGCTCGCGCGGCACGTCCACACCACGGCGACCGAGGACCAGGTGCTCGACCTGTTCCGGGTCCGCTCGATCTACCACCTCAAGGAGGCCGACCCGACCTCGTGGGTGATCCCGCGGCTCCCGACCGGGCCGAAGGCCGCGCTGATGGAGCTGCAGTACGACGAGTACGGCGGTGGCGATCCCAACCGGTTGCACAGCCACCTGTGGGCGCTCGGCATGGACGCGCTCGGCCTGCGCGCGGACTACGGCGCCTACATCGACGACGCGCCGCTGGAGGTCCTCGAGCAGAACAACACGATGTCCCTGTTCGGCCTGCACCGCCGCCTGCGGGGCGCGGCCCTCGGACACCTGGCCGCCTTCGAGATGACCAGCTCGATGCCGTCGCGGCGGATGGCCCAGGGACTGGAGCGCCTCGGCCTGGCGCCGGCGATGGTCGAGTACTACACGGAGCACGTCGAGGCGGACGCGGTCCACGAGCAGCTCGCGGCCCGGACGATCTGCGGGGCGCTCGTCGAGGTGGAGCCGGCGTTGGCCGACGACGTCTTCCTCGGGGCCTTCTCGTGCCTCGACCTGGAGGACCGCTTCGCCCACCGCCAGCTCGCGGAGTGGGGAGCGGCATGAGCGAGGCCGAGAGCTACGAGCACCCGGACGTGATCCTCTGCCCGGGCGGGCCGATGCTGCTGCGCGGCGACCACGTCGTGCAGGACGCCGACGGGGTCGCGCACCGCACGACCCGACCGGTCTCGGCCGTGTGCCGGTGCGGGAAGTCGGCGAGCAAGCCCTGGTGCGACGGCACGCACCAGGTGCTGCCGCCGAAGCTCAGGCCCGCCTGAGCCGGGCCACGACCCCGCCGTCGTGCTCGCGGACCTCGGCGAGCCGGAGGTCGTACGACGCGAGCCCGTCGCCGACCTGCCGCGCCTGGGTCGCGGTGCCGAGCTGGAGGAGGGCGGACCCGCCGTCGACGAGGTGCTCCGACGCGGCGGCGACGCAGTGCCAGGCGACCTCCAGGCCGTCGTCCCCGCCGTCGATGGCGAGCAGAGGATCTTCCGGGAAGGTGCCGGTCTCCGCGCGGCGTACCCACGGCGGGTCGGCGATCACCAGCGCGAACCGCTCCTGGGGGCGGAGCACGTCGCCGATGGCGCCCTCGCGGACCTCGACGAGCTCCGCGACGCCGGCGGCGGCCGCGTTGTGACGGGTGAGCTCGCAGGCGGCGGGGTTCAGGTCGACGCAGACCAGGCGACGGGGCTCCTGCGCGATCGCGAGCAGCCCGATCTGACCCGCGCCGCAGCAGAGCTCGAGCACCGGCCCCTCCGGGGCGCTGCGTAGCAGCTCGGCGCCCCAGTCCGACTGGGCAGCGGTCCACGGACGGGGTCGCAGGACGCGGTCGTCGTACCTGATCCGCAGGGTCCCGAACTCGATCGTGGCGGCGCTCACCGGCGCCGCTCCGCCAGGTAGGCGAGGCGACGCAGCGTCTCGACGTTGCGCCAGCCGAGGGGGACGTCGCGCAGCGGCTTCGGCACCAGCCGTGCCGGGCCGGCGACCGCGTCCTCCTCGATGACGACCTCGGTCTCGGTGCCCGCCGGCTCCAGACGGATCGTCACCTCGGCCGACCCGCCCGGCCAGGCGCGGGCACGCAGCCGGAGCAGCGAGCCGGGGACGCACTCGAGGACCTCCGTGGTGTCGTCGATCAGCATCGGCCAGGTGCCCACGGAGTGGTGCAACTGCGCACCGACCTCGGGCCAGTGGTCGTCGACCTCGCGAATCCGGGAGGCGCCGACCACCCAGAGCGGGTAGAGCCAGCCGTCGGCCAGGACCGCCCACACGTCGTCGGGCGTGGCGTGCAGCAGGCGGGTGTTGCGGCTCATCGGACCGAGGCCAGGCTGTCGGCGGGCTGCTGGTTGACGTTGTCGGTGTCGTCGCCCTCGAGCACTCCGATCAGGATCAGCACCAGGCCGATGACGATGAACACGGCGATGGCCCAGAAGGCCAGGGCACGGTTGGAGAGCTTCATACCGACCGGGTACCCGACCCGCCGACCGGCACGCCGCCCGTCGGGGTGGGTCAGTGGGAGAAGCCCTGGCGGTGCGCCCAGGCGACGGCCTGGGTGCGCCGCGAGACGCCCGTCTTGGAGTAGATCTGCCGGATGTAGGTCTTCACCGAGTTGACGCTGACGTACAGCTCCGCGGCGATCTCGAGGTTGCTCATGCCGCGGCAGATGAGATGGAGGACGTCGGACTCGCGCTGGCTCAGCAGCGGGAACAGGTCGATCATGTCGCGGGGCACGCCGTCGACCTTCTCGCCCCGGTGGGCGGCCTCGACGGCCGCAAGCAGCTCACGCGTCGTCGACGACTTCGGCACGATGCCGAGGGCGCCGGCCTCCATCACCTCGCTGAGACCCGAGGCCCGGGTGTTCCAGGTGTAGACGAGCACCCGCGCCGTGCCCAGGCCCGAGACCTGCTCGACGTGGTCGCGGGCGGTCCGCTCGCGCATGAGCGGGTCGCAGAGCACGACGTCGAGATCGTCGGTGGAGGTCGTGGAGCCGTCCAGGACGGCCAGCTCCACACGGTCGCGATGGGGTCCCAGCATGCCGGCCAGGCCGGTGGCGACGAGCTCGGGCTCGTCCAGCACGCCGAGTCGCACCGGGGTCGGCGCGGCGCGCCGATCGGTGGTCGACGTCATGGCCATGAACCTAATGTGGCGCGGCTTCCGGACCCGTCCGAGAAGCCTCACCCTTAGGGATGATTTTGGCTGAGACCGCTCTGACCTGCTCGTTTCCCGGGGCTCCGGGTCGCCTGGCCAGGGGGTGCGCTACCCTGGCGTGGTCATGACGCGACTGCTCCTCCTTCGCTGCCGCAGCGAGGCCTGACCGCCGGCCTCCTCGCTGCGGGTGAGTGCTGCGCGACCGGCGCCCCAGCAACCAGCGAACCGAGGACCCCATGACCATCCCCGCGCAGAAGACCGGCGGCATGCCGCACGAGCGCTACCGCCCGTTCCCCCCGATCGACCTGCCCGACCGCACCTGGCCGTCGAAGACGATCACCGAGGCGCCGCGGTGGCTCTCCACCGACCTCCGCGACGGCAACCAGGCGCTGATCGACCCGATGAGCCCCGCGCGCAAGATGAAGATGTTCGAGCTGCTCGTGAAGATGGGCTACAAGGAGATCGAGGTCGGCTTCCCGTCTGCCTCGGAGACCGACTTCTCCTTCGTGCGCCAGCTGATCGAGGGTGACCACATCCCCGACGACGTCACCATCTCCGTGCTGACCCAGGCCCGCGAGGACCTGATCGAGCGCAGCGTGCAGTCGCTGGTCGGCGTACCCCGGGCGAACATCCACCTCTACAACGCCGTCGCCCCGCTGTTCCGTCGCGTCGTGTTCCGCGCGAGCAAGGACGAGATCAAGGACATCGCCGTCCGCGGCACCGAGCTGGTCATGAAGAACGTCGAGAACTATCTCGACACCACCGTGATCGGCTACGAGTACAGCCCCGAGATCTTCACCTCGACCGAGCTGCCCTTCTCGCTCGAGGTCTGCGAGGCCGTCTCCGACGTCTGGCAGCCGGAGGACGGCCGCGAGATCATCCTCAACCTGCCGGCGACCGTCGAGTCCGCCACCCCCAACGTGTACGCCGACCAGATCGAGTGGTTCTCCCGGCAACTGACCCGGCGCGAGAACACCGTCATCTCGCTGCACCCCCACAACGACCGGGGTACGGCGGTCGCCGCGACCGAGCTCGCGATGATGGCCGGGGCCGACCGCGTCGAGGGCTGCCTGTTCGGCCACGGCGAGCGCACCGGCAACGTGTGCCTGGTGACCCTCGGCATGAACCTGTTCAGCCAGGGCATCGACCCGATGATCGACTTCGGCGACATCGACGAGATCCGTCGTACCGTCGAGTACTGCACGCAGCTGCCGGTCCACCCGCGCCACCCCTACGCGGGCGACCTGGTCTACACGGCGTTCTCCGGCTCCCATCAGGACGCGATCAAGAAGGGCCTGGAGGACCTCGAGGTCCGCGCCGCCGAGCAGGGCATCCCCGTCGGCGAGATCGCCTGGGAGGCGCCGTACCTCCCCATCGACCCGAAGGACGTCGGCCGCACCTACGAGGCCGTGATCCGGGTCAACAGCCAGTCCGGCAAGGGCGGGGTCGCCTACGTGCTGAAGGCCGAGCACAACCTCGACCTGCCGCGCCGGGCCCAGATCGAGTTCAGCCGGGTCATCCAGCAGCACACCGACGCCGAGGGCGGCGAGGTCACGCCGGAGGACATCTGGGGGATCTTCCGGGGCGAGTACCTGGACCGCGAGGTGCCGCTGAAGCTCAACTCCGTGCACACGTCGTCGGCCGCGGGGGAGAAGGACGCGCTCACCGTCAACGTCTACGTGGACGGCGAGATCCGCACCCTCGAGGGCACCGGCAACGGGCCGATCGCGGCGTTCGTCAACGCGATCAACGAGCTGCCCAACGAGTTCGACGTGCGGGTGCTCGACTATGCCGAGCACGCCCTGTCCTCCGGCGGCGACGCCCTCGCGGCGGCGTACGTCGAGTGCGCCGTCGGTGACGAGATCCTGTGGGGTGTCGGCGTCGACGCGAACATCGTGACCGCCTCCCTGAAGGCCGTCATCAGCGCCGTCAACCGCCGCGCCTGACCCCGCGCCGAGTCGGCAGTAGTTGCGCCTCGAGTCGGCAGTAGTTACTGCCGACTCGACGCGCAACTACTGCCGACTCGGCCGTTTCACGGGGCGTCGCCGCGGCGGCACGGGCTGAGCGACGCAGAATAGGGAGGTGCCTCTCTATCGCGACGAGGCGATCGTGCTGCGCACCCACAAGCTGGGGGAGGCCGACCGCATCATCACCCTGCTGACCCGCCACCGTGGTCGGGTCCGCGCCGTCGCCAAGGGAGTACGCCGCACCACGTCCCGGTTCGGCTCGCGCCTCGAGCCGTTCACCCACGTCGACCTCCAGCTCGCGGAGGGCCGCAACCTGGACACGGTGACGCAGGCGGAGACGCTGACCCTCTTCCACGCCGGGCTCGGGCTCGACTACGACCGCTACACGGCCGGCACGGTGATGCTCGAGACGGCGGAGCGGCTGGTCTCGGAGGAGAAGGAACCGGCGCTGCAGCAGTTCCTGCTCCTCGTCGGCGGACTGCGGGTGCTGGCCTCGGGGGAGCGCGGACCCAGCCAGGTGCTCGACTCCTACCTGCTCCGCTCGCTCGCCGTCGCGGGCTACGCGCCGTCGTTCCACCACTGCGCCCGGTGCGGCCTCGAGGGCGAGCACCGCTGGTTCAACCACTCGATGGGCGGGGTGCTGTGCACCACCTGCCGGGTGCCCGGATCGGCGAGCCCCGCGCCCGAGACGCTGCACCTGATGGGGGCGCTGCTCGCCGGCGACTGGCCGACGGTCGAGCTGGCCGAGGCCCGGCACCTGAAGGAGGCCAGCGGCGTGGTGGCGGCGTACCTCGCCTGGCACCTGGAGCGGAGCCTGCGCTCGCTGGAGTACGTCGAGCGCTGAGCACCGCGCTCAGGTCGGTCCCTCTCCTGCCGATGGGTTCGCGAGGAGAGGAGGTCCGTCATGCGCGTCGGTGCTCGGCGACTCCGATGGGTGGTCGCCCACCTGTTCTGGAACGACGGCGAGCCCGATCCACGGGTCCTCCAGCTCGGCTTCACCCTCGCCCTGGTCGGCCTGATGCTGCTGCGTGCCGCGGGCGGTCGGCTGCCCGCCCTGATCTCCTGGCCGTCGGCGGGACTGCTGGTCTCGGTGGTCGGCGGCGTCGTCGTCCTCGCCGTCTCCCGGGAGCGGGTCCCGCTGGTCTCCCGCGCCATGGCGGTGGTGCACATCGCCGTGCTCGGCATGTTCGCGGCCGGCTCCGACCTCGGGGGCTCGTCCCCGTTGCTGCTGCTGCCGGTCCTGTGGCTCGGCATCGACCTCGGGCTGCGCGGGGCCGCCATCGCGGTCGTGGCGGTCCTGGCGTGCATCACCCTGCCGGGCCTCGCCGCGCACGGCGCCGATGCGGCGACCCTCGAGCGGCTGCTGGTCCTGCCGGTCGTGGCGGGGATCGGAGGGGTGGCGATCGCCGCGGGGCTGACGGCCGCGCGCCGGGCACAGGAACGGGCGGAGACCCGGGAGCGGGAGCTCGAGGCCGCGCTCGCGATCATCGAGCGGAACCGGCGCTCGGCGCACGCGATCTTCGAGGCCGTGGACGTCGGTCTCGCCCTGCTCGACCGCGACGGCCGGCCGACGCTGATGAACCAGCGGCTGGCGGAGCTCTCCGAGCTCGCCTACCCGGGCGGTGACGTCTCCCGGGCGCAGGTCTTCGACGAGTCGGGGAAGCAGCAGGTCCCGATCGAGCGGGTGCCGACGGTCCGCGCCCAACAGGGCGAGGAGTTCGACGACGTGCGGGTCTGGATCGGGGCCGAGCAGAAGACGCGCCGCGCGATGTCCATCTCGGCCCGGCGGGTGGAGGACCCGGACGGCGACCTGATGGGCGCGGCGGTGTCGTACACCGACGTCACGGACCTGATGCGTGCCCTGCAGGTCAAGGACGAGTTCATCGCCCTGGTCTCGCACGAGCTGCGGACGCCGCTCACCTCGATCGTGGGGTACGTCGCCATCGCGCTCGACGAGGAGGACCTCGAGCCGATGCTGCGACGGCAGCTGGAGGTGGTGGCCCGCAACGCCCGGCGTCTCGAGCGGCTGGTGGGCGACCTGCTCGACGAGGTGCAGCACAGCGGGCGCCCACCGTCGTTGCGGGAGCAGTCCGCGGACCTGGCCACGATCGCACGGGAGAGCGTCGCCGCCGCCCGCCCTCATGCCGAGGCGAACGAGGTCGAGCTGGTGGCGGAGATCGCGGAGTCGATCGCACTCACCGGCGACGGCCAGCGGCTGGCCCAGGTGGTCGACAACCTGGTCTCCAACGCGATCAAGTACACGCCCTCCGGAGGCAGGGCGACGGTGCGGGCGAGCATCGAGCACGGGCGCGCCGTACTCCGGGTCAGCGACACGGGCATCGGGATCGACCTCGAGGACCAGGACCGGCTCTTCGCGCGGTTCTTCCGGACCCGCGAGGCCACGCTGCGCGCCATCCCGGGCGTCGGACTCGGCCTGTCGATCAGCAAGACGATCGTGGACGGTCACGGCGGCGTGATCGAGGTCGACAGCGAGGTGGGGCGCGGCAGCGAGTTCCGCGTGAAGCTGCCGCTGGACCTCGCCGAGGTCACCTCCTGAGGCCGGTCCCGACGCCGCGAGGACGGCACTAGGCTCGTCCCGTGAAGCGTCGCGTCCGTCCCCCCACTCCGCACCCGTCGGGCGCCACGCCCCCCGCGATCCCGGCCGAGTTGGTGCCGCGGCACGTCGCCATCGTCATGGACGGCAACGGCCGGTGGGCCAAGGAGCGGGGACTGCCGCGAACCAAGGGCCACGAGCAGGGGGAGAGCTCGCTCTTCGACGTGGTCGAGGGTGCCATCGAGATCGGCGTGAGGGCCGTCTCGGCGTACGCCTTCTCTACCGAGAACTGGAGCCGCTCGCCCGACGAGGTCCGCTTCCTGATGGGCTTCAACCGCGACGTCATCCGGCGCCGGCGCGACGAGATGCACGAGCTCGGCGTCCGGGTCCGCTGGGCCGGGCGGGCGCCGCGGCTGTGGAAGTCGGTGGTCAAGGAGCTCCAGGTCGCGGAGGAGCTCACCCGCGACAACGACGTCTGCACCCTCACGATGTGCGTCAACTACGGCGGCCGCGCCGAGCTCGCCGACACCGCGCGCAGCATCGCGCGCGAGGTCGCCGCGGGGCGGCTGAACCCCGAGAAGATCGACGAGAAGGTCTTCGCGCGCCACCTCTACGTGCCCGAGCAGTCCGACGCCGACCTGGTGTGGCGCACCTCGGGGGAGCAGCGACTGTCGAACTTCATGCTCTGGCAGGCGGCGTACAGCGAGTTCGTCTACTCCGACGTGCTCTGGCCCGACGTCGACCGTCGGCACCTGTGGGCGGCGATCGAGGAGTACGCCCGGCGCGACCGGAGGTACGGCGGCGCGCTGCCGAACCGGGTCTGAGGGCGGCAGACCTAGGCGCAGCTCGGGCAGGTCCCGAAGATCTCCAGGGTGTGGCTCACCTCGCCGAAGCCGTGCTCGGAGGCCATGGTCCGGGTCCACCGCTCGACCGCCGGCCCCTCGACCTCGACGGTCCGGCCACAGGAGCGGCACACCAGGTGGTGGTGGTGCGTGCCGGAGCAGCGGCGGTAGACGGCCTCCCCGTCCTCGCTGCGCAGCATGTCGACCTCACCGGCGTCGGCCAGCCGCTGCAGGGTGCGGTAGACGGTCGCGAGGCCGACGTGCTCCCCGCGGGTGCCCAGCAGCTCGTGGATCTCCTGCGCCGAGCGGAAGTCCGCGAAGGACGCCATCGCCTCGACGACCGCGATCCGCTGCCGCGTGGGCCGCAGGGGGCCGGTCGCCTCAGTGCTCGTCATAGTGCCTCCCGTGGACCGCGTGCCGGTGACCGTCGTGGACGTAGTCGACGTGGTCGCCGTGCGGAACGGCCACGTGACCGCAGTCCGGGCCGTGCTGGTGGTCGTGCTCGCCGCAGACCTCGTGGGCCTCCGGCTCGCCGGCGGGGAACGGCGTCCGCATCCGCGCGCGCCGCCGGTAGACCATGCCGACCGGCCAGGTCGCGACGAAGCACGCGAGCGCCAGCAGCACGATCGTCGCGCCCGGGGCCACGGTGAGGTCCCGGTTCACCGAGAGGTACGCCGACACCAGCAGGCCGCCGACTCCCGACCCGGCACCGACCACCACCGCGCCGACGATCGTCGCGCGGAACGAGCGCGCCAGCTGCTGGGACGCGGCCACCGGCACGATCATCAGCGCCGAGACCAGCAGCAGCCCGACCGTGCGCATCGCGATCGTGACCGTCACCGCGGCCAGCACGGCGACGAGCAGGTTGTACGCCCGGACGTTGAGCCCGGCGACCCGGGCGAAGTCCTGGTCCTGGGCGACGGTGAACAGCTGGGGGAGCAGGCCGAGGCCGAGCAGCAGGATGACCAGGGCCAGGCCGAGGGTGAACCAGATGTCGGTCAGCGAGATCGAGGTGATGGAGCCGAACAGGTAGCTCTGCAGGGTGGCGGCGGTGTTCCCGGCCAGCCCGGTGATCATCACCCCGCCCGCGAGCCCGCCGTAGAACAGCAGGGCCAGGGCGAGGTCGCCGCTGGTGTGACCGCGCTCGCGGATCACCTCGATCGCGACCGCGCCCAGGATCGCGACGACGACGGCGGTCCAGGTCGGCGCGATGCCGGTGAGCAGGCCGAGGGCCACACCGGTGACGGCCACGTGGCCGAGCCCGTCGCCGAGCAGGGCCAGCCGGCGCTGGACGAGGTAGGTGCCGATGACGGGTGCGGCGAGGCCGGTCACGAACGCGGCCAGCAGTGCCCGCTGCATGAAGGGGTAGCCGAGGAGCTCGATCACCAGGTCACGTCCTCGGTGTGCGGGTCGGGCGTGCGGTCCAGGGGAGCGACCACCCCGGGATGGTGGTCGTGCCGACCGTGCGGCGGGTGGTGGTGGCCGTGGGCGTCGTCGACGGCGAGCGGCGGGCCGTCGTACACGAGCCGGCCGTCGCGGAGCACCACGGTGCGGTCGACCAGCGGGGCGAGCGGGCCGAGCTCGTGGGTCACCAGGACGATCGTGCTGCCCGAGCGGGACAGTGCGGCCAGGGCCTCGGCGAGCGCGTGCTGGTTCGGGAGGTCGACGCCGGCGGTCGGCTCGTCGAGGAAGAACAGGTCCGGCTCGCCGGCCAGCGCGCGGGCGATCAGCACCCGCTGCTGCTGGCCGCCGGAGAGCGTCGCGACGCTGTCGCGGGCGCGGGAGGCGAGACCGACGAGGTCGAGCGCCGCGGCGACCGCGGCCCGGTCGGCCCGGCTCGGCGGCCGCAGCAGCCGGCGTCGGGTCAGTCGCCCCGAGGCCACCACCTCGGAGACGGAGGCGGGGACGCCGCTGGCAGCGCTGCTGCGCTGGGGCACGAACCCGAGGCGGTGCCAGTCCCGGAAGGACTCGAACGGGGTGCCGAAGAGGGTCAGCGTGCCGCGCGACAGCGGGCGCAGGCCGGTGAGCGCCCGCACCAGCGTGGACTTGCCGGACCCGTTGGGACCGAGCAGCGTCACGAACTCGCCGGAGCGCACCGTGAGGTCGATCTGGCGCAGCACCGGTCGGCCCGCGATGGCGACGGCGCCGTCGGCGAGCTCGATCACGGGCGGGGGTGCTCCGGTCAACAGCGGTTCGCCTGCTCGAGCTTCGCGAGGTTCTGGCGCATGAGAGAAAGGTAGTCCTCGTCCGCGGTCTCGTCGGTGAGTCCCTCGACGGTGTCCAGCACCTCGGTGCGGACCCCGACGTCGGAGGCGAGCGTCTCGGCGGCCTTGGGGCTGACCAGGCTCTCGGAGAACACGGTCGTGATGTCGTCGCTCTTGATCAGGTCCTGCAGGTCGGCGAGGGCCGCGGGGGTCGGCTCGGCGTCGGGGGAGATGCCGGTGATCGACTCCAGGTGCAGGCCGTACTTCTCCAGGTAGCCGAACGCGTCGTGGTTGGTGACGACCGTGCTCGTCGCGCACTGGGCGAGACCGGCGGCGTACTCGGCGTCGAGCTCCTCGAGGTCGGCGCGCAGGTCGGCGGCGTTGGCCGCGAAGTCCTCGGCGCCGTCGGGGTCGAGGTCGGCGAGCCGGTCGGCGATCGCGTCACCGAGGTCGGCCATCCGGAGCGGGTCCTGCCAGAAGTGCGGGTCGTTCTCGCCGTGGTCGTGGCCCTCGTGCCCCTCCTCGTTGGCGTGCTCCTCCTCGGCGTGACCTTCGTCGTGGCCCTCCTCGCCGGCGTGGTCGTGGTCCGCGTGCTCCTCGTGGTCGTGTCCGTCCTCGAAGGGGAGCAGTTCGACCACGCTGGCGACGTCGAGCACGTCGCCCTTGGCGACCTCCTCGGCGGCCTCCTGGACGCTGGGCTGCAGGGAGTCGACGTACACCAGCAGGGCGGAGTCGGCGACGATCGCCGTCTCGCGCACGTCGAGGGTCAGGTCGTGCGGCTCGCCGCCCGGGGTGGTGAGGTTCTCGACGTCGAAGGCGTCGCCGGCGACGCGCGAGGCGACGTACTCCAGCGGGTAGAGGCCGACCGCCACCGTCTTCGAGTCCTCGGCGCCCTCGCTGCTGTCGGTCAGCGCTCCGCACCCGGCGAGGAACAGGGTGCAGGCGACGGCGGTGACGGGGACGAGGAGACGGGAACGCATGAGAACGATTCTCACCCTCAATGAGAATCGTTGTCAATTCGGGCGGATCCGTGGCCGCTAGGCTGGCGTCGTGCTGGTGGTCAACAGGTTCCGCGTCCCCGAGAGCGAGGCGACGACCTTCCGGGTCGACGTCGAGACCGCGCGGGCGGCGCTCGCGGATCGCCCGGGCTACGTCTCCGGCACGATCGGCCGGAACCTCGACGACCCGGAGCTGTGGGTGCTCACGACCACCTGGGTGCACGTCGGCGCCTACCGCCGCGCGTTGTCGTCGTACGACGTGAAGCTGTACGCCGTCCCCCTGCTCGGCCGGGCCCTCGACGAGCCGAGCGCGTACGAGCCCGTCGAGCCCGGGACCGATCTCAATGTCTCGGCGGCCCGGTCGCTAGGCTGACGCCCTTCCCTGACAGCAGGCCGGCAGCCAGCCGACCGACCACCCGCACAGGAGCTGAACCCCGTGGCCAAGTCGCCCGCAACCACCGTCGACCACGTCGTGTCCCTCGCGAAGCGGCGAGGTTTCGTCTTCCCCTGCGGCGAGATCTACGGAGGCACCCGCTCGGCCTGGGACTACGGCCCGCTCGGCGTGGAGCTGAAGGAGAACATCAAGCGCCAGTGGTGGCGCTCGATGGTCCAGAGCCGCGACGACGTCGTCGGCCTCGACTCCAGCATCATCCTGCCGCGCCAGGTCTGGGAGGCCAGCGGCCACGTCGACACCTTCACCGACCCGCTGACCGAGTGCCAGTCCTGCCACAAGCGCTTCCGCGCCGACCACCTGCAGGAGGCGGTCGCGGAGAAGAAGGGGCTCGACGACCCCGACTCGGTCGACATGACGACCGTCGCGTGCCCCAACTGCGGCACCCGCGGCGCCTGGACCGAGCCGCGGCAGTTCTCCGGGCTGCTGAAGACCTACCTCGGCGTGATCGAGGACGAGTCCGGCCTGCACTACCTGCGCCCCGAGACCGCGCAGGGCATCTTCGTGAACTTCGCCAACGTCGTGACCAGCTCGCGGCAGAAGCCGCCGTTCGGCATCGCCCAGATCGGCAAGAGCTTCCGCAACGAGATCACGCCCGGCAACTTCATCTTCCGCACCCGCGAGTTCGAGCAGATGGAGATGGAGTTCTTCGTCAAGCCGGGTGAGGACGAGGAGTGGCACCAGTACTGGATCGACACCCGCACGCAGTGGTACGTCGACCTCGGCATCGACCCCGACAACCTGCGCCACTACGAGCACGCGCAGGAGAAGCTCAGCCACTACTCCAAGCGCACCGTCGACATCGAGTACCGCTTCCGCTTCGCCGGTTCCGAGTGGGGTGAGCTCGAGGGCATCGCCAACCGCACCGACTTCGACCTCTCGACCCACGCGAAGCACTCCGGCCAGGACCTGTCGTACTTCGACCAGGCCAACAACGAGCGCTACACGCCGTACGTCATCGAGCCGGCAGCCGGCCTGTCCCGCAGCCTGATGACCTTCCTGGTCGACGCCTACACCGAGGACGAGGCGCCCAACACCAAGGGCGGCGTCGACAAGCGCACCGTGCTCCGGCTCGACCCGCGCCTGGCGCCGGTCAAGGTCGCCGTGCTGCCGCTCTCGCGCAACGCCGACCTCTCGCCGAAGGCCAAGGCGCTCGCGGCCGAGCTGCGGACGAACTGGAACGTCGACTTCGACGACTCCGGCGCGATCGGCCGCCGCTACCGCCGCCAGGACGAGATCGGTACGCCGTTCTGCGTCACCGTCGACTTCGACACCCTCGAGGACGACGCGGTGACCGTGCGCTCGCGCGACTCGATGGAGCAGGAGCGGATCCCGCTGGCGGGGATCACGCGGTTCTTCGCGGAGCGCCTCGTCGGCTGCTGATCCCGGCGATGCACAATGACCAGATGCTGAAGCGCACCACCGCCGGACTCGTCTCCGCGCTGCTGGGAGCCGTCCTGCTGGCGGGCTGCTCGGACGACTCCGACAGCGGGTCCGCGTCGGAGTCGACGGACGCCTCGACGAGCGCGTCCGCGTCCGTGTCGGACCTCCCGGTCCCCGAGGGCGTCGAGCTGACCCCGCAGGGCACCTCGCTCGCCGTGGGAGACACCGCGACGCTGGCCTGGGAGCCGCGCCAGGACACCGTCGGCGTGATCGACGCGCGGGTGGACCGGATGGAGAAGACGTCGTTCAAGCGGTCCTTCGCCGGGTGGCGGATCGACGAGGCGACCGAGCAGACCCGGCCGTACTTCGTCCGCACCACCATCACCAACCGCGGCGAGACCGACCTCGGCGGCCGCCGGATCCCGCTGTACGCCGTCGACGGCGAGAACCGGCTGGTCGACTACTCCAGCTTCGGCAGCTCCTTCAAGCCGTGCCCGAGCACCGACTTCCCGAAGTCGTTCCCGCCGGGGGCGTCGGGCGAGTTCTGCCTGGTCTACCTGGTGCCGGACCGGGGCGACCTGACCGCGGTCAGCTTCCGACCCACCCAGGACGTCAACCCGATCACCTGGACCGGCGAGCTGACCCGGCCCGCGTCCTGACCTCGTCCGCCTGATTTCGCGGGAGGCCGCCCCCGCCCGGAGAATGGGGGCGTGCCCCTGCTCTCCTCGTTGACCCTCGGGTCGCTCCGCGTCGACACCCCGGTGGTGCTCGCCCCGATGGCGGGCATCACCAACGCGGCGTACCGCCGACTCTGCGCCGAGCAGGGTGCCGGCCTCTACGTCTGCGAGATGATCACCAGCCGCGGCCTCGTCGAGGGCGACCAGCACACCCGCGACATGCTCGTCTTCGACGAGCTGGAGACCGTCCGCTCGGTCCAGCTCTACGGCACCGACCCGGCGTACGTCGGCAAGGCGGCCGAGATCCTCTGCGCCGAGTACGGCGTCGCCCACATCGACCTGAACTTCGGCTGCCCGGTCCCGAAGGTGACCCGCAAGGGCGGCGGCGGGGCGCTCCCGTGGAAGCGCGGGCTGCTCGGCGAGATCCTCGAGCACGCGGTCGCCGCGGCCACGCCGTACGACGTGCCGGTGACGATGAAGACCCGCAAGGGCATCGACGACGACCACCTGACCTACCTCGACGCGGGCCGGATCGCCCAGGAGACCGGTGTCGCGGCGATCGCGTTGCACGGCCGCACGGTCTCGCAGGCCTACTCCGGTGCCGCCGACTGGGACGCGATCGCGGCCCTGGTCGAGCACGTCGACATCCCCGTACTGGGCAACGGTGACATCTGGGAGGCCGCCGACGCGCTCCGGATGGTCGAGGAGACCGGTGCCGCCGGCGTGGTGGTCGGACGCGGTTGCCTCGGACGCCCGTGGCTCTTCCGCGACCTCGCGGCCGCGTTCGCCGGTGCGGAGGTCTCGACGCTGCCCACGCTCGGCGAGGTGGCCGCGATGATGCGCCGGCACGCCGAGCTGCTCTGCCAGCACATGGGGGAGGAGCGGGGCTGCAAGGAGTTCCGCAAGCACGTCTCCTGGTACCTCAAGGGCTTCGCCGCGGGCGGCGAGATGCGCCGCTCGCTCGGCCTCGTCGAGTCGCTCGCGAGCCTCGACGTGCTGCTCGCCGGCCTGGACCCGGACGAGCCGTTCCCGGCCTCCGAGCTGGGCGCGCCGCGCGGCCGGCAGGGCTCGCCGCGCTCGCGGGTGGCGCTCCCCGAGGGCTGGCTCGACGACACCGACGGGACGGGTCGGCACGTGCAGGAGGACGCGGGGGAGACCACCGGCGGCTGAGGTCGCGGTGACTCGGAACACGTACTTCTTTACCGTCCGTTATTGGGACACCTCACCCGGCCTGTGGTTTAGTCGTCAACCGAGCCGGACCCGTCACCTCGGATCTGGCCGTCCCCTGTCAGCAACAGCAAAGGACCGACGCTGTGGCAGAGCATCGCCACAAGCGGGAGACCAATGCCCGCCGAATGCCCCGTGCCGCCGTCATCGCAGGACCCCTCGCCGTCGTGGCGACCGCGTCTGCCGTGACCCTGGGCGTTCTCGCCAGTGACCCCGCCACCCGCGACCTGATCGCCGCCGAGGGAGCAGCAGCCGACGTCGCCGCGGCTCCCGTCCAGCCGCGGCAGCAGGTGATCTCCCGGAGCTCGACCCGGTCGACGATCAAGCCGATGACGAAGATCGAGCGGGTGACCGCCCCGGCCGCCACCCGGCAGGCCGTCCGCAAGGCCGAGACCCGGCTGTGGACGAGCGAGGCGCTCAACCTGTGGAGCGAGCCCGGTGAGGACGCGCGCCAGGTCGGCGAGCTCGAGCCCGGCGAGAAGGTGCTCGTGACCGGCCGTTCGCTGGCCGGCCGCGTCGAGATCGTCGTCGACGGCGCCTCGCGCTGGGTCACCGAGGGCTACCTCACCGAGGAGGAGCCTGTCGTGATCGGGGGCGACTGCACCAACGGCACCTCGGTCGCCTCCGGCGTGAGCCCCAACATCGTGAAGGTCCACGAGGCCGTGTGCGCCGCGTTCCCGGAGATCACGACGTACGGCACCTTCCGCGGCGACGGCGAGCACTCCCAGGGCCTCGCGGTCGACATCATGGTCAGCGGGGAGCGCGGCTGGGAGGTCGCGGAGTTCGTCCGCGAGCACTACGCCGACCTCGGGGTCAACTACCTCATCTACTCGCAGAAGATCTGGTCGGTCGAGCGGTCCGGCGAGGGGTGGCGCGGCATGTCGAACCGTGGCTCCGCCACCGCCAACCACTTCGACCACGTCCACGTCACGACGTACTGACCTCCCGCCGTCTCGGAGGTGGGGGCGGCCCTCAGTAGGGTCGTCCCCGATGGACGCCGTGGACCTGTACGACGACGCCGACCGCGAGCGGCTGGTGGCCGAGCCGCCGAAGCGGGTCGACGCACCCGTGCGCACGTCGTTCGAGCGCGACCGGGCGCGCGTCGTCCACGCGGCGGCGTCGCGGCGGCTGGCGGCCAAGACCCAGGTGGTCGACCCGCAGGCCGACGACTTCGTCCGGAACCGGCTGACCCACAGCCTGGAGGTGGCCCAGGTCGCGCGGGACCTGTCGCGCGCGCTCGGCGGCCAGCCCGACATCGCCGAGACCGCCGCGCTCGCGCACGACCTCGGACACCCGCCGTTCGGACACAACGGCGAGCGGGCGCTGGCGGGGCTCGCCGAGGGGTGCGGCGGATTCGAGGGCAACGCGCAGACGCTGCGGCTGCTGACCCGGCTGGAGGCGAAGACGTTCGACGCCGACGGGCGCTCGGTCGGCCTCAACCTCACGCGCGCGACGCTGGACGCCTGCACGAAGTACCCCTGGGCGCGTGACGAGGCGCCCGGGGCCTCCGGCAAGTTCGGGGTGTACGCCGACGACCTCCCGGTGTTCGGCTGGCTGCGCTCGCCGGCGCCGCCGGGCACCCGGCGCTGCCTGGAGGCCCAGGTGATGGACCTGGCCGACGACGTCGCGTACTCCGTCCACGACGTCGAGGACGGCATCGTGGCGGGCCGCGTCGACCTCACCCGGCTCGACCAGCCGGCGGTCTGGCAGACGGTGCGGGGGTGGTACCTCCCCGACGCCGCCGACGACGAGCTCGACGACGTCCTCGCCGGCCTGCGGACGCAGGGCAGCTGGCCGACCACGTCGTACGACGGCTCGCGGCGGGGGCAGGCCGCGCTGAAGAACCTCACCAGCGACCTGATCGGCCGCTTCTGCGGCGCCGCCCAGCACGCCACCTTCGCCGCGGGCGACGGCCCGTTCATGCGGTACGCCGCCGACCTGGTCGTCCCCGGGCGCACCCGCCTCGAGATCGCCGTGCTCAAGGGGATCGCCGCCCACTACGTCATGCAGGCCGAGGACCGGCTCGCGCTGATGGTGCGCCAGCGCGAGCTGCTGGCGGAGCTGGTCGCGGAGCTGTGCCGGCGCGCGCCCGATGCGCTCCAGCGGCCCTTCGCCGACGACTGGCGAGACGCGTCCGACGACAGCGAGCGGCTGCGCGTGGTGGTCGACCAGGTGGCCTCGCTGACCGACGCGAGCGCCGTGACGTGGCACCGGCGCCTGGTCCGCGAGTCCGCTCGTTAGAGTCGACGCTCGTGAGCGAACCCCTGGTGTGGCTGCCGTTCGACCCCGAGCTCCTCGGCGACCCGCCGAGCGGGCTGCGCTACGAGGTGGTCGACCCGACCGAGAGCGTCCCGGACTCGGTCACCGAGGTCGACTTCTACGTCACGCCGTACCAGATGGGTCCGGCGGTGGGGGACGTGCTGCCGCGGATGACGGGCCTGCAGGTCGTGCAGACGCTGTCCGCGGGCGTCGACAACGTGCGCAGCCGGGTGCCGGCGGGCGTGACCCTCTGCAACGGCCGGGGCATCCACGACACGTCGACGGCCGAGCTGACCCTCGCGCTCACCCTGGCCAGCCTGCGTGGCATCCCCGACTTCGTCCGTGACCAGGGCCGCCACGAGTGGCGCACCGGCTGGCGTCCGGCGCTGGCCGACCGGCGGGTCCTGCTCGTCGGGTACGGCGCCATCGGCGAGGCGATCGAGGCCCGGCTGCTGCCGTTCGAGACCGAGGTGGTCCGGGTCGCGCGCACGGCCCGCGACGGCGTACACCCCATCGAGGACCTGCCGGACCTGCTCCCCGAGGCGGACGTGGTCATCCTCATCGTCCCGCTGACCGAGTCCACCCGGGGCCTGGTCGACCGCGACTTCCTGGCCCGGATGAAGCACGGCGCCCTCCTGGTCAACGTCGCCCGCGGCGCGGTCGTCGTGACCGACGACCTGGTCGCGGCCCTGCACGCCGGCACGGTCACCGCGGCGATCGACGTCGCCGACACCGAGCCGCTGCCGGCGGACAGCCCGCTGTGGGACGCTCCCGGTCTGCTGATCAGCCCGCACGTCGGCGGGGCCAGCAGCGCCATGTGGCCGCGCGCCCACCGGCTTGTCCGCGACCAGCTGCACCGCTTCGCCGCGGGTGAGCCGCTCCACAACGTGATGTCCGGCGAGTACTAGCCCCACCCGACAGCCGTAGGATCGCCACGTGCCGGGCCGGATTCGCGAACAGAGCATCACCGAGGTGCGCGAGAAGGCGCGCATCGACGAGGTCGTGTCGGAGCACGTCTCCCTGCGCCACGCCGGCGGCGGCTCCCAGAAGGGGCTGTGCCCCTTCCACGACGAGAAGTCGCCCTCGTTCAACGTCAACCCGAGCCGGGGTTTCTACCACTGCCTGGCGGGCGAGACCCGCGTCCTGACGTGGGACGGTCCCCGCGAGATCCGTGAGCTCGCGGGCGGGACGCATCGGATCCTGGGTGCACGCGGCGACTGGCTGGACGCGCCGTTCGAGTCCTACGGCGTGCAGCAGCTGCATCGCATCGTGGTGACGCGCAACCGACAGCGCAAGGAGCTGTATGCGACGGACGGCCACCGCTGGTTCGTGCGGTCCGGGGCCGACCGCAAGAAGCGCCGTGAGGTCCTCACGACGGACCTGAAGACCGGGGATCGCCTTGCCGCGACGTTCCCCCGATCCCGCATCCAGCGCACCACCCCGTCGCCCTTCGGGATCGCCCACGGGTTCACCTACGGTGACGGGACGCGCTCCGGCACCGGCAGCATGGCGCTGATCTGCCCGCCGAAGGACCTGGCGATGCTGAAGTGGTTCCCCAACAGCCACACCAGCGCCTCCGGCGACAACCTGCTCGTGCATCACCTGCCGCGGTTCTTCAAGGAGCTGCCGCCTCTCGACGAGTCGGTCTCCTATCTCTACGGCTGGCTGGCGGGCTACTTCGCTGCCGACGGGTGCGTGGCCGCCGACGGCACCGTCATCCTCAACTCTGCCCGCCGCGAGGACCTCGAGTTCGTCCGCACGGTGTGCACCCGCCTGGGCATCGCGACCTACGGGATCACCTCGCAGAGCCGGGTGGGGCTCGGCACCGAGCCCACCGATCTCTTCCGGGTCCATTTCGTGAGCGACGACCTGACCGAGGACTTCTTCCTCCTCGAAACTCACCGAAAGCGCTTCGTCGACGCCGAGAAGAAGTACGCACGACTCGGCTGGGTCGTCCAGTCGGTCGAGGCCACGGATCGTGTCGAGGAGGTCTTCTGCGCGGAGGTCGAGGACGGCCACGCGTTCGTGCTCGAGGACAACATCCTCACCGGCAACTGCTTCGGCTGTGGGGAAGGCGGCGACGTCATCGCCTTCGTCATGAAGATCGACGGGCTCGGCTTCGGCGAGGCGGTCGAGCGTCTCGCCGACAAGTACGGCGTCCAGCTGCAGCGCGAGGACGGCGACGAGCGCGACGACCGGCCCCGCGGACCGCAGCGCGGCAAGCTGATCGAGGCGAACCGGGTCGCCCAGGAGTTCTACGCCGAGCACCTGGCGTCGCCGGACGCGCTGCCGGCCCGGCAGTTCCTCGCCGAGCGGAGCTTCGACCAGTCCCACGCCGAGCAGTTCGGCATCGGCTTCTCCCCGCGCGGCGGCGAGGACCTCTTCCGCCACCTGCGGGCGCGCGGCTTCTCGCAGGACGAGGTCGTGGCGGCGGGACTGGTGCGGATCGGGCGCTCGCCGTACGACTTCTTCCGCGGGCGGCTGATGTGGCCGATCCGCGACGCCAGCGGCGACACCATCGGCTTCGGCGCCCGGCGGATCCTCGAGGACGACCGCATCGAGGCCAAGTACCTCAACACCGGAGAGACGCCCGTCTACAAGAAGAGCCAGGTCCTCTACGGCATCGACCTGGCCCGCAAGGAGATCGCCAAGTCGTCCCAGGCCGTCGTGGTCGAGGGCTACACCGACGTGATGGCCTGTCACCTCGCGGGCGTCGGGACCGCCGTCGCCACCTGCGGCACGGCCTTCGGCGACGAGCACTCCCGGGTGCTGCGCCGCTTCCTGCACGACCACGAGGAGTTCCGCGGCGAGGTCATCTTCGCCTTCGACGGCGACGCCGCGGGTCAGAAGGCGGCGCTGCGCACCTTCGCCGGCGACCAGAACTTCGTCTCCCAGACCTACGTCGCCGTCGAGCCCGACGGCCTCGACCCGTGCGACCTGCGCATCAAGAAGGGCGACGCCGCGGTCCGCGAGCTGGTGGCGCGCCGGGTGCCGCTGTACCGGTTCGTGCTCGGCAACATCGTCGGCAAGTACGACCTCGACCGCGCCGACGGCCGCGTGGACGCGCTGCGCGAGGGCGCCCGGCTGGTCTCCAGCATCCGTGACAGGTCGAAGGTCGACGCCTTCGCCCGCGAGCTCGCCGGGATGGTCGGCGCCGATCCCGACGAGGCGCGCGCCGAGGTACGCCGCGCGGCGAAGCGTCCGCCGCAGCAGTCCCGCACGGACGATCGTCGTGCCCCCCAACCTCCGGCCGAGGAGGCCCCGCCGGCGCCCCGCCGCCAGCTCCCCGACCTGCGCGACCCCCGGTTCGCGCTGGAGCGCGAGACCCTGAAGCTGGTCATCCAGCACCCGATGGTGATCGGGCGCACGACCGGGGACATCGGCGCCAACGACTTCCGGCACCCGACCTACCGCGCGGTCTGGGAGCTGATCGCGGCCGCGGGCGGCCCGGCCGCCGGGTCGGGCGACCCGGCCTGGACCAGCCGGATCATCGAGGGGGCGACCGACCCCGAGGTGTCCCTGGCGATCAGCGCCCTGGCCGTCGAGCCGCTGCTGACCCACAAGGAGCCGGACGCGGCGTACGTCGCCGAGCACGTGTTCAGGCTGCTCGAGCTGACCACCGCCCGCCGGATCGCCGAGATCAAGTCCAAGCTGCAGCGCACCAACCCGGTCGAGCACGCCGAGGAGTTCAACCGGATGTTCGGCGAGCTCGCCGCGCTGGAGGCGCATCGGCGCGCGCTGCGCGACCGGCTGGGCGGTTCGACCACGTGAGGCTGCGCCGTACGACGCCCGCGCTTCCCGTCGCACCGGGGGAGCGGTTGCTGGCCTGGGCGGAGAGCTCCGACGGCACGGTCGGCGGAACCCGCGACGCGCTCTACCTCCCCGACGGGACCCGGCTCCCGTGGGAGGAGGTCGAGGCCGCCGGCTGGGACCGCGACGGGTCCGTGCTGAAGGTCAGCGAGGTCGGCTCGTGGGGCGAGCTGCGCCGCGAGCACCGGCTCGCGATCGAGGAGCCGGGACGGCTGGTGGAGCTGGTGCGCGAGCGGGTGTCCGCGAGCGTCGTCCTCCAGCGCCATGTCCCGGTCGACGGCCGCCGGAGCCTGCGGGTCATCGCCCGCCGTGCGCCCCACGGCGACCGCCCCGTCACCTGGCTCTTCGAGTACGACGAGGGCATCGACCCCGACGACCCGATCGTCCGGACCCTCGCCGAGGACGCCCTGGCCGCCGCGCGCACCGAGGTCGAGTAGACCGGACGGGGCTCGATTTCTGTCGGCCCCGCCCCCTTGCTATGGTTTCCCGCGCTGCACCGATCCCCTGTAGCTCAACTGGCAGAGCATTCGGCTGTTAACCGGAGGGTTGTTGGTTCGAGTCCAACCGGGGGAGCCCAGCAGTCGCACCGCCCTCAGGCCCACCGGGCCTGGGGGCGGTCGGCATTTGCAGCCCGAGTAGCCACCAGGCGGGCACTCCGTAGGCCAGTTCGATCCTCTGAGCGATCGAGACCGCGTTCCGCGGCATGTTGATGCTGGTCTCCCAGGCAGCGACGGTCGCCGAGCTGACCTGAAGCTTCTGGGCCATCGTCCCCTGGCTCTCGCCGGCGTCGCGGCGGATCTTGCGCACCTTGTCGCCGAAGAGGAACTCGGGGATGTACGGGGTGGGCTCTGCGCCCACTACGTCACTGGTCATACGCCCGACCCTACCCAAAACCTGCTCAAACCTGTCAATACCTAGGAATGGGTGTGCCACGCCAGGGCCGATGTGCTTGCCCTGGAACTCTGGGCATGCTTAGGTTCCGGCCATGCCGAACGAAACTGGGTATACCCAGGACCCGGCGGACGAGCTGCTCGCGATCGGCCCGACCGCCCGCGAGCTGCAGGTCAGCGTCGAGACCATCCGCCGCTGGGACGCCGAGGGCAAGATCCGCTCCCAGCGCACCCTGGGTGGCCAGCGCCGGTTCCGCCGTGGCGACGTCGACGAGCTGCTCGCCCGGCTGAGGGCTGGGACGTCGTCGTGACCGAGATCGTGACTCTGCCCGGCCTGCTCCAGCTCAGCGACCAGGTCCTCGTCTCGCCGCCTGACGTCGCGGCGGTCACGCAGGATCCCGACTCGCCGGAGACGACCCGGGTGTACCTGCGCGGCGCCGGCACGTCCTGGATCCCGGTCGAGCGGGAGTTCCACGAGGTCGCCACGGCGCTCGCTCAGGCACTCACGCCGCCGCGGCCGGTGGGGACCCTGTCCGTTCGCTGCCCATCGAGCGCGCTCGACGTCCTCCGTGCGCACCAGAAGCTCGAGCACCAGAGGCCGGGGCAGTGCTGATGGAGGAGCAGCTCGACGACGCGCCGCGGCGCGACGTCAGCCGGATGCTGACCTGCTGCTGCACCAGCAGTGACGGTCAGCCTCAGGGGCCGCACCCGTTCACGCCCCACGTCACTTGCGGCACGAAGCGCGTCGCGCCCCTCGATGACGTCCAGGGACCGCCGTGGCAGACCGACACCGTCGCGCAGCTGCAGCAGGCGTACGCCGGGGCGACCGTGCTCGACCTGCTCCTCGCCGGCGTCACGGCCGACGCCCCGGACGAGGTCGACCAAGTGGCGCACCTCTCGCTCGCGCTGTTCGACCACGTCCTGTGCACGACGCCGATCGAGCTCCCCGACGGCCGAGTCGTCGCGTCTCTGCACGCCCACATCTCCGGCTGGCGATACGGGCTCGCCGGCTTCACCACCAGAGAGACACCGACCTCGGGCCTCCTGGCCCGCGGCCGGCCACCGCTGCCCGCATCCACCTGAGGTCCCCAGCCCTCACCCACCGAGAGAACCGAGGTCACACATGAGCACCACCACCGAGACCACGACATCGACGTACGAGCACGAGCTCGACCTCACGCTCGTTGTCCCGCACCCGAAGAACGTCCGCCGCAAGGCCGTCGCCGACGACGAGCTCGTCGCGTCGATCAAGGCCTCCGGCATCCTCCAGCCGCTCATCGTCGCCCCGCACACCGCTGGCGACGACACCTACGTGCTCATCGCGGGGCACCGCCGACTCGCCGGCGCCAAGAAGGCGCGGCTGAAGGTGGTGCCCGCGATCGTCCGCACCGACCTGGTCGACGAGGCCTCGCAGGTCGAGGCGATGCTCGTCGAGAACGGCCGCCGCAAGGACCTGTCTCCCATCGAGGAGGCCGAGGGCTACGAGCAGCTCGCGCTGTTCGGACGCAAGGTCAAGGAGATCGCCGAGATCGTCGGGGTCGACCCGAAGACCGTCACCGCCCGGCGGCGGCTGCTGAAGCTCGCCAAGACCACCCAGACCAAGGTCCACGCCGGCGACCTCACCCTCGACGACGCCCTGGCGATCGCCTCCTTCGCCGACGACCCCGCCACGACGAAGAAGCTCGAGAAGGCCGCGGGCAGCGGCAACCTCAGGTACGAGCTGGAGTACGCCAAGGGCCGCCGTAAGAACCGCCTCGCGGCCGAGAAGCGGGCCGCGACGGACTACCCCGATGTGACGGTCCTGGAGTCCACCGGCGAGATCCACGTCGACATCGAGAAGCACAAGGTCGCCCGGCTCGCTCACACCGGCGTCACCGACCGCGAGGGTCACAAGGACTGCCTCGCCGCGATCCTGGAGTGGGGCATCTACAACAGCGCGGTCATCCTCGTCTGCACCGCACCCGAGACGCACACCGACGAGGAGCGAGACGAGGCCGCGGTCGCCGACCGCGCCCGAGCCGAACGGGCCGCCGCCGAGCGCGAGGCTCGGCAGGAGGCGATCGAGGTCGCGCGCCGCCTCCGCGTCCGCTCGCTGGCCGAAGCCATCAAGCCCGGCATGAAGGTCGACAAGGTCCTCGTCGACCTGCTCCGCAACCTCTTGCCGTCCCTCATCAGCAACCTGGAGCAGGGGCGCCTCGCGCAGTACTTCGACCTCACCGACACCCCGGAGCCCAACCGGTGGGAGCGGTGGGAGTACTCCCGCAAGGACGCCGACCTTCAGCTGTTCCGCCACCACGTCGCGGAGCTGGCCGACGCCTCCGGACCCGAGCTGCTCCGCACCCTTGTCGTCGTGCTCGCCGTGGGGATCGAAGACCGACAGGTCGCCTCGGTCCGCAGCGGCCACAACCACTACACCTGGAACCAGTTGAACGCCGAGCTCGTGCGCGCCTACATCACCCTCGCCGAGCGTCAGGGCCACACCCTCACCGACGACGACCAGGATCTGCTCGGCCAGGCCTCCATCGACGACCCCGAGCCGTCGAGCACGGACCAGGCCGAGACCGCCACGCCCGACGACCCGACCTTCGACCCGCACCCGTTCGCCGGCGACCCCGAGTACGCCTGCACCGACTGCGACCAGCCGGCCGACTCCGCGATCCACCTCGTCGACGACGAGTCCGGTGAGGCGAAGTCATGACCGACGACGCGTGGATCTTCTGGGCGATCCTGCTGGCGCTCCTGTGGATCGCCATCGGCGCGTTCGCCGCTGCGGATCGGCCCAACAGCCGCTTCGGCCGGAGCAAGTTCGGCCTCGCCCTCCTGCGACTCGTGCTGGGAGGTGGCGAGCGGTGAGCGCCCAGGAACTCGACCAGTACCGGGCTCAGCGCCAACGTCTGGTCACCCAGCGCCGGCGGAAGCGCCGCCAGCTCGCACTCCTGCGCGGCGAGGAGACCGGCCTGCTGGACGCCGGCCCCTTCCGAGAGCGGATCCAGGCCCTGCTCGACTGCCAGTGGCCGTACGACGCGATCGTCACGATGGCGGGCGCCGGGTCCGACCAGGGCCTGCGCCTCATCGTGCTGGGCGAGCACCAGCGCGTCGAGCGCCAGCTGCTCCCGCTGCTCGACGTCCCCGTCTCCGTGGCTGTGCCGTCCGTCCTCGACAGCGAGGCGAAGGTCCCCGCGCTCGGCGCCACGCGTCGGGTCCGGGCGATGCTCGCCCTCGGCTGGTCCCACGGCGCCATCAGCGAGCTCACCGGAACCTCCAGCAGCGTGTTCGCGCTCGGCCGGCGGCCGCGCACCATCGCGCGGCGCTGGCGTGCCATCGACGACGCCTACGAGCGCCTGTCCGGCCGCCGCGGCCCGTCGAGCCTCACCGCCCACCGAGCGGCGACGTACGGCTACCTGCCACCGCTCGCCTGGGACGACATCGACGACCCCGCCGAACGCCCCGAACCCACCCGCTGCCGCGACGAGGCCGCCGTCGACGACGTCGTCGTCGACCGGATCCTCAGCGGCCGGACCGCGGAGGCCAACCGGGCGACGCGCACCGAGGTTGTCCGCCGCTGGTCAGACACCGGCCGGTCTCTGAGGGACCTGGAGCGCCTCACCGGCTGGAACACGAACCGCTACATCCCGCGCGACAACGAAGGGCAGGCATCATGACCGAGTCCCGCGTGATCCCCGGCCTGGGCGACGCTGGCGCCGGTCTGCAGCTCGGGCAGGTCCCCGACGCCGAACGCCGCCGTGCGGCGGTCTCCGTCGCCGAGGCCGCGATCGCCGGCGGCTGGCAGGACGAGCTTCTGGACATGCTCGAGCATCTCGGCCTGGACCAGGTGAGCCCCGGATGACCGCCCGCCAGATCGAGGCGTACCGGCGCCGCTTGGCCAAGGTGACGCAGGCCCACCTGCTGACGTCCGAGTGCGTGGGCGCCGTCATCCGCTTCACGGTGCTCGACCTGTTCGGAGCACCCAACAGCGCTGCGAGCAGGACGGTCGTCGGCACCCTGACCTCGTACCGGGTCTACACCGGCTTCGGGCTGATGGGGCCGACGGTCCGCATCGACGTCGTCATCTGTGAGGCGTGCGTCGGCACGCCCGGCGGCGACTCGTGCGCGGACAGCGAGCCCCACACGCTCCACCCCATCGACCTCGTCACGCTCGCCCGCAACGAGGACGGCGTCCGCGAGGTGCTCCTGGGAGCCGGGTCGTGACGCGCTACGCGCTGTGGACCGCGGCGCTGCTGCTCGCCGGGATCACCACCGCGCTGGCGGCAGAGCCGGGCAGTCGGCGGCGGGCATTCCTGGTCACGGTTCTCGCCGGCGTCGTGGTCGTGCTCGCTCTCGCCGGGGCGGAGGCGAGCTGATGGGCAACCGACGCAAGCCGAGGAACCCTGCGGGCGCCCGCGGACCTGCGGGCGGCCGCCCGGCCGACCTCGACGACGACTTCTTCCGTGCGGCCGCCGCGATGGTCCCCAGGGTCGGTGCCCGGTCCTTCCAGGTGCGCTACTGCGACGAGGATGACCCGGTCGTATGGATCGCGGTCGCGAGCTTCGGTGGCCGTCGCTTCGAGGTCGGGGCCGGCCCGAACCCCGAGGTCGCGATCATGCGGCTGCTCCAGGTGCTCGTCGACGGCGGCACCTGCCGTCACTGCCACCGGCCGACCAGCATCACCCGGAGCTTCGATCAGCAGCTCGCCTCCCAGATCGTGTGCTGGTACCAGTACGACCCCGAGCTGAAGAAGTTCCGCCGGGGGTGCGCATGACCCGGCCGTGGTTGACCTGCACCTACCCGCTCGCCGACGGGTTGTGCGGGAAGCAGGCGCAGCAGTTCATGAACGCGCGCCGATGCCCGGACCACACGCCAGCGAAGATCGCCGGCCATCCCGAGCCGCCAACCCCGGATCCGGCCCGGACGATGGTCGGGCTGATGGAGGCCGGCCGCCGGCGCGACGCGCGTCGGCTGGCCCGCGCCCGTGCGGCGTACGAACGGCTGTGCGTCCCCACGCCGGTGGTCGAGCCGGGTCACGTCCACCGGTGGCTCCCGCGGCCGTTCTCGTTCGGGCCGCGGGAGAAGGTCGGCGGGGACATCAAGTACCGCACGGGCTGCTGGTGCGGCGCGTGGAAGGGTCCCTGGCCGCCCCCGGTGGTTCACGGCCGCGCGCGCACCGGTCAGCAGTACTCCATCGCCGTCGTCGACGAGACGACGGTCCTGACGCCGGACGTCGCCGCGGCGGTCGCCGGCGTCGGCCGGCTCGTTGGGTGGACGGACTGATGCCGCGCCGTACCCGCCCGCGGCCGCGGCCCCTGCCGCGCTGCCAGCACTGCCAGGCCCGGATCTCGTTCTTCTGGGTCCGCGGCCGCGACGGCAAGCCTGGACGCGCCCGACCGTTCGATCCCATCCCGGTCCGTGACGAGGACCGGCTTCAGCCGCTCGTGCCGGCGCTGCCGGTGTCGGGCCGCACTGCCTGGGACCCCGACGAGCTGATCGCCGAACTGGAGTCCGCCCGGCCCGGCTGGACCACCGACGACGCCCGCGACGAGGTCATGGCGATGCCGTGGCACCGCGTCCACCAGTGCCTCGACCACGTCGCGGCGAAGCACACCGAGAGGGAGACCCAGCGCCCGTGAAGATCATCAGCGACCCCTTCAGAGAGCACGGCCAGCCGGGACCGGTCGTCGTCGACACCGACGGCGGAGCCGCGCTGCAGCACGTCCAGGCTGCAGGCGTGGAGGGCCGCGGTTCCGGGCCGCTCCTCGCGGTCGAGCTGGAGGGGCCGCTGCTGCACCAGGACGGTCGCTTGGACGTGATCTACCTGGTCGACGCCGACGGGGCGGCGCAGCTGTGCGCCCACGTCATGAACACCCTCGTCCGGTTCGACGCGGGCATGGCCCTCACGTTCCACGCTCGGCTGCACGAGCTCCTCGAAGCGGCCAAGTAGGGACTCGGGTGGTCGTGAACCTCTTCGACTGGCAGCGCGCCGTCCTGGTCGCCGACATGACCGAGGACCTGCGCTGGTGGGCGCTACGCGTCTCCCTCGACTCCGACGGTGCCTCCGGGCTCAACGTCGTGATCAACGAGCAGGCGCTGGCGTCCGACCGGGCCGTCTCCACCCGCACGGTGTGGCGGCGCCTGGAATCCCTCGTCGAGGCCGGCTGGATTGCCCAGGTCGTGAAGCCGACCCGCCCTGGCCGCGACGGCCAGCGGGGTCGTCGTGCCCGCTACCGACTGTTCCTCCCGGGCCAGCTGACCGAAGAGTCGTCTGACACGGCCCCGCTGGACCTGTCAGACGACCACCCCGGATCGCCTGACACGGACACGGGGGGATCTGTCACACGATCGCCCGAGTCGTCTGACACGCGCCCGCTCGCGGTGGCAAACGACCTCCCGCGACCGTCTGACACCGTCCCGCCCGGATCTGTCACACGATCGCCCGAGTCGTCTGACACGCCACGCGGACAGGTGGCAAGCACTCAGACAAGAACTACAACTACTGCAGCAGCAGCGGCCGCGATCGCCGTCGACCAGGAGCCGCAGACCGTGGCCTCCGGCCCGGTCGCGATCCTCGCCTCGAAGGTCAACCAGCACGCCCCGCTGCGCGGTCTGCGCTGGGACTCCCTCGGCGCCGAGAAGACCGCCCGCATCGAGGCGCTCATCGAGCTCCACGGCGACGACGCGCTTGTCGACCACGCCGTGCTGACCTGCCGGGCCACCCCGCCCGTGTTCGCCCAGGCCTTCCTCGCCGGCTGGGAAGCCATGCCGCCGCCCGGCCGGCGCCTCGCCGTCGTCCGAACCAAGGCGGCCATGTGCCCCGAGCACGCCTGGCGGCAGCTGAAGAGCGACGGGACCTGCATCGACTGCGCCGGCGAGGCGAACGAGCGACGCCGCGGAGGTGACCAGTGACCGAGCACCCCGACCAGCTCGACGCCCGCCTGTCCGTGCGCCAGGCCGAGGTGATCGCCTTCGAGCGCGCCGGCTGGTTCAAGTTCGCCGGCATCCGCGACGCACTGGTCCTGGAGCGCTTCGGCCGAGGGCCGACCCGCCACGCCCAGGTCCTCCACCACGTCCTCAGCCTGCCCGCCGCCGACGCCTACGACCCGGCCACCGTGCGCCGCCTCGTCGAGCGCCGCGACCTCCTACGCGCCCACCGGTCGACGAAGGGACTCCTCCCGTGACCCTCAACCGCCGCCGCGCCACCCGCCGGCCCAAGCGCGCCAGCACCGGCCCCGGCGAGGAGACCCAGATGCTCCTGTTCCACCGCGCCGGCGCCCGCTGCGAGCTCTGCGCGACCGACCTGTCCGCCGGCGCCCCGTCCTCGAAGCACCACCGCCGCCCCCGAGGCATGGGCGGCTCGTCGACGACGTGGATCAACGACGTCTCGAACCTGCTCCTGCTCTGCGGCACCGGCACCACCGGCTGCCACGGACGCATCGAGTCCCACCGCACCGCGGCGTACGACGCCGGCTGGCTGCTCCGTACCGGCTTCAACCCCTGGGAGGTCCCCGTCGTGCTCCACGGCCACCGAACCGTCTATCTCACCCGGGACGGCCAGTACGCCGTGGGGGCACCGTGAGCGCGCAGCCCGCCCGCCAGCCCGACGAGCTGCCGACCACCCAGGCCGAGCTGCTCGAGCTGGCCCTGGCCGACTGCTCCAAGCTGCTCGGCGACGTCTACCGCCAGCTGCCGCTCCTGCAGAATCTCGCGGACTCGCGCCAGCCCGGCCTCACCTTCACTCCGGCCGCGACCCGAGCGCAGATGGGCAAGCAGTTCCTGGCCGACAGGTTCGCCCGACGCCAGGCCGAGGCCGCCGGCCTGCCCGCCGGCAAGGGCGCGACGGCGGCACCGGGCAACGTCAGCGGCTGGGCACTGGTCGCGGAGATCGAGATGACCCTGCGGCACCTGATCAGGTTCATCGTCCGTCACGACCCCGAGTCCGCCATCCCGGTCCCGGACGAGGGCGAGACCACCGGCCAGCTCGTCAACCGGTTCCGCACCCTGCTGTGGACCGTCACGCAGCTGCGCGTGGCTCGCGCGATCCAGGTCGACCTGCGCCACCTCGCCGAGCTCGCCGGCCGCCTCCTCGACGGCGAGGACCGCACCGCCCTGGCCGCCGAGTGCCCGCACTGCCGCAACCGGACCCTCGTGGTCTACCTGCACTCCGGCGTCATCCGCTGCGAGCGCCCCCGCCGCGCCGACGGCACCCGCGCGACGTGCCAGTGCCAGCACCCGATCTGCCCCTGCAGAACCGAGCGCCGCTTCGTCCACAGCTGGGTCCGCGAGTCCAACGACCCCGTCACCTCGTGGGGCGCCCTCGCCGGCCGCCTCACCCTCGCCAAGCACCTGAAGGAGACCCCGTGACGCCCCGAACCTGGGCCGAGGGCACGATGCCCACCCCTGAGCAGTGGCTGGACTGGCTGCTCGAGCAGGACCGCGTCGACCAGCTGCGCGTCGGCGATGGCGCCCTCAACGACGCGGGCCGGGCCGCGCGCTGCGTGATGGCCGATCATGACTCGCTGCTCACCCAGCTGCGCAGCATCAACGAGATCAACGGCGATCTCGCCCGCATGGCTGGCCGCTACCGGCGCGCCTGGCAGTCCGCCCGCCGCCGCGGCACCAGCACCCGCGCGACCTTCCGCCTCGGCTACAGCGAGGGCCACCGCGACGGCTACACCGACGGGCTCGGGAAGGCGCTCGCCGACCTACGCGCCGTCCAGACCGCTCTCCGGGCGGGTGACGAAGCGTGAGCACCGCAGAGACCAGCAACGTGGTCCAGCTGCACGCTGACTCGGTCGACCTGGACCGGCTGGTGCACATGACCGTCACCGAGGGCTCCGACGAGGCCGGTTGGACGGTCCGCTGCCGGCAGCCGTGCCGGTTCCAGGAGGGCACCTTCCCCAGCCAGCACGACGCCCGCAAGGTGGGCAACGAGCACATCGCCTCCACGCTCCCAGCGCCCGAGAAGGTCGCGCTGTCGTACGACGACTTCGTGGTCACGCTGGAGCGGTACAGCGCCCCGCACGAGTCGCCGGTCGACCCCGGCGACTCGGCCGCTCCACTGCCCGGCATGCCCGAGCGCATCACGCCAGCGTGGGTGTCTGACGGCATCCGGTTCACCTGGCTCGGCGAGGACGGCGAGTACGCCCTGGCGCTCGGCCACCTCGACGACGACGGCCTGGATCACTTCGCCGCCGCGCTCGCGCAGAGCGAGGGGTTCAGCATGAGCGCCGCCGACTACCCGATGGACGGCGTCGAGCGCCTGTGGGTCCTCCCGGCCGGTCACGCCGCCGTATGCCGCCGTTGTACCGACGACTACGACGCCGAGGACCTAGAGGACCACCCGCTCGATGCCTGTGGCTGCGGTGATGAGTACGTGGCCGCTTGGTACGCCGTCGCCGTCACCGCCGCGACCCCGGGCGCGATCGCCATCACCAGGTGGTCGGCGTGACCTGCGAGGCGCGGCTGGCCGGTGACGGCCTGGCCTGCACCCGCATCGATCCCCACGAGCCGCACCGCGGCTGCGTCTACGAGTCCACCTCGGGAGTCCCGGGCTCGCCCAAGGAAGAGCTGTGAAGGAGACCCCCTTGTTCCGAGCGATCGTCATCATCTGCCTGCTCGTCGCGCTCACCGCCGCGCGTCGCCGGGCGCGCCACTGGCGCCGCGTCGCCCAGATGCACGGCGCCCCCACCCACCGACCCGGCGCTAGCGCCGACCGGGGGGTCGACGACTGGGCGCGAGCGAACCCCACGATGGGCAACTTCACGACCCGGTCGGTGCCCATCGACCGGCTGGCGATCGGCATGGACGTTCTCCGGGTGCCGATCATCGGCCGGCTGAAGGTCGCCGCCGACGCCACGGGCATCCTCGACGCTCACGGCCAGAGCGAGGCCGGCCGCATCGTCGCGTTCCGCCTCGACACCCGCGGCGGCACGCCCCGGATGATCCGCTTCGACAACGGTGCCCGGGTGTACGTGGCGGCCGACGCCGAAGCGCTGGTGGCGGTCCGGCTGGAGGTGCGTCGTGTCCGGTGACATCCCGAAGGGCGTGAAGGCGGCGATCCTCCGCGCGGCCGCGGACGCCCGCTACCCGAACCAGGCGCTGCCGACGATCGCCGCGAACCACAACCTCGGCATCGCCCAGGTCAAGAGCGTCGTCGAGCAGCACGGATGGCCCCAGCCCGATTCGATGCGCCGCGCCGCGGACATCCTCGCCCGAGCAGCTCGACGCGACTCCGAGGTCGACGACGCCGACGAGGGCGACGTCTACCTCGAGATCGCGATCGAGCGCCTGCAGGCCGACCCGGAGAACGTCCGCGAGGACCTGGGCGACCTCGCCGAGCTGATGGACTCGATGGTCCGCGAGGGCCTGGTGCAGCCCGTCGTCGCACGCCGCCACCAGAGCCTGCTGATCATCGTCTCCGGGCACCGCCGCCACGCGGCCGCGGTGAAGCTCGGATGGACCCACATCCCGTGCCTGATCAAGGCCGGCGTCCACCCCGACGACGTCCTCGGGAAGATGCTGATCGAGAACGGCCAGCGCAAGGACCTCGACCCGATCGAGGAGGCCCGCGCGCTGCAGCGGCTGAAGACCCGCGACCGCCTCACCGACGCCGCCCTGGGCTCGAAGATCGGGCGGTCCCAGCCGTACGTCTCGGGCCGGCTCGCGCTCCTCGACCTCCCACCGGCCGAGCAGGAGCGGATCCGCGAGGGCACCATGACCCTCGCCGCCGGCACGACCGCCGGCCGACGCCAGGGCGGCCACCACCGGCCCGGCGCTCAGGGGAAGAAGTCCGCGGCCCACCTGACCAGCCACCACCCGCTGGCCCGCGCCGTCGCGCAGCTGTGCCAGCAGCAGGGCCACAGCAAGCACACGCCCGGCCGCGTCGGGGGAGTGGGCTGCGGTCGCTGCTGGGAGGACGTCATCCGCTCCGACGAGCGCTCGAAGATCGAGGCTCGGTCGTGACGGCCCGTCGCCCGGTCCCGGGCATGCAGGCGAAGTGCCGGACGTGCCAGGCCGCGATCGTGTTCGCCGTCACGGTGGCGTCCGAGCGCGGACCGGGCGGCAAGTGGCAGCCGTTCGACCCGCTGGAGGACCCGAAGGGCAACGTCGCCGTCCGCGCGATCAACCCCCGCCGCTCTCACGCGCGGGCGCTCGGCAAGGACGACATGATCGACCGCGAGACCGAGGTCCGCGCGATGCCGCACGCCGCGACGTGCCAGCCCGCGCTGGTCGACAAGCCCGAGCCGCCGGCGCCAACGAACGTGCTCGACCTCGCGGTCGCGCGAGCGAAGCGGGGACGTCGATGACCGCCCGCCTGAAGGTCACGCTGACCGCCCAGGAGCGCCGCCAGCTGCACGCCGGCGTCTGCGGCCGCCACGCCGACACGGTGCCCGGGGTGTACGTCTGCGGGCCTTGTGAGAGCGCCGGTGACCGGGCTGTCGAGGAGATCGTCGCCTCGCGGCTTGCCCTGGCCGCTGACGCTTGCTGCACCTGCCACGTCGCCGACGCGCCTCACGAGGACTGGTGCGTCTCGGTCGGCATCCTCGCCATGCTCGTCGACGAGCGGAGCGTCGAGGTCACCTGGACCGTCGAGACGCGCAGCCGCCGCGGCGGGAAGACCTCGGAGGCGGCCGAGGCGCTGGAGCGGGCAGTACTGCAGCTCGCCCAGGCCGAGGCCGCGCGGATCGAGCAGGCATGTGAGACCGCGCTGCAGCAGGGACGCGGTGTCCGCGTCGTCACGCACGAGGGCTTCACCACGGTCGAGGTGACGGCCGAGGTGCCCTTCGGCACGATCCACCGCTACCCGCGCGGCCGAGACGGGGGAGCGAGCTCGTGAGGACCCTGCGCGCGATCACCGTCCAGCAGCCCTGGGCGTGGGCGATCGTCCGCGGCGGGAAAGACGTCGAGAACCGCCGCAACCGCACTGGGCTGCACGCCGCGGTCGCGCAGTTCAACCGCCCTGGCCCGATCGCGATTCACGCCGGCCTCCGGTACGCCGGCACCGACGCCTGGAACCGGATGCGCCGCCTGTCGACGGTCGACCCGGGCTTCGGCCCGGGAGGGCCTGGCGCTGACCCGGCCTGGATGTTCGGCCACGTCCTGGCGATCGCCACGCTCGCCGGCATCCACACCTCCGAGCAGTGCCTCGCGTCGGGCCGGCTCTGCTCGCCCTGGGCCGAGGACAACGCTGCGCATCTGCAGATCACGAACGTGCGGCCGCTGTACCGCCCCGTCGAGCTGCGCGGCTCTCAGGGGATGTGGGAGATCAAGAACCCCAGCGTCCTGTCGGAGATCCGCAGGCAGGCCGCATGACCGGCTGGCGCATCGACCCGGCCGGCGCCGACCCCGCGGTGGTGGCCTTCGTGTCGGAGGAGCTCGGGATCCCGGTCGTCGACGTCGGCGAACCGCAGGACGCGCTGCGGCTCGGCTCCGAGTGCCTGTTCTCCCGCTTCGGGTTCAACGACGGCGACGTCCCTGCGCAGCTACTCGACTACTGCGACACCTTCGGCCTGCCGTACCCGACGGACGATCCAGCCGGCCGAGTGCTGTACGACCCGACATCCGCCTGGCACGTCACCCTCGCGGCTCTGGTCAAGGAGCGTCTGGTCCCGCTGCTGCCCGTCGAGGTCGCCGTTGAGGAGATCGGCACGAACCACAACCCGATCCGCGCCAAGTCGGTCGCCGGCGTCGACGTCGACTGGTCGTCGTACGACGCCGCTGAGGCGGCCCACACGTGGCCAGAGGTCGCGATCTGGATCCCGTACGACCAGGTCCTCGCCGAGCACGAGCGGCTGGCGCAGTCGTGACCGCCCGTGTGCTGGTGAACGTCTCCGAGGCCGCTCGGACTGCCGGTGTACCGCGCACCACGGTCGCGACCTGGATCTCCTCCGAGCGCCTGTTCCCGGTCGGCCTCGATGCCGACGGCAGGACGGCGCTGTACGACCTCGCGAGCGTGAAGGAGCTCGCGGCCGCCACCCCTCGGCGCAAGAGGCGCCGGAGCACTCGAAGGAGCTCGACATGAACGACCGCATCCCCAGCGACCGCGAGGTCCGGGCATGATCGCCGTCCTCGAGGCCGCAGGCTGCTGCGCGGCGATGTTCTCGCTGCCCATTGCTGCCCTGAGCGTGTTGTGGGGACGGCCGTGAGCGCCGCCGAGCAGGTGCACGTCGAGTGCAGCAGCACAGTCACGGCCGAGCCCGGGAGCTACCTCATGGCGCACCAGATCAAGGCGTGGCTGCCTGGCATCCCGGACGGAGCGAACGTCACCGCCGTCACCCGCCAGATGGGCTCGCAGCGAGACCCGGTCGAGGCCACTGTCGGCCTGACTGCGAAGTGGAGCGAGGTGCGCCGTGGGTGACGTCCAGACCGAGACTGACGCGGAGATCGAGCGCCTCCGTGCAGAGGTGAAGCACTGGAAGGACCACGCCCAGGAGGCCGGCGAGGGGTTCTCGCAGGCTTGCCGGGACTACGCCCGGGTGAACGCTCGGCGCTCCGAGCTGATCCGCAAGCTCGAAGCGTGGATCCGTCACGGCGAGGCAGTCCCCGCCGACGTCACCACCTACGACCGCGCGATCGTCAACGCCGAGCTGCGCGCCCTCATCGAGGAGGCCCGCCATGGCTGACGTCCAGGCCGAGAAGGGGGCGCACGACGACGAGTGCGAGGTAGGCGACTCGCTGCTCCACCCGCTCGCTTGCCGCTGCGCTTCACGGGCCGCTCAGGCGGACGAGAAGGGTCAGATCTTCCCGAGCAGCTTCCGAACCGTCATCCGGTCGAGGCCGGCCCGGCGTCCCGCCTCGGCCTCGGCCATGCCGTCACGGACAGCGAGGAGCGCGACCTGCTGCGCCGCGATCGAGGCGTGTCGGGCCGCCTCGCGGGTCCGCTGGCGCTTCCGGCCCGCCTCGTCGATGTCGGTCTCGCCGAGCAGGTACTGCGTGAGCGCGGCGAGCGCGGTGTCGCGCTCGGGCTGCAGGTCGGGGTCATCCCCGATGCGTGCGATCGCGGCCTCGGCCTCGGCCTCGAACCGCTCGCGCTGCTCGTCGGTCATGGCCTCGGCGGCGGGGCCGAGCCAGGCAGTCCAGTCGGTGCTCACTGGGTCAGTCCTCCATCATCTCGTGGTAGGTGGCGAGCTCGTCCATGTCGTCGGCGACCGGGCCGCCCATCGCCTCGGCGAACGCCAAGCCCTCCGGGGTGCAGGCTGCGGCCGGCGCGTGCCTCAGCTCGACGAGCTGAGCGTCCGCGGCCTCGTACAGGGCTCGGGCGATGCCCTCGCCCCGGTGGGCGGCGTCGACCTCGATGTTCATGATGATCTCGGTGTCGATCGCGACGTACAGCTCGCCGACCTGCTCGCCGTCGATGACCGCGAACCAGCGGTGCAGGGTCTCGGCCTCGCCGTAGTAGGTGCCGGTGCTGTACGTGATCTCCATGTAGAGCACTCTACAGACGGAACTGTAGAGTTGTCTACAGGTCGGGGCAGGATCCTTCCGCCCGGACCGCTCACGCCCGAGGACGGCACCAGGTGAGCGGCTACGACTGGGTGCGCGCCTGGGACGAGCTGGACGCTGAGGACGCCGCGGCTGAGAGCGAAGCCAGCGAGTGACCGGCCACCCAGCGGCCGGGCTGCTTCGCAAGGTCCTCCCGCGGCGCGCCACCCGGATCGAGATGGACCACGCGGCGTCGAGGTGGGATCGCACCTCGCGGAGCCTCTGTGCAGAGGCCGTCGACACCCTGGAGCACGTCCAGCTCGCCGGGTGGACTGAGGTGGCCGGCGCTCGCCGCTCTCGCGACCTGACACGCGTCCTGGAGCGCAACGGGTGGGAGCTCTTGCAGGGTGGTCCCGGCCCGATGGGGGAGACCGCGCTCGCTGCTGACGGGTCCGTGTGGCTGGTCGTGTCGTGGCGGTCGTACGAGATCGGCCCCGACCTGGGGCCGGGCGACATCGTGGTGTGCACCGTCGCCGTCGTACGGCACCTGCTCACCGGCGAGACGGGCATCATCACCGACGCCCACCTACCCGCCTCCGTCGAGGCCGCCTGGGGAAGCGATCGCGCCCGGCAGTACCGCCTCGCGGTGCAGCGCTACCGCAGCATCGTCACCGACTGGACGGCCAAGCACCGGCCCGACTTCGTGGTGGTGTGGGCCGACTGGAACCTCGACGTCCACAAGGCGTGGGTCCGGGCCTACCTTCGCGAGGCCTGGCCAGAGCTGCAGCTCCCGGCCATCCCAGACGAGAAGGGCACGCACGGCGGGTCAGGACGGTGGATCGACTTCTGCCTCGTCGCGGGCCTGCTGGAGCCGCAGCTGGTCGCGCTTCCGTACACCGAGGCATCCGACCACCGGAAGGTCCGCCTCCGTGGCCGGCTCCTCACCCGCGCCCAACGTCGCCGGCGACGCCGCCGCGCCCGCCGTGCCCGACGCCGTGCTCGACGACGCGCACGCCGCAAGGCACGTCGCTGATCGAGGCACTGACGAGAGCCTGCACACTGATCGGATGCGTGCGAACGACGGGACCGGAACCAAGGGGTACACCGTCCCGCAGCACGTCTGGGTCGCGTTCGATGGCCGGTGGCACGAGCGGAAGCCTGGAGTGCTCGTCGAGTGGCGACGCAACCCGAAGAGCGGCGGCTGGGAGGGCATGGTCGTGTGGTTCTCGGGCGGCGGGAACATCTCCTGGTCTGGCCGTCAGGGCTGGGTCCCGGCCGACCACATCAAGCCTCTCGATCAGACCTAGTCAGACCTCATCATCCCTGGTCAGAGGCCGGTTCGGTCCGACACGCGGGGTCTAGTCCGGGTAGTTGACTTCGTTCACGCTCGTACGTCACCCTCCTGTCACTGTTGCTCGTCTTGTACCTACCGCCCCGCTGACCACCGGTCCGCGGGGCTTCTGCATTTCCGGGGTCCACGTGGTGCGGCTGGGGCCGGCCACGGCGGCAGCGTGACCGGCCCGGTGTCACCGTGACCTCGGGCCGGGCCGGTCACGCGACAACGGCTACTTGAACGAGACAGTTCAAGGCTTCGACGCGAGGAGGTGATCCTCGTGAACCGCATCGTCATGTCCGGCCTGCTGTTGCAGATGAGGTTCGACAAGCGCGTGCTGGTGCTGAGCCCGACCATGCACGACGTTCGCGAGGCACTGCACCTGGCGCGCCAGGACCCGCTGTTCCACGACGAGACCGACTCCGTGCACCTGGCGAACGGGCGCGAGCGCATCACGTCGCTGACTGGCGGATGGATCCGGTTCGAGGTGCTGACCGATCCGCGGCACCTGAACCCCCGTGCCGATCTGGATCTCGTTTACGTGACTACGCCCGCTGCCGGCTGGACCGGTGACCACTACGTCGAGCTCCTACCCCACCTCGATCGCCGCTCCGGAGAGGTCGTGCTCGGCTGATGGTCGTCGACGCTGACCTCTCGCTCGAGGAGATCGACGAGGCGCTGACCCACCTCAGCGCCGGTCGTCTCGCAGCCTGTCGTGCCTCCGACGTGGCTCGGCAGCTCCGGCTCGGCGCGGAGATCGACAGCCTGCTCGACGCGCGCTCTGAGCACGTCTCTCGGGGCCTCGCTGAGGAAAAATTCGGGGACCCCACGTCGTTCCTGACTGCCGCTCAGGCCGTCTCTCCCCGTCATCGGGAAAATTCTGAGGACGGCGTCGGCAGCCGCGGCCTGGCGGCCGGCTCGGGGCTCGACCCGGCCCACCGCCCGCACGGGGAACCGGTGTGAGCAACCCTCGTGGGTGGTCCCACCAGCAGCGCCGCGAGCAGCTGCTTCCGCACGCGCTCAACACGCCGTGTCCGCGGTGCGGCGAGCCGATGCTGAAGGGGCAAGACCTCGACCTCGGCCACTCGGTGGACCTCGCTGACGACCCGAACGCCGTCGGCGACCGAATCGAGCACGCGAGCTGCAACCGGAAGGCCGGCGCCGAAGCAGCGCTGCAGCGCAAGCGATTCAACCCGTCGAGGGACTGGTGAGCAGCGCCGCTCGGGTCGTCGACGGCCTGGCCGCCTCGGCCGCAGTACTCCTCGAGCAGGAGTACGCGCTCGTCGACGTCAACGAGCTGCGACCCCACCCGCGCAACCCGCGCCGCGGCGACCTCGACGGGATCGCCGGCTCGATTGACGTCAACGGGTTCTTCGGCGCGATCGTCGCCCAGCGCTCGACGACCCACGTGCTCGTCGGGAACCACAGACTCGCCGCGGCGAAGGCACGCGGCGCCACGGTGGTCCCGGTGCTCTGGGTCGACGTCGACGACGACGCCGCCCTGCGGATCCTGCTCGTCGAGAACCGCATGAACGACCTGGCATCGACCGACGACGCCGTGCTCGCCGAAGTCTTCGAGCTCCTGCAGGCGAGCGGCGCCGGCACCGATGGCACCGGGTACGACGACGACCTGGTCGCCGAGATCCTGGCGGCCGCCAGACCGGCCGAGGCGCTGACCGACGTCGACGACGCCCCGGACTACCCAGAGGCCGACCCGATCTCGATCGAGGGCGACGTCTGGCAGCTCGGCCCGCACCGGGTGGTGTGCGGCAACGCGACCTCGATCGAGGACGTCCGCGTGGCGCTCAATGAGCGTCCTGCCGGCCTGCTGTTCACCGACCCGCCGTACGGCGTCTCGTACCGCGGGGGCACGGCGAAGCAGCTGACCATCCAGAACGACGACCTGACGCCCGAGCAGCTGCGCGAGCTGCTCGACGGCGCCTTCGCCGCGGCCGCCCAGGTCCTCGCGCCGGGTGCGAGCTTCTACGTGTGCTCGCCCTCGGGGGCGCTGGAGACCCTGTTCCGGCTCGCGCTCGACCAGGCGCGGCTCCCGCTCCGCCAGCAGATCGTCTGGGTCAAGGACCGGTTCGTCCTCGGCCGCGCCGACTACCACGGCCAGCACGAGACGATCTTCTACGGCTGGCAGCTCGACGGGACCCCTGCCGTGCCGCCCCACTTCGAGGACGAGCACGGCACGGTGCTGTACGGGTGGAAGCCTGGCGCCGGCCACACGTGGGAGGGCGGTCGCAAGCAGTCCACCGTGTGGGAGCACGAGCGGCCCGCTCGCTCGGCCGAGCACCCCACCATGAAGCCGGTCGAGCTCGTACGACGCGCGATCGAGAACAACACCCGCCCGGGTGCGCTCGTGCTCGACACGTTCGGTGGATCCGGATCGACGCTCATTGCGTGCCACCACGCCGGCCGTGTCGCCGCGCTCGTCGAGCTCGACCCGAAGTACGTCGACGTGATCTGCCGTCGGTGGGAACAGCACACCGGCGAGCTCCCCGTTCGAGCTGCCACGGGTGAGGCGGTCTCGTTCCTCGAGGCCGCCTGATGACCCCTCCGAAGAAGCGCGCGGCCGCCAAGCCGGCTGCGAAGAAGAGCACCGCGAAGAAGGCGCCTGCGAAGAAGGCCACCGCGGCGAAGAAGACCACGAAGCGCGCGCCGGCGAAGAAGGCTGCGGCTCCACGAGTCACCGCCCGCGATCGCAACGTCCTGGAACTGCGCCGCGCCGGCGTCCCGTTCGACGTCATCGCCGACCGCCTCAACTTCCGCGACGTCTCGACCGCTCACGCGTCGTACCTGCGAGCGCTGGCCGGCAGCCTGCCGCCGGCTCGGGACGAAGCGAAGGCGCTGGAGGTCGACCGGCTGGAGAAGCTGCAGACCGTCCTGTGGCCCAAGGCGTTGAAGGGCGACCTGAAGGCGATGGCGCAGCTCGTCGACGTCGCGCAGGAGCGCATGCGGATCATCTCGACCGACCCGCTGCCCGTCACCGACCAGCTCGGCCCGATCGAGACCGCCACCGCCGAGGAGGTCGACCGGCTGCGGACCGCGGCGCCGGCACTCGCCGCGGCCGCCCTCGTCCTCGCCCGCGTCGTCGACGAGCACCGCGGCGACCCGAACGCAACCGCCACCGCGGCGCGCGAGCTCCGCATGACGATGTCGCAGCTGCGAGGGCTGGCCGGCACGACCAGGACCCCGATGCCGAGCGGCGGTGGCGACGCCCCCGACGGCGAGGGCTCCGGCAAGGGAGGCAGCGTGACCTGGCTCGACGAACTCCGGCAGCGAAGTGGCCGTCGCACCTCCTGAGCACATCCTCGGGTCCCAGGACCCGACCCACCGGCTGTGGGTGCCCGACACGAAGTACTCCCGGGGCGACGAGGCCGTCGAGCTGTGCGACCGCATCGGCCTCGACCTCGATGAGTGGCAACGCAACTTCCTGATCGACGGCTGCGCGATCGTCGACGGGTACGACGCCGCCGGCAACCCGGCCGAGCGCTGGGCCGCCGATGACGTGCTCGTTGAGCTCAGCCGCCAGAACGGCAAGAGCGTGGTGTTCGAGGCCCGCGTGCTCGCTGGCCTGTTCCTGTTCGGTGAGCAGCTGATCGTCTACTCAGCCCACGAGGGCGACACCGCCAAGAACGCCTTCGAGCGCATCGAAGGGCTGATCCGGTCCGATCCCGTCCTGCACGAGCAGGTCGTCAACGACGGCCGCACCAGCGGCTTCCGCCGCACCAACGGCCAGCTGTCCATCACCCTGTGGACCGGCCAGATGGTCAAGTTCCGCACCCGCACGGCCGGCGGCGGCCGCGGCCTCACGGGCGACTGCGTCATCCTCGACGAGGCGCAGGAGATCACCGACGACCACATCGCCGCTCTCGGACCCACCCTCAGCGCCCGCCCCAACCCTCAACTGTGGTGGGGAGGGAACGCCGGCAACAGCCGCTCCGTCGTCCTCGGCCGCATGGTCCGTCGCTCCGAGAAGCGCGCAAGCCGGATGGTCGCCTACCGGTGGGTCGCCGCAGACGAAGACGACCCCACGTCGCCGAGGACCTGGGCGCTGGTCAACCCCGCCTTCGGGCGCCGCATGACGGCGAGCTACATGGAGAGCGAGCTGGGCCGGCTCTCCCTCGAGAAGTTCGGCCACGAGCACCTCGGGATCGGCGACTACCCCCGCGAGGAAGGCGAGGACTGGATCATCCCGCGGATGCGCTGGGAGCGCGCCCAGGACAAGGACTCGACGATCGTCGGCAAGGTCGTCTTCACCATCGAGACCAAGTGGGACCGGATGCGGTCCTCGATCACCGTCGCCGGCCGGCGCGCCGACGGGCGTAAGCACATCGAGTGCATCAAGAACGAGCCCGGCACGCAGTGGACCGTTAAGGAGATCGCGCGGCTCCACGAGAAGCACGACAGCCTGGGCGTCGCGATCGACCCGATGTCGCCGGCGAACAACCTCGTCGGGCCGATCATGGATGAGGGCGTGCCCGTGCACCTCCTCACCGTCGAGGAAGTCACCCGCGCCTGGGGCAACATGCACGACGTCATCGTCGAGGCGGACCCCAACGAGGGACTGCCCGACCTCGTCCACCGCGGCGGGAGCGTCCTCACGTCCGCCCTCGCCGAAGCCAGCGTCCGAACCGTCCGCGGCACCACGACCCTCCGCCGCGCAGTCGCCGCCGACGTCTCCGCGTTCCTCGGCGGATGCTGGGCAGCTGAGGCGCTCGACATCCTGACCGACGCCAAGGAGCCGCCGCCGGACCCCGAGGCACTCGACGAGGAGCGCCAGGGGAAGACGCCCGGGTCAGGTCAGTTCGACGTCAACACCGTCGGCTTCTGACGGCGGCGCGTACTCGTCCAGGAACGCGTTGAACACGGCGCTGATCGTCGTCCCGTCAGCGGCAGCCTTCGCCTTCGCTCTCGCCCACCGCTCGTCAGGGACCCGGATGCTCCGGTGCTGGGTCTTCGGCTGGTTCGGCGGCGTCATGGCGGCCATTGTGCCTAGCCCTCGTCGTCGCCGAGCCTCGCGGCCAGCTGAGCGTGCAGCTTCGCCCACGTCTCGTGCCGCTCGACCAGGCGCGCGTCGCCCGCCCGCCGCCACCACGCAGCCGCCTCCCGGTGCAGCTCGACCGCGTGCAGATTCGCCGTCGGGGTCTTCGCTTTCGCCGCGGCGTCGCTCGCCAAGTCCGCGTCCAGCGACCGCCGGCCAGCGGTGCTCGCCGCCTCCTCGTCCATCCCCGTGTCCCATCCCGCCGTAGGTGTACGTACACCCACGGTAGCGGGCCGCGCCCTCACCGAGAGGAGGTCCGATGACCGAGACGACCACCGAGCCGGCCCCCTCGCCCGTCGCCGTCCGCGAGAAGGGCTACGCCCACGACGACACCGTTGGCGGCCGCGGCTTCTGGAACGACCTCAGCAACGAGGACACCCCCGAGCTCGTCTGGCCGCTTTCGATCCCGATCTTCGACAAGATGCGCCGGCAGGACGCGCAGGTGTCCTCCGTGCTCCGCGCCGTCACCTCGCCGATCCTGCGCACCCGGTGGTCCGTCGACGGCACCGGCTGCCGGCCCGAGGTCACCGAGTTCGTGGCCAGCAACCTCGGCCTGCCGATCAAGGGCCAGGAGTCCGAGGGCAACAACCAGGCCCGGCTCCGAGGCCGCGACCGGTTCTCCTGGAACCAGCACACCCGGATGGCGCTGCTGATGCTGCCGTTCGGCCACATGTACTTCGAGCAGGTCTACCGCTACGACGAGCAGGGCCGTGCCCGGATCCGGAAGCTCGCGCCCCGGATGCAGCGGTCGATCTCGCAGATCAACGTCGCCCGCGACGGCGGCCTGGTGTCGATCGAGCAGTACGCGCCCATGTCGGTGATGACCGGGGCCGGCGGCAGCAAGATCCCGGTCAACCGGCTCGTGGCGTACGTCCTCGACCGCGAGGGCGGCAACTGGCTCGGCACCAGCCTGCTGCGCTCTGCCTACAAGAACTGGCTGCTGAAGGACCGCGCGCTGCGCCACTGGTCGATCGGCGTCGAACGGAACAGCGTCGGGCTCCCCGTCTACACCGCGGCCGAGAAGGAGACCAGCCTCGAGAAGGGCAAGGCGATCGCCACCCAGGCCCGCGGTGGCAGCAACTCCGGCGCGGCCCTACCGCACGGCGCCGAGCTCGCGCTGAAGGGCGTCGAGGGCCAGCTCCTCGACCCCGAGAAGTTCGTCCGATACCAGGACGAGCAGATCGCCCGCGCCGTGCTCGCCCACTTCCTCAACCTCGGGTCGCAGACCGGCTCCTGGGCACTCGGCAGCTCGTTCAAGGACTTCTTCACGCAGTCGCTCGACCACGTCGCCGGCGACTACGCCGACACCTCGAACTTCCACGTCGTCGAGGACCTGGTCGACATCAACTTCGGCCGCACCGAGCCCGCTCCGCTCATCGTGTTCGAGCCCATCGGCACCGCCACCGAGGTCGACGACGAGATCTCCCTGCTCCGGAAGGCCGCCGGTCTCGAGGACGACGACGACCTGGCCGCCTTCCTCCGCCAGCACGTGAGCCGGGCCGCCGCATGACCACCCCGACCGTCCGCCAAGGAGGCGACATGTCCCAGCCCGGACTCCTCACCATCCGCACCCCGCACCAGGTGGCAGCCCAGGCCCAGATGCTCGTCGGCGACCGCTCCCGAGTCGCCGCCGCCGCCGTCGACGACGAGACCACCGAGGCCCCGCCTGCCGGCTCCGTCGGCGAGCTGTGGCTCTACGGGCTCGTGGGCGGCTGGTGGCGAGGCTTCGACGCCGAGTCCGTCAGCAACGCCCTGCGCACGATGGACGACGACGTCATCTACGTCCGGATCCACTCGCCCGGCGGCCATGCCGCTGACGGCATCGCGATCGCCAACCTGCTGCGGAACCACACCGCGAAGATCATCGTCGTCGTCGACGGGCTGGCCGCCTCCGCGGCATCCGTCATCGCGATCGCCGGCGACGAGATCGTGATGTGCCCCGGTTCCCAGCTCATGCTCCACGACGCCTCCACCGGCGGCTGGGGCAACGCCGACGAGCTGCGCGCGGCAGCCGAGTGGATCGACGGGCAGAGCGCCAACTACGCCGGCGTCTACGCCTACCGCGCCGGCGGCACCGCCGAGCAGTGGCGCCAGGTGATGCTCGCCAACAACGGCCGCGGCACCTGGTACACCGCTGAGGCCGCGGTCTCCGCCGGCCTCGCGGACAGCGTCGGAACTCGACCGGCCGCGGGCAGTCCGCCCGTCGCTCCCGAGGACGAGATCGACGAGGACGACGACGAGATGGTCGCGCGGATCGCGCACGACCTCGCGCTCCTGGAGCAGACGGTCCACCCCGCCGCCCGCGCCGCCTGGCAGGGCGAGCGGCCCGCAGCCGCCGGCGCTTCGCGCAGCGGCACCCCCAAGCCCCCGGTCGCGTCCGCGCCCGGGTCCAACAGAACGGAAGGAGCTGCTCTCGTGGATCTCACCGACGAGCAGATCGCAACCCTGCGTGAGCAGGTCGGCTTCCCCGAGACCGCGGACGCCGAGACCATCGTGGCTGCGATCACGGAGGCGCTCGCCGAGCGCGCCGAGGACGCCGGCACGAGCACCACCAGCGCGGCCACCACCGCGACGGCGCCCGAGGGCTTCACCCTCGTGCCCACCGTCGCCTGGGAGACCGCGCAGAGCAACGCCCAGCTGGGTGCCCAGGCCGCCGAGCGGCTCCGCACCCAGGACCGGGAGGCGTTCCTGGACGCGCACCGCGACCGGTTCCCCCCGGCCGCCCGAGCGGCCTGGCAGCAGCAGTACGACCGCGCCCCCGCCGAGACCCGCGCCTACCTCGAGAGCGCCCCCGTGATCGTGCCCATCGAGGAGCTCGGGCACGACGCCACCTCGGCGGAGGCCTCCGCCAGCGACGACGGCTGGTTCCCGGGCTACCCGGCCCCGGCCGTGAAGGGAGCCTGACATGGCGAACGAGAACCACGGGGTCTACGAGCCCGGTGCCGACCTGACCGTGCACGCGAGCGCGGCCGTGATCGGCAAGCGGTTCCTGAAGATCTCGGGCAACCGGACCGGCGGCCTGATCAGCGTGGCCCACGCCGACGCCGCCGGGCGCGCCATGGGCGTGTCCACCCAGGACGCCGCGCTCGGCAAGCCGCTCGGCACCCACCGCGGCAACAGCCGCGTCACCTTCGTCACGGCCGGGGGCAACATCGCGGCCTTCGCCGAGGTCGAGGTGGGCGCCAACGGCACCGCCGTCACCAAGGCCGCCGGTATCGCCGTCGGCTACGCCGTCACGGCCGCCGTCAACGGCGGCGACGCCGAGATCAGCCTCTACTGAGAGCAGGAGAACAACCTTCATGGGAACCGCACCCGTCACCTACCCGCTCGGCCCGCCGGTCGTCACCGGGGACACGCTCACCGTCGACACGGCGCTGAAGCAGCCCACCCGCATCACCCGCCGCATCGCCGACATGACGCTGCAGAACTTCATCGTTACCCGGATCTTCGCCCAGGGCGGAACCGTGGTCGGCGGCGCCGTGATCTACGACCAGGCCGTCCTCAACGAGCTCTACCTCGACCGCGACGTCGAGCGCGTCATGCCCGGCCAGGAGTTCCCCATCGTGGGCTCCAGCCGGCGGGCGCCGAAGGTCGCCGAGGTCGAGAAGTACGGCGGCAAGTTCTACGTCTTCGACGAGGCGCGCGACCGCAACGACGTCAGCCACTTCAACAACCAGGTCACCCTGCTGGCCAACACGATCGTGCGCAAGGTCAACACCCGCGCGATCGCCGAGCTCGAGGCCGCGATCACCGCCCTCGGTGGCGCCGGCACCTTCGTCGGCAACGACTGGGGCAACGTCGTCACCGGCGGCTCGTCGCAGACCAACAACACCCTGTGGCCGGCCGCCGACTTCGCCAAGGCGCAGCTCATCGCTGACCAGGACGAGCTGGGCGTCCAGTACGACACCTGGATCATCAACCCGACCCAGCACTACCAGCTGGTCGTGACGTACGGAGACAAGCTCGCCCAGGTGCTCGAGTCGATGAAGATCAAGGAGGTCTTCAGCTCCAACCGGGTCCCCAACGGCACCGGCTACGCCGTCGCGTCGCAGCAGGTCGGCGAGATGCGCGTCGAGCAGCCGCTGCGCACCGAGACCGACCGCATCGTGAAGAACGAGAAGACCCTCGTCCAGTCCTCGGTGCGGCCGGTCATGTACGTCACCAACCCGTACGCGATCAAGAAGGTGACGGGGCTCGATGGCTGAGCACACCGTCACCATCGCCCACGCGCTGTTCTCCTACGCCCGGGAGAACGGCTCCGAGCGCCTCGCGCGCCGCGGCGACACGATCACGATCGACGGCGAGGACTTCGAGCGCGGCCAGCGCCACGGCGCCTTCGTCGACGACCCCAGCCAGCTGCAGCGCCACGGCGTGCTCGACGTCTTCGCCATGGAGGACCTCGACGACCTGGAGCAGGACGAGCTCAACGACTGGATGCGCTCCGCGTCGGTCAGCGACGTCGAGGGCGCGATCGCCAAGGCCGCGGCCGAGGGCATCGACGTCACGTCGCTGCTCCTCGCCGGCGAGCTCAACCGCGGCTCCGAGGCCCGCCAGGAGGTCCTCGACCTGCTCGGCGGATCGAGTGCCCCCGGGACGGAGCCCACGACGCCGGCGACCCCGGCCGACCAGGCCGCCGTCGACGCCGCCGAGCGGCAGCTGAAGGACGACCAGACGGCCGCGGCCGCCGCGGCCACGCCGAGCGAGCTCGACGAGGCGGCCCTGGCCGCCGCGGCCGCCGCCGGAGACATCACGTCGACGAGCCCCGTCCCGCCGGCCCAGCCGCTGACGGACCGCATCGACGACGTCCTCGCCTGGGTTGACGGCGACGTCACCCGCGCCCAGGTCGCCCTCGACAAGGAGCGCGCGGAGAAGGGCGACAAGGCGCGGCCGCGGCTCGTCACCCAGCTCCAGGAGACCCTGGCCGGCGCCACCCCGCCGACGAGCGGGGTGACGTCGTGATCGGGCACGCGCCCGTGACCTACGTCCGCACCGAGAGCGGCACGGTCAAGGTCCTCCAGGGCGAGCCGATCCCGGACAACGCGCTGGCGAAGCACGTCGCCACGCTGTTGAGCCTCGGAGCCGTCGGGGACAAGCCGGTGCCGGTCGCGCCGGCCGGTGACGAGGGCAGCGAGGGAGGCGGCCAGCCCAACACCGGCGGGACGTCGACCGACGACCCGCCGCCCCCGCCGCTGCCCAAGCCGCCGAAGTCGCAGCGGAGCTGACGTGCTCGACGGCATCGCGGCCGCGGTGAGCAAGGACCAGGTCAGCGCCCTGCTCCTGGCCCGCGCACCGCAGCTGCTCGACAGCGAGACAGAGGAATCCACGCTGTTCGAGGAGACGGTCAGGGGGATCGCCACGGAGGTGATCCCCCTGGCCGGGGCCAATCCCGACCCGGGACCCCGCCACGATCTGGCCGTCTGGTGCATCACCCTTGGCACGGCCGCGCAGCTCGAGGCCGCGCTGTTCCCCGAACAGCAAGGCCCGGGCGACCTCGGCCGTGCCGCGTTCCTCGAGCGCCGCTACCTGCGCGCGCTCGCCCAGCTGCAGGCGATCCCGCTCGGCGAGAACGGCGAGGACGGCGCCACCCCGGCTCTCGGGCCGGTCGGCGACTTCCCGCCCGCCGAGCGGTTCCCCGACCCGGCCGACCCGAGACGGAGGTGCTGACGTGATCGACATCGACGTGGACACCCGGGCCGCCGAGCGGTTCCTCGGCGACATCTTCGACCGTGTCGACCAGCCCCGCCCGCTGCTGCAGCTCCTCGCCGGCGAACTCCGCGCCTACGAGGAGGAGGTGTTCGCGACCGCCGGGTTCGGGACCTGGGCCGCGCTCGACCCCTCCACGGTCCGCGCGAAGGGCAGCAGCCGGATCCTCGTCGACACCGCCGGCCTCCTGGACAGCCTCACGAAGCCCGGCGCCGAGCGAATCACCGAGGAGAGCGTCACCCTGCTCTCCGACTCGCCCGCCGCCGCGTACCTGAAGCGAGGCGCTCGCGGCATGCCGAAGCGCGACCCCGCCCCCGTTCCGCCGGCCAGCAAGGTCAGCGAGTGGGCGCAGGACCTGCTCGGCTACCTGGTCAACGGAGCCGGCGCATGACCGCCCGCATCATCAGCGCCGACGACCTGTGCCAGGCCGCCGAGGAGATCCTGACCGAGCAGCTCCCGGAGCTCATCACCCTGCTGGGCGTCACCGGCTTCAAGCCGGTCACGACCTGGCAGCAGGTGCCGGCGATCGAGGCGCTCACCTCGGCCAACTTCCCGGTCGGCGCCATCACCTCGCCGGGGCTCGTCGACCGTCCCAGCAAGTCCCGCGGCAAGGGCTGGACCGCCACCTGGCGACTCGCCGTCGGGATCTACGACCGTGGCACCGACCACCGCGACACCGCTGCGCGATCGCGGAAGTGGGCGTCGTACGTCCGCACCGTGCTGCTCCAGAACCGAACCCTCGGCGGCGTCGCCAAGACGGTCACCTGGGCCGGCGAGGAGTACGCGCAGCTGCCGCAGAAGACCGCCGCCCGCACCCTCGGCGGCTGCGCCGTCGCCTTCGACATCGAGGTCGAGAACGTCGTCGACCTTGACGCCGGCACCGCCTGGCCGCTCGTCCAGAGCACCCACCCGCACGTCTCCGTCACGACCCCACAGGAGTAACCGCATGTCCCGTCCGCAGATCATCGTCAACGTCACCGGGGCGCTCCCGCGCCGCGGTGACCCGACGCCGACCGGCACCTGCTTCATGGTGTACGCCGGCGCCGACGGTCCCGCCGTCCCCACCAAGTGCCTGTCGTCGGCCGACGCGACCGCGGCCAACGTGCCGGACACCGTCGCCGCGCTCGTCGGCGACGCCCTCGAGCAGGGGGCGCCCCTGGTCGTCATCGTCCGCGCGGCCGCGGCCAACGTCGCCGCCGTCACCGAGGCCGAGTGGACCGCCGGCCTCCGCAAGCTCACCAAGGACCACGGGCCGGGCCAGGTCTGCATCCCCGGGGTCACGACCGCGGCGGCGTACGCCGCGCTGATCGACCACGCCGAGGAGTTCGACGAGCGCGCCGTGCTGCTCGACACCCCCGCCGTGGTGGTCACCGCCACCACGGCCGCTGCCGCGGCGGGCCTCAACGCCGCGGCAGGTTCGATCCGGGCGAGCATGGTCGGCCCCTGGGTCACCGTTCCCGGCCCCGGCGGCACGACCCGTGACGTCCCCGCATCCGTCATCGCCGCTGGTCTCGCCGCCCGCGGCGACGCCGCGGTCGGGCACACCAACCACGCCCCGATCTTCGACCAGGGCCGCGATGTCGGGCTCGTGCGCCGCGGCCTGGGCGTCACGACCGTCTTCAGCGACGTCGACGCCGACACCCTCTACGACGCCGGGGTCAACCTCATCCGACTCCGGAACGGCAAGCCGACCCTCACCGGCTGGCGGTCTCTGTCCGACGACGACACCTTCCGCCAGTTCAACGTCGGCCGGCTCGCGATGTCCCTGGTCACCAGCATGAGCGGCGTGATGCTCGCGTTCCTCGGACGCCAGATCGACGGTCGCGGCCAGCTGTTCGCCGAGATCGAAGGCGCCATCCGGGGTGTGCTCCTCGGGCTCTACAGCGCCGGAGCGCTGTACGGAGAGGCACCCGACGACGCGTTCGACGCGGACTGCAGCTTCGCCAACAACCCCGCCGAGACGATCGCGCTGGGTCAGGTCCACGCGGCCGCCGAGGTTGCCGCCACCGCCCACACCGAGCGGATCACCATCGCCGTGGTGACCGCCGTCGCCGAAGGAGCAGCCGCGTGAGCACGCAGAGCCAGTACCTGATCACCGCCGTGATCGACGGCACGCCCACCGAGGCGTGGGACACCCTCAGCGGGGGGGAGACCACCGCCGAGATCACCAAGCGCCGGCCCGGGGGGACCACGAAGGAGAAGTCCTACGCCTCCCGGCCCACGACCGGCGCTGTCACCATCGGTCGCGGCTACGAGCGCGAGCGGGACATCGCGCTCGGCCGCCGGCTCCGTGCGCGAGTCGGCCGGGCGCGCGTCGTCATCACGGAGCAGCCCCTCGACGACGACGGCCTGCCCTGGGGCAAGCCGACGATCTACATCGGCCGGCTCGCCTCGATCAACACCGGCGACGTGGACTCCAACAGCGACGAGCCGCGTGAGTGCGAGCTCGTCGCCGAGATCGAGGAGGTGGCCTGATGGGGCACGAGAGCGACCGGTTCGAGGCCGACCAGGTCGGCCACGGCGAGCAGCCCGAGCCCGGCGAGGCGCCCGCCGCGCCGGGCAGCATCCTGGACGGCATCCGTGCCCGTCGAGACCGGGCCAAGGCCGCGCTGTTCGTCGACATCAAGGTCCCGCGCTACGAGCCCGAGCTCTGGGTGCGCTTCAAGCCCACCGAGCAGAAGCGCATCGACGCCGCAGGTGAGAAGGCCCGCAAAAGCAAGGACGACCACCGCATCGTCAACGCCAACGCCACGCTCCTGGCCGAGGCCTGCATCGGCGTCTTCGAGGTCGACGCCGACGGCGAGAAGGTGTCGATCGACCCGGCCGACCGGTCGACCAACCCGGACGACTGGCCGCAGTTCGACAAGCGGCTCGCGCGGCTCCTGGAGATCCCGGCAGGGAAGGCCGTCGAGGTCGTCCGCGGGCTCTACCTCACCGACGGTGACATCATCTCCACCGCCGCCGAGCTCGGTGAGTGGTCCGGCTACTCCCGCGACATGCTCGAGCAGGACACCGCGGGAAACTGACCGGCGACCCCGCCCTCATCGAGGGGGCGGCGGTCGCCCTCACCCTCGGCTTCGACCCGCTGCGCTACCTCGGTCTCCACCCCGACGACTTCGAGCTCGTCACCGCGGTGCTGAAGAAGGCCCAGCAGCTCCGTCAGGACAGCGAGAAGTCCCTGGCCGACTACCAGGCCGGCAAGACCGCCGGCCTGACCGCACGGTCCATCACCCGGTGGATCGCGCGGGCCTTCAAGAAGTGAAGCGAGGTGAGTCGTGGCTGAGGAAGAGGTAGGGCTCAGGCTCTCGCTGAAGGAGCGCCGGGCGGTCGCCAAGGGGCTCGGTGACACCCAGGGCGAGCTGCAGGACGTCGCTGAGACCGCGGACGAGGTCGGCCAGGCCGGCAAGCGGGCCGAGCGTGGTCTCCTCGCCGTTGCGTCCGGCAAGGTGAAGTCCGGGCTGCTGGCCGTCGCTCGCGGCGGCCGCAGCGTGGTCAGCGTCGTGGGCCGCGGCATCCTCGGCGCGTCCAAGGTCGGCGTGGCCGGCCTCACCGCGCTCAGTGTCGCCGCGGCCGGGGTCAGCGTGAAGGCGATCAGTCTCGCCGGCGACGCCGCCGAGACCGCGTCCGCCTTCAACACGGTGTTCGGTCCTTCTGCGCGTGGGGTGCAGAAGGACCTCAACCGGCTCACCCGTCAGTTCGGGATCTACAACCCCGAGCTCCAGGACGCCACCCGCCAGTTCGGCGTCTTCGGCAAGGCCGCCGGTATCGCGAAGAAGGAGCTGCCGGGGTTCTCGACCGATCTCACCAAGGCCGGCCTCGATCTCGCGTCCTTCTACAACCAGGACCCCGGCGAGGTCTTCCAGGCACTCCAGTCCGGCCTGTCTGGCGAGGCGGAGCCCCTGAGGAAGTTCGGCATCTTCATCTCCGACGCCGCCATGAAGGCGAAGGCCGCGGAGATGGGTCTCACCGGGACGCTGACGGAGCAGCAGAAGGTGATGGTGCGGCACAAGCTGATCCTGGGCAGCCTGGGCGACGCGCAGGGCGACCTCGCGCGCACGTCGGGCGGTCTGGCGAACCAGCAGCGCGGTGCTGAGGGGCGCATCAAGTCGTTCTTCACGCTGCTCGGCGGGCCGATGGCTACCGCGGCGACCGGGTTCTTCCGTGGCTTCAACTCCGTCGCCAAGGTCGCGGTCCGCGAGCTGCGGGCCGCGCTGCCCGGCATGGAGAGCAGCGCCGAGAGCCTGTCGACGAAGTTCGCCCGCTGGGGCCGCCAGCTCGCCCACCAGCTGCCCGGCGCGATCGACACCACCGTCGACCGCTGGGACTCGCTCAAGAGCCGCTTCGACGGCTTCAGCCTCGGCCAGACTCAGAACCAGGTCGGCCAGCTCGCCGACGACGTCCGCGACCTCGGCCCCGTCTTCGAGGAGGTCGGGCGGCAGCTGCCCGGGATCTCCGACATGCTCGAGGTCACCGGGGTCGTCACCGGGTTCCTCGCGGATCACACCGACCTGCTCGCCAAGGCCGTCCCGTACCTGATCATCGGGTACGGCGCGCTGAAGGTCTCCCAGCTGGCCGCCAACGTCGTGCTCGCCGCGTCGCTGCCGCTGAAGGTCGCCGAGCTCATCACCAACCGCCAGCTGACGAAGAGCAACGCCGCGCTCGTCGCCAGCCGCACCGCTGTCGTCGCGAGCACGGTCGCCGAGACGGCCGCGGTCACGGCCAACACCGGTGCCCACAACGTCGGGCTGCTGGCACGTGCACGGGCCACCGCCGGCGCGATCGCGCACTCGGCCGCGACGAAGGCCATCGCGCTGGCCACCGGCATCTGGACCGGCGCGCAGTGGCTCCTCAACGCCGCTCTCACGGCCAACCCGATCGGCCTGGTCGTGGCCGGCATCGCCGCTCTCGTGGGTGGCTTCATCCTGGCCTACAAGAAGAGCGAGACCTTCCGCTCCGGGGTCGACTTCGTGTGGAACAAGGTCCTGAAGCCGTTCGGGTCGTTCATCGGTGACGTGTTTGTGGGCTACTTCCGGCTCCTTGCCTCGGCCTACCTGATGATGGCCCGCGTCGGAATCAAGGCCTTCACCTGGCTGCTGAAGGCCGCGTTCTCTGCCTTTGACGGGATCCTGTCGGCCGCGGAGAAGGGCATGGGCTGGGTGCCTGGCATCGGCGACAAGATCAAGGGCGCCCGCCGGGCTTTCGACGCGTTCGGTGACGCCACGATCGACAAGCTCGACGCGCTCGGGACGAAGCTGAAGGGCGTGCAGGACCGGGTCGACAACCTGGGCCGGGACCGCAGCGCCACGATCACCATCAACACCGTCCGCAGCGGCGACGAGTCCCGGCCCCGCGGTGTCGGCGGTGCGGCTCCGCGTGCGCGCGGCGGTCCCGTGATCGCTGGCCGGCCGTACATCGTGGGGGAGCACCGCCCCGAGCTGTTCGTCCCCGAGCAGAGCGGCACGATCGTGCCGCGCGTGCCGTCGCGGCTCACCGCGGCGGCGCCGCTCAGCCTCCCGTCCGACGAGCTCGACCTCGACGAGGGCGAGCTCACCGTCGGGCCGGCCTGGCCCGGTGGCCCGATCGTCATCCAGCTCATGCTCCCCAACGGTCGCGTCCTCGGCGAGGCCGTCCTCGACGACCTCCGCTCGCAGGAGGCGCGGCTGTGACGACCCGGGTGTCCATCCGGCCGGTGACACCGACAGTCCGGCCTCCCATCGTGTTCGAGCTCATCGGCGACGACGAGCCCAGCGGCGGCGTGGGTGGGTGGCAGACGCTCCCGCGGCCGCGGCGCACGACGGGCGTCTACTGGGGCGGCACACCGGAGGTCACCTGGACGCTCCCGCTGATGCTCGACGGGATGGAGGTTCGGCCCGGGGTCGACCGGGTCATCGAGGCCGAGCTGGCACGGGTCGCGAGCTGGGGGAGGAGCATCCGGCCGAAGCGCGTCACCCTCCCGCCGCCGGTGCTGCAGGTCTCCGGTCCGCTGCACTTCCCGTCGACGACCAGGTGGGTGCTCCAGGACCTCGCGTACGGCGCCCGCGAGCGCAACTCCGCTGGCCGGCGGATCCGGCAGGAACTGACCCTCACGCTGTTGGAGTACATCGAGCCGCAGCTGGTGAAGAGCCACGCGAAGAAGTCCCGCGGAAAGGACAGCAAGGACAAGGACCGGGACAAGGGGAAGGGCGGCAAGGGCTGATGCCCACGGACCCGACCCTCGTCGCCGGCGTGCTGGAGAAGCTGGAGCTGGTCAGCGGCGGGAAGCGCGGCATGCGCGTCGACCTGGTCGAGGCGATCGCCGGCGACCCCACGGTCAAGCAGACCATCGACGGCGCGTCCACCCTGGAGCTCCAGGTCCTCGACCAGCACCGCAAGCTGCTGCGCGGCCGCACCCCGCTCGACGAGCGGTGCTGGGTGGTCTTCGACGGTATGCACTTCGAGCTGGTCCGCGTCGCGAAGGGCTCGGACATCCTCACGCTCACGTTCGAGGACGCGATCGTCGCGGCACTGCGCCGCCGCAAGAAGCGGCTCTCGATCAAGCCCGGGAGGATCACCCGCCGCGAGCTCGCAGAGCGTCTCGCCCGCGAAGCAGGCATCCCGGTCGCCGTGGACCCGGCGAAGCGTGGTCCGATCCAGCGGGTCGTCGAGCGCTCCACCGGCGGAGATCGCACCAGCTCGTGGGAGGTCCTCGGTGAGGCCGCCGAGGACATCAGGTGGCGGAGGTTCTCCGACGGGCGCCGGCTGGTCATGGGCGGCGACGACTGGCTGATCGACCGCGACGCCCGGCCCACCAGGCTGCAGGAGTACACCGGGGGCTGCCACGACATCGACTTCAACCTCGACGTCGGCCGGCGCGCCAGCGAGGCGACCGCCACCGTCGACGTCGGCGCCTTGAAGTTCCCGGCCGGGTCCGTCGTGCTCGTCGAGGACATGGGTCCCGCGGACGGCCGGTGGCTGGTCTCGGAGATCTCCAGAACCGTGACCTCGCCGCGCGCGTCAGTGTCGCTCGTGCGGGCCAAGCACGCACTGCGAGAGCCCAAGCGGGAGCGCAACTCCCGGAAGGGCGACGGCGGCGACCCGGACTTCATCCCCGGCCAGGACGGCGCCGACGGCGGCGGCAAGGCGTCCGGCGCACGAGCGAAGATGGTCGACTTCGCGCTCGCCCAGCAAGGCGACCCCTACGTGTGGGGTGCCTCCGGCCCCGGCTCATGGGACTGCTCCGGGCTCGTCCAGGAGGCAACCCGCGCCGGCGGCAAGGTCCTCGCCAAGCCATCCGCGGCTCAGTGGGCCGCCGTCCAGGCGGCCGGGAAGACGATGAGCGTCGACAAGGCACTGAAGACCCGCGGGGCGCTGCTGTTCATCCAGACCGAGGACATCCAGCACGTAGCGATCTCCCTCGGCAACGGCTCCACGATTGAGGCCAAGGGCACCGCGTACGGCACCGGGATCTTCAAGGCCTACGCGCCGCAGTACACCGGCGCCGGGTGGTGGCTCTGATGGCCGTCGACGACCTCGTGCAGCGCCGCCCCCGATCGCTCACCCGGCCGCCAGCAACAGGCACCGTCAGCAGCGTCGACGACGACGGCGTGTACGTCACCGTCCTCGACGGCGACACCCGCGCCCCGCACGGCCCCTGCTACGGCGGCACCCGCCCCGTGCTCGTCGACGGCGAGCTCACCACCGAGCCGCTGCCCGTCGGAACCCTGGTGCTGCTCGTCCACACCGACAGCGGTCCCTGGATCGCCGCCTGGGAAGGAGCCTGATGCCCCGCACCCTCGCCCTGCCGATCGTCATCGGCCACGACGACGGTCTCGCGACGCACGAGCAGGACAGCGAGCCGGAGATCGCTCAGTCCGTCGCGCTGCTGATCGACACCCGCCCCGGCGAGCGCACCGCGATCCCGGACTACGGGATGCCCGACCCCATCGGCGCCGGTCTCGACCTGTCCGTCCTCGCCGACGTCGTCCTGGAGTGGGAAGAGCGCGCCGACCCGGTCGACGTCGAGTTGCTCGTCTCGTTCGCCGACCAGGCCGCAACGGTGCGGCCCAGCACACCCGTGACCACCGAGGAGGTCTGAATGCCCTGGGAGGACCCTGAGCTCGACGTCGACGAGGACGGCCTCATCGCGCAGATCCTCAATGGGATCCGTGCACGCATCGAGGGCTGGGAGCCGAACGAAGGCGCCCCCGAGGTCGCCCTCGGTGAGGAGATCGGAGTCGCCGCGGCGGCGATCAACGCGTTCGTGGCCGAGGGCTTCCGCCTCACCCTGGCCGCCATCGGCGAGACCGTGTTCGGGATCGTCCCGCGGACAGACGCGTACGCCATCGCCGACATCACGCTCGCCCTGCGCACGAAGACGTTCCCGCCGTCAACACCACCGACGATCGACATCCCCATCAGCTTCCCAGCCGGCTTCACCGTCGTCGCCAACGGCGTCACCTTCCAGTCGACCGCAGACTTCGACGAGGTCGTCACCTTCAACCGGCTCATGACCAGCGGCGGTGTCGTCACCAGTTACATCGCCGCGGTGACCGTCGAGACGCAGGCGACCGTGCCGGGCACGGTCGGGAACGTCTCGGCCGGCGAGGGCTCGGAGGTGGTCGCAGTGACGAGCCACCCTTACGTCTTCTACACGTCGATGGGCTCGCACGCGTCCGGGGGAGTCGACGGCGAGTCCCTGACCGACTACCTCGACCGGCTGACCGACTACCTCGCCACGCTCCGTCCCGGCGGGGTGCGGGCCGCGGATCTCGCCACCCTGGCCCGGACGGTAAACGGCGTGCAGCGTGCGATGGCGATCGACCTCTATGACCCGGAGGAACCCGGCACCCACGAGCGCACAGCCACGGTGATCGCGATCGACGCGGACGGCGAACCGGTCGGCGGATCCACTGCCGCTGACCTCGCCGACCAGCTCGAGCTGGCCCGCGAGGTCAACTTCCGCATCATCCTCGCCGAGCCGACGTACACCGACCTCGACATCACCGTCACGCTCGAAGCCGTCCCCGGCGCCGACCTCGTCGCCGTCGAGGCCGCAGTCGAGGCCGCGATCACCGCGGCGATCCATCCCGCCACCTGGGGATCGACAGCCGCCGACCCGGACAGCTGGTCCGAGCGGACCACGCTGCGGACCCTCGACCTCGCCGTCGTCGCCGCCCAGGTCCCGGACGTGACCTCAGCGATCGTGGTGACCGTCAACGGCGACGAGCACGCCACCACCCTGACCGGACCCGGCGCCCTGCCCTCTCCGGTCGGCCCCGGCGGGTCGTCCCTCGTGGTGACGGTGTCGTGACCGTCGCTGAGCGGGTCCTGGCAGGGCTCGGCCCGACCTTCCGTCGTCGCGCCGGCGAGCAGCTGCAGCCGCTCGTCGAGGCGCTCACCTCGGTGCTCGAGCGTGCCGACGCCCTGGTGCAGCCCACGGCCCGGGGCTGGACCGCCGGGTTCGACATCAACGAGACCCCGGACCCGGCATGGCTGGGCCGCGCCACCGGAACCCCCGTCCCCGACGGCCTGACCACCGAGCAGCAGCGCGAGCTCGTCCGCAGCCGCGCACAGTGGCGCCGCGGCACCCCACGGGCGATCAAGGGCGCAGTGCAGACCGTCCTCACCGGCGCCACGAAGCGCGTCGACGTGCTCGAGCGCACCGACGGCCCGTGGACCTTCAAGATCCGCGTGTGGGCCTCCGAGGCGCCCGAGGACCTCGCCGACGTCGTCGCGGCCGCAGCGACCCAGAAGCCGGTCGGGCTCCTCATCGACCCCGACGTCGAGGTCGTCGACCACGGCGCCACCTTCGCCCACCTGACCGCAGAGCACGGCACCTTCGCCGAGCTCGCCGAGCGCTTCCCGACCCTCGGCTCCATGACCCCGCACGTGCCCGAGGAAGGAACCATCATCTGATGCCGGAGACCACCCCGAACGGCGCGCCGTACCCCGTCGCTGACGACCCGAACGACGTCCCCGGCTACCTCCGCCAGCTCGCCGAGTGGTCCGACGAGAACCTCGCCGCCGGCGCCACCCTCAACGACGGCACGATGGCCGCCGCGCTGAACGCCGGCGGCGTCTTCGCAGACGGCATCGCGGCCACGATCGCCGGCGCGAGAGACGCCGCCCTCTCGGACGCGAGCCGCGTCCTGGCCCAGCTGGCGAAGGCTCAGCGCGGCCCGGTGACGGTGGTGACGCTCGGGTCGTCGTCGACCGGCGGGGTGGGAGCGACGATCGCGTCACGCCGCTTCGTCAACGTGCTGGCGGCGCGCCTGCAGGCGGCATTCCCCTCGGGGATCTACGGCTACGAGCCGCCCGTGGGCGACCTCACCGGCGCCGTCGAGCGCACCCTGCCGGGAGTGCACGTCCTCAACGGCGGCATCGGTGGAACGACGTCGGCGAACTACGTGCCCAGCGGCACCCTGGCGCAGATCGCTGTCGTGAAGCCGGCCGTCGTGGTCCACATGATCGGCGCCAACAACTACTTCTTCGGTACGCCGGCCGCGACCTTCGAGGCCGAGCTCGACGCCCGCCTCACGGAGGTCTCGACCGCTGCGGGCAACAACCCGCTCCAGGTCGTCTGCTCCACCTACGCCCGCCCCGACGTCGCCGCCCCCGCCGTGCCCTGGCAGGACTTCGTCGAGGCCATGCAGGCCGTCGTCACCGAGCGCTCCGACGCGATCTACGTCGACGGACTCACGCCCTTCGAGGCCGCCGAGGCCTCCGGACCAGGCGCAGCCGACCCGCTCGACCTCATCGAGCCGGACAACATCCACCCCAGCGACGCCGGCCACGCACTGATGGCCGCACGAATCGCTGACGCCTTCGACCTCCCGGCGCCCACCGCCTCTCGCGTCCCCGAGGTCCTGGACCGGTACTCACGCAAGACGCTCGGCAACACCGAGACGGGACACACCTACGAGGCGCAGTCGAGCGGGGTGTTCGTCCCGAACGGGTCGGCGCTCACCTGCACAACCGCCGGCAACGTGGTCGTCGAGACCGGGTTCAGCGACGCGGAGGTCTCCGCGCTCGTCACCTACGTCCCAGCTGTCGTGGTCGGGGTCATCGCCAAGAGCACCGACGCCAACACCCGACTCGGCTGGTACTTCAACGGACCCTCGGGCCGTCTGGAGCTCTACCGCGGCGCGACCATCGTGAACTGGACGACGAGCATCGCCCTCAACCCTGGGCAGGAGTACCACCTGTCTCTGGTGGCCGTGCTCGACAAGCTCCTCGGGTTCCTGAACGGGCGCCAGGTGCTGACCCACACGCTCGCCCCGGGCGAGTCGGCGACGTACAGCGGCCACACGAAGCACGGCGTTCGCTGCAACACGGCCAACGCCTCGGTCCGCATCCGGTGCCTCAACATCTCGGCGAGGAGCTGAGCATGCCGCTGCCCGAAGGGATCAGCACCGCCCAGGTCACGTTCGGCCGCGCGAGCGGGGTGCTCGGCACCGAGGCCGTGGTCAACGCGTGGGTCGAGACCAACGGCGTCGTGATCTGGGCCGCGACCGGTCAGGCGATCTACCCGTTCGCCGAGCCCGTCACCGTCACCGACGGCGTCGCGAGCTTCGCCTTCCCGCACGTCGACCAGGACGGGTTCGTCGACGAGCACGGTGCCACGATCACCGGCTTCTGGGGCGTCTTCACCGCGCGGGTCCAGAACCGTGCGAAGCGCGGCGAGTTCAGCAAGATCACGAAGGAGTTCCAGGTCCTCGTCGACGACGGCGATCAGCTGGAGCTCCGCATGATCCCCGACGGCCAGCGCCGGCCGGAGACCGCGATCGCCGCCCGGGCCTACGCCGACCAGGCGCGCGAGTACCGGGACCAGGCGGCCGCGCAGGTCGGCGAGCTCGTCGACGAAGCGACCGAGCAGGTCGACCAGCTGGTGACGGGCGCGACCACCACGCTCGACACGACCCTCACGCAGGCCGAGATCGAGCTCCAGGCGATCGCGACGGCAGCGTCTGGCTCGGCGTCCGCCGCATCGACGGCGGCAGGTGCGGCGTCGGACTCCGCTGGTGATGCGGACTCGGCCCGGCTCGGTGCGCTGGCCGCGCAGGAGGCGGCGGAGGCGGCTCAGCAGGCGGTGCTCGCGCAGGTGGCGGCCGCGACCGCTCAGGCCACGGCGGCGTCCGACTCAGCGACCGCGGCGTCCGGGTCCGCGGCCACGGCCAGCGAGCAGCGCGCGCTCGCCGAGACCGCGCGTCTGGCTGCCGAGGCCGCCCGGGCCGCGATCCCTTCCATGCCGATCGTGCGGCGCAACCTCGCCCGCACCCCGACGGGCGTGACACTCACGAACTGGGGGAACGTCAACGGCGGCGCTGGCTTCGGCATCGCGCAGTCGCCCGTCGTGTTCCCGGACTCGGGCGAGCCCGGCGTCGCGTTCACATACGGGACCGGCATCTCCAACCTGGACGCGGGCCTGGCTCAGACCTTCAACGTCGAGAGCGGAAAGACCTACACCTGCTCGGTCTCGATGCAGAAGGACGCTCCGCTCGGCGGCGGCCTCCGGGCGTCGGTCTACAGCGCTACCGCCGTTCCAGGCAGCGTGGTGCGCGGCGTCTCCGACGACGCCGTCGGCACCCCTCGCCGCCTCGCCGTCACCTTCACCGCGACCGCGACCGGATCGGTGACGTTCTTCATCAGCAAGCAGACTGCTGGACTGACCGAGGGCGCGACGTACCACGCCGGCGACCTGCTCATGGAGGAGAGCCCGCGCGCGCTGCCGTTCTTCTTCGGCCCGTCCCCGGGTGCCCGCTGGTCGGGCGCCGCGCGGAACAGCATCTCGGACCTGCTCGTCGTGCGTGCAGCCGACGTCATTGGTCTCGGGCAGGCCGGGACGCGCTACAACGAGGGCATCGGCTCCCCGGAGGGCATCGTCACTGCCTCCCCGGGGGCGGAGTACGTCGACCTCGCCAAGACCAACGGCGCGCGACGCTGGCACAAGGACACCGGCACCGGCTCGACCGGCTGGGTCTGCATCTCCGGCGACACCGGCTGGCGGGACGTCTCAGGACTCCTCGCAAACGGCTGGGTCGGGGCAACCGTGGGAGTCGCAGCGGTTGCCATCTGCCGGACGGAGGCAGGAGTCTTCTGGCGCATCGCGGCCCTGAGCCCTGGGTCGTCCACGACGGCGGTCGCGGTCTCCGCGATCCCGACCGGCTTCCGCCCCGACGTCCTCGCCGGGGCCAACCCCGAGCGCCACACGGTCCACACGGTCTCGGGACCTCCCACCGCCCCAACGATCCGCCCCGCATTCTTCGGGACCACCGGGCTGAACATCACCCGGGCGACGACGGACAACCCCTACTACGGATCGCTGTCCTACAAGACCAGCGACCCCTGGCCGACCACCCTGCCCGGCACCGCAGCCTGAGGAGGCACCCATGGACCTGACCACCCTGGACGACGACGAGCTCGACGAGCACCGCCGCGCCGTGCAGACCGAGCAGGAACGCCGTCGACGCCTCGCCGACGTGCCCGTCCAGGTCGCCGACGCCGCGCGCCGCTTCATCGAGGACGGCGGCGACCCCGCCATCCTCCAGGCCGCGATCACCGACGCCGCGGCGCCGACCGAGCCCTGACCGTCGCGCGCGGACTCGGCCGCGCACCACTTCACCACCCCGCCCACTAGATGAAGGGAGGTGGTGATCGGTGACCGACGCGATCTTGCTCGAGGCCGATGAGCCACCGAAGCACGGCACCTGGGTCGACGTCTGCGACGTCCTGGCCCACCCCACCACCGAGGAGCTGACCGCGGGCCACGAGGCCGGCCAGCTCGTCGACGTCGACGAGCCCCCCGCCCGGCTCGTGCTGTCCCGGTCCGCCCGCGGCGCCAGCGACCGGGACCGGGCGCTCGCCAAGGCCCGCGAGCTCCGGACGGTGATGCTCGACCACGGCGTGCCGGAGGCCCGGATCGACCTGCTCCCGGGTCGGCCCAGCGCCTACGGCGTGTGGGACGCGCTGCACGTCGTCGACGAGATGTCGCACCACACGGTGTCGGGATACTCGCCGGGCAACCTCACCCCGGTCCTGGGGCTCTGCCGAGCGGGCCGGCCACACCCGAACCCGGCGCTCGCGCTCCCGGGTCCGCTGTGCAACGGGTACGGCGGCTGGGACCTGACGTACCGGATCATCACGTTCGGGTGGGCCAACCACCCGGGGCAGGGCGGCCCGCTGACCGTGCCGACCGGGCGCGGCCAGCGGTTCACCATCCCGCGGGACTCCGCCCGCCGCTACGCCTGGGGCACCGAGTGGGAGGGCGGCCTGCAGGCGGCCGACTGGGACCGGGTCCTCGTCAACCCCCGCACCGGCGACCGGATGACCATGCGCGAGTTCATGGGCCGCTCGAACGCGGCTCTCCGGTCCTACTTCGAGCTCGCTCACCACTCCGAGCACTCGACCTGGACCAGCCGGAAGATCGACCGGCTCGGCTACACCTCGGCCTCCGGAGAGGCCGAGCTCACCCGCTACCTGGAGGACGACGACGTGACCCCTGAGGACATCGAGAAGATCGCCACCCGCACCGCCGAGAAGGTCCTCGCCGCGAAGGTCGACCAGCGCGGCACCACCGTGAAGGCCGCCCTCCGGCGTGCTGCAGCTGCTCGGCCGGCGGTCTTCGAGCTTGCGCGCCGTCTGGGCAAGCCGCTCCGAGCCGCCAAGTGACGATGGCCGTCGGCGTCCTGCCCTCGGTCCCCGAGGAGCAGATGACCTGGCGAGCTCGCGCCTACCTGGTGATCGCGGCCGCGCGGCACATCCTCGTCGGGGCCGCGTGCATCGTCCTGGTGGCCGACTTCGACGGCGACAGCTTCCAGGTCATCCGAGCGGTGCTGCCCGTGTGGGTGTGGGGCGTGGCCTTCCTCGTCGGGGGAGCGCACCTGACGTACGCCGCGATCCGGGGCAGCGAGGGCCACGCGAGGGTCGCTCTGAGCTTGTCCGCGATCTCGACGTCGGTGTGGGCCGCTGGGTTCCTCCTCGCCTACCAAGAGGGCGGCGCCGTGTCGCCGATCGGCGTCATCTTCGCGACCGCCCTCACCGCGAAGGACCTGGTGATCTGCCGGCAGCCGATGCGATCGCCGTTCGAGCCCATCGTCAGGGAGTACGACGAACCGAAGGGCAGGTGAGTGTGGACCCCTCCGCTCTGCTGCTGGGAGCGGCCGCGGTGATCACCGCGATCGGCACCATCTACGTCAACCGGAACAGCCGCAGGGACCAGCACCGTCAGGCTGCGGCCGCTGCGCAGGTCCAGCGCGACCAGCACCAGTTGGAGGAGACCAAGCAGGCCCTCGAGGCGCTGGGGTCGGCCCTCACCGAGACGCGCACCGACCTCCACGAGGAACGCCGGCTCCGGCGCCAGGCCGAGGCCGAGCTCGAGGAGAAGAAGACCCTGCACCGGCACATGTATGCCGCGCAGGAGTCCCGCTGCCTGGAGTACGCCGGGCAGCTCACCGACACCGTGCTGACGCTGCGCGGTGTCGTCGTCGACGAGATCGCCCGGGCCGCGGCCGACTCCGCGCTGCGGGCGCTCCCGTCCCACCCCCACGATCTGCCGCCGGCGACACCGCCGGCGCTGGAAGGAGAGAAGGATGATCCTGCTGACCGTTGAGGTGTACGCCGTGCACCTCCTGGCCCTGTTCGCGCCGGCCGCGGCCGACTCGCAGCCCGTCGACGTCGTCACGGACGCCCAGATGTGGGCGCTCATCGTCGGCTTCGCCTCGCCCCTGCTGATCGCCGTGGTGCAGCAGCCCACCTGGTCCGGCCGCCGGCGCACCCTCGTCACGATCGTCTGGTCGATCGTCGCCGGCGGCGGCACGGCGTTCTTCACCGACGAGTTCACCGGTCGGAGCCTGCTGTCGTGCTTCCTGGTGATCTGCGTGGCCGCGATCGCGACGTACCAGTCGATCTGGCGGCCGCTGAAGATCGCGCCGGCGATCGAGGCCGCGACGTCGCGCCGCGCCTTCGTCAAGACGGTCGCCGGTGAGGGCGGCACCGAGAAGGTGGTCGTCGAGCGGACCTGACGCCCGAGCTGCTCGACACAGACGTGGCCCCCGCCGACCTTCGGGTCGGCGGGGGCCACGTTCTGTCTGTGGTGCCTAGTCGCGGAAGTCAGGGTGGAGGCCGACGATGTTGTCGATCGCGAGCGCTTCGACGGTGTCCATCTCGGAGGTCATCACGTTGTCGTAGTTGATCTTGCGGATGTCCGAGCCGCGGAAGGTCGTGAAGAACACCTGGCCGTCCTCCTCCTCACCGAACTTGTCGACGAGGGGGAACGTGCCGCGGAACGCGACCTCCTTGACCGGGACGTCGTCGTCGAGCTTGGAGATTTCCTCGGCGATGTCGAACACGTCGATGGCGATCCCACCCCGGACCATGCCCATGCTCAGGTTGTCCTTGACCTTGAACTCCACCAGCCACGACCCACGGCCGCCCCACCGGGAGACAGTCGGGTCGTCGGCGTCGCTCTCGTCGACGGCGTCCTGCACCTGCTCGATCGGCTTCGCCGGCTTGGGCGGAGCCGCCGGGCTCTCGTCGGCCTTCGGCGGCGCGGCACTGGCGCCGGCGTCGGACTTCGAGTCGGACGCCGCCGGCTCCTCGTCATCCCCACCGACGGCAGCGCCGATGATCACGATCAGCAGGAGGGCACCCAGGGCGCCACCGAAGATCTTCAGCGTCCTGGCGTTCGTGGCTCGCCGCTTCGCCATCGCGTCAACCGGGGACGCCGGCGGCTGGTACGCCGCCGACGCTCCCGGCTGCTGCTGATCGGTCCACTGCTCGCCGTCCCAGAAACGCTGGCCACCCTCCGGACCTGGGTTCGGATACCAGCCTGCAGGCGCGTTGCTCATGGCCACGCAGGGTGCCACGGCCGCGCCGGTCTTGTCCGGGTTTCTACGCGACGGCGGCCGCGACCTCGTACAGCTCGTCGTCGTCGAGCAGCGTGTACACCAGGGTCGTGTCGAGCTTCGCGTGGCCCAGCATCCTGGAGACCGCGACGATGTTCTTCGTCCCCTTCAGCCCCTTGGTCGCGAACCGATGCCGCAGCGTGTGGCCGGTGAAGGTCTCAGCGAGCGCTCGCGAGAGGAGCCGGGAGACGTGGCCCGCGGTGATCGGCTGACCGGTCCAGCGGTTCGGGAACGCGTACCCCTCGAGGTCGTCGAGGAGGCGGCACAGGTCCTCCTGCGCGATCGCGACGCGACGCATCTTGCCGCCCTTGCCGACCACCTTCAGCACACGTCGGTAGCGGTCCCACTGGTCGGAATGCACGATCGCGATCTCGCAGCACCGCAGGCCGGCGTACGCGCCGAGACGGAGCATGAAGAGCTCGCGCTCATCCGCGCTGCGCAGCGCGAGCTCCAGGACCGGCTCGGGGGTCGGGTTGGGCAGCTTCTGGGGGATGGTGATGGAGGGCAGGTCCTCGGCCGGGTTGCTGGGCACCCGGCCGGACTTGTGAGCCCACTTGAAGAACGTCCGGTAGGTGGTCCGGACGCTCTTCTTGGTTTCTGCCGCCTTGTGAGTGCCGATGACCTCCAGGAGGAGCTCGTCGGTGACCGCGGAGGGGCCGGCCGGGGCGAGGGCGGCGAGGTCGCGGAGGCGGTAGGCGTAGAGGCGGATGGTCCCCGGCGCGCGGTCAGCAGCGAGCTGCCACTTGCCGAAGTCCCGGATGGAGGAGCCCCAAGTGATGTTCGTCATACAGGTCTGAGGTATCTCAGACACGCCGTAATCGGACACCGTCTTAGGGACCGGGTTGCGGTATGGACCACGCTTCGCTAGCGCGGCTCGAACGGTGCTCACGCGCGTCAGCCGGCCTCGTTTGGCGTCCAGACGAGCCAGTCGAGGTCGTTGTGCCGCGTGTGGATCGTGATGCCGGGCTTCCCGTCGACGAGCCTGTCCAGCGAGAACTCCACGGCGTCGGGGTGGTGCTTCCTCACCCAGGCCTCGGCGGCCTTCATCGCGACGTCGTACGCCGACTGGTCGTTCGCCTCGACCGCGGCGCGGTACGCCGCCCATATCGCGGCCGCGGCGCGCTCCGCTCGCTGCTCGCGCCGGCGAGAGAGCCAGCTCACTGGCTCACCTCGGGCGGAGTGATCGGCTCGGGCTTGCAGCAGGCCGTGAGGTTGTGGCTCGCGTGCTTGCCCATCGAGTGGTACCACTCGACTCGGGCGCGGTGGAACGCAACTTCCGTGGCTGCCACGGCCTGTTCTGCGGCTTCGTATCGCTCACGTGCCTGGTCCGTCAGGTCGTAGCCCTTCAAGGCGCTGTACGCGATGGAGTGAGCAGCGCTGTCGTAGTCCCGCCGTGCATCGTCGCGAGCCTGGCGGGCGCTGTCCCGGTCCTCCCGAAGTTGCTCGATCACTTCGTCGGGCTGCCTGGTAAGCGCGCTTTCGTCCGTGAGCTCCGCCGACGGCTGCCCCATCACGCCACCTGCTCGAGCGAGTGGCGGGCCGCGGGTGCGACCGGGAAGGGGCACACGATCGCGGGCGGGCTGACCTGCGTGAACGGCATACCGGAGGGTTGTTGGTTCGAGTCCAACCGGGGGAGCAGAGAAGGCCCCTGATCCGCGGAGACGCGGGTCAGGGGCCTTCGCCGTACCCGGGGCCGGCCGATGGACGCGAGAGCCCTACTACGCTGCCGGTACCGGACCGCGAGCCACCGACGAGAGCTGGTGCTGACGATGGACGTTCTCCGCGACGCGAGCCCCGGATCCGTCCGGCTCCCGGTGCAGCCGTGGGCGACGCCGGCCGAGGATGTGCTGTCGACGCTGGACGCCACGGCCGAGGGCCTGGCGGGCGAGGAGGTACGCCGCCGCCTCGACGAGGTCGGCCCGAACCGGCTGACGCCCCCGGCACGCACCCCGTGGTGGCGGCGCGTGCTGGCGCAGTTCCAGGACGTGCTGATCTACATCCTGCTGGTCTCCGCCGCGCTCAAGGCGCTGCTGGCCGACTGGGTCGACTTCACGGTCATCCTCGCGGTGACCGTCATCAACGCGGGCGTGGGACTGATCCAGGAGGGCCGGGCCGAGCGAGCCCTGAGCGCGATCTCGCAGATGCTCTCCGTGCATGCGTCCGTGCGGCGCGACGGCCGCTGGCTGGACGTGGACGCCGACGAGCTGGTGCCGGGTGACCTGGTGCGGGTACGACCCGGCGACCGGATCCCCGCCGACGTCCGCCTGACCGAGGCCGTGAACCTGCAGGTGGAGGAGTCGGCGCTCACGGGCGAGTCGGTGGCGACGGTCAAGGACGTGTCCCCGGTGGCGACCGACTCCGGGCTCGGCGACCGCAGCAGCATGCTCTTCTCCGGGACCCTCGTCGCCGCGGGCATCGGGCGTGGCGTGGTCGTGGCGACCGGGCCGAGCACGGAGATCGGCCGGATCCAGGCGATGATCGAGGAGACCGAGCGGGTCGAGACCCCGCTCGCCCGCAGCCTGGGCCGCTTCGGCAGCTGGCTCGCCGGCCTGATCCTCGTGATGGCCGTGGTCATGGTCGTGATCGGCCGGGTGCTGTACGACGACGACGTGCGGGACCTGGTCTCGGCCGCGATCGGCTTCGCGGTCGCCGCCGTACCCGAGGGTCTCCCGGCGCTCGTCACCATCACCATGGCCCTCGGCGTGCAGCAGATGGCCCGCCGGCGCGCGATCACCCGCCGGCTGCCCGCCGTCGAGACGCTGGGCGCCGTCACGACGATCTGCTCCGACAAGACCGGCACCCTGACCAAGAACGAGATGACCGCGAGGCAGGTCCGGACGTCGGGCGCCCTGATGCACGTCACCGGCGCCGGGTACGCCGCCGACGGCGAGGTGCTGCTCGACGACGTACCGGTGACCGTCGAGGACCGCGCGGACCTGCGGGCGCTGGCCGAGGTGATGAGCCTGTGCAACGACGCCCGGCTCGTCCACGAGCCCGACGGGTGGCGGCTGGTGGGGGAGCCCACCGACGGCTCCCTGCGGGCGCTGGGGCCGAAGGCGGGGTTCGAGATCGACGCCTGGCGTCGGGTCGCGGTGATCCCGTTCGAGTCCGACACGAAGTACATGGCGGTCCTGGTCGAGTCGACCGGCGGCACCCGGCACGTGCTCCTGAAGGGCGCTCCCGACCGGGTGCTCGAGCGGTGCACGACCCAGACGGGGGTGGACGGCGAGCCCCAGCCGCTGGATCGGCGCCTGTGGGACGAGCGGATCGACACCCTGGGGGCACAGGGTCTGCGGGTGCTGGCCGCGGCCCGCGCGCCAGGCGGCCCCACGGACGCGCTGGCACCCGAGGACGTGCTCGACGGCCTGGAGTTCGTCGGGCTGGTGGGCATCGTCGATCCGCCGCGTCCCGAGGCGGTCGCCGCGATCGCCGAGTGCCGCGAGGCCGGCATCGCGGTGAAGATGATCACCGGCGACCACGCCGGCACGGCGCTCGCGATCGCCCGCGAAATGGGACTCGGCGACGGCGGCGACACCGAGGTGCTGACCGGCGCCGAGCTCGAGGCGATGAGCGACGACCGGCTGCGCGAGCGGGTGCGTGAGGTCGACGTCTACGCGCGCACCAGCCCGGAGCACAAGGTCCGGATCGTGCGGGCGCTGCAGCACCACGGCGAGGTGGTGTCCATGACGGGGGACGGCGTCAACGACGCGCCCGCGCTCACCCAGGCCGACGTCGGGGTGGCGATGGGGATCAAGGGCACCGAGGCGACGAAGGAGGCGGCGGACATCGTCCTCGCCGACGACAACTTCGCCACCATCAAGGCCGCGGTGGAGGAGGGCCGCCGCATCTACGACAACATCCGCAAGTCGGTCCTCTTCCTGCTGCCCACGAACGGCGCCCAGTCGCTGGTCATCCTCGTGGCCGTCGTGTGCGGGCTGACCCTGCCCCTCCAGCCGGTCCAGGCGTTGTGGATCAACATGGTCACGGCCGTCACGCTCTCGCTGTCGTTGACCAGCGAGGGGGCCGAGCCGGGCCTCATGCACCGTCCGCCCCGGGACTCGCGAGCGCCGCTGCTGACCCGCGCGTTCCTCGGGCGGATCGTCCTGGTGTCGGTCCTCATCGGCGGCGTCACCCTGGCGCTCTTCTACTACGAGCTGGAGCACGGAGCCCCGGTCGACCAGGCGCGCACCACCGCCGTCACGATGCTCGCGCTCGCGCAGCTGGCCTACCTGCTGAACTGCCGCTTCCTGGAGCGCTCCAGCCTCAGCCCCGCCGTCCTGCGGGGCAACCGGGCCGTGTGGTGGTCGGTCCTCGCGCTGCTCGCGCTGCAGGCGCTGTTCGTCTACGCCCCGTTCATGCACAGCTGGTTCGGCTCCGCGCCGCTCGGCGTACGCGAGTGGTTGGTCACCGCCGCCCTGGCCGTGGTCGTGCTGGTCCTCGTCGAGGCGGTCAAGGCCGTCGACCGGGTCCTGGCCCGCCGGATCTAGCAGCGGCAGGCCAGGTCCCCAGGCCGCAATTGCGGCCGTGGAGCAGGTTTCTGCGCCCAGAACCTGTCGTACGGCTGCAATTGCGGCGCTTGGGCACGCGGCGCTACTCGCCCCAGCCCATCGGGAACACCTCGAACGAGGCCCCGAACGCGACGCCGAGGCGCTGGCCGGTGGCCCGGGAGCCGCCCTCGAGGAACTCGCGCGCGTCGAAGTCGGCCCACCCCAGCCCGTCGATGTATGCCGCGTGCGCCTCCAGCGAGGCGACCCCGGCCTCGAAGGTGGCGGTCGTGTCGACCCCGTGGCCGGACTGCGGCGAGCCGAAGGCCCAGACCTCGCGGACCCCGCCCCAGGGCTCGACGTCCTCGCTCAGCTGCTCGGGGAAGACCCACCGGTTGCCCGCGTCCCGGACCGCGTCGAGCACCGCCCGCCCGACGGCGATGTGGTCGGGCTGGTTGAGGTTGCGGCCGCCCCAGGTGTCGCGGAAGTTGCCGGTGATCACGATGTCGGGGCGGGTGCGGCGTACCTCCGCCGCGATCTCGCGCCGCAGCGGCACGCCGTACTCCAGGATCCCGTCGGGGAGGCCGAGGAACGACACGTCGTCGACGCCGACGAGTCCGGCCGAGGCGACCTGCTCGGCCTCGCGCACCTGCCGGCACTCGCCGGGGTGCATCCCGTCGATGCCCGCCTCGCCGCTGGTCACCATGCAGTAGCCGACCCACTTGCCCTGGCCGGTCCACCGAGCGACGGCCGCGGCCGCGCCGAACTCCATGTCGTCGGGGTGCGCGACCACGCACAGCGCGCGCTGCCAGTCCTCGCGGAGCGGCTGGAGAGGGGTGGGCAGGTCGCTCATGGCGGCAGCCTGCCACCGAGCCCCCGCCGCCGCATCCCCACGCGGCACGGGGAAGCGGTGGATCATCCACGATCCGTTGCCCCCTCGGGGTACCTTTTTCGCGCCATGGTCGATGCCCTCACTCCCGCTCCCGCGCCTCCGGCCGCGTCGCGCCCGCAGCGCGGCGGCCGCCGGAGGGCCGTGCCCGACCGCGACGTACGCCGCTCCCGGCGCTCCGCCTCCGCGACCCCGCGCGGCGGGGCTCGCCGCGCCCGGGGGCCTCGCGGGCCGCGCCGCGCGCAGGGCCTGCCGGGCACCCTCGGCGTGACCCTGCTGGGGGCGCTGCTGCCGGGCTCGGGGCAGGTGTGGAGCGGCCGGCGCCTCCTGGGCTGGTTCGTCCTGCTGCCCACGGTCGTCGCCCTCGCCGTCGCGATCTGGTACGTCGGCCGCGACCTGCGGGCCGTCCTCGACTTCGCGACCTCTCCGACCCAGCTGAAGATCGCGGCGGCCGTGATCGGGCTCGGACTGCTCGGGTGGGCCGGCCTCGTGGTGCTGACCTACCGCCAGGTCCGGCCGGTGCTGCGTCCCCGCTGGCACACCCTGGTCGGTCACACGTTCGTACTGGCGCTGTGCCTGCTGGTCGGCACCCCGCTCGCGTACGCCGCCCGCTCGGCGATGGTGACCTCCGACCTGGTCGAGAGCGTCTTCGGCGACAACCAGACCGCGACGTCCCCGGAGGACGTCAGCGAGGAGAACCCCTGGGGCGACCGCAAGCGCGTCAACGTGCTGCTGCTCGGGGGCGACGGCGGTGAGGGCCGCACGGGCGTGCGCACGGACACCGTGATCCTGGCCAGCATCTCGGTGAAGTCCGGACGTACCGTCATGTTCAGCCTGCCCCGCAACATGATGAACGCCCAGTTCCCGGAGGGCAGCCCGCTCCACGACCTCTACCCGGACGGCTACTCCGGGTCCGAGGACGACGGCTTCTACATGCTCAACGCCGTCTACGGCCAGATCCCGCAGCGCCACCCGGGAGTGCTGGGCAACAGCAAGAACGAGGGCGCCGACGCGATCAAGCAGGCCGTCGCGGGCAGCCTCGGCATCCGCGTCGACTACTACGTCCTGGCCAACCTGAAGGGCTTCGAGGACGTCGTCAACGCCATGGGCGGCATCACCGTGAACGTCAACAAGCCGGTGGCGATCAACGGCGACACCGACGCCGGCATCCCGCCGACCGGCTACATCCAGCCCGGCCCCGACCAGCACCTCGACGGCTTCCACGCCCTCTGGTTCGCCCGCGGCCGGTGGGGCTCCGACGACTACGAGCGGATGGAACGGCAGCGCTGCACCATCGACGCCATCATCGACGCCGCCGACCCCACCACGCTGATCACCCGCTACACCGACCTCGCCAACGCGGGTAAGCAGGTGCTCTCCAGCGACATCCCGATCGAGCTGCTGCCGGCCTTCGTCGAGCTCGGGCTGAAGGTCAAGGACGCCAAGGTGAAGTCGGTCGTCTTCAAGCGCTCGGACAAGTTCTTCTCGGGCGACCCGGACTTCGAGTGGATGCACGAGGCGGTCGCCCGGGCCATCGAGCCGAAGCCCGCGAAGTCGGGCACGCCCACCCAGACGCCCAGCCAGACGCCCGACCAGACGCCCGGCGACGCGCCGACCGGCACCCCGACCGGCGAGCCCACCCTTGAACCCGGCGCGGCCGTGGACGCGCAGGACTCGTGCGGCTACCAGCCCGCCGACGGTGTCGAGGCGGCCGCGCAGTAGCACCGGCCATGCTCTAGGCTCGCCCGCCGAGGGGCGGTAGCTCAGTCGGTCAGAGCAGAGGACTCATAATCCTTGGGTCGTGGGTTCGAGCCCCACCCGCCCTACGTAGCGAATCGTCCCGCTGGTGCGCGCGCTCAGGGGCGGAGCAGGATCTTCCCGGTCCGCCCCGGCTCCGCGTTGGCAGCGGCCGCGGCGCGCACGTCCTCGAGCGGGTAGACGCGCTCGACCGGCAGCGTCAGCGAGCCGTCGCCGATCCGCTCGACCAGCTCGCCGAAGAGTGCCCGGCGCTGGTCGGCGGGCATCGTCCGGCTGACCACGCTGCCCCAGAAGCCGCGGATCGTCGCCTGCTTGAAGATGACGTCGCCCGACCCGATCTCCATGACCGGCGACTGCATCGCGCCGAAGACCACCAACGTCCCGTCCTCGGCCAGGAGCGACATCACCTCGCCGCTGGCCCGGCCGCCGACGGAGTCGACGCCGACCTTGATCGGAGCGTCATCGGCGAGCGCGCGCACCCGGCCGGCCCAGTCGTCGGCGTCGGTCGCCACGACGTTCCCGATGCCCTGGGACGCCAGCTCCTCGACCCCGGCGCCACGACGGACCAGACCGATCACGTTGATGCCGCGCGCCTGCGCCAGCTGCGCGACCATCCGGCCGACCGCGCCGTTGGCGGCGTTCTGCACCATCCAGTCGCCGGGCGTGAGCTCCAGCGACTCGAGCAGGCTGATGGCGCTGAACGGCATCGAGACCAACTGCGCGGCGACCTCGTCGGTGAGCTGGTCCGGGACCGGGATCAGTCCGCGCGCCGGCACCACCAGCTGCTCGGCCCACGCGCCGAAGGCTCCGCCGCTGGCGACCCGCTGCCCGATCGTCAGGTGCTCGACGCCCGCGCCGAGCGCCTCGACGACGCCGACCGCCTCGGTGCCGGCGCGAGCGGGCAGCTCGGGCTTGAACCCGTAGCTGCCGCGGATGGTCCACAGGTCGTGGTTGTGGACCGCCGCCAGCAGGATCCGGATCCGCACCTCCCCGGGGCCGGGCTCCGGCGACTCGACCTCCTCGACGGCGAGGACCTGGGTGGGATCTCCGAACTCGGTGTGCATCACGGCGCGCATGGCTCCAGCATCGCGCGCCCACGCAAGTCCGGGACCTCGGTTCGAGCCCCGTCCCGGCGCAGCGACTCGCCTACTGCGAGGGCTCCGGAAGATCCCCGCAGTCGATCTTCGGGTTGACGCCGAAGTAGTTCATCGGGCCGGCCACGATGGTGAGCGCGGTGTCGCCGGTGGTCTTGCAGCTGACGTCGCGGTCGTCGCCGAAGTAGCCGCGCTGGGCCGCGGCGACGGCTCCGATCGCCAGCCAGGCCAGCACCAGCAGGATGATCAGGCTCTTCACGGTCCCTCCTCCGACGCCGACCGGCGTCCTGGCCGCCCGTTACCCCGTACGACGCCGGCGCACCGCAGCGGACGCGGGGCTACGACGGGCTGCTGCCGCCGTACGACGCCTGGTAGGCCAGTAGCGCCGCGCGGGCGCGCTCCAGGCTCTCCTCCAGCTCCGGCAGCAGCTCCAGCGCCCCGTCGACGGTCTCGGCGTCGCCGATGAACTCCAGCTGCCGGGCGGACTCGCCCGCGAAGGGCACGCCGAGGTTGAGCGCGCTGCCCGCGAGCTTGTGCGCGGACGCGCGCAGGCCGGCGGAGTCGTCGCTGAGGATGGCGTCCCGGATCGTGTCGACCGCCGAGCGCGAGTTGGCCATGAAGTTGCCGATCGCGCGATCGAGGTACGTCGTGTTGCCGGGGTCGAGGTCGCGCAGCATCTCGAGACGCTCGAGATCGAGGCCGTCGACCGGCGAGGAAGAGGACACGGGAGACTCCGATGGTCGTGGGCGGGCGGGGGACACGGGGGACTGCGGGTCGAGCCAGCGGGCCAGCACGTCGCCGAGGGCGGCCGGATCCACGGGCTTGGTGAGGAAATCATCCATGCCCGCCTCGAGGCAGCGCTCGCGCTCCCCCTCGACGGCGGCGGCGGTCATCGCGATCACCGGCACGCGGGTGCCGTGCGCGGCCTCCAGCTCGCGGAGCCTGCGGGTCGTGGTGTAGCCGTCCATGCGGGGCATCTGGACGTCCATCAGGATCGCGTCGTACGACGAGCTGCCGAGGATCTCCAGCGCGGCGATCCCGTCGTCGGCGGTCCGGCCGACGTACCCGAGCGACTCGAGGAGGCCCATCGCCACCATCTGGTTGACGGGGTTGTCCTCGACGATGAGCACGCGGCGCTGCGACACCTCGGGTCCGGCGGCCGTCGTCGCGGCCGGGCGTGCCCCGACCCCGGCGACGTGGTCGAGGAGGGCCTCGCGCAGCACCCCGGCGAGCACCGGCTTGGTCAGGCAGGCCGCGATCCCGGCCTCGCGGGTGGCCGCCGAGTCGGCGCCGGCATGCGAGGTGAGCAGGAGCAGCACGGTGTCGGCCAGCTCGGGTACGGCGCGGACGTCGGCAGCGAGCGAGAGCCCGTCACGCTCCGGCATCGCCAGGTCGAGCAGGACGCCGTCGTACGGGTCGCCGGTGCGCAGCCCGTCGCGGAGCGCGCCCAGCGCCTCGCTCGCGGAGGAGACGCTGTGCGGGCGCACCTGCCACCAGCGCAGCTGCTCCTCCAGCACGAGGCGGTTGTGCGGGTTGTCGTCGACCACCAGCACCCGGGTGCCGCTCAGCCAGGTGCGGGCGTACTCGTCCTCGATGTCGGCCAGCGTGCCCGTCGCCGCGTCCAGCTCGGCGGTGAAGGTGAAGATGCTCCCGCCCTCCGGATTGGGCGCGTAGGAGAGCTCGCCGCCGAGGGCCTCGACGATCTCGCGGGAGATGGCCAGGCCGAGCCCGGTGCCGCCGTACACCCGCGTCGTGGAGGCGTCGGCCTGCGTGAACGGCTCGAACAGGCCGTCGACCTTGGCGGCGTCGATGCCGACCCCGGTGTCGGAGACGTCGACGCGCAGCAGGCTGCGGTCCTCGGGGCCGGGCTCGGCGGTCACGCGGACGAAGACCTCGCCGCGTTCGGTGAACTTCACCGCGTTCGAGACCAGGTTCGTCAGCACCTGCGCGAGCCGGGTCGGGTCGCCGGCGACGACCTCGGGGACCTCGTGGTCGCACGAGCTGGACAGCTCCAGGCCCTTCGAACGCGCGGACTCGGCGAGCACGCCGATCACCCGGTCCAGGAGCGGCCGTACCTCGAAGTCGAGCACCTCGAGCTCGAGCTTGCCGGCCTCGATCTTCGAGAAGTCCAGCACGTCGTTGATGACGCCCAGCAGGGCGCGGCTCGCGACCTGCACACCCGAGGCGAGCCGGAGCTGCTCGGGCGCCAGCTCGGTGCGCAGGAGCAGGTCGTTCAGGCCGATCACGCCGTTGAGCGGGGTACGGATCTCGTGGCTCATCGTGGCCAGGAACTCCGACTTCTGCCGCGAGGCCTCCATGGCCTGGTCCCGGGCGTCCGCGAGCTCGCGCTGGTACCGCTCCCGCTCGGCCACGCGGCCGAGCTGGACGGCGACCTGCTCGACCATCGACTGGATCATGTCGAAGCGGTAGAGCGGCGGTGCCGAGGTGATCGTGGCGACCGCGCGGACCTCGTCGTCGAGGAGCACCGGGAAGGCGATGGTCAGCATCGTCTCGGGCTCCCAGACCGAGGCCCGGGCGTGGAACGACTGGTTGGCGAGCTCCAGCTCCATCGCGGACTGCTCCGGGGTGGCGGCGTCCTCCTGCCGCTCCTCCTCCGAGAGGTACAGGGGTACGACGCCCGACCCGTCCTCCGTGGGCACGAACGCCCGGCCGCGCTCCCAGTCGTCGTGCAGCAGCACCAGCGTGCGGGCGTGTGCGAGGACGTCCTCGAGGGTGACCGCCTCGTTCGCGGCGCTGGCGACCATCTGCAGGAGCGTGTTCTGGGCGACCTGGTCCTCGAGGGCGATGGCGGCGAGCCGGGCCTCCGTGACGTCCTGGTGGGTGCCCGACATCCACACCCGGCCGTCGGGCTCGCGGTGCACGACGCCGCGGCCGCGGGTCCAGACCCAGTCGCCGTCGTCGCCGCGCACCCGGGCCTCGAAGGTGAGCACCCCGGTGCGGTCCAGGGCGTCGTCGATCGCGTCCTGGACGCTCGCCCGGTCGTCCTCGTGGATCGACCCGAAGAAGGCCTGCAGTCCGGCCGAGGTCTCCGCGGTGGACACGCTGTACAGGGAGTACAGCTCCGCGGACCCGGAGATCTCGTCGGTGGCGATGTCCCACTCCCAGCTGCCGATCCGGGCGATCCGCTGCGCCTCGGACAGCCGTCGCTGGCTCTCCTGGAGCTCGTCCAGGACGGCCCGACGGGCGCCGTAGTCGATGAACCGGTGCAGGATCCCCACGATCCGGCCCTGCTCGTCGCGCAGGGCGCTCTCCCGGACCAGCGCCCAGAGGGACTCGCTGTCGCGGCGGACGAAGCGGACCTCGACCTCGCCCTCGTTGAGCCGCCCGGCCCGCACCTCCGCGAGGTGGGCGGCGAACTGCTCGCGGCCCTGCTCGTCGAGGGTGTCGAACACGGTCAGGTCGGCCGTCTCGGCGTACGGCACACCGGCCATCTCGGCGATGGCGGCGTTCGCGAAGAGCGTTCGTCCCTCCAGGTCGAACACCCAGATGCCGTCCGGTGACGTCTCGACGATGTCCCGGTACAGCCCGGCCAGATCCATACATCCCTCCTGGCGCTCACGATAGGGGGAGACGGGACCCCGGGCCGGTGGATTCAGCGGGGCTCTCCGTCGATGAGATAGGTGCCGGCACTTTCATCGAAGGTGAGGCGCAGGGTGGGCGTGTCCTCGGTCGGCGGGCCCTGGGCGAGCTGGTAACGGTACCGGTAGGTCACCGTGAGGCTGTCCGGGTCGGCGTCGACGACCTCGATGTCGGAGACCCGCTTCACATCGCCCCAGAAGCCCTCGTAGCCCGACAGCCCGCCACTGGCGTCCTGGAAGGAGGGGGTCAGCATGGCGAAGCCCGCCTCGGGGTCGGTGGCGGCCGTCTCCAGGTAGTCGGTGACGAAGGTGCTCATCCCCTCGGCGGTCGGCTTCTCGACCTCCGGCGGGCTGGAGGACTCGACGGGTGCCGGTGTGTCCGAGGTGGAGGGGTCGGGATCGGCGTCACCCGAACCGAGTCCGATCGAGAAGCCGATGACCGTCAACAGTGCCACGACCGCGACGCCGACGAGGACGGCGAGCGCACCCCGCCTCCGCTGTCGCGGGGGCGCGGGCGCGGCCGGTGCCGTCGTGATGACGGGCCGCGACAGCACCTGCGTCCCGTGCGGGTCGCGCAGGTCGTGCTCGGCCGTGTCGGCCCGGCGGACCGGCAGGGGAGCGGGCAGCGGAGCGCCCGGCCCGGCCTGCAGGAAGTCGCGGACCTGGTCCATCGTCCAGCGGTCCGCGGGGTCGTGGGTCATCGTCGCCTCGAGCAGCGGTGCGAGCCACCCGGCGTCGGGCAGCCGCGGCGGCTCCTCGTGGACGATCCGGTAGAGCCCGCCCAGCAGGTTGTCGCCCACCTCGTACGGCGGCCGGCCCGACAGCGCGTGGAAGAGCGTCGCCCCGAGGGACCACACGTCGCTCGCGTCGGTGGCGGTCCGGCCCGAGGCGACCTCGGGTGCCAGGTACGCCGGCGAGCCGGTCACCAGGCCGGTCTGGGTCAGCGACGGGTCCGCCTCGGCGCGGGCGATCCCGAAGTCGGACAGCTTCACCTGGCCGTCGGTCGTCACGAGCATGTTCGACGGCTTCACGTCGCGGTGCACGATGCCCGCCTCGTGGGCGGCGCAGAGCCCGTCGGCCGCCTGGCCGACGATCTGCGCGGCCTGCTCCGGGTCGAGCGCGCCGTGGTCGCGGATCAGCTGGGCGAGCGTCGAGCCCTCGACGTACTCCATGACCAGCCAGTGGTCGTCGCCGTCCTGCACCAGGTCGAAGACCGCGACGACGTGCGGGTGGCTCAGCCGGGCGGCGAGCCGGGCCTCGCGACCCGCGCGCTCCAGGTCGGGGGCCGTCGCGCCGGGGGCCAGCCCGATCCGCTTGAGGGCCACCGGCCGTCCGAGAAGCTCGTCGCGACCGAGCCACACGGCTCCCATGCCGCCTCGTCCGACCTCGCGGTCGAGCGAGTACCTGCCTGAGATCACGATCGGTTCCTTCCGTGCCGCCGCCACTCTAGAACGTGTGGTGAGACGACCCGGTGGGCGCCGGTCGGGACGATGCGGCAGGCTTGGGCTGACGGTACCCACTGCACGGAAGGCGCATCGTGTCCATCGATCCCACCCTCCTCGACGACCTCGAGTGGCGCGGTCTCATCGCCCACTCGACGGACCTCGACGCACTGCGCGAGGCACTCCGCGAGGAGAGCGTCCGCTTCTATGTGGGGTTCGACCCGACCGCGCCGAGCCTGCACATGGGCAACCTGCTGCAGATCGTCACCGCGATGCGCCTGCAGCGAGCGGGGCACACGCCGTACGTCCTGGTCGGCGGGGCCACGGGCCTGATCGGGGACCCGCGGGACTCCGGTGAGCGCACCCTGAACGACGCCGGGACCGTGGGCGACTGGGTCCAACGGGTACGCCGCCAGATCGAGCCGTTCCTCTCCTTCGACGGCGCGAACGCGGCGACGATGGTCAACAACCTGGACTGGACCGCGGGGCTGTCGACCATCGACTTCCTGCGCGACATCGGCAAGCACTTCCCGGTCAACCGGATGCTCGCCCGCGACACCGTCAAGCGTCGCCTGGAGTCGGGGATCAGCTACACCGAGTTCAGCTACATCCTGCTGCAGTCGATGGACTACCTGAACCTCTTCCGCACCCACGGGGTCCAGCTGCAGTTCGGCGGCTCCGACCAGTGGGGCAACCTCACGGGCGGCGTCGAGCTGATCCGCCGTTCCGACGGCGAGACGGTGCACGCGTTCGCCACTCCGCTGGTGACCAAGGCCGACGGCACGAAGTACGGCAAGACCGAGGGCGGGGCGCTCTGGCTCGACCCGGAGATGATGTCGCCGTACTCCTTCTTCCAGTTCTGGCTCAACGTCGAGGACGAGAAGGTCGGCGAGCTGCTGCGAGTGTTCACCTTCCTCTCCCGTGAGGAGATCGAGGCCCTGGAGGCCGAGCACGCCGAGAAGCCCTTCCTGCGCGCCGGTCAGCGGACCCTGGCGCGCGCGATGACGACGCTGGTGCACGGCGAGGACGAGACCGCCCGGATCGAGACCGCCTCGGCCGCGCTCTTCGGTGGCGGCGACCTGCGGGCGGCCGGGGCGCGCACCCTCGACGCAGCGCTGTCGACAGCGCGTCCGGTGCTGGAGGTCGACGGCCTGGGCGCGAACATCGTCGACCTGCTGGTCGACTCCGGCCTCGTCTCCAGCAGGGGCGAGGCGCGCCGAGCGGTCGGCGAGGGCGGCGCGTACCTGAACAACGAACGCGTCGAGGACCCCGACTACATCCCGGTCGCCGGCGACCTGATCGAGGACCGGTTGCTGGTGCTGCGGCGCGGCAAGAAGAACTTCGCCGGGGTCCGCGTCCGGTGAGCCCCGACGCCCGCTGGCTCGCACAGCTCGAGGACCGTGCCCGGGCCGTGCTGCCGGCGCCCGTGCTCGACTACGTGCTGCAGGCCGCGGGTGACGGGATCACGGCCTCGGAGGCCACCCAGGCGTGGCGACGGGTACGACTCCTGCCGCACGTCATGCGGGACGTCACCGAGCTCGATCTCGGGGTCTCCCTGCTCGGCCAGCACGTCGACGTCCCGTGGGGCGTCGCGCCCACGACCTGGCAGGCCGGGGTGCATCCGGACGGTGAGTTGGCGACGGCCCGGGCGACCGCGGCCGTCGGCGGCCTGATGGTCGTGTCCAGCAACGCCGGCACCCCGTTCGACCGGATCGCCGGGACCGGGGTGGACTGGTGGCTGCAGGTCTACCTGCCCGCCGACCGGACCCTGGCCGAGCCGATGCTGGCCCGCGCCGTCGCGGCCGGTGCGACGGCGGTGGTGCTCACGGTCGACACTCCGGTCGTCCCCGTTCCGTCGCAGCCGGCCGACACACCGGATCTCCCCGAGCCGGGCGCGCTGCGGATCAACTTCGACGACGGGTACGACGCCGAGCCGGGCGCCGACAAGGCCACGGACCTCGGTCCGCACGACCTGGACTGGCTGGCGGAGCGCACCGGCCTGCCGGTCGTCGTGAAGGGGGTACTGCGACCCGATGACGCTCGGCGGTGCGTGGACGCCGGCGCTCGCGCGGTGTGGGTGTCGAACCACGGGGGCCGCCAGCTCGACCGGACCGTCGCCACGGTCGACGCGCTCCCCGCGGTGGTCGCGGAGGTCGGGGGAGAGGCCGAGGTGTACGTCGACGGCGGTGTGCGGAGCGGGCTCGACGTCGTGGCGGCAACAGCCGCCGGTGCGGCGGCCGTCTTCCTCGGTCGCTCGCCGCTCCTGGCACTCGTCGACGGGGAGGCGGGTGTCGCGCGACTCCACCGGGCGCTGACGGAGCAGGTGAGCGAGGCGCTCCGACTCACCGGCTGCCGCACCATCGCCGACACCCGCGGGATCCTGGCCGCGGAGCCCGCACACCGCGTCTGACCTGCCCGGACGGCACTGTGGCCCGAGTCACGGCGAGCCGATTTGTCTGGTGCGCGCTGCTCCCCTAAAGTTCTCCGAGTCGCCAGGGAGCGGCGGGGAGCAAGACCGGTCAGGTCGGGCTTCCGGCCCCGGTGTGATCACCCCACCACCTCAGATCGATCCGGTCGATGAGCATGCGCCCTGAAGAGGGGCCACTCAGAAGCCGAGACAGAACTGCGCGTGAATGAGGTGAGCGGCCCAGATAGCCCCGAAATTGCTCGGGGAAATCAAGACCGCTAAAGTACGAATCGCCGAAAGGGAAAGGCCGAAAGGCTCGAACTTCGAGGCAAGTGGCGAGAAAGTCCCGAATTGCACGGGGCGAGGAAAGCCGCTAAAGTATGACAAGTCCTGAGGGGCCGAGGCGAGAGCCGAAACCCAGCAGTGTGCGTCTGATTCTTGAGAACTCAACAGTGTGTCATAGTCGACGAATTAGTTTGTTATGCCCCGTCGGCCGGCGTGATCCTCACTTTTGTGGGGTGAGTGTTGGTTGATGGTTTCTTTGGTAAGACAATGATTCTGGCA
>NZ_DATJTA010000079.1:0-65637 GCF_035503875.1 Nocardioides sp.
GTCTGGCCGGTCTCCTCGTCGGTCTTGACGACGAAGGTCGGGTCCTCGTCCGAGAGGCGCTGGATCGCGGTGCCCAGCTTCTCCTGGTCGCTCTTGGTCTTGGGCTCGATCGCGACCTCGATCACCGGGGCCGGGAAGGTCATCGACTCGAGCACGACCGGGTTGGCCGGGTCGCACAGGGTGTGGCCGGTCTTGGTGTCCTTCAGACCCATCACCGCCACGATCTGACCGGCGCCGACCGACTGGATCTCCTCACGCTTGTTGGCGTGCATCTGGTAGACCTTGCCGATCCGCTCCTTGCGGCCGTTGACCGAGTTGACCACGGTCGAGCCGGCCTCGAGCTTGCCGGAGTAGACCCGGACGTAGATCAGCTTGCCGAGGTGCGGGTCGGTCGCGATCTTGTAGGCCAGTCCGGCGAACGGCTCGTCGTCGCTGGGCTGACGGACGATGACCTCGTCCTCGTCGTTGACCGCGTGACCCTGGATGCCCTCGACGTCGAGCGGCGACGGCAGGAACTTCACGACGGCGTCGAGCAGGGGCTGCACGCCCTTGTTCTTGAACGCGGTGCCGCACAGGACCGGGTTGACCTTGTCGGCCAGGGTGGCGCGACGGATCGCGGCCTCGAGCTCCTCGACGGTGAACTCCCCGCCGTCGAGGAACTTCTCCATGATGTCGTCGTCGGCGTCGGAGAGCGTCTCGAGAAGCTTCTCGCGGTACTCGGCGGCCTTCTCGGCCAGCTCCGCGGGGATCTCCTCGACGTCGTAGTCCTCGCCCATCTTGGTCTCGCCGCGCCAGGTCAGGGCACGCATGCCGACCAGGTCGACGACACCGAGGAAGTCGGACTCCGCGCCGATCGGCAGCTGCAGGACCAGCGGGGTGGAGTTGAGGCGCTCGACCATCATGTCGACGCAGCGGAAGAAGTCCGCGCCGGTGCGGTCCAGCTTGTTGACGAAGCACATCCGGGGCACGGAGTACTTGTTGGCCTGCCGCCACACCGTCATCGTCTGCGGCTCGACGCCGGCGACACCGTCGAACACCGCGACGGCGCCGTCGAGGACGCGCAGCGAGCGCTCGACCTCGGCCGTGAAGTCCACGTGGCCGGGGGTGTCGATGATGTTGATCTGGTGGTTCTTCCACCAGCAGGTCGTCGCCGCGGACGTGATGGTGATGCCGCGCTCCTGCTCCTGCTCCATCCAGTCCATCGTGGCGCCGCCCTCGTGGACTTCACCGATCTTGTACGTGATGCCGGTGTAGAAGAGGATGCGCTCGGTGGTGGTGGTCTTGCCGGCGTCGATGTGCGCCATGATGCCGATGTTGCGGACCTTGTTGAGGTCCGTGGTGATGTCGACAGCCACTGTCTGTGCGTTCCTTAGAAAGTAGGAAGTCCGGTGTTGGTGGGAGCCGGTCGGCTCCCACCGAGATCACCAGCGGTAGTGCGCGAAGGCCTTGTTGGACTCGGCCATCTTGTGGGTGTCCTCACGCTTCTTCACCGCGGCACCGAGGCCGTTGGACGCGTCGAGGATCTCGTTCATCAGCCGCTCGTGCATGGTCTTCTCACGACGGTCGGCCGCGTAGCCGACGAGCCAGCGCAGCGCGAGCGTGGTGCCGCGGGTGCCCTTGACCTCGATCGGGACCTGGTAGGTCGCACCGCCGACGCGGCGGGACTTGACCTCGATGGCCGGCTTCACGTTGTCCATCGCGCGCTTCAGCGTGACGACGGGGTCGGTGCCGGTCTTCTCGCGGCAGCCCTCGAGCGCGGTGTAGACGATGCGCTGAGCGACCTGCTTCTTGCCGTCCTGGAGGACCTTGGAGACGAGCTGGGAGACCAGCTGCGACCCGTAGACCGGGTCGACGTCGATCGGCCGCTTGGGAGCGGGACCCTTGCGCGGCATATCAGCTCTTCTCCTTCTTGGCGCCGTAGCGGCTGCGAGCCTGCTTGCGGTTCTTCACGCCCTGGGTGTCGAGCGTGCCGCGGATGATCTTGTAGCGGACACCGGGGAGGTCCTTCACCCGGCCGCCGCGAACGAGCACGATCGAGTGCTCCTGAAGGTTGTGACCGACGCCCGGGATGTACGCCGTGACCTCGACGCCGCTGCTCAGGCGCACACGGGCGACCTTGCGGAGGGCGGAGTTCGGCTTCTTCGGGGTGGTGGTGTAGACGCGGGTGCAGACCCCGCGGCGCTGGGGCGAGCCCTTGAGCGCAGGCGTCTTGTTCTTGGACACCTTGTCCTGGCGGCCCTTGCGGACCAGCTGGTTAATCGTGGGCACCTGGCGGTTCCCCTTCTTTGTGACTCTCAGTGCCCGGCACGGTGCCGCACACGATCGAACTGCTGCGTGTCCGGGTGGTGCGAACCAACCGGCGCTGCTCGCCCCCGAGGTCGGGCGTGTCGCCCGGCGTACGGCTGCCACCATGGTTCAGTGGCATCGGCTTTGCGTGCTGCGGAGTCGCGGTCTGGTCCCGCGACTACCTCCGAGCACGCGCAACGGCCTGGTCGTCCCAGACACGAGGAAAGAGGCTACCGGCCGCCCCGACACGGGTCAAAACGCGCTGACGCCCCTGTTCGCGCGTCAGGAAGACGATCGTCGCCAGCCCGACCCCCGCCAGGGTGATCAGGCCACCGCCGACCAGGGTCCAGCGGGCGCCGAACGTCTCTCCGACCCAGCCGACGACCGGCGCGCCGAGCGGCGTGCCGCCCATGAAGATCATCAGGTAGAGCGCCATCACCCGGCCGCGCAGCTCGGGCGCGGTCGAGACCTGCATCAGGGTGTTGGCCGCGGTGATCATGGTCAGCGCGGAGAGACCCAGCACGGGCATCCAGACGGCGAAGGAGACGTACGTGGGCAGCAGCCCGGCGACGACCTCCGCGGCCCCGAACAGCAGGGCCGCGACGACGACCAGCCGCAGCCGGACCGTGGGACGACGGGCGGCGAGCAGGGCGCCGGTCAGCGAGCCGACCGCCATGAAGGTGCCGAGCAGTCCGTACTCGGTCGCGCCCTTGTCGAAGACCTCGGTCGCCATCAGCGCGGAGGTCATCTGGAAGTTCAGCCCGAAGGTGCCGACCACGAAGACGATCACGAGGACCAGCACCAGGTCGTTGCGGCTGCGGACGTAGCGCAGGCCCTCGCGCACCATGCCCTTCGAGCGCCGGGCGGGCTCGACGACGTTGAGCCGGGAGGCGTCCATCCCCCGCAGGGCCAGGATCGGCGCCAGGTAGCTGACCGCGTTCACGACGATCACCCAGCCGGTGGCCTCCGCCCCGCCGCCGAGCGCGGCGATCAGGACGCCGGCGATGGCCGGGCCGACGATCCGGGCAGCGTTGAATGACGCCGAGTTGAGCCCCACGGCGTTGGTGAGGTCGTCGGGCGAGACGATCTCGCTGACGAAGGACTGCCGCGCGGGGGCGTCGAACGCGGTGCCGACGCCGAAGACGAAGGCGAGCACGTAGACGTGCCAGACCTCGGCCACGCCGGTCACCGCGAGCACGCCCAGCACGAAGGCCGGGACGGCCATCATCACCTGGGTGACCTGCAGCAGCTTGCGCTTGGACACCCGGTCGGCGACGACGCCGGCGAGCGGCGAGAGCAGGAGCGCGGGGAGGAACTGCAGCCCGGTGGTGATGCCGACGGCGGTGCCGCCGTTGACGGCCAGCTGGAGGACCAGCCAGTCCTGCGCGACGCGCTGCATCCAGGTACCGGTGTTCGACACCACGGCGCCGGCGGCGTACCGGCGGTAGTTGGCGTTGTGGAGCGAGCGGAACGTGGGGCTCAAAACGGGTGTCAGTCCTCCTGGGAGAGTCGTTCGAGGATGGGGGCGGCGCGGCGGAGGACGTCGCGCTCGTCGGGCGTGAGGTCGCGGAGCCGACGGGCCAGCCACTCGTCGCGGCGCCGACGGTCGGCGAGCAGCGTGGCCCGGCCGGTGTCCGAGAGGGCGACCAGGACCTGGCGGCCGTCGGTCTCGTGCGGCCGGCGGGTGACGTGCCCGCCCTCCTCCAGGCACTTCACGGTCCGCGTCATGCTGGGCGCCTTGACCCGCTCGCGGGCGGCGAGGTCGCCGACGCTCAGCTCTCCGTGGCGGTGGAGCGCGGCGAGGACGGCCATCGAGTTCATGCTCAGCTCGTTGGTCGGGTCGACCTCGCTGGCGAGCCGGCGGCGCAGGCGCATGACCGAGATCCGGAGCTCGGAGGCGAGTCCGGCGTCGGTGCGGGTGACCAGGGCTGCGGAAGGCATATCGTTAGCATAAGTCATTACCCTTGCTAACGATTCCCGAGCGGAGAGGTGACGTCGGTCTCGCGGCGGCTTGGGGGTCGCCCAACGGCCGCAATTGCGGCCGTACGGCGGAGCTCAGGTCAGCCAGTCGGTGAGCGGGTCGATCGCGAAGTAGACGACGAACAGCAGGCCGACCACGGCCATCAGGGGGTGGATCTCGCGGGTCTTGCCGAGCACGACCTTGATGAGCAGGAAGGCCAGGAAGCCGGCGCCGATGCCGACGCTGATGGAGTAGGTGAACGGCATCAGCACGATCGTGAGGAACGCCGGGATCGCGATCTCGACGTCGGACCAGGCGATCTCGGTGACCTGCTGCATCATCAGGAAGCCGACCAGGACCAGGGCGGGCACGGCCGCCTCGGACGGGATCATCCGGACGAGCGGCGTGAAGAACGTGGCCAGCAGGAACAGCAGGCCGGTGACGATCGAGGCGAGCCCGGTGCGGGCCCCCTCCCCCACGCCGGACGCGGACTCGACGTACGACGTGTTCGAGGAGACGCCGGCGGCGCCACCGGCGATCGCGGCGATCGAGTCAACGACCAGGATCCGCTCGGTGTGCGGCGGGATGCCCTCCTCGTCGTTCAGGCCGGCCTCGGCCCCGATGGCCGTCATCGTGCCCATGGTGTCGAAGAAGTCCGCGAGCATCAGCGAGAAGATCAGCAGCAGGGCGGCGATCACCCCGATCGACTCGAAGGCGCCGAAGAGGGAGAACTCGCCCAGCGTGCCGAAGTCGGGTACGTCGACGAACCCGTCGAGGTGCGGGACGCTCAGCGCCCAGCCACCGGGGTTGTCCGCACCGCGCCGGCCCAGGTCCAGGATCGCGTCGACGACGACCGCGACGATGGTGGTGCCCAGGATCGCGAGCAGGATCGCGCCACGGACCTTGCGCACCCACAGCGCGATGAGCAGCAGCAGGCCGAACGCGAAGACCAGCACCGGCCACCCGGAGAGCTGCCCGGTCTGCCCGAGCTGGACCGGCACGGAGGTCCCGGCCGCGTCGGGGATCCGGCTCACGAAGCCGGCGTCGACGAAGCCGATCAGGGCGATGAACAGGCCGATCCCGACGGAGATCGCGACCTTCAGCTGCCCGGGCACGGCGTGGAAGACGGCCGTCCGGAACCCGGTCAGCACCAGGATCAGGATCGCGATGCCTTCCAGGACCACCAGACCCATCGCGTCGGCCCAGGTGGACTGCGACGCGATGGCGACCGCGACGAAGGCGTTCAGGCCGAGGCCGGTGGCCAGGGCCAGCGGGAAGTTCGCGACCGAGCCCATCAGGATCGTCAGCAAGCCCGCGACCAGCGCGGTGCCGGCGGCGATGGCCGGCAGGTTGGAACCGTCGCCGCTGCCGCCGCCGAGGAAGGCCCCCTCCGAGTCCGGGATGTAGCCGAGGATCAGCGGGTTCAGCACGATGATGTAGGACATCGTCAGGAAGGTGACGACGCCGCCGCGGACCTCCTGCCCGACGGTGGAGCCGCGCTGGCCGATCTGGAAGTAGCTGTCGAGAACCCTGGTCACGGTGCACCAGCATGTCAGCGCACCGTCTCGCCCGGTTAACCTGCCCCCGTGGAGTTCCGCGACGAGCAGCCGACGCAGCACGAGATCGGCCGACGCACCTATCTGGTGGCCGACGTCGAGCCGCTCGACGTCGACGGCGTCCGGACCGTGCTCGTCGGCTCGATCGCCTGGGCCGTCGCGTTCGTGGCGCTGCTGCCGTTCTACGGCGAGCTCGAGGAGAGCGGTCGCACCTGGTGGCTGTGGACCTGCCTCGCGGGCTTCGGGCTGGGCCTGTTCGGCTACGAGTACTGCCGGCGGCGCCGGCGTACCCGGACCGAGGCCGCCGAGGCGGCTCCCGACGGTAGTTAGAAGCGCTCGAGCTCGTCGAGGCTGACCGTGTCGACGACGTGATCGGGCAGCGGCTGGGGCTCGTGCTTCTTGGCCAGGCGCACCTCGGAGTGGGCGCCGCAGCCGTGATCGAACGAGACCACGCGGCCGTCGTCGTTGGCGTCGCCGTTCGCGCAGACGCCGAACGTCTCGGCCATCGGACCGGCGATCCGGACCAGGAAGCCGCAGCTGTAGCAGCGGTCCGGGGCCGACTGGGCGATCGGCGCGGCCGGGCCGGCGTCGCCGTCGTACCACCGCTGGGCGGCGAGCTCGCGGCCCGTCGGGGACAGCGTGCGGACCCGGCCGAGGCCGAGGTCCTTGGCGACCGCACGGATCTGCGCCTTCTCGTCGCTGTCGAGCGGGTCGTCGCCGAAGGAGTACGTCGGGACCAGCCGCGGGTCGTCGTCGTCGACGGGGAGCAGGTCGCCCGGCGACATGTCGCCCGGCTTGATCCGCTCGCGGTAGGGCACCCAGTCGGGCGCGACGATCGCCTGGTCGCCGGGGATCAGGACGACCTCGTCGACGGTGATCTGCTTCTGCCGCGGCGCCCGGGCAACGGTGACCGACCAGCGCCAGCCGACGTACCCGGGGCGGGTGCAGGCGAACAGGTGCGTGACGACGCGGTCGCCCTCGACCACGTGGCCGAGGTGGTCGCCGACGTCGGTGGAGGCCGCCTCGAGGAGCAGGGCGTCCCGGGCCACGTCGACGGCGGCCACGGCGGCGGAGTCGGGCTTGGCGCGCAGCGTCGTGGTCACGGCGGCATCATGACCCATCGGCCGCGGCGCTGTCAGGTCGGGGGCACCGCCAAGGCAGGATGGGCGCATGACGTCGCAGCGCCCCGATGCCGACGAGCAGCGCTGGCGGGACCCTCACCCGGGCGCCGGCGGCCCGGCGGACCGGTCCCAGAAGGCCCGGACGGTCGGTCGCGGGATCGGCACCGGTGCCCGCGCCACCGCGCGCGGGATGGCCGGCGCCGGGCGGATGACCGGACGGATGGGACGCGCGGTCGGCCGCAACGCACGCCGGGCCGCCGGCGCCCAGGGCGCCGAGCAGTCCGGGCTGAACCGCCTCATCTACCTGCACTTCTTCAACACCGCCGGCGACGCGGCGGTCGCGATCTCGCTGGCCGGGAGCCTGTTCTTCCAGGTCCCGTCGGGCGAGGCGCGGGGCCAGGTCGCGCTGTTCCTCGGCCTGACGATGCTGCCGTTCGCGATCGTGGCGCCGCTGATCGGGCCGTTCCTCGACCGGTTCAGCCACGGCCGGCGCTGGGCGATCGGCGCCACCATGGCGATCCGCGCGTTCCTGTGCTGGGCGCTCGCCGGCGGCATCAGCGGCGGTACGTCGCCCTGGCTGTTCGCCGCCGCGCTCGGCGTCCTGGTCTCCTCGAAGGCGTACGGCGTGACGCGGGCCGCCGCCGTACCCCGTCTCCTCCCGCAGGACTTCACCCTCGTCAAGGCCAACGGCCGGGTCTCGGTCGCGGGCCTGGTCGGGGTGTCGGTCTCGGCCCCGTTCGCGGGGCTGGCCTCGCTGATCGGGCCGGAGTGGTCGCTGCGCTACGCGTTCCTGCTCTTCGCGATCGCGACGGTCTGCGCGATCCGGCTCCCCGAGGCCGTCGACTCGTCCGCCGGTGAGGGCACGCTCGCGTTCCGCGACGAGGACGTCGCCGACGCTCGTCCCGGCCGGCCCCGCACGCGGATCCCTCCCGCGGTGGCGTTCGCGCTCAAGGCCAACTGCGGGCCGCGGTTCCTGTCCGGGTTCCTGCTGATGTTCATGGCCTTCCTGCTGCGCGAGAACCCGCCCCCGAGCGACCTCTCCGCCGAACTGCTGATCGGGCTCGTCGTGGGCGCCGCCGGGGCCGGCAACGCCGTCGGCGTCGCCTGCGCCGCACTGCTGAAGAGGATCAACCCGTCCGTGACCGTGGTCCTCGTGCTGCTGCTCGACGCCGCGGTCGCGCTGCTCGCCGCGCTGTTCTACGGCGTGCTCACGCTGGCCCTGCTGGGCCTCACCGCCGGTGCCGCGCAGACGCTGGCGAAGTTCTGCCTCGACTCCACGATCCAGCGCGACGTCCCCGAGCGGGTGCAGGCGAGCGCGTTCGCGCGCAGCGACACCACGCTCCAGCTGGCGTGGGTGATCGGCGGGTTCGTCGGCATCGCGATGCCCCTGGACCCGGCCCGGCTCGGGATGGCCGTCGCGTTCTCGGTGCTGGCGGCCTGGGCCGTGTTCGTCCTGGTCAAGCGCGCCCAGCGGAGGCCGGAGCGGCGTACTCCCACTCCCTCGCCGGGGTAGGGCTCAGATCTCCAGCTCGTCGGCGAGCGCGCGCAGCAGCTTGGCGGTCGGCTTGGCGGCCTTCGGGTCGGGGTGCCGGCCGTGGCGGTATGCCTCGCCGACGCCGTCGAGCAGCCGGATCAGGTCCTCGACGATCGGGGCCATCTCCTCGGGCTTGCGGCGCCGCGCCTGGGACTGGGCACGGGACACCGAGGCGGGCGCGTCGAGGACCCGGACCTGCAGCGCCTGCTCGCCGCGGCGGCCCTGGGCGATCCCGAACTCCACGCGGGTGCCGGCCTTGAGGCTCGTGGTGCCCTCGGGCAGCGCCTCGGTCCGGACGTAGACGTCGGCTCCCCCGTCCTGGGACAGGAAGCCGAACCCCTTGTCGGCGTCGAACCACTTCACCTTGCCAGTGGGCACGGGGCTGACCTCTTCCGGATCGATCGTGTGTCGGGCTGCTGCGGACGGCAGAGCCTATAGGGACTCGTTCATCGATCCCGAACGGAATCCGCGCGCGTCCACCGTGGCGTCCGGGAAGCCGGCGTCCCGAGCGGCCGCCAGCACCGCCGCGTCGAGCTCGCCGGGCAGCGGCAGCAGCGCGGCGTCGATCTCGATCGACGCCCGGTCGCCGAGGTCGCGGACCCGCAGGTCGCGCAGGGGTACGCCGTGCAGCGCCGCCCGCACCGCACTCTCGGCGCGCTCGATCCGGCCGAGGCGGAAGGGGCTCACCTCGACGCCGTACGCGACCCGGGAGGACAGGCAGGCCGCGGCGGGCTTGTCCCACGTCGGGAGCGCCCACCGGCGCGAGGCCTCGCGCACCTGGGCCTTGCTCAGCCCGGCGTCGCGCAGCGGGGCGATGGCCCCGCGCTCGGCGGCCGCACGGATCCCCGGACGGAACCCGGCGACCGCGTCGTCGGCGTTGGTGCCGGTGGCGACGTGCGCCAGCCCGAGCTCGGCGGCGAGCGGGACCAGGACGTCGAGCAGCTCGGCCTTGCAGAAGAAGCAGCGGTCGGCCCCGTTGGCGCGGTAGCCCTCGCGCTCCATCTCCCGGGTCTCGGGGGTGAGCACGCGGACCCCGAGCGACTCCGCGAAGGCGCGCGCCGGGTCCCGCTCGGCCTGCGGCAGAGAGTGGGAGTAGCCGGTCGCGGCCGCGACCCGGTCCGGTCCGAGCGCGCGGACCGCGGCGGCCAGCAGCAGCGCACTGTCGGCGCCGCCGCTGTAGGCGACCAGCACCGAGTCGCGCTCGCGCAGGTCCTCCTCCAGGGCGGCGAGCCGCAGGGTGAGCAGGTGCTCGTCGAGCCAGGGGCCGAAGTCCACCAGCGAGTCGAGGACGACGTGGGTCCCGGCGTCGAGCAGCTCCTCGCGGGTGCAGCCACCGGTCAGCACCGACACGCTCAGCGCGCCCGCGGCGAGCGCGCCCTCGACGTCGTGGACGTGGTCGCCGACGTAGATCGAGGCACCCTCCCGCACCAGCACGTCCGCCTTGCCGACGCCCCAGACCCAGCCCTCCAGGTGGTCGACGTCGAAGCCGACGTGGTCGAGGTGCAGCCGGGCGTTGTCGGGGAACTTCCCGGTCACCACGAGCACCCGGCCGCGGTGGCGGCGTACGGCGGCGATCGCGTCGTGCGCGCCGGTGAGCGCGGGCACGGAGGTGATCGCGTGGTCGGGGTAGAGCGCCCGGAACCGGTCGCCCGCGGAGGCGATCACGTCCGCCGGGAGGTACGGCGCCAGCAGCAGGTCGAGCGGCGGCCCGAGCCTCGCGGTCATCTCCTCGACCGGGAAGTCCACCCCCAGCTCGCCCCCGAGGGCACGCAGGACCGATCCGAACCCGGGGGCGGTGTCGATCAGGGTCATGTCGAGGTCGAAGCCGACCACCAGGGGAGCTGCGGCGACCGGGCTGGACATGCCTGCAGGCTATCCGTCTGGGGAGACACGTTTGGCACGGTGCCCCGGCCCCTGTCACCCTGGGCGTTTGCGGGACACCGCCACTGAACGGGTCGGACGGGGGGACGACGATGCGAGTCATGATGCGAGGCAGGCGCGAGGACCGGACCGGGGCGCGCCGTACCACCGTGCTGGGTGCGCTCGCGGCCCTGGTGGCCGCACCGCTCACGCTCGCCGCACCGCCTGCGACCGCACAGGACGCCCCGTCCGACGAGCCGACCGCCCTCTACCTCGTCACCCTCGACTCCCCCGGTGTCGCGGGCCGGTCGCGGGGGCTGCCCGCAGCGCTCGACCGGCTCCGGATGACCGTCGAGCAGGACACCCTCCTGGCCGCCGCGGGCGCGACCTCGCCGGCGTACCGGTGGACCACCGCACTCAACGGCTTCGCCGTCGAGCTCACCGACGACCAGGCCGCGCTGCTCGACACCGACGAGCGGGTCGCTTCCGTCGAGCGCAACGAGATCCGGCCGCTGGCCGGCACGGCGGCCGAGAGCCTCCCGGCCGAGCTCGCCGGGTCCGGCCAGCAGCGCGGCGGCGCCGGCGTCGTGATCGGGATGGTCGACACCGGGCTCGACGCCGACCATCCGCTGTTCGCGAGCACCCCCGGGCTGGACCGGGCGCCCGCGCGCTTCACCGGCACCTGCCAGACGGGGGAGGGCTGGGCCGCCTCCGCCTGCACCGACAAGGTGATGGGGGCACGCTGGTTCGTGGACGGCTTCGGTGCCGACCGCACCCGCAGCTCCGAGCAGCTCTCGGCCCGCGACAACGACGGGCACGGGACGCTGCTCGCCTCCGTCGCCGCCGGCAACGCCGGCGTCCGGGTCCGGACCGACTCCGGGACGCTCGGCCGGTTCTCCGGCGTGGCCCCGGACGCCCGGCTCGCCGTCTACAAGGCCTGCTGGACCGCACCCGACCCCCGCGAGGACGGCTGCGCCACGGCCGACCTGGTGGCGGCGATCGACCGGGCGACGGCCGACGGCGTCGACGTCCTCAACCTCTCCGTCGGCGGTCCCGCCCACGTCGACACCGTCGAGCGCGCGCTGCTCGGCGCCGCCGAGGCCGGGGTGAGCGTCGTGGCCGCCGCCGGCAACCAGGGCGCCAGCCGGTACGCCGCCCACCCGTCGCCCTGGGTGACGACCGTCGGCGGCAGCACCGGCGTCGAGCTGCGGGGCACCGTCCGGATCGACCGCGGCCCGCGGCTCCAGGGCGCGATGCTGTCCGCCCGCTCCGTCGGCCCCGCCCGCCTGGTCCTGGGCGCCGACGCGCCCGCGCGCGGAGCGTCCCCCGCGGCCGCGCGCGCCTGCGAGCCCGGGAGCCTCGACGCCGGCCGGGTCGCCGGCCGGATCGTGCTCTGCGAGCGCGGCGGGGTGGGACGGGTCGACAAGTCGGCCGCCGTCCGCCGCGCCGACGGGGTCGGGATGGTGCTGGTCAACACCGGCCCCGGCACCCGCAACGCCGACCTGCACAGCGTCCCCACCGTCCACCTCGACGCCCGCGACGGACGCGTCGTACGCCGCTGGGCCCGTCAGCATCCCGCCCGCGAGGTGACGCTCCGTCCGCGCGGGGCGAGCCCGGCCCCGAGCCGGGTCGTGAGCTGGTCCCGGTCCGGCGACCCGACGTCCCCGGTCCTCAAGCCCGACGTCGTCGCACCCGCGACCGGTCAGCTCGGCGCCGTCCCCGCCCGGGTGCGGTCCTCACGCTGGGACCTCGCCTCCGGCACCTCCGTCGCCAGCGCCCAGGTCGCCGGCGCGGCCGCGCTCCTCGTCGCCCGGCACCCCGACTGGTCCGCGGCGACGGTCCGCTCCGCGCTCGCGACGACCGCGGGCTCGGCCACCGGTGGCTCGGTGCTGCGCACGGGCGCCGGGCGCGCCCGGCCCGAGGTCGCCCTGCGGCCGGGCCTGGCCTACGACGTCGACCCGGCCGACTACCGGCGCTGGCTGAACGGCCGGCAGCTCCGGCTGAACACCCCCTCGGCCGTCCTCCACGAGGGCCAGGACGTCGTCCGGCGCACGATCACGAACGTCGGCCGGAAGACCCGCTACTTCTCCTCGTCGACCTCCGGGTTCCGCAAGCACGGCGTCACCCTGACGCCCGCCGCGGTCCGGCTGAAGCCCGGCGAGTCCGCGACCTGGACGCTGCGGATCACCGGCCCCGACCCGCGCCCCTTCGACGACGGCTGGGTCACCTGGACCAGCGGCGACGGCACGGTCACGCGGATCCCGGTGCTGCTCACGCGCTGACGGCCGGCTGCGGGGGCGGGGGGGGCTGCAGGCTCATCACGGTATGCAGACGAACTCGCACCTCCCACGGCGTACCCACCATGGGGAGTAACAACCGGCCTGCATACCGTGATGAGCCTGCACACCCCCGGGCCGCCGCCCGACGCATCACAACCCCAGCAGCTCCTGCGACTCCTCCCGCATCTGCACCTTGCGCACCTTGCCCGTGACCGTCATCGGGAAGGCGTCCACGACCAGGACGTAGCGCGGGATCTTGTAGTGAGCGAGCCGGCCCTCGCAGAACGCACGGACGGCGGCGGTGTCGAGCGGGGCGGCACCGGCCCGCATCCGGACCCACGCGCACAGCTCCTCGCCGTACCGCTCGTCCGGGACACCGACGACCTGCACGTCCTCGATGTCCGGGTGGGAGTAGAGGAACTCCTCGATCTCGCGCGGGTAGATGTTCTCCCCACCGCGGATGACCATGTCCTTGATCCGGCCGACGATCAGGCAGTAGCCGTCCTCGCGCATCACCGCGAGGTCGCCGGTGTGCATCCACCCGTCGGCATCAATCGCCGCGCGGGTCTTCTCGGGCTCCTCCCAGTAGCCGAGCATCACGCTGTAGCCACGGGTGCACAGCTCGCCGGGCGTGCCCCGCGGCACCGTCTCGCCGGAGACGGGGTCGACGACCTTGACCTCGACGTGCGGGTGCACGCGCCCGATGGTGGCGGTACGGCGGTCCAGGTCGTCGTCGGCGCGGGTCTGGCAGCTGACCGGCGAGGTCTCGGTCATGCCGTAGGCGATCGACACCTCGCTCATGTGCATGTCCTCGATGCAGTGCTTCATCACCTCGGCCGGGCAGATCGAGCCGGCCATGATCCCGGTGCGCAGCGACGAGAGGTCGTAGTCGGCGAAGTCCGGCGCACTCTGCATCGCGATGAACATCGTCGGTACGCCGTACACGCCCGTGCAGCGCTCGTCCTGGATCGCACGCAGCGTCGCCGCCGGGTCGAAGCCCGGGGCGGGGATCACCATCGTGGTGCCGTGCGAGGTGCAGCCGAGGTTGCCCATCACCATGCCGAAGCAGTGGTAGAAGGGCACCGGGATGCAGAGCCGGTCCTCCGTCCCGAGGCCGATCAGCTCGGTGGTGAAGAAGCCGTTGTTGAGGATGTTGCGGTGGCTCAGCGTGGCGCCCTTGGGATACCCGGTGGTGCCGGAGGTGTACTGGATGTTGATCGGGTCGTCCGGGCCCAGTCCCGCGGCCCGCTCGGCGAGCACGTCGGCCGGCAGGTCCGCGCCACCGGCCAGCAGCGCGTCCCAGTCGGGCGTGCCGAGGAAGACCGCGCGCTCCAGGCCCGGGCAGTCGCCGCGCACCTCCTCCACCATCCGCCGGTAGTCGGAGGTCTTGAACCGCTCGGCCGCCACCAGCAGCCGCAGCCCCGACTGGTTCACCGCGTAGGCCAGCTCGTGGGTGCGGTACGCCGGGTTGACGTTGACGAGCACGACGCCGATCCGGGCGGCGGCGTACTGCACCAGCGTCCACTCGGCGCAGTTCGGCGCCCAGACCCCGGCCCGGTCGCCGACCGCCAGCCCCGCCGCCACCAGTCCCCGCGCGACGGCGTCGACGTCGCGGTCCAGCTCGGCCCAGGTCCAGCGACGACCGGTCGCGACCTCGACCAGCGCCTCCCGGTCGGGGTGACGGGCGACGGTGCGGGCCAGGTTGGCGCCGATGGTCTCGTCCAGCAGGTCCGGGGTGGTCTCGCCCTTCGCGTACGACTCCATCCCGGGACGCTAGGCCCTCAGTGCTGTGGACGGAAGACCTGGAACTGCACCCCGTTGGCGTACGTCGTGGAGTCGACGAGCCTCAGGGCGACCTTGTCCTCGGCGTCGGTCGGGAACGGGCCGCGACCGCTGCCCAGGATGACGGGGAAGACCATCAGCCGCACCTCGTCGACCAGTCCCGCCTTCAGCAGCGACTGCGTGAGGGCCATGCTGCCCTGCACGTAGAGCGGGCCCCCGTCGCCCTCCTTCAGCTTCGCGACGTCGTCGAAGGAGATGACAGTCGTGTCGTGCCACTGCGGGTCGGTGACGGTCGAGGACACGACGTACTTGGGCAGGCTGTTCCAACGGGCGAAGTCCTCCATCGACGGCCAGACAGCGGAGAACGCCTCGTAGGTGCGCCCGCCCATCAGCATGGCGCCGGCCTCCTGCTGCTCGCGCTCCTTGTTCTCGAACGCCGCCGGGTCGGCGGGCACGTCGAAGACCCAGCCCGAGTGGCGGAAGCCCGGCTCGCCGCCGGGCGCCTCGGCGACCCCGTCGAGGGAGACGAAGTGGGTGGTGACGATGTCGCGCATGATCGGTCCTCTCGTAGGGGTGCTGTCATCCTCTCCACGAACGGGACCGGGCCGATACGACATTCCGCCTGGAGTCAGCCGGCACTCCGCTCGGCGAGCTCGACGAGCTTGGCCAGCGCGACCGGGGTGTCCTGGGTGACGATCGGGCCGATGTCGTCGGCACCCGGTCCCTCGACGGTGGTCCGCACGGTCACCTCCGCCCCCGTGTCGGTCGCCGCCACCAGGTGGTCGATGCGGATGACCAGGTCGCCGATCGACAGCCGGTCGAGGTAGCGCGCTCCCGGCTCGACGATCTCGAGCACGAACGGCGCCCGGATCGGGCCGGCGAGCTCTATGGTCCCGGCGGCGCCCTCGGCGAAGTGGCCCTCGAGCGCGACGCTCTGCACCGCCGGGTCCCAGGCCGGCCAGGACCCGACGTCGCTCCACAGCGCCCACACGTCGGCGGGAGTGGCGGAGGTGGTGACGGTCTGCTCGTAGGCGAAGGTCATGACCGGCAATCTAGAACAGGTTCCAGATCGGCGGCCATCGCCCGTCCCGGGGCGTCGACCTCAGGGCCGGGCGACCTCGATGGTGACCCCGTCGCCGAGGTCGATCACGGCACCCGGCAGCAGCTGGACGGCGACCCCCGGCTGCAGCACCTCCGGCGGCTCGCCCGGCTGCACGAGCACGGTGCCGTTGGTCGAGCCCAGGTCGGTCACGACGGCGCTGCCGTGGTCGGCGCCGGTGCCGGGCCGGACCTCCAGGTGGGTCGAGGAGATCTCCTGGTGCGGGCTCGGGACGGTCACCAGCCTCGGGTCCTCGGCCGTGCTGAACCGCCCGGCCTCGGGCGCGCGGCCGACGAGTACGGCGCGGTCGACCTCCACGACGTCTCCCCCGGCGAAGGTCAGCACCGCCACCGCCGGGTCGGCCTCGGGCGCCGCGTCGGGCTCGAACTCGGGCTCGGGCTCGAACTCGGGCTCACGCGGGGCCGGCGGCGGGAAGGTCGGCGGGACCGGCGGAGCGGGCGGGGGCGGCGGCGGGAACGGCGGCGGGGGCGGCAGGTCGGAGAGGGCGATCGCCTCGGTGGGCTCGTCACCCCAGACGTGGGACTCGCGCGGCTCGACGGGCGGGGCCGGCGGGGCAGGCGGGGCAGGCGGAGGAGGCGGCGGCACCTCGGCCCGCTCGGGCGTGGGCACCAAAGCGACGTCCGGGGCGGCCTCGACGTACGGCGGCTGGTCCAGGCGGCCGACCCGCACCAGCCCGGCGTCGATCGGCCGGTCGGGGCCGTCGGCACGGTCGGCGACCTCGATGCGGACCGCGCGCACGCCGGTGAGCACCCGCTCGACCCACGTGGTGGCGTCCGAGCCGTCGAGCGCGACCGGGCCGTCGAACGTGTCGATGCCGGCACGGACCGCGCCGCGCAGCACGATGCGCTGCCGGTCGCCGACGTCGGCGAGGAGCACGAAGCCGGGCAGCGAGCGCAGCCCGCCGGCGATCAGGGCGTCGAGCACCTCGTCGGCGTCGGCGCCCCCGTCGACCAGCTCCCAGAGCCCGGCCACCCGGGACCGCTCCGAGGGCGGGACCAGGACGGCGACCTCGTCGCCGAGGACGGCGTACCAGTCACCGGGTCGGTAGGACCGGAGACCTGTGGCGGCGTCGTTCGTCATCTCGTCTCCCCTGTCTCGTCGATCGCTTATCCCACCACATCGACCACGGTCACCGTCGCGTTGTCCTCCCCTCCCGCCTCGACCGCGGCCGCGACCAGGTCGGTCGCGGCCTGGGCGGGATCGGGAGCAGCGGCCAGGACCCGCTCGATCTCGGCGTCGTCGAGCATGCCGTTGACGCCGTCGGAGCAGAGCACGAGGCGCGGGTGGTCGGCGAGCGGGAGCAGGAAGTAGTCGGCCTCGGGGCGGGCCGGCCCGCCGAGCGCCCGCGTCACGACGTTGCGCTCCGGGTGGTGCGCAGCGTCGGCGGGCGTGATCGAGCCGGCGTCGACCAGCTCCTGCACCAGGCTGTGGTCGACGCTGACCTGCTCGAGCCGGCCCTCGACCACGCGGTAGGCCCGCGAGTCGCCGACGTTGGCGACCAGCCAGCGCGGTTCGCCGTCGACCTCCACGAGCAGGGCGGCGACCGCCGTGGTCCCCGACTGGTACGACGAGTGCCCGGCCGCGCGCTGCCGGGCGACGTGCTCGAGGATCCGGGTGTGGCAGGCGTCGAGCGTGGCCGCGACGGCCTCGGGGCCGCGGGTGGGGTCGTAGCCGGACTCGGCGAGCCGGTCGAACTCCTCGACCACGATCGCGCTCGCGACGTCGCCGCCCTCATGGCCGCCCATCCCGTCGGCGACCACGAACACCGGCGGCCGGGCCAGGAAGGCGTCCTCGTTGACCTCACGGACCAGGCCGACGTCGGTCGCGCCGCCGTACCGGAGCTCGACGCCGCTCATCGGACCGCGCTCCGCGTCACCCGCGGGGCCGATAGCGTGGGAACGATGTCCGGACACCGTGCGCCAGACGGGGCGACCGCCGAGTCGACCGCCGAGGGCTTCCGCTCGCTCGCCGACCAGCTGCGCGCGTGGCCCGACGAGCGTCTCGCCCGCCTGCTGTCCGCCCGCCCCGATCTCGCCACGCCCGCCCCTCACGACTCCGGCCAGCTGGCGTCCAGGTCGGCCGTCCGGTCCTCGTTGCTCCGTGCGCTCGACCAGCTGACCCGGGCCGAGCTCTGCGTACTCGATGCCCTCGTGGTCCTCGGTCAAACCACCCCCGAGACTCTCACGGCGACCGTCCACGCGCAGCCCGCGACGGTGACGGACGCCCTCGCCCGACTGGAGGACCTCGCCCTGGTGTGGCGCAGCACCGCGGGGCTGCGTCCGCTGAGCGGGGTCGCGGAGAGCCTCGCCGGCGGTCCGGGGTCGAGCGGGCTGCAGCAGGTGACGGCCGACCCGGACGACCGGGCCGCCCCGGCCGACATCAAGAAGCGGATCGGCGAGCTCTCCGAGCCTGCCCGCGCCCTGCTCGAGCACGTCGCCGCGCACGGTGGCGAGGCGACGACCGGGACCTCCCGACACCACGTGACGCCCGAGGACGCCGCCACCCCCGCCGAGGAGCTGCTCTCCCGCCGGCTGCTGGTGCCCCGGTCCGGTGGCGTCGTGGTGCTGCCGGGCGAGGTCGGCCTGGTGCTGCGCGGCGGCCGGACGACCACCGAGCCGGTCGACGCCGTCCCGGCGCTGGTCACCTCCGAGCGCTCGGCCCGCATCGTCGACCGGGCCGCGGCGGGTGCCGCGTTCGACGCCGTACGACGCGTCGAGCTGCTGCTCGACCACTGGGGCATGCACCCGCCGGGCGCACTGCGCAGCGGCGGGCTCGGCGTGCGCGACCTGAAGGCGACCGCGACCCAGCTGCACGTCGACGAGCCGAGCGCCGCCCTGATCGTCGAGACGGCGTACGCCGCCGGGCTGCTCGCCACCGCCGCCGACGCCGACGGAGACCCCGCCTGGATCCCGACCGACGCGTACGACACGTGGTCGGCACTGCCCGGTGCCGAGCGCTGGGCCGCGCTGGTCCGGGCCTGGCTGGCCTCGCCGCGCATGCCGGGCCTGGTCGGGCAGCGCGACACGGCCGGCAAGCCGTGGAACGCGCTGGCCCCCGAGCTGACCGGCCTGCACCAGGTCGAGAGCCGGCGGATGGCCCTGGAGGCGCTGGTGACGTTGCCGGAGGGCGAGGTGCTCGCGACCGGGACCGGCACCCCGTCGCTGGTCGCCCTGGTCTCGTGGCTGCGGCCCCGCCGGCCGCGCAGTCGCGCCGACCAGCTCATCTGGGCGCTGAGCGAGGCCTCCGTCCTGGGGCTGGTCGGGATGGGCGGGCCGGCGTCGTACGCGCGGGCGCTCGTCGCGGGAGACGACCCCGTCCCGGGGCTGGCGGCACTGCTGCCGGAGCCCGTCGACCACGTGCTGCTCCAGGCCGACTTGACCGCCGTCGCGCCCGGGCCGCTGGAGTCCGGGCTGGCCCGCACCCTCGCGCTGGTCGCCGACGTGGAGTCCCGCGGCGGCGCGACGACGTACCGCTTCACGCCGGCGTCGGTACGCCGCGCCCTCGACACCGGCTGGACGGCGGCCGAGCTGCACGGGTTCCTGGCCTCGGTCTCGCGGACGCCGGTGCCGCAGCCGCTGGACTACCTGGTCGACGACACCGCGCGCACGTACGGCACCATCCGGGTCGGCCACGCCGAGGCGTTCCTGCGCGCCGACGACGAGACGGCGCTGACCGAGCTGCTGCATCACCCGAAGGCCGAGTCGCTCGGGCTGCGGCGGCTGGCGCCGACCGTGCTGATCAGCAGCACCCCGATCGACGTACTGCTCCCCCGGCTGCGCGAGCTGGGCGCGGCGCCCGTCGTCGAGGCCCCCGACGGGACCGTGCGGGTCACCCGGCCCGACCTGCTGCGCGCCCGCACCCCCCGCGAGCACCGCCGCGGCGCGGGCGCGTCCGCCGCCCGGGCCGCGGCCGTCACGACCTCCGTCGTGACCGCGATCCGCGCGGGCGACCGGGCCGCGCTCAGCCGACCCGCGACCGAGTCGCTCACCCCCAGCGGCTCGCTCGCCGCGCTCCGGGAGGCCGTCGAGAGCCGGGCGACGGTGCTGATCGGCTTCGTCGACAACCACGGCACGGCCACCGAGCGGATCGTCGACCCGCTCTCCGTCGAGGGCGGCCAGCTGACCGCCCACGACCACCGCTCCGACGACGTCCGCACGTTCGCGGTGCACCGGATCTCCACCGTGAGGCCGGTCGCCTCTTCCTAGACTGCGGCCGTGGACTTCCTCCGGTACGCCGAGCAGTCGGCCGCGCTGCTGAACGCGGAGATCGACGGCGTACCCGCGCTCGTGGCCCACCTGGCCGACCGGGAGTCGCTGCACCCGCGGGCCACCGACCGCGACTGCATGCTGCTGCGCAAGCTGCAGCGCGAGCTCCGCCCGGCGTTCGAGGCCGCGGCCCACGACGACCCGCAGGCCGTCGTCGCCATCCTCAACGAGCTGCTGGTCCGCTACCCGGTCACACCCCGGATCTCCGACCACACCGGTGCCCTCCACCTGCACGTCGGCGCCCGGACCGCCTCGGTCGCCGAGCTGCTCACCGGCGAGGCGCTGCTCGGGCTGGCCGCCCTGGTCTGCGACCTCGGCCCGACCCGCCTCGGCACCTGCGCCGCCTCCCCCTGCCTGGCCGTCTTCGTCGACGTCTCCCCCAACGCCTCCCGGCGCTACTGCTCCGACCGCTGCTCCTCGCGCGCCAGCGTCGCGGCGTACCGCGCCCGGCTGCGGGCGGAGGCCGCACTCTCCTGACGCTGGTTCAGGTGCGAGGGCCGCCAGGCCTGCCTGACGCTGGTTGAGGTGCGAGGGCCTCCAGGCCCGAGCCTCGAAACCCCGCAACCCGTACGACGACCCCGATCGAGGCTGCTCCTCGACTCACCAGGTTTCGAGGCTCCTCCACCAGCGTCGCGTCGTACCGCGCCCGGCTGCGCGCGGAGGCCGCCCTCTCCTGACGCTGGTTGAGGTGCGAGGGCCTCCAGGCCCGAGCCTCGAAACCCCGCAAGCCGTACGACGACCTCGATCGAGGCTGCTTCTCGACACACCGGGTTTCGAGGCTCCTCCGCTCGTTCCTCGCTCCGGAGCACCTCAACCAGCGCATCCCTTCCTCGCGCCGGAGCACCTCCACCGGCGTCCGTACACTCGTCAGGTGAACGACGGACCCCTCATCGTCCAGTCCGACAAGACCCTCCTCCTCGAGATCGACCACGAGCGCGCGCAGGACTGCCGCAAGGCGATCGCGCCGTTCGCGGAGCTGGAGCGCTCCCCCGAGCACATCCACACCTACCGGCTCACGCCCCTCGGCCTGTGGAACGCCCGCGCGGCCGGGCACGACGCCGAGCAGGTCGTCGACACCCTGCTGGAGTACAGCCGGTACGCCGTCCCGCACGCGCTGCTCGTCGACGTCGCCGAGACGATGGCCCGCTACGGGCGGCTGCGGCTGGAGAAGCACCCCACCCACGGGCTGACGCTGGTCAGCAGCGACCGGCCGGTGCTCGAGGAGGTACTGCGCGCGAAGAAGGTCGCGGGCATGCTCGGCGCGCGGATCGACGACGACACCGTCGTGGTGCACGGCTCCGAGCGCGGCAACCTCAAGCAGGCGCTGCTGAAGCTGGGCTGGCCAGCCGAGGACTTCGCCGGGTACGTCGACGGCGAGGCGCACCCCATCGACCTGGTGCAGGACGAGTGGGCGCTGCGCGACTACCAACGCGACGCTGCCGACTCGTTCTGGCACGGCGGCTCGGGCGTCGTCGTACTCCCGTGCGGTGCGGGCAAGACGATCGTCGGCGCCGCGGCCATGGCGCACGCCCGCGCGACCACGCTGATCCTGGTGACCAACACGGTCTCCGCCCGGCAGTGGAAGGACGAGCTGATCCGCCGTACGTCGCTGACGGAGGACGAGATCGGCGAGTACTCCGGCGCGGTCAAGGAGATCCGGCCGGTCACGATCGCGACGTACCAGGTCCTCACACTGAAGCGGAAGGGCGCCTACCCGCACCTGGAGCTGCTCGACGCGCGCGACTGGGGCCTCATCGTGTACGACGAGGTGCACCTGCTGCCCGCGCCGATCTTCCGGATGACCGCCGACCTGCAGGCGCGCCGGCGGATCGGTCTGACCGCGACCCTGGTCCGCGAGGACGGGCGCGAGGGCGACGTGTTCTCGCTGATCGGCCCGAAGCGGTACGACGCCCCGTGGAAGGACATCGAGTCGCAGGGCTGGATCGCGCCCGCCGACTGCATCGAGGTGCGGGTGACGCTGCCAACGGACGAGCGGCTGGTCTACGCGACCTCGGAGCCGGAGGAGCGCTACCGGCTCGCGTCCTGCACGGCGGAGAAGACCCGCGTGGTGCGCGACCTGGTCGCCCAGCACGCGGGCCAACCGACCCTGGTGATCGGGCAGTACCTCGAGCAGCTCGACGAGCTCGCCGCCACCCTCGACGCCCCCGTCATCAAGGGCGACACGAGCGTGAAGGAGCGCCAGCGCCTCTTCGACGCCTTCCGCTCGGGCAAGGTGAAGCTGCTGGTGGTCTCGAAGGTCGCCAACTTCTCCATCGACCTCCCCGACGCCGAGGTCGCCATCCAGGTCTCCGGCTCGTTCGGCTCGCGCCAGGAGGAGGCCCAGCGCCTCGGCCGCCTGCTGCGCCCCGGCCACGACGGCAAGGTCGCCCGGTTCTACACGGTCGTCTCCCGCGACACCGTCGACGCCGACTTCGCGCAGAACCGGCAGCGGTTCCTGGCCGAGCAGGGGTACGCCTACCGGATCGTGGACGCGGAGGACCTGCCGGCCTGAGGCGGCCGCGCGCAGCGGGTCGCGGTCGTCTGGAGGCTGCAATTGCGGCCGTTGTGCAGGCTGGCGGCGGATCGGCATGTTCTACGGCCGCAATTGCGGCCGTAGAACATGCCGCCGCCCCTGTCCACGACCTGGGCTGGACTGGACATTCGTACCGATTCCCGGTCATTCGGGCGTTCGCCAGCGGTGGTCAGCACGGTTACTTAACCTTCGAGTTCGACCAGCTCCGAAGGGAACCACGTGCTTCTCACCTCGCGACGGCGTACTCGCGCCGCCACGCTCCTGACCGCCCTCACCCTGATCGCGACACCGGTGGTCACCGCAGGGTCGGCCCACGCCGCTTCGTGGTCCCACAAGGACGCCAGGGGCGACGTGATGCGCGTGTCCCTCGCCGAGGTCGGCGAGGTGGAGAAGGACCCGTCCGACAAGGCCACCGACATCACCCGCATCAGCGTGAACCACAGCCGCGGGAAGGTGACCGTGACGCTGAAGGTCCGGGACGTGCAGGGTGGTGACACCGTCCTGACCAGCCGGATCGTGACGCCGGATGGCGACTACCTGGTCAACCTGATGCGCAGCCCCGGAATGCGGATGTTCAGCATCTCCAACCTCGCCGTCGACGAGGATGAGTTCAGCGTGAAGTGCCGCGGCAAGAAGGCCACCTTCGACAGCCGGCGTGACCGGATCCGAGTGGCGATCCCCCGCACCTGTCTCCAGTCCCCGGCGTGGGTGCGGGCCGGCGCCGTCCTCGTTCGAGGCGACCTGATGGGAGAGGGCGACAATCTCACGACCGACGACGCGCTTCGTCGAGGCAGCAAGCGTTCCGTCAACGGCATCAACATGCTCAAGGTCGGGAAGAAGGTCCGGGTCGGATGAGGCGCTCCCTGACCACGACGGTCGCCATGGTCACCACGACCCTGACCCTCCTCGCCACGGCCGGCACCGCCCACGCGGGCAGCTGGACGCACCGCGACGCCCGCGGCGACGTGTTCCGGTCGTCGATGAGCGATGACGCGGTGGCCACCGCCGACCCGGCCGACCGGACCGCCGACATCACCCGGTTCAGCGTCCGCCACTCCACACGGAAGGTCACCCTCACCCTGAGCCTGCGCGATCTCCGGAGCGGCGACAGCATGCTGGTCAGCCGCGTCGTGACGCCGCAGAACGAGTACGAGCTCGCCATCCTGCGCTCCTCCGACCTGCGGATGTTCAGCCTGGTGGACACCGCCGCCGAGTCCGAGGAGCTGACGTGCCGCGGCAAACGGGCGTCGTACGACACCCGTCGTGACCGGATCAGGATCACCATCCCGCGTACGTGCCTCGGCTCGCCCACCTGGGTGCGTGCAGGCGCGGGGTACGCACGGGGCAACGCGTTCTCGTCCGACGAGAACGCGTCGCTGGCCTTCGACGAGGCCCTGCGCCGCGGCAGCAAGCGTGCCGCCAACTCGGAGGCTCCCCTCAAGGTCGGGAAGAAGGTCCGGGTCGGATGAGACGCTCCCTGACCACGACGGTCGCCCTGGTCACCACCACCCTGACCCTCCTCGCCACGGCCGGCACCGCCCACGCGGGCAGCTGGACGCACCGCGACGCCCGCGGGGACGTGTTCCGAGCGTCGATGAGCGACGCCGTGGCCACCGCCGACCCGGCCGACCGAACCTCCGACATCACCCGGTTCGGCGTCCGCCACTCCGCGCGGAAGGTCACCCTCACCCTGAGCCTGCGCGACCTCCGGGGCGGCTCCGCCATGACGCTCGGCCGCCTCGTCACGCCGACGAACGACTACCAGGCGACCGTCCTGCGCTCCGCCGACCTGCGGGTCTTCAGCCTCGTCGACACCGCCGATGAGACCGAGGAGCTGCCCTGTCGCGGCAAGCGGGCGTCGTACGACAACCGCCGCGACCGGATCACGATCACGATTCCGCGCACCTGCCTCGGCTCGCCGACCTGGGTGCGCGCGGGCGCCGGGTACGCCCGCGGGGACTTGATGTCGCTCGACGAGAACTCGACGATGACCTTCGACGAGGCGCTGCGCCGGGGCAGCAAGCGGTCGGTGACCCAGACCGACACGCTCAAGGTCGGCAAGAAGGTCCGGGTCGGCTAGCCCGGACAGCACACGGAAAACAGATCGAGCAAGCAGTTTCGGGGCACCTACCTTCGGTGGTCGCCGGCCAACGGGCCGGCGACCACCTAAGAAGGAAAGGACCATGGAGCACATCACTGCGAAGCTCATCAGCTGGGCTTCGATCCTCGAGGACGGCACCCGCCGGCAGGCGATGACGGCAGCCACGATGCCCTTCATCCACCCGCACCTGGCGCTGATGCCCGACGCCCACGTGGGCCTGGGAGCGACCGTCGGATCGGTCATCCCCACGCTCGGCGCGATCATGCCGGCCGCCGTCGGCGTCGACATCGGCTGCGGGATGATCGCCGTCCGCACCCAGTACGACGCCGCCCAGCTCCCCGCCGAGCGGCGGCCGCTGCGCGAGGCGATCGAGCGGGCGATCCCGCTCTCGGCCGGCGGCAGCAACCGGAAGGTCAGCCGCGAGCACACCCGCGAGCGGCTGGCCGAGCTGACCCGCCGGGCGGAGGAGGCCGGGTTCGAGCCCGCGTCGTACGCCAAGCGCTGGGAGCTGCAGCTCGGCACCCTCGGCTCGGGCAACCACTTCATCGAGGTGTCCCAAGACGAGAAGGGCCGGATCTGGCTCTTCCTGCACAGCGGCTCGCGGGGCGTCGGCAACCGGATCGCCCAGCACCACATCGCCGTCGCTCGGCGGCTGCGCGAGGGCGAGGACCTGCCCGACCGGGACCTGGCCTGGCTGGAGGAGGGGACGCCGGAGTTCGACGCCTACATCCGCGAGATGCGTTGGGCGCAGCACTACGCGCTGCTCAACCGCGAGGAGATGATGGACCGGCTGGTGCGCCAGTTCGAGGAGTGGGTCGGCGGCCCGGTGGAGCGGCGGGAGGAGATCAACTGCCACCACAACTACACCGAGCAGGAGCACCACTACGGCGAGGACGTGTGGCTCTCCCGCAAGGGTGCGATCGACGCGAGCGCCGGGCGGCCGGGGCTGATCCCCGGCTCGATGGGGACCGCGTCGTACGTCGTGGTCGGCCGCGGGAACGCCGAGGCGCTGAACTCCGCCCCGCACGGTGCGGGACGGGAGTACTCCCGGTCCAAGGCCCGTCGGACCTTCAACCGGGAGCAGCTCCGGGAGGCGATGGCCGGCATCGAGTACCGCGACACCGACGCGTTCATCGACGAGATCCCCGCGGCGTACAAGGACATCGACCGGGTGATGGCCGACGCTGCGGACCTGGTCGAGGTCCGCCACGTCCTGCGTCAGCTGGTCAACGTCAAGGGCGACTGAGTCGCCTCCGGTCCGGTCACCTCGTCACGGTGGCCGGGCCGGAGCGTGACGGCGACCATCAGCAGTCCGGCGCCGAGGACGACGCCGTGCGCGACCCGCAGCTCGGCGGGACCGAAGAACTGGGGCAGGTAGGTCAGCAGCCCCAGCCCGGCGAGCACGCCGCCCCACCGCGCCGCGCCCCCGTCGCGCCAGTGCCCCAGCACCAGGTTGCCGCCCACCAGCGCGAGGGCGCCCAGGCCCAGCGCGAACGTCGTCATCTCGAACGGTGCGTAGCGGAACGCGTCGGCGATCTCGAGGGCGCCGAGGTCGCCGGTCTCGCCGACGTGACGGCCCAGCGCGTGCAGGCCGTACGCCTCGGCGCCGTAGTAGGGCAGCAGCAGAGCCACCGCCACCCAGGCCCGGGTCTCCACGCGGCGCAGCGGCATCACTCCGTGCCAGGCGGGACCGGCGGCCGCGGCGGCTCTCAGACCGAAGGCGAGAGCGACGAAGCCCAGCATCCCGAGCGCGTGCGAGACCAGCCAGGCCGTCGACCCGAAGGTCTCGGCACCCTCCTGCCCGACCTCCGAGCCCCAGGGACGCAGGACGGGGTAGGCGGCGAGGGCGAGGCCGGCCACGACGAAGGCAGCGCGGGTGGTCTTCATGACGGCTCCTTTCGAGAGCGATTTGAGTGAGCACCGCTCACTGGTTCCTGAACAGTGACAGGTGCTCTCCGAAAATGCAAGAGCGGTGCTCTCTTATGTGACTGCCGCTCTCTCGTCTGGCATGCTCGGGTCATGCCCGAGACCCTCACCCCGCGACAGCTCGCCAAGGCGCAGAACATCGAGCGGATCAAGGAGCTCGCCCTGCGTCAGCTCGCGACGGAGGGGGCCGCGTCGCTCTCGCTGCGCGCGATCGCGCGGGAGCTGAACCTCGTCTCGAGCGCGATCTACCGCTACTACGCGAGCCGCGACGACCTCATCACCGCGCTCATCCTCGACGCGTACGACGACCTCGCCGACGCCCTCGAGACGGCGGGCGACACCCGGCGAGGAGCCCGCGGCCGCTGGGTCGACACGTGCCTGGCCCTGCGGGCGTGGGCGGTCGCGGCACCGCACCGGTTCGCCCTCATCTACGGCTCGGCGATCCCCGGGTACGCCGCCCCTGCCGACACCATCGTGCCCGCGGCGCGCGTCGTCCGCGCCCTGGGTGCACCCGTGGTCGCCGACGGGTTCCCTGCCGTACGCCGCTCGCTCGCCCGCCCGCTCGCCGAGCAGCTGCGCACCACCGCCGCGGCCCTCGAGCTCGATCTCCCTCCGAGCGCGACGCTGGCGCTGGTCGAGGCGTTCGCGCACCTCGTCGGCGCCCTCACCCTCGAGCTCAACGGCCACTTCGTCGGCGGCTTCGAGCCGGCCGACGCGCTCTTCGCCGCGCTGGTCGAGGACACCGCCAACACCCTCGGCCTCTGACCACGTGCGCCGTAGGGTCGAGGCGTGATCGACGTCCGCGGGCGGCTCGGCGCGGCCCTCTTCGACCGGGTCGCGGGACCCGACGGCGCCCGCGAGCGGGACCGGATCCACGGTCGGCCCGGCCCGCGCCTCTACGAGCCGGGCAGCCCGGTCACCCGCGTCCACGGCGACGCCTCGATGTTCGTCGGCGGCATCCGCGCCCTGCTCCTGCAGACCCTGCACCCGGCGGCGATGCGCGGCGTCGCCGAGCACTCGGGCTACCGCGGCGACATGTGGGGCCGGCTCGCCCGCACCAGCACGTTCATCGCGACCACGACCTTCGGCCACGTCGAGGACGTCGAGCGCTCCATCGCTGTCGTCCGCCGCATCCACGAGCGGGTCACCGGCACGATGCCCGACGGCACGCCGTACGCCGCCTCCGACCCGCACCTGCTGCGCTGGGTGCACGTCGCCGAGATCGACAGCTTCCTGCGGGCGCACACTGTGTACGGCAAGGAGCCGCTGCGGGGCGCGGAGCGTGACGAGTACGTCGCCCAGACGGCCGAGGTCGCCCGCCGGCTCGGCGTCCTCGACCCGCCGACCACGGAGGACGAGCTGCGGGAGGCGGTCGCGTCGTACCGCCCCGAGCTCCGCGGGACGCCGGAGGCCCGCGAGGCGGTCCGCTACGTCCTGGTACACCCGCCGCTGCCGCTGGCCGCGCGGGCGCCGTACGCCGTCCTGGTGGCGGCCGCGGTCGGCCTGATGCCGGCCTGGACCCGCCCGCCGCTGCGGCTGCCGTGGCTGCCGGTCTCGGAGCGCACCGTCGTGCGCGCGCTCGGCGTCGCCGCCACCGGCACCATCCGGTGGGCGATGCGGCCCGGCCGACCCGTCGCCGATTCTTGATCGAACCCTGCGTCGGTCTTGAAGGGACTGTCGGGGCACCCGCCTACGATGAGGAACGACCAGACCCGACTGCCCTCTCGGAGCTCGCCACATGGGGACCATCACCACCCGTCGCACCGGCCTCGCCCTGGCCCTCGTCGTCGGACTGCTCGCCTCGCTGCTGCTCGCCGTCGGCGCGACGGCTCCGGCCGAGGCGGCCGCGCGCACCTACGAGGTGCGCGGACAGGTCACCGGTCCGGGCGACGAGGTGGGGCGGATCAAGGTCCGCTGGTTCACCCGCAACTGGACCTACCTGGGTGAGAAGCGCGTCCGCAACGGCATCTACACGCTGAGCCTGGCCCCGGGGAGCTACCGCCTGCAGTTCGTCGACCAGCGCCCGGCGTACGACGTCACCAAGTACGCCCCCGCCGACATCGCGGTGCGCGTCGGGGACCGCACGGTGCAGAAGGACGTGCGGATGAGGCGCGGCGCCGCGATCACCGGCACCGTCAAGGTCGCCGGCAAGGCCGGCAAGGGGGCGCGGGTCGTCGCCGCGAACACCTACGAGCAGTCCTACGAGACCAAGGCCAACGGCAAGGGCCAGTTCGCGATCGGCGGCCTGCCCACCGGCAAGTACTCCGTGTTCACCTACGACCGCCGCAGCACCTACGTCGGCAAGAGCACGTACGCCGGCCGGATCAAGCGCGGGAAGGCCAAGAACCTGTCGATCCGGCTGACCAAGAAGGGCGGCAGCCTGCTGGTCGACCTCTTCTACGCCGACGGCAGCCGGGCCACCGGCAAGTTCGCGGTGACCGCGGTCAGCCGCAAGACCGGTCAGTGGTGGACCGCGACGGCCCGCGGCGGGAAGGTCACCTTCCGAGGTCTCTACCCGGGCCGCTACCGGCTCGTCGCTCCCGGCAACGGCGACTGGCTGCCCCGCACCGGCCCGATCCAGGGCGCCAACGTCCGCTCCGGCCGCGCCGACCTGGCCTCGCGGTTCGTGTGGACGAAGCGCGGCGGGTCGATCACGGGACGCGTCGTCGACGGGTCGGACCAGACCTACGGCCTCGCGGACGCCCAGGTGCTGCTGTTCGACAAGACCGGCCGCCAGGTGGGTAGCACTGTCGCGAACGGCTCCGGAGGCTTCCGTTTCGGTGGCCAGCTCACCACCCAGTCGGGGTTGGCCGTCGTAGCACTGCCGAAGGCCAACAGCGGCGGCTGGATGACCACCCGAAGCAGCTACTGCCTGTTCACGCGAGGCGATAGGGGCGGACTGTCAATCACCACCGGCCGCCAAACTTCGCTGCCGCAGCCGGTGCTGCTGCAACGCTCCACGGCCTCCGGCCAGCCGGCGACCTGCCTGCCCGCCTGATCCGCCCTTGTGGCTTTCTTGCGCGAGACCTGACGAAATCGCGCACGCAGTCTTGATGCCCGCTTCCTAGGTTCGTCCCATCGGGCCGACGGCGCCCGTCGGCACGATTTCGGGAGAGGGCCATGAACGCAGCGCAGCCAGGATGCATCCGGGGCAGGATCCACGCCCCCGGACCGTGCGTCGTCCAGATCCGGTGGTACGCCGTGGACGGCCGCTGCCTCGGCCGCAAACGGTCGTACGCCGGCACCTGGTCCCTGCGCCTCCCGGCCGGCCGTTACTTCGTCGAGGTCACCGACGAGCGTCCGGAGTCCGACCCGACCCGGTTCACGTCGAACACCACCGCCGTGGTGGTCCGGTCCGGTTACGTCTCCGAGCTCGACCAGCGCCTGACCCGCGAGACCCGGCGCTCGGCCGCGGGCCGGGCCGTCGAGACCGCCGCCCCGACGGGCGTGCTCCAGGGCCGCGTGGTCGACGGCGCCGACGCCGCGACGCCGCTGGCCGGCGCCCAGGTCCGCCTGCTCGACGCGGACGGCCGCCTGGTCGGCCGGACGCGGACCGGGGCCGGCGGACACTTCGCGTTCGAGGCGCTGACGACCATGTCGGACCTGCAGCTGGTGGTCCGGCCCGCGCCGGCGAGCAACGACCACCTGCGCCTGCACCGCGGTGGACTCGACGTCACGGACGGCAGCTGGCACGACCTCGGCGACCTGGCCCTGCCCCGCAACGCCGGCCCGCGGCGGACCCGGCGTACCCGCCCCGCCGCGGTCGACTTCGGCTCCGCCACCGCGCTGACCCTGCCGGCCATGCGGGTCTGAGCCGCGGGTCCGCGCTACTGCACCACCATGTCGGCGTCGCCCCAGAAGGCGCGCATCGATGTGATCTTGCCGTCGTCGTCGAAGGTCATCACGTCGAACGGCGCCAGCACGTAGCGGGCGTCGCCGACCTTGGTCACGATCTCGAAGTGGAACGCCGCCTCTCCACCCGCGATCCGCACCTCGACCAGCCGGGTCTCCTGGTCGAGGTCGTCGAGGGTCGCGTAGAACGCCGCGATCTGCTCCCGGGTCTTCAACACGTCCGTGCCGACCGGGTCCTCGACCGTGGCGCCCTCGGCGTACAGGTCGAGGACCTGCGCCGACGTACCGGTGCCGACCAGGGTGACGTACTGCTCGACGACCTCGCGGATGCGCTCGTTGCTCGCTGCCATGTTCTTCCCATTTCTGCAACAGGTTCTCGTTTCGAGTCACCGTAGCGCTCTCTTGCTTAGATAGGCGGGTGGACCTCGGTGACAGATGGCCCCTTTCCGGATCGATCGACCTGCGTGACCAGCTGCTCGCGGCGTACGCCGACGAGTCGCGCGGCTACCACGACACCCGACACCTGACCGAGGTGCTGAACCGGCTGGACGAGCTCGCGGCCGCCGGGACGCCGTACGACGCCGCGCCTGTCGTGCTCGCCGCGTGGTTCCACGACGCGGTGTACGACGGCGAGCGCGACGCCGAGGAGCGCTCCGCGACGTGGGCCGAGGACGCCCTGCCGGGCCTGGCTCCCGCCGAGGTGGTCGAGGAGGTCGCCCGGCTGGTCCGGCTGACCGAGACCCACCGACCGACCGACGACGACCCCAACGGCTGCGCCCTCTCGGACGCCGACCTGGCGATCCTGGCTGCGCCCGGCGACCGGTACGCGGCGTACACCGCCGCCGTACGCCGCGAGTACGCCCACCTCGACGACGACGTCTTCCGCGACGGACGCGCGCAGGTGCTGGAGAGCCTCGCCGAGAAGGAGCACCTCTTCCACACGGCGTACGCGCGCGAGCACTGGGAGGCCGCCGCCCGCGCCAACCTCGAGCGCGAGCTCACCGAGCTCACCCACCCCTGACCCACTTCTGACCCACCGCCGAGTCGGCAGAACTTGCGCGTCGAGTCGGCAGAAGTTGACCGCGGATCAGCGCGGTCGGGCCTGCTTGCGGCGTCGCAGACCCGCGGCGATCAGCCGGGCGACCAGCTCGCGGGAGGTCACCGCGGTCGCGCCGGCGGCGAGCACGTCGTCGTACCACTCCGACGGGACGTCGTAGTGGTCGCGGTCGAAGCCGCGCTCGGGGATGCCGAGGGAGCGGGCGAAGGCGTGCAGCTCGTCGTACGACTCGTCGCTGGCGAGGTGGGACCAGAAGCGACCGTGCGCGGGCACGTTCGGCGGGTCGATGAGGATCGTCATCTCCCCGACAGGGTCTCAGATGCGCTGCAGCGAGTCGTCGAGCAGCCGCCGCCAGGAGCGGACGTGGCCCGCGTCGACGTACGAGCGGTACGACGCGCCCGGCCGCGTCTGCAGGTCCACGTGGAACTGCCGTACGCCGGCCCGGACCAGCCACGGCACGTGCTCGGCGAGCAGTCCCCCGCCGGGCATCAGCAGCCGCGCGACGGCGGGGTCGGACTCGGCGGTGGCGAGCAGGTCCTCGCCGCCGACCTCCATGCCGCGCGGCGAACCCGCCGAGCGGACCGCCACGAGCCCCGGCAGATCAAGGACCCGCCTCCAGGAGCGCTCAGGCTCCAGAGCGTGGTCGAACGCCTCGTGGAAGGTCCACGGCACGTTCGGCAGCCGTTCGGCGAGGTGCGCGCATACCTCGGCGTCAACGTCGAGCCCGCTGTCGAGGAACCCCCACGAGAGTCCCGCGGCTCCCGCGCCGAGGTAGTCGTGCGCGAGCCCGAGCAGCCGCGCGAGCTCGCCGCCGGTCGTGGTCCAGGAGTCGTTGAGCCGCAGCAGCACGAAGACGGGTACGTCGCTGGCCCGGGCCACCGCCGAGACCAGCGCCGGCTCGGGCGAGGTCGGCTCGTCGGGACTCCCCGCGACCAGGTGCAGCCGGTCGGCCCCACCCTCGCAGGCGCCCGGGACGTCACGCTCGTGCAGCGCCGTCACCTCGAGGAGCACCTCGCCCATGTCCCGATGCTAGGGCGCCCCCGCTCGCCGACCCGTCACTTTCTCGGCGACTTTCGCGGCGTGTCGCGTCAGGACTGACGGTTCGCCGAGCGGACGTCGTACGCCGCCCACCGAACCGTCGATCCTGCGACGACACACCGCAGAAAACCCCGAGAAAGTGACGGGTCGGCGGGCGAGGGTCAGCGGCGGACGACCCGGAGCCGGACCGTCGTGCGCTTCGCCTCCAGGAGCGGGCTCCCGGCGTACGCCACGACGAGCTTGCGGGTCCCCGGCCGGGCGAAGGCGGGGAGACGCAGGGTCGCGCGGCCACCGGACACCGCGACCGTGCGCGCCTTCACGCCCGGCCCCGAGACCCGGACCCGGCCGGTCACGGGGACGCCGTCGGCGTTGACGAGACGTACGGCGACCGTGGCCCGGGTCCGCTTCGCCCGCACCTTGCCCGGCTTCACCGAGACGGCCAGGCGTACGGCGCCCTTGCGGACGGTCAGGCGGGCGGTCCCGGAGCCGGGGAGGACGGCGGCGTCGCCGGCGTACCGCACGCTGATCGGGTACGGCGTGCTCCGCGGCGCCAGCGCGCGGGGCGGAACCGTCACCGTGGCGGTGCCGTTCGCGGCCAGCCGAGCCGAGCCGATCGGGACCGATCCGGCGGTGAGGGCGACCGTGCCGCTGGGCACCACACCTGCGGCCGCGACCTGCACCGTGACCCGGGCACCACGGCCGTAGACGACGGACGCGTCGCCGGCCGTGACCCGCGCGGCGACGGGCTGCGCGGGCGGGGCCACGGGCGGAGTGCACGGCAGCGTGGCGGAACGCAGCGAGTGGCCGCCGGTCCCGGTGTCGTCGGCCCAGACGACCTCCTTGACGCCGTTCGCGCAGGTGGCCTGCGGGGCGATCGCGAAGCCCTCGTTGTTGAGGTTCGGCATGCCGGTCGGCCGGTCGTAGCCGCCCTGGACCGCGAACCGGCCGTCGCCGCCGATCCGGAGCACCGAGACCTGACCCTGGCAGGTGTCGTCGCAGACCGCCCAGATCTGCTGGCGCTCGGGGTCGAACGAGGTGTCCATGACGTGCGGGAAGCCGCTGGCGACCTTGGCCACCCGGTGCGGCGTACCGCTGCCGAGCGCGTAGGCGTACAGCGCGCCGTCGTTCTCCAGGGCGAGGAAGAACAGCCCGGTGCCGTGACCGGCGTAGTCGGCCGGCCGGTACGCCGCGCTGGTGCTCTCGTCGACGAAGCCGTTCGCGACGAGGTAGCTGTCCGGGACCCAGGTCAGGCCCTCGAAGCCGAGGTTCGAGCCGCCGGGGATGCCGGCCAGCTCGGGGAAGTCTGCGGTGAGGTCCCACTCGTGGGTGGCGGTCAGCGGCCCGGGCGCGGCCGGGTCGTAGCGCAGCACCGTGTTGCGCGGCACGCTGCTGCTGACGTTGTCGCGCTCGGAGGTCGCGTAGATCGCGCCGTCGGGGCCGACGGTGACGCCCTCGGTGTCGGGCTCGCCCGCGCCGTTCGCGAACCGCAGCTCCTTGCCGCCGGCCCAGCCGTCCGTGGTGAGCGGCGTCCACAGGCCCGCGACCTTGGTCAGCTTGAAGAGCCGGTTCTTGTTCTTGATCGCCCACAGCACGCCGGGCTCGGTCGGGTCGAAGGCGAGACCGCTGACGTCACCGGCGCTGACGTCGGACACGAACGCGTTCGGCGCGTCGGACTCGGTGACGTCCTGGCTACCCGGCCACGGCTCGGTGTCGACGCCGAAGTACGGCGGCGGGCAGTCGTTCGCCGCCCCCTTGGTGGGCGTCCGGGTGGTCACGAGGTCGCCGGCGCCGTCGGCGCAGCGGCCGTACGTCGTCGTCGCGTGCGTGGTCCACGCGTAGGAGTCGACCAGGGTGGTGCCGTCGGCGCGGAACAGCCGGGCGGCGTCGGGCTGGCCCAGGCCGAAGCCGAGCGCCGCCTCCTCGACCACGAGGTAGCCGCCCGCGGCGATCGTCGTCCCGGCGGCGAGCGCGTGGGCGTGGTTGTCGTCGTCGTCCTTCAGGACCCACCCCGACACGTCGACGGGGGCGTCGGTCACGTTGACCAGCTCGATCCAGTCACCGGGGGTGCCGCCGCTGGACTCGATCTCGTTGAGGCGTACCGGCTGGCAGACGTTCTCCGCGCCGGGGCTCGGGGCGGCGTTCTCGACCAGACCCTCGGCGTCGGGGCACCGGCCGTACGACGGGAGCCGGTGGCTGGTCCAGGAGTACGAGTCGACGACCGTCGTCTTGTCCGACAGCAGGATCGTGACCTGGTCGGAGGCGCCGAGGCCGAAGCCGCCCGGGATGGCGTCCGGGTCGAACGCGAAGAGCTGGCCGGGCTGCAGCGGCGTGGACTCGGTCGTGATCCGCACCGGGCTCGCCGTGGAGTCGGCGACCCAGAAGTCCGCGACGTCGACCAGCGAGTCGCTGACGTTGCGCACCTCGACGAAGTCGGGGTTGGGGTTGGACTTGACCTCGTTGATCTCGAGGGCGTCCGCCCCGGCCGGGACCGGGCAGCTGTTGGCCGCCGCCTTGGTGGCCGCCAGGGTCGTCGTGAAGTCGCCGACGCCGTCGGGACAGCGGCCGTACGTCGTGGACGCGTGGGCGCTCCACGAGTGGGAGTCGATCAGCGTCGTACCGTCGTCGGAGAACAGCCGCGCCTGGTCGGCACCGCCCAGGCCGAAGTTGGTCGAGCCGACGGCGACGTCGGTGTCGATCGCGAGGAAGGCGCCCGCGGCGAGTGCGGTGCCGGCGGGCACGGTGGCGGCCGAGGCGTCCTTGTCGTCGCGGACGATCCAGCCCGACACGTCGACCGGTCCCCTGCCGGTGTTGACGATCTCGACCCAGTCGGTGGTGTCATGGTTGGACTCGACCTCGTTGATCCGCACCGCGGTGTCCGGGGTCGTGCAGCTGTTGGCCGCGCCCAGCGTCTCGGCGACGGCCTGGACGAACTCGCCGGTGCCGTCGGGGCACCGGGACCAGGACGGGCTGGAGTGACTGGGGAAGGTGTGGCCGTCGACCAGCGTCGTACCGTCGGGGAGGAAGACCCGCGCCGCGTCGCCGTTGCCGAGGCCGAAGCCGCCCGGCACCCCGTCCACGGTCACCGTCAGGAAGCCCCCGGGCGCGACCACGGATCCCGTGGCGATCGCCAGGGTCCGGGTGTCGTTGTCGTCCTTGACGATCCAGCCCGACACGTCGACCGGTGCGGTGCCGACGTTGGTCAGCTCGATGGAGTCCGCGACCGTCGAGCTGTTGGTGATGATCTCGTTGATCCGGACGTCCGTGGCGGCGGCCGACGCCGGCGGGGCCAGGGCGACCACGAGCGGGACCAGCCCGACGGCGCCGGCGACGAGGGTGCTGAGCAGGGCAGGACGCAGGGTGCGGTGGCGCGATGGCACGAAGTGAGGTCCTCTACGGGTACGGCCGGCCCGAGTCGGCGCTGTCCATCAGGGCTCCTGCACTGTCGTGGCCGTCGGAGAACCGGACGTGAATCCGCCGCGAACGACGACCGGACGACCGGCGACGAGCGGACGGCGTACGGCGTTCGCCGAGCCGTCGATCCTGCGTCGACACACCGCGGAAAATGCCGAGAAAGTGACGGGTCGGCGGTCGGTCAGGGGGCCTCGCGCTCGATCTCACGGGCCGCGACGACCAGGGCGCGCTGGACCAGGCGCACGCCCTCGGGGCCGAGGCCCTGCGGGCCGCGCCAGAGGTCGTCCCAGTCGAGCAGGCCGAGGCGGACCCGTTCGGCGATCGCGCGCTCGCCGGTCGCCTCCGGCGCGGCTGCCGCCTCGGCGAGCGCGACGCGGATGGCGGGGTCGACGGGAGACCGGCGTGACGCGTCCGCGGCTCGCTCGGTGACGACCGCGGCGCGGTCCAGGGCGCCGTCGAGGTCGCTCACGACCGCAGCAGGGAAGGCAGCTCGCGGAAGAGCTCCAGGCGCTCCCGCTGCTCGCCGACCCAGGTGGTCACCACATCGCGCAGGTCCCGGAGCGCCTCGATCAGCTCCAGCACCCGTCGTACGTCGTCGATGATGTCGGTGACGGCGACCAGTCCCTTCAGCAGCAGCTCCCCGGCGAACGCCGCCCAGCCGGCCGGACCGGCGACCTTCGACAGCAGCCGCCGACCGAGCCGGGCCAGCGTCTTGCCGAGCTCGACGACCAGTCGCTCGACCTGGATCCCGATCCGCTCGGAGACCCGGGCGATCTGGTCGAACACGGCGGCCCCGAGCCCGACCGTCTCGCCGACCGCCCGGGCGGCCAGGCCGAAGGCGTTGACGCGGAGCAGGTACGCCGCGGCGGCCTGCCCGCTCCAGCCGGGACCGACGCCGAGCGAGATCCGCAGGATGTTGTCGCCCCAGGTGTGCAGCGCGTCGCGCACGTCGCCGCAGGCGTTCGCGTTGCGCCGGATCGCCGCGTAGTCGCCGGTGAGGGGCAGGATCAGCAACGTCTCCAGGCTCTCCTCGGGCAGCCGCGGCAGCCCGGCGCCGACCTGGTTGAGGGCGTCGATGCCCTGGTTCACGACGTCGCGCATGCTGGTGAACGCGCCGTCCCAGGCCGTGAAGGTCGTGTCGTGCGCGAGCTGGGCCTCCCCCTTCTCGGGGGCGTCCAGCGGGATGGGGTCCAGGGTGGGCAGCGGCATCAGGCCACCCCGATCAGGGCGCGGGCGATCGCGGCGCTCGCCTCGACGGCGCGCTCCTCCGAGGCGGCGAGCTCGCGCTCGGCGAGCACGACCCCCGCCCGGACGCCCGCCCACGACTCGGCGAACTCCTCCCCCAGCGCCTCGAACGCCGCCGCGATCACGTCCATCGCGCCGGCCAGCGGACGGAGCAGGCACACGGGACTCGGCTCGAACCCGGATCGGTCGGCCACCCAGGTCGTCGCGTGCGCCACGATCCGCTCGGCCTGCTCCGCCACGTCGTCCATCACCAGCGGCAGCCGCCGCAGATCCACCCACTGCTCGACGAACAGCTCTCCGCCCGCGTCGTACACGCCCATCCTGACCTCCCGAGACCCGCGGCCACCCGTCGCGGCCGGCGCCCGACGCGTGCCCGGCCCGGCCGCCCTTTGAAACCCGAGCACAATGGGCCTGTGGACAACGCGCTGCTGTTCGATGCGCGGGCTCGGGTGCTCGCTGACCTGTCGGCCCGCGGGCAGGCGACCGCCGCCGCCGTCAGTGCCCTCGAGGACGCCGTCTCGGCCCGGAAGTGGTGGGCCGAGCAGTGGCCCGAGGGCGAGGTGTACGTCGCCGGGCTGGTCGCCCAGGACGTCCAGGACGCGCTCTTCGAGTCGTCCGGTCGCTGGCCGGTGTGCTCGATCTGCGAGGAGGGGCCGGTGCACACCCTCTACATCCAGCCCGACCTCGGCGGTCCGGATCCGGTCTGGGTGTGCGAGGACACCGGCGAGCCGGTCGCGGCCCTCGGTCGGCTCTAGACGGCGGTCGCTCAGCCGTCCTGGCCGAGCTGCACCCACAGGGTGAACCGGTCCGCGCGGTAGACCGTGCGCGAGACCTCGACGATCTTGTCGCCGGAGACCGCCCGTCGCGAGTGCCTCAGGACCGCGGCGCCCGGCTCGATCTCGAGCAGCGAGCACTCCTCCGGAGTGGCGCCGTCGGCGTTGATGGAGTCCTCGGCCCACGAAGGCCGCAGCCCGCGCGACTCGAGGGCGTCGTACAGGCTGGTCGGCATGCCGCCCTGCAGGAACCCGGGCAGCAGCACCTCGTTGAGGTACGCGTCCTCCAGGCACATCGGTACGCCGTCGGCGCGGCGCAGCCGGCGCCAGTGGATGACCGCGTCGCCCTCGGTGAGGCTGAGCGCGCGGGCGACACCGGGACCGGCCTGCTCACGGCGCGCGAGGAGGGTCTGCGACTCGGCGAGCATGCCGCGCCGCGCCATCTCCTCGGTGTAGCTGGTGATCCGGCTGGCGGTACGCCGCGGGCGCGCGACGAAGGTGCCACGGCCGGGGATCCGCTCCAGCAGTCCCTCGACGACCAGGGCGTCCATCGCCTGGCGCACCGTCATCCGGGCGACGCCGAAACGGTGCACCAGCTCGCGCTCCGACGGGGCGGGCGACCCGGGGGCACTGCCCGTCACCAGGGACCGGACGTACTCCCGCACCTGGACGTGCTTGAGCGACCGCCCATCCGGTACGAGTACTTCCTCCACAAGCGGGAGGGTAGATGGACTAGACACCTTCCGTCAGCCGAATCGCTGATCTGGCCGCGCGACGGCGGCCACATCCCTACTCCGTCGCGATGGCCCGCAGGACGTCGAGACGCGCCGCGCGGCGTGCGGGGAGCACCGCGGCGAGCACGCCGATGGCCACCGAGAGGGCCAGGAAGATCGCCAGCTGGCCGGCCGGCACGCTGATCACCTCCAGCCCCTCGTCGCGCAGGGCGTACATCAGCACGATGCCGAAGAACACGCCCAGCAGCACGCCCAGCACCGCCCCGAGCACCGAGATCACGACCGACTCGAGGGTGATCATCCAGCGCAGCTGGCGGCGTGAGAGCCCGATGGCACGCAGCAGCCCGACCTCGCGGGTGCGCTCGATGACGGAGAGAGCCAGGGTGTTGACGATGCCGAGCACGGCGATCACCAGGGCCAGGGCGAGCAGCGCGAAGATCAGGAGCACGAACTGGTCGATCGGCTCGCGCTGCTCCTCCGCGAACTCGGCCTGGTTCTTGACGGTGACGATCGGCAGGTCGGCGATCGCGTCCTCCAGCCGCTGCCCGACGCCGGTCGCGGACTCGTCGGCGTCGATGATCAGCGCGTTGTCCTTGTCCTGCGCGCCCGTCGCCAGCAGGGTGTCGACCGTGGTGACGACCGGGAAGAACAGCACCGGGTTGTCCTCGTAGATGCCGACGACCTCCCAGCTCTGGTCACCGGTGGGCATCTCGATCTCCAGGTCGTCGCCGACCTCGAGGCCCTCGTCGTCGGCGTACGTCTCCTGCAGCAGCACGGTGTCGTCGCGCAGGGCCGTGACGTCGCCGGCCGCCGAGCGCAGCTCGAGGAACTCGACGCCGTCGGGGTCGATGCCGACCAGGCCCTGCGGCGAGCCGTCGATCAGGCCGCCGGTGTAGCGCTGGCGCACCACCTGGTCGACGCCGTCGACCGCGGCGAGCCGCTCGGCGACCTCGGGCGAGAAGGACCCGGCGACGACGTTGCTCACGACGTAGTCGCCGACGAAGTTCTCCTCGATGGACTTGTCGACCGAGGCCTTGGCCGAGTCACCGACGATCGCCATCGTGCAGGCCAGGGCGAGGCCGATCATGAGCGCGGAGGCCGTCGCCGTCGTACGCCGCGGGTTGCGCAGGGAGTTCTGGCCGGCGAGGTTGCCGACCGTGCCGAACAGCCGGGCGAAGACGAAGCGGGCCAGGGCGAGGAACGGGCGGCTGATGACCGGGCTGGCCGCGGCGACGCCGAGCAGGATCGCGAGTACGCCGGCGCCGACGAACCAGCCGCCGTGCGGCACCTCGACGACGTCCCCCAGCCCGGCGAAGAGCGACACCGCACCGAGGACGACCAGCACGACGCCGACCTGCAGCCGGCGCTGGATGGACGACTCCGGCAGCACGACGTCGTCGCGGAGCGCCTGCACCGGCGCGATCCGGGTGGTGCGCAGCGCGGGGAGCAGCGCGGCGGCCATCGTGACCAGCACCCCGATGGCGTACGACGCCACGACGGTGCGCGGCGCGAAGATCAGCGGCTGGCCGGACAGGTCGAGGCCGATCTGGGCGAACAGGGCGCGCAGCACCATCGCCAGCAGTACGCCGAGGCCCAGGCCGAGCGTCGCACCGAGCAGCCCGAGCACCAGCGCCTCGAGCTGCACCGAGCCGAGCACCTGCCGCTTGGAGGCCCCCAGGGCACGCAGCAGCGCGAGCTCACGGCTGCGCTGGGCGACCAGGATCGAGAAGGTGTTGACGATCAGGAAGGCGCCGACGACCAGCGCGATGCCGGCGAAGACCAGCAGGAAGGTCGTCAGGAACGAGATCGCCTCGAGCAGGTCGGAGGCCGCCTCGTCGGCGGCCTCGTCGCCGGTCACCGCCTCCAGGCCGTCCGGTAGCTCCGACTCGACCCGGTCGCGCAGCTCCTCCTGGGACACGCCGTCCTCGGCGGTCACCCAGAGGTCGGAGTACGCGTCCGCCCCGGCGAGGAAGAGGTCCTGCGCGGTCGCGGTGTCGAAGACCGCGAGCGTCGCGCCGTTCAGCGAGCCGCCCTCCGGGAAGCCGGCGATCCCGACCAGGGTCGGCTCGAGGGTCGCGACGGCACCCGCGGTGTTCAGCGAGACGGCGTCTCCGAGCGCGTAGCCGGCCTTCTCGGCCGTGCTGTCGTCGAGCACCACCTCGGTCGGCCCGGCGGGCGCGCGCCCCTCGGTGATGACCAGACCCGCCAGGTCGTGGCCGGCGGGCGCGCCGGTCCAGTTCGAGCCGAGCGACGGCGGCCCGAAGCCGCCGACGACCTTGTCGTCGGTGTCCAGCACGACGACGTTCGTCGCCGAGACGTTGCCGTCCGCACGTGCGGCACCGTCGACCTGCGCCAACCGGTCGACGAGGCTCGCGGGCACCGTCTGCGTGGACAAGTCGCCCATGGCGGTCATCGCGCCCTCGGGACGGACGACGACGTCCCCAACCGTCGAGGCGAACAGGGCCGTGAAGCTGCGGCTCAGGGTGTCGGAGAAGACCAGCGTCCCGGCGACGAACGCGACGCCGAGCACGATGGCGAAGGTGCTCATGAGCAGGCGCACCTTGCGCCCGAGCAGGCTCTTGAGGGCGGCGCGGAGCATCAGGCGGTCATCCGGGTCATGATCTCGAGGACCTGCTCGCGGGTCGGCGAGCGGAGCTCGTCGACGACCCGGCCGTCGGCGAGGAAGAGCACCCGGTCGGTGTACGAGGCCGCGACCGGGTCGTGGGTCACCATCACGATGGTCTGGCCCGCGTCGGCGCTGCGGCGGAGCAGGTCGAGCACCTCGGCCCCGGAGTGCGAGTCGAGGTTGCCGGTCGGCTCGTCGGCGAAGACGATCTGCGGGCGGCTGACCAGCGCCCGCGCGACCGCCACCCGCTGCTGCTGGCCGCCCGAGAGCTCGTTGGGCTTGTGCCGCAGCCGGTCCCGGATGCCGACGGTGTCGACGATGGCGGCGTACCACTCCGGGTCGGGCTTGCGGCCCGCGATGGCCAGCGGGAGCAGGAGGTTCTCCTCGGCGCTCAACGTCGGCACCAGGTTGAACGACTGGAAGACGAAGCCGATCTCGTCGCGCCGCAGCCTCGTCAGGGCCTTGTCGTCGAGGGCGCTGAGCTCCTGGTCGCCGACGAAGACCTGGCCGCCGTCGGGCCGGTCGAGGGCCGCCAGGCAGTGCATGAGCGTGGACTTGCCCGAGCCGCTCGGCCCCATCACCGCGGTGAACTCGCCGTCGTGGATGTCGACCGTGACGTCGTCGAGGGCCCGCACCTCGGCCTGTCCGGTGCCGTAGGTCTTGGTGAGGTTGCGGACCCGGCAGGCGATCGTCGAGGTCTCGGGCGTGGCGCTCATGTGCAGATGCTCCCGTGTCGCACCGACAGTGCGCCACCGGATCGACCCCGAAGGTTCCCGGATCTTCACACTCGCGGATCGAAAGTCTGTTCGATAGCATGAGGCGCATGGACTTCCAGAGCTCGCTGTTCCAGGCGGCCTCCGCCGGGGTCGCCGACCTCTCCGGCATCGAGCGCCGCGCGCTGACCCGCGGCGCCTGGGTCGACGTCCTGCGCGCCTGGGTGCCCGAGGCCGACGACGTGTTCGCGCGGCTGGTCGCCGACGTCCCGTGGCGCGCCGAGCGCCGCCAGATGTACGACCGCGTCGTCGACGTCCCCCGCCTCGTGCACACCTACATGATCGGCGACCCGCTCCCCCACCCCGTGCTGGAGGAGGCGCGCGACGCGCTCAGCGCGCACTACCTCCCCGAGCTCGGCGAGCCGTTCCGCACCGCCGGGTGCTGCTACTACCGCGACGGCCGCGACAGCGTCGCCTGGCACGGCGACACCATCGGCCGCGGCAGGAGCCACGACACGATGGTCGCCATCGTGTCGCTCGGAGACCCCCGCAAGCTGCACCTGCGGCCGCGCAACGGCGGGGACGGCGTGGTGGTCGAGATGGCGCACGGCGACCTGGTCGTGATGGGCGGGTCCTGCCAGCGCACCTGGGAGCACGCCGTACCCAAGGTCGCGCACGCGGGTCCGCGGATCTCGGTGCAGTTCCGGCCGCTGAACGTGTTCTGAGGGGGTGTCTCGGGGGTGCAGGTTCATCACGGTATGCAGACGAGCCTGCGCCTACCTCGGCGTACCCACCGTGGGAGGTGTCAGCTGGTCTGCATACCGTGATGAAGCGACACACCCCGGGACGACCATTTGGCCCGCCGTAGTTGTCTGGACCCATGGGGCAACCGACCGCAACCATCGGACTGACCGGCCTCGCGGTGATGGGGCGCAACCTGGCGCGCAACATCGCTCGGCACGGCCACACCGTCGCCATCCACAACCGCACCGCGGCGCGGACGCAGGCCCTCGTCGAGGAGTTCGGCGACGAGGGGACCTTCGTGCCGAGCGAGTCGCTCGAGGACTTCGTCCGGAGCATCGAGAAGCCACGCGCGATCATCGTGATGGTGAAGGCCGGCGAGGCGACCGACGCCGTCATCGACGAGCTGGTCCCGCTGCTCGACGAGGGCGACATCGTCGTCGACGCCGGCAACGCGCACTTCGCCGACACCCTCCGCCGCGAGCAGGCGCTGAGCGAGCGCGGCCTGCACTTCGTCGGGATGGGCGTCTCCGGCGGCGAGGAGGGCGCCCTCAACGGCCCCTCGATCATGGTCGGCGGCTCCGACCACGCCTACGAGCGGCTCGGTCCGATCGTCACCTCGATCGCCGCGCAGGTCGACGGGACGCCCTGCGCCACGCACGTCGGCCCGGACGCGGCCGGCCACTTCGTGAAGATGGTGCACAACGGCATCGAGTACGCCGACATGCAGCTCATCGCCGAGGCGTACGACCTGCTGCGCAGCATCGCCGGTCTCGACCCGGCCGGGATCGCGGACGTCTTCGAGGAGTGGAACCGCGGCGACCTGGAGTCGTTCCTCATCGAGATGACCGCCGACGTGCTGCGCCACACCGACGCGGGCGGGCAGCCGTTCGTCGACGTCGTCGTCGACGAGGCCGAGCAGAAGGGCACGGGTCGCTGGACCGTGCAGAGCGCGCTCGACCTCGGCGTACCCGTGACCGGCATCGCCGAGGCGACCTTCGCGCGCAGCCTCTCCGGCCACGCCGAGCAGCGCGCGGCGGCGCGACAGGTCTTCACCACCGACCCCGACGAGCAGCGCGTCGAGGTCGACCGCGACACCTTCGTCGACCAGGTGCGGGCCGCGCTCTACGCCTCCAAGGTGGTCGCCTACGCCCAGGGCTTCGACCAGATCGCCGCCGGCGCCGAGGAGCACGGCTGGGACATCGACCTCGGGTCGATCGCGACCATCTGGCGCGGCGGCTGCATCATCCGCGCGCAGTTCCTGGACCGGATCAAGGACGCGTACGCCGACGAGCCCGACCTCACCACCCTGCTGACCACGGCGTACTTCGCCGACGCGGTGAAGGACGGGGTCGACGCCTGGCGCGAGGTGGTCGCGACCGCAGCCCGCGGCGGCGTACCCGTGCCGGCGTTCGGCTCCTCGCTGTCGTACTTCGACGGGCTGCGCCGCGAGCGCCTGCCCGCCGCCCTGATCCAGGCCCTCCGCGACGACTTCGGGGCGCACACCTATCGTCGGGTCGACCGCGACGGCACCTTCCACACCCTCTGGGCGGGCGACCGCTCCGAACAGGAGATCTGAGTGACCACCACTTCCACCGACAACCTCGCCGCCGCCAGCGGCACCTTCCGCCTGGGTGGCGACCTGCCCGTCGTCCGTCTCGGGTACGGCGCGATGCAGCTGACCGGTCCCGGCGTGTGGGGTCCGCCGCGCGACCACGCCGAGGCCGTCGCCGTCCTGCGCCGGGCGGTCGAGCTGGGCATCACCTTCATCGACACCGCCGACTCCTACGGCCCGTTCTACTCCGAGGAGGTCATCCGCGAGGCGCTGCACCCGTACGCCGACGACGTGGTCGTCGCGACGAAGGCCGGCCTGCTGCGGACCGGACCTGACGTCTGGATCCCCTGCGGGCGCCCGGAGTACCTGCGCCAGCAGGTGGAGACCAGCCTGCGCCGGCTCGGTCTGGAGCGCATCGACCTGTTCCAGCTGCACCGCATCGACGCGACCGTGCCGCTGGAGGACCAGGTCGGCGAGCTCGACGCGCTCCGGCAGGAGGGCAAGATCCGCCACCTCGGACTCTCCGAGGTCGACGTCGAGCAGCTGCAGGCGGCCCAGAAGGTCGCGCCGATCGTCTCGGTGCAGAACCTCTACAACCTCGCCGACCGCTCGGCCGAGGCCCTGCTCGACCACTGCGAGGCGGAGGGCATCGGCTTCATCCCGTGGTTCCCGCTCGCGACCGGCGCGCTGTCGAAGGACGACGGCCCGCTGGCCGACGCGGCCCGCGAGCACGGCGCGACGCCGTCGCAGCTGGCGCTGGCGTGGCTGCTGCGGCGCTCCCCGGTGATGCTGCCGATCCCCGGCACGTCGCGGGTCGCCCACCTGGAGTCGAACACCGCCGCCGCCGGGCTGCAGCTGAGCGACGAGGAGTTCGAGCGGCTCTCCGCCGCCGTCGCCTGACCCCTGGAGCGTGTGCTCCCCGGTGCCGTCGGGCACCGGGGAGCATGAGCGAGCCGACCGATCCCGTGTCCACCGAGCCGGGAACCGCAGGACCTGAGACCCCGGCCGACGCGCCGCCCGGGCGCGACCCCCTGCGCGGGTCGCGCACGAGCGGCGTCTGGCTCGCGGTCGTCGCGGCCGCCGTACTCCTCGTCCTGCTCGTGGTCTTCATCGTGCAGAACACCCAGTCGGTGCAGGTGTCGTACTTCGGCTGGAACGGATCGGCACCACTCGCCGCCGCCCTGCTGATCGCCGCTGCCGCCGGCATGGTGATCGCGATCCTGGCCGCCACGCTGCGGATGCTCCAGGTACGCCGCCGGGTCCGGCGCGACCGGCGCTGAGCCGGATCGACCGCTATCCCCGGCGCCGCCCGAGCACCCAGCCCAGGATGATCCCGATCACGACCGCCGCGATGACGTTGCCGTACGACTTGAGCAGCACCGGTACGACGGCCGCCCCCAGGTCGACCGAGTCCGCGGCGTGCGCCCGGGAGGGCGGTGAGCTGCCAACCGTCCGCGGCGCGGGTTCGGTTGCCTGCTCACCGCCGCTCGGGGCGGGCGGTGGGCTGGGAACCGTCTCCGCGACGGGTTCGGTTGCCTGCTCACCGCTGTCCGCGTCAGCCGGAGTCGCCGTGTCGCCCGAGAGCCGCTGCTCCAGGCACGCGACGAACTGCCCGAGCAGCTTGTCGGAGACGTCCTGCATGACGCCACGGCCGAACTGGGCCGGCTTGCCGGTGATGGCGAGGTCGGTGAGCACCTCGACGTCGGTCCCGGCGTCGCCGGCCGCCATCGAGAGGGTGACGGTGGCGCCGGCCGTGCCGTTGCCCCGCTTGTCCTTGCCCTTGGCCTCGACGACGAACCGGTGCGCCGCCTCGTCCTTCTCCACGAACTTTCCGGATCCGTTGTAGACCAGCGCGATCGGACCGAGCTTCACCTTCACCGACCCCGCGAAGGTGTCGGCCTCGACCGAGGTGACCGTGGCGCCCGGGAAGCACTCCGCCACCGAGGCGATGTCGTTGAAGTGCGCCCAGGTCTCCTCGACCGATGTGGGGACGCTGAACCGGTGCTGGAGGTCCATCAGGCGCCCGCCGCGGCCAGCACCGCCCGCCGGGTCAACACCCGGGCCAGGTGCCGGCGGTAGTCCGCGTCGCCGTTGAGGTCCGAGGGCGGGTTCGTGCCCTCGGCCGCCCGCTCGGCCGCCGTGCGTACGGCGTCCTCCGACAGCGGCTGTCCCGTCAGGGCCTCCTCGACCGCCCGAGCCCGCAGCGGCGTCGAGCCCATGTTGGTCAGCCCGACCCGGGCCTCGGCGATCCTGCCACTCTCGACCCGGACCGCCGCCGCGACGGCCACGATCGGCCACTGGTGGGCCACCCGGACGAACTTCTCGTAGTGCGCGCCCCAGCCGGTGCGCTTGGGGATCCGGACCTCGGTGAGGATCTCGTCGTCGCCGATGGCGGTCTCGAAGAGGTCGACGAAGAAATCGTCCGCGGCCACGGTCCGGGTGCCGCCCGGCCCGGCGATCACGAACGTCGCCTCGAGCGCCAGCGCCGGGGCACCGAGGTCCCCCGCCGGGTCGGCGTGCGCCAACGCCCCGCCGAAGGTCCCCCGGTGCCGCACCTGCGCGTCGGCGAGGTGTTCCACCGCTGCGGAGATGAGGGCCGCGTGCTGGGCCACCAGCGGGTCGGCCCCGACGACGGAGTGCGGGGTCATCGCCCCGATCACGATCGCGTCGCCGTCCTCGCGCACGCCGCGCAGCGACGGGATCCGGCCGAGGTCGATGACCATCTCGGGCGCGTTGAGCCGCATCCGCAGCACCGGCAGCAGGCTCTGCCCGCCGGCGATGATCTTGGCGTCGTCGCCGTGCTGGGAGAGCGCGGTGAGCGCCTCCTCGACCGAGGTCGGGGCGACGTAGTCGAACGGGGCCGGGATCATGCCTGGCCTCCTTCCGGGTCGAAGTGGGGCATCGCGTCCTCCGTGGTGGCACCACCGTCGCCGGCGCCGTTGATCGCCCGCCACACCCGCTCGGGGGTGCAGGGCATCCTGATGTCGTCGACCCCGAGGTGGCGTACGGCGTCGACCACGGCGTTCACGACGGCCGGCGTGGAGGCGATGGTGCCCGCCTCGCCCACGCCCTTGGTGCCGAGCGTGTTGGTCAGCGACGGTGTCGTCGTGTGGTCGACCTCGAAGCTGATCGTGTCGGCCGCGGTGGGCAGCAGGTAGTCGACGAAGGAGCCACTGACCAGCGTGCCGGAGTCGTCGTACACCGCCTCCTCCCACAGCGCCTGGGCGATGCCCTGCACCAGCCCGCCGTGCACCTGACCCGAGACGATCAGCGGGTTGATGACGTTGCCGATGTCGTCGCAGCAGACGTACTTGCGCATCTTCAGCGCGCCCGTCTCGGTGTCGACCTCCATCGCGCACAGGTGGGTGCCGTGCGGGTAGTTGAAGTTGACGGGGTCGTACGTCGCGTCGCTGTCCAGCGACGGCTCCATCCCGTCCGGCAGGTCATGGGCGGCGAAGACGGCGGTCGCGATCTCCTGGATCGCCACCCCCTGGTCGGTGCCGCGGACCGTGAACCGCCCGCCCCCGAACTCCAGGTCGTCCGCGGACGCCTCGAGCATGTGGGCCGCGACGACCTTGGCCTTCTCGAGCACCTTGTCGGTCGCCTTGACCAGCGCCTCGCCACCGACGACCAGCGAGCGGGAGCCGTAGGTGTCCAGGCCCTTGGGCGCCACCTGGGTGTCGCCGTGCAGGACCTCGACGTCCTCGAACGGCACGCCGAGCCGGTCGGCGACGATCTGGCTGAACGCCGTCTCGTGGCCCTGCCCGTGCGCACTCGCGCCCGTGACGACCTCGACCTTGCCGGTGGCCAGCATCCGCACGCTCGCGTGCTCCCAACCGCCGGCCCCGTAGTCCAGGGAGCCGAGGACGCGGGAGGGCGCCAGGCCGCACATCTCGGTGAACGTCGAGACGCCGATGCCGAGCTGGACCGGGTCGCCGGACTCGCGGCGGCGGCGCTGCTCGGCCCGCAGTTCGTCGTACCCGAACATCTCCTTGGCCCGCGCGGTCGCCGCCTCGTAGTTGCCGGAGTCGTACTCCAGTCCGGCGACCGTGGTGAACGGGAACTCCTCGTGCTTGATCCAGTTCCGCTCGCGCACCGCCAGCGGGTCCTCGCCGAGCTCGGCGGCCAGCTCGTCCATCAGCCGCTCGATCGCGAACGTGGCCTCGGGCCGGCCCGCGCCGCGGTAGGCGTCGGTCCAGGTCTTGTTGGTGAGCACGGTCTGGACGGCGAAGCGGTACGCCGGGAACTTGTAGATGGCGTTGAACATGAACGCCCCGAGCACCGGTACGCCGCCGCCGACGAGCGACACGTACGCCCCGAGGTCGGCCAGCAGGTCGACCTTCAGCGCCTTGACGTTGCCCTGCCTGTCGGCCGCCAGGGTGAGCCGCTGCCACTGGTCGCGCCCGTGGTGGGCGCTCATCAGCGACTCGCTGCGGGTCTCGGTGTACTTCACCGGCTTGCCGAGCCGTCGGGCCATCGCGACCGTGATCCACTCCTCCGGCGTGGTCTGGAGCTTGCCGCCGAAGCCGCCGCCGACGTCGGGGGCGATCACCCGCAGTTTGGACTCCGGGATGCCGGTCGTGGCAGCGAGCGCGAAACGCAGGATGTGCGGGATCTGGGTCGCCGACCACACGGTCAGCTGCTCGCCCGTCGGGTCGACCACGGTCGAGCGGGGCTCCATGAAGGCGGGGATCAGCCGCTGCTGGCGGTACTCCCGCTCGATGACGATCCCGTCGGTCCGGGCCGCGGCGATCGCCGCTTCGACGTCGCCGCCGGTGCCGGCCTCGCCGGAGTCGAAGACCCACAGCGCCGACTTGTTGGTGCCGAGGTCGGGATGGGCGAGTACGCCGTCGTCCGCCGCCTCCTTCAGGTCGAGAGCCGCCGGCAGCTCGTCGTACTCGACGTCGACGAGCTCGGCCGCGTCCCGGGCCTCGGCGGCCGAGCGGGCGACCACGACCGCCACGATCTCGCCCGCGAACGCGACCCGTCCGGTCGCGACCGGCAGGTGGGTCGGCGTCTTCTGATCGGGCGTGATCGGCCAGGCGTTGATGAGCACGCCCTGGGCGTCGCCGAGGTCCTCACCGGTCACGACGTCGACGACGTTGGTGGCCGCCTTGGCGGCGCTGGTGTCGATGCTGGTGATCGTGGCGTGCGCGAACGGGCTGCGCACCATCGCGAGGTGCAGCATCCCGGGCAGGGCGATGTTGTCGGTCCAGCGGGTCCGGCCGGTGATCAGCCGCTGGTCCTCCTTGCGCCGCCGGTCGCGACCGATCTCGCTGCGGGTCTCGTCGGCCGGCGCGTCCTGGACGGCGGTCACGACGCGCTCCCGGCGGCGTGCTGAACAGCCTTCACGATGTTGTGGTAGCCGGTGCAGCGGCACAGGTTGCCCTCGAGCCCGAGCCGGATCTCCTCCTCGGAGGGCTGCGGGTTCTCGTTCAGCAGGTCGATGCTCTGCATGATCATCCCCGGCGTGCAGAAGCCGCACTGGAGGCCGTGGCACTCCCGGAACGCCTCCTGCACCGGGTGCAGCGTGCCGTTCTGCGCGAGCCCCTCGACGGTGGTCACCTCGGCGCCGTCCGCCTGGACCGCGAGCACGTTGCACGACTTCACGCTGGTGCCGTCGAGGTGGACTGTGCAGGCGCCGCAGTTGCTGGTGTCGCAGCCGATCACGGTGCCGGTCTTCCCGAGACGCTCGCGGAGGTACTGCACCAGCAGCATCCGCGGTTCGACGTCGTCGGCGACCTTCGCGCCGTCGACCGTGAGGTTGATCCGGGTCATCGAGTCTCCCATCGCAGTGTGGTGCAGGTCACACTAGGGAGCGATGGTTGGTGCTGCGTTGGTCGAGCCCGAACGCTGGTCGAGCAGTGAGGAGCGCCAGCGACGAACGTCCGTCGAGACCCCCGCCGCCAGCGACCTCCTGGGGTCTCGACGGGCGCTCAGGACTTCGTCCTTCGCTGCTCGACCACCGGCGGCCCCGACGGGCGCTCAGGACTCCGTCCTTCGCTGCTCGACCACCGGCGGCCCCGACGCTGGTCGAGGCGCGAGCGGAGCGAGCCCCGAACCACGCCGACTCTCGACAAGACGGGTTTCGAGGCTCAGGACTTCGTCCTTCACACCTCAACCAGCGTCAAACAGCCGCCGACCCGACGCTGGTTGAGGTGCGAGCGGAGCGAGCCTCGAAACCCGGGGGTCAGCGGCGGGCGACGGCGAGGCGTCCCTTGAGCAGGGGTACGGCGGGGTGCGGGCGGCCGGCGAGGTGGGCGAGGCAGACCTCCAGCACCTCCGCGTCGTACGGCGCGCGCTCGCTGTAGCGGACGACGGCGTCGGGCTGCGGGTCGGTCAGCAGCGCCTCGCGGACCGCGACGGCGACGTACTCGGCGAGCTCGCCGAGCGCGGGGCTGTTGGTGCCGGGGAGCAGGTCGCCGCCGTACGCCTCGACGGCGGCAGCGACGCGGCCGCGGCGCAGCAGGCCGAGGACGTGGTCGACGTCGGTGGCGACCGGCATCAGCAGCCGGTAGGGGCGCGAGGAGAGCTGGCCGCCGAGGGCCGCGCGCAGGTGGGACACCTCGGCCTTCAGCGTCGAGAAGGTGACCTGCTGGTCGCCGTACACGCACGCGTGCAGCTGCTCCAGCGACAACCCCTCGGGGTGCATCGCGAGCAGCGCGAGGATCTCCGACTGGCGCCGGTTGAGCAGCAGGCGGTGGCCGTCGAGGCGGGTCTCGACCGTGCCGAGGAGCGTCATCACCAGGCCCGGGTCGCCGGTGTCGTCGGGTGCGCCGGCGGCCGAGGAGCGCGGCACCGCCGACTCGATCAGTCGCGCCATCACCCGGGCGGTCGCGAGCCCGATCGGGTGGGTGCGGTCCCAGGTCGTCGACAGGTCCAGGACGCCCAGCTCGGCCCCGGTCACGGGATCGTGCACCGGCGCCGCCCAGCAGACCCAGTTGTGGACGATCGAGGCGTAGTGCTCGGCGCTGAACACCATCGCCGGCGCGTCGAGGCGGGTCGCCAGGTCGAGGGCGTTGGTGCCGACCGACTGGTCGTCCCAGCGCCCACCCGGGACGAAGTTGACCGTCTCGGCCTTGCGCCGCATGACCCGGCCGCCGTACGTCCACAGGATCCGGGTCTGGGGATCGGTGACGGCCACGACGAGGTCGCCGTCCTCGGCGGTACGGCGCAGCTCGGCCTCCACGCTCTCCACCGCGACCTGCAGGGGCGAGCCCCGCCAGATCGAGGCGGTCTCGGACTCGTCGGCGAGCGGGGCCTCGGTGACGTCGGGCGAGACCGCGGCCTCGGAGCGGGTCCAGCTGCTCAGGATCTCCGGCCGGACGAGCGGCTCGGCGCCGTCACCGTGCTCGACGAAGGCGCTCCAGGCCCGGACGGCGTCGTACCGCCTGCTGCGCAGGTCGTTGGCGGCCATCGCGACTCCCCCGGGTCCGGTCTACCGGCACTGTAGCCGGGCCTGTGACACGCGTCACGAGCGCCGGGAGTGGCTTAACCCTCCCGGGTCTCGCGGATCGTGTCCTGCAGGCGCCGGATCTCCTGCGCGGTCTGCTGGTCGCCGTTCGCCGGGTCCTCCAGCCAGTTGAGGTACTGGCTGCCGGCGCTCAGCGGGTCGCTGTCGGAGACCGACTGCTGGGCGTCGGGGTCGTCGAGCCAGGTCTGGTACGACGCGGGCGGCCCGCCGGCCTGCTCGAAGATCACCAGCGCCAGGTTCTCGTGCACCTGCTCCTTCGCCCAGCCCTCGCCCTGCTCGTCGTCGTCGCCGTCGTCGGTCGCGGCCAGCAGCTCGCCGCTCTCGCGGGCGACGACCTCGGCGGTCTCGGTGCGGGTGGCGACCCAGTCCTGGAGGACCGGCCACAGGTGCTCGTCGGTGAACACCCCGCCCAGCACCGCCCGGCGCTCGTCGAGGTCGTCGAGGTCGAGCACGCAGTCCAGCGCCGCCGGCTCGGAGAACGCGTCGCGGCGACCGTCCTCGTCGTCCGCCGAGTCGGGGTCGACGCCCGCCGACTCCAGGCAGGAGGTGAACGCCTCGTCGTCGGGCAGCGCCTCGACGCCTCCGGAGCAGGCGGTCGCGAGCCCGAGCACCAGCGCGACGGGGACCAGGCGCAGGAGCCTCATGCGATGTCGCGGGTCTGGTTGATGATCTCCTGGATCCGCCGGATCTCCTCCGCGGTCGCCTGGTCACCGTTCGCGGGGTCCTCCAACCAGTTGAGGTACTGGCTGGCGGTGCTGAGCGGATCGCTGTCGGACACGGAGTTCTGCGCGTCGGCATCGGCCAGCCACTGCTGGTAGGAGTCCGGAGCGCCGTGGTTCTGGAGGTAGATGATCCAGGCGAGGTTCTCGTGGACCTGGTTCTCGCTCCAGTCGTCTCCGAAGTTCTCCCGGTTCTCGGCGGCCTCGGCGTACTGCTCGTTGAACGCCTCGAGGATGTCGATCGCGACCCCCGCGGGGCCGGCCGCCTTCCCGGTCAGCTTCAGCAGCGACTCGACGGCCTTGTCGATCATCGGCTGCATCGCCTCGCCGACGTTGAGGTTCACCTCGGCGGCGTCGGCCAGGCCGAGGAGGTAGCCGACGTTGCGGGCGGTGGCCTCGTCAAGCACCCCGGCCTCGCCGTTGCGGGCGATCAGCTCCTCGAGCATCGCCTGGACGTCCTCGTCGCCGAGATGGTCCTTGAACATCTCGGCGATGAGCTCCTGGTCGACCTCGCTGCTGGACTGGGCCAGGTAGTCGATGGTGTCGGGGTCGGTGAAGAACTCGTCCAGCTCCAGGTCGTACTGGCTCAGGTCGATGTCGTCCTGGCGGTCCTGGATGGTCTGCAGGACCTGTTCGAAGGTCTCCGGGAAGTTGTTGTCGCGGGAGGTCTCCAGCAGCTCCTTCAGCATGTCCATCCGGACCTGGTAGCCGTCCGGGTCGATGACCGCGCGGTGGTCGTAGGTGTGCAGGTTCGCGAGCTCGTCGAGCAGCGCCTCGCGGTCCTCGGGGTTGGCGTTGTTGAGGACCCGGGCCAGGGTCTCGGGGTCGGTGCTGTCGGTGAACGACTGCAACATCGCCTCGTAGCCGTCGGGGTAGGCCTGCGACTGCATGTGCCGGCCGATGTCGATCGACCCGTCGTTGTCGATCGGGACGTCGTAGCGCATGTACCAGCTGAGCGCGAGCGCGATCCCCGGGAGCCGGTCGTCGGCGTAGTCCGAGCCGGTGATGGCGGCCAGCCGGGACGCCTGCTCGGTGTTGGCGAAGTGGCGGGTGTAGGCGGCCAGGTCGACGTCGGAGTACTCGCCGAGGCCGGAGGCGATGACGTCGTTGAAGACCTGGAGGGACTCGGTCCAGTCGTCCTCGTCGCTCTCGCCGGTGTTGATGTAGTACTGCGCGACGTCGTAGACGCGGTTGACCAGGTCGGGGCCGCCGGCCTTCGCGAAGGCCTCGGCGTAGACCGGGTCGTCGGCCTTGCCCTCGAGCTCGGCGAGCGCGTCGCGCACGGCCTCGCTGTCGGAGAGGTCGACGTCCTCGAGCAGCTCCTGGAGCTCCTCGACGTCGTCCTGGGCCTCCTGCTCAGTCGCCGCGATCTCGGCGTTCTCGTACTGGCGGACCAGGGTCATCCCGGCGAGCAGCTCGGAGTGGTCGAACGGGTGGACGGGGAGCTTGCCCTTCTCCAGGTCCTCCAGCGCGCTCTCCGGGACCTCGACCGGGGTCTGCTCCTCCAGCGTCGTGGACAGGGCGCGGGTCTGGTAGCCGAGCCACTGCTTGAGGTAGCCGAAGCTCGTCTCCAGCTCGTGCCAGGTCTGGCGGCGGTCCTCGAAGGCCGCGTCGTAGTCGCCCTGGCGCTGGCTCTCGAGCTGCTGACGCTGGTCCTCGGTGAGCGGCTCGCCGTCCTCGGTGGCGTCGCTGCGGCGCTCGGCGTGGGCGTTGTCGGCCTGGGTCATCGCCGTGTCGTAGTCGGTCTGGGCCTGCTGGTAGCGCTGGTTGAGGCTGGGCAGCTGCTCGAGGGCGTCCTCGTAGTCCTTCGCCAGGCTGCCGACGGCGCCGGAGATCGCCTCGACCTTGGTCGAGAACCCCTTCATCAGCTCGCCGAGACCGGTCATCTCGGTCTTGATCGTGTCGGCGGCCATGCCGGTCCACTGGTTGCCGATCTCGCCCGGCGTGCCCGCGACCGTCGTCCCCTTGGTCTTCAGGTGGTCGGCGAGGGTGCCGAGACGGGTCTCGACGCCGCGCAGCACGTCGGGCTGGATGTCGAGGGTGAAGTGGTCGTCGGCCATCGGAGAGTCCTCAGATCGAGATCGACCAGGAGAGGTCCTGGTCCATGGCGGTCAGGTCGACGTGCAGCGCGTTGGTGTTGCCGGCGATCAGGCCCGCGGCGGTGGTGCCGACGTCCATCACGTCGCGCCAGCCGAGCTCGAAGATCGCGGTCCCGCCGTCGACGGATCCGGAGAACTCCCCGCACCCGGAGCTGATCCGCCCGGCCTCGGAGGAGATGAAGACCTTCTCGTTGGCGAACTCGTTGCTCAGGTTGTTGAACCGGTCCTTGATCTGCGCCGCGACCTCGTCGGACATCTGGATGTCGGTCATCGCCTGCTCTCCGTGATCGCGCGACCAGCGGGCCCGTCCTGCTGGTGCGAACGTCAGGAACGTTCCCGGGACGCCGCCCGGCAAACGCGGATCTTCAGACGTCGAGACGGCGACGCAGGAACCGCACCGTCTCCTCGATGGAGGCCTGCCACTGCGGGGTGAACGAGTGCCGCTCCCCGGGGTAGACCTCCAGGCGGCTCTCGACGCCCGCCTCGGTGAGCAGTCGCTGGGTCGTCCGCGCCCACGGGAACGGGCACTGCTCGTCGTCGGTGCCGTGGTGCATGAGCACCGGCTCGGTGATCCGGTCGAAGTAGGTCCGCGAGGACAGGCCGCGGTAGAACCCGGGCTCCTCCTGCGGGGTGCCGAACCGCTCGAAGACGGCGTCGACCGCCTCGGGCCGGCTGCGGGCCGTGAAGTGCCGCAGGTTGTCGAGGTAGCGCGAGCTCACGCTGGCGTACACCACCGCCGCGTCGACGATCCCCGGCTGCGCGACCAGCGCGTTGAGGGTGACCCCGCCGCCCATCGAGCGTCCGAGCATGGCCATCTTGTCGGGATCGACGTACGGCTCGCGCTTGAGGGACTGCACGGCGTTGAGCGCGTCGCGGGTGTAGCCGAGCCGGCTCTCGCGCTCCAGCGGCGTGGCCGGGTCGGAGTCGGCGTGGCCCCGGTAGTCGGTGTGCAGGACCACGAAGCCGGCGTCCGCCAGCCAGTCCTGCTCGCGCGCCAGGCCCTGACCGGGGACGTAGATCGCCGGGTCGATGTAGCCGTGGTTGAGCACGATCCCGGGGAACGGCCCCCTCCCCTTGGGGCGCAGCAGCACGCCGGAGACCCGGACGTCGCCGCTGCGGTAGACCACCCGGTGCCGCGTGTACGACGCGGTCTCGCCCTCGAGCGCCGTGAACCGGATCCGGCTGCCGCGGAACTCCTCGCGCATCAGCTGCGGGAGGGAGGTCCTGTCGGTGACGGGTGGCAGCGTCTCGTTCTGCTCGGTGGGGGTGGGGGGCTGGGTGGGGCCCGGAGACGGGCTCGTGGATCCGCTGGCCTCTCCCGACGACGTCGACGGCGGGGCGGCCGGCTCGTCGGAACCGTCGTCGCTGCAGGCGACCAGCGGGGCGAGCAGGATCAGCGCGGCGAGCGTCGTACCTCGACCGACGCGCCTCATGCGAGCGGACCCTCCCGGTGGATCCGGCCCTGGGTGTGCCCGAGCCGCTCCCCGGTGCCACCCCAGCGGCCGGCGATGATCTCGGCGGCGATGCTGATCGCGGTCTCCTCGGGAGTCCGGGCGCCGAGGTCCAGGCCGATCGGGCTCGCGAGCCGGGCGAGCTCGTCGTCGGTCAGCCCGGCCTCCTTCAGCCGGGCCATCCGGTCGTCGTGGGTACGACGCGAGCCCATCGCGCCGACGTACGCCACCTCGGGGAGCCGCAGCGCCACCTCCAGCAGGGGTACGTCGAACTTCGGGTCGTGGGTGAGCACCGTGATCACCGTGCGCGGGTCGATCGCGCCGGCCTCCAGCTGCGCGGTGAGATAGCGGTGCGGCCAGTCGACGACGACCTCGTCGGCCTCGGGGAAGCGGCTCGCGGTCGCGAACACCGGGCGCGCGTCGCAGACGGTCACCCGGTAGCCCAGGAAGCTCCCCACCCGCGCGACCGCCGCGGCGAAGTCGATGGCGCCGAAGACCAGCATCCGCGGGTGCGGGGCGAACGCCCACACGAAGGCCCGCATCCCCTCGCCCCGGCGCTCCCCGTCGGGGCCGTAGGTCAAGGTCGCGTTCGTGCCCGAGGCGAGCAGCCCCAGGGCGTCGTCGTGGACCGCGTCGTCGGCGCGCGGCGAGCCGAGGGTCCCCGCGGGCGCCTCGTCGGGACGGACGACGAGCCGCCGCCCGACCCACGCGGGGTCCGGGTGCTCGATCACCGTGGCGAGGGCGACCGGCCGGCCGGCCTCGACGTCGGCGGCGATCTCGCCCAGCTCGGGGAAGGTCTCGCGGGAGACGCGCTCGACGTACACGTCGAGGATCCCGCCGCAGGTCAGGCCGACGGCGAACGCGTCGTCGTCGGAGACGCCGTACCGCTCGAGGGCGGGGGTGCCGGAGGCCACCACCTCGCCGGCGAGCTCGTAGACGGCGCCCTCCACGCAGCCGCCCGAGACGGACCCGACGGCCGAGTCGTCGGGGCCGACCAGCATCGAGGCGCCGGGCGGGCGCGGCGCGGACCGGAAGGTCGCGACCACCGTCGCCACTCCGACCGTGTGGCCGGTCTCCCACCAGCGCATCAGCTCCGGCAGCACGTCACGCACGGGCGACCACCTCCACCAGCTCGGCGTACGTCGCGAGCGAGTGGCCGGCGACGAAGTCGTCGACGTACGGCAGAACCGCGACGATCCCCTGCTGCACCGGCTCGTAGCCCGCCTTCCCGCGGTGCGGGTTGACCCAGACGACCCGGTGCGCGATCCGGCGCAGGCCGGCGACCTGGGCGGTGAGCTCGGTCGTGTCGCCGCGCTCCCAGCCGTCGCTGAAGATCACCACGACCGCGCCGCGCGCGGTGCCGCGGCGGCCCCACCGGTCCAGGAAGGAGCGCAGGGTCTCGCCCAGCCGGGTGCCGCCCGACCAGTCCGGGACCGTCCGCCCGGCGGCCACCAGGGCGCGCTCGGGGTCGCGCAGCCGCAGCGCCCGGGTGACGTGGGTCAGCCGGGTGCCGAGCGTGAAGGTCTCGACCGACCCGGGCGCCGCCTGGGTGAACCGGTGCGCGAGGCGCAGCAGCGCGTCGGCGTACCCGCTCATGGAGCCGGAGACGTCGACCAGCAGCACCACGCGGCGCGGCTTGCGGCCGCGGCGGCGCCAGGCGATCTCGGCGGGCTCGCCCATCCGGCGCAGGCTGGCGCGCAGGGTGCGGGAGGCGTCGACGTCGCCGCGGTGCCACGCCCGGTGCCGGGCGGTACGGCGCAGCGGGATCCGCGGCCGCAACGTGCCGAACAGGGCGCTCAGGCGCTGCCGCTCGGCCGGCGAGAGGGCGGCGACGTCGCGGTGCCGGAGCACCTCCAGCTCGCTGGCCCGCGCACGGACGATCTCGGCGTCGTCGTCGCCCTCGCCGCCGTCCTCGGCGTCGGTCTCGGGCAGGTCGGAGAAGGTCGGCGCGACCGGCTGCGGGGGACGTGGCCGCGGCAGTCCGTCGCGGGAGCCGAACCAGGCCTCGAAGACCGAGTCGTAGCGGGCGAGGTCGTCCGGACCGCCGCAGAGCGTCGCCCGGCCGGCGACGTACGTCGCGACCTGGTCGTCGAGCCCCACCAGGGCGACCGCCTCGAGGTAGCTCCGCGCCCGGTCCTGGGTCACCGGCACCCCGGCAGCACGCAATGCCCGGGTGAAGCCGAGCAGCACCTCGTCGGCGTCATGGGTCGACCCGTCGATCCTGCCGCGACACACCGCAGAATCCGCCGAGAAAGCGACGGGTCGGCTCATGGGGTCAGCATCCGGTCGAGGGCGGCGCGGACCCGGTCGGCGTCCTCGCGGTACTTCACCAGCGCGCCGAGGGTGCGGGCGGCGGTCTCGAGGTCGAGGTCGGTGGTGCCGAGGTGGTGCAGGGCGCGTGCCCAGTCGAGGGTCTCGGCGACGCCGGGCGGCTTGAGCAGGTCGCCGCCCGCGCGGAGCTGCTGGACGACGCCGACCACCTGGGCGGCCAGGGTCGCGGACACCTCGGGGGCGCGCGAGCGGACGATCTCGACCTCGCGCTGCAGGCCCGGGTGGTCGATCCAGTGGTAGAGGCAGCGCCGCTTGAGCGCGTCGTGCAGCTCGCGGGTCCGGTTGCTGGTCAGGACGACGTACGGCGGCACCGCGGCGCGGACGGTGCCGAGCTCCGGGATCGTCACCTGGTACGTCGAGAGCACCTCCAGCAGGAACGCCTCGAACTCGTCGTCGGCCCGGTCGACCTCGTCGACGAGCAGCACCGCCGGCGCCTGCTGCAGCGCGGCCAGCACGGGACGCGCGAGCAGGAAGCGCTCGTCGTACAGGCTCTTCTCGGCCTCCTCGACGGTGCGGTCGTCGGCGCCGCCGGCCGCCTCCAGGGCGCGCAGGTGCAGGATCTGGCGCGGGAAGTCCCAGTCGTAGAGCGCCTGGGTGGCGTCGATGCCCTCGTAGCACTGCAGGCGCACGAGCGGGACGCCGAGCGTCTCGGCCAGCGCCTCCGCGAGGGCGGTCTTGCCGGTGCCCGGCTCCCCCTCGAGCAGCAGCGGCCGCTCCATCCGCAGGGCGAGGTACGCCACCGTCGCCAGCGCGTCGTCGCACAGGTAGCCGGTCGCGCCCAGTCGCTCGGCCACGTCCGCGGCGCTCCCCAGGGCCTCCATGTGACCCAGGCTACTGACCGGCCCGTTGGCCCCGGGTTGGCATCATCGGTGCATGGCTGACGACGCGGCCGATCCGCTCGAGCGGACCATCCTGGACCTGCTGGACCAGCGGGCCGCCGACGCCTCCATCTGCCCCTCGGACGCCGCCCGCGCGGCGTCCCCGGACGACTGGCCCGCGCTCATGCAGCCGGTCCGCGACGCCGCCGCGAGGCTCGCCGCCGCGGGCCGGGTCGAGGTCACCCAGGGCGGCGCGGTCGTCGACGTGACCACCGCCCGGGGGCCGGTGCGGATCCGGCGACCTCGGCACTGATCGACGTCCGGGGACGCTCCATCACGCGCCTCGGCCCCCGCCCCCGACGATGTCGACGGGGACGGGGGCCGGTGTCCGGACCTCAGCGCAGGGAGCTCAGCACTCCCCGCGCGTTGCGCACCAGGACCCGCGACGCCGCGGGGTTCCGCACGCCTCGGGCCACGCGCACGACGGCCCGCACCTGGGTGCGTGCCTGGGCGGTACGGCCCTGGGCGACGGCCTTGCGCACGGCCACCAGGCGCCGCTCCATCACCCGCCGGTCGGCCCGGGAGAGGGTGCCCTCGGCGGCGTACTGACCCACGAGCCTCGTGAGCACGACCGGGCCCGTCCGCGTGGCGAAGCGCACCCGCAGCACGGCCCGGTTGCCCGCGCGGTCCGTGGCCGTGACGACCAGGCGGTGGCCGCCCAGGCTCAGGTCGCGCAGGCGCAGCGCCCCGGTGCCGACCCGGCGCCCGTCGAGCGTGGCGACCACGGAGGCCACCCCGCCGGCGTCGGTGACGTTCACGCGGAGCGGGCGCACCGCCGAGGCGGGGTACGTCGCGCCGTCGCGCACGCCGGCGACCCGGATGACGGGCCGGGTCGTGTCGGCGGCCTCGGGCCGCACGGCGACCGAGCGGGCCTTCTCGACCAGGCCGGCCTTGTCCGTGGAGCGGTAGCCCACGGTCTGGGGCGCGGTGCCCGGCACCGTGACGGGGGCCGTGTAGGCCTGCCAGGCGCCGTCACCGATCCGGTACTCCGTCCCGGCGACCCCGGACGCGGCGTCCGTCGCCGCCAGCGTGACGACCGCTCCGCGCACCGTCGCCGTCGTGGTCGGCGGCGTCCGGTCGACCCGCAGCGTGCGGCTGCCGGTCGGGGACACGTTGCCGGCCGCGTCGGTGGCGCGGTACTCGACCGTGGCGGCTCCGTCCTCGCTCAGCGTGACCGGGGCGGTGAAGGGCTGCCACTCCCCGGCGTTCTGCCGGTGCTCGACGGTCGCGACGCCGGTGCCGGCGTCGGTCGCGCTCACCGAGTACGACGGCGCGCTGACGTACCAGCCCTCGGCACCGTCGGGCTGCTCCGGAGAGACCGTGAAGGCGGTCTCCGGGGCGACGGTGTCGTCGTCCCCGTTCGCCGACGCGACGAACGAGTAGCTGCCCGGCCCGACCTCGTAGGTCGCCTTCTCCGCGTCGCGCGAGACCGGGGTGAGCGCCCCGTCGCCGATCAGCGCGTCGGCTCCGCCGACCCGGTCGAGCGGCAGCTCGATGGTCGCGGTGGTGTTGGCCGGGACTACCACGTCGAGCGTGAGGCGGCCGCCGTCCAGCGTCCACTCGGTGCTGACCTCGCCCTGCGGGGTGTCGTACGACGCCGTGTTGGACGTCAGGCCCTCGAGGATCGAGGGCGCGATGACCAGCTCGCGGAACGCGATCGAGCCCTCGGCCTGCTCGATGCCGCCGAGACCGGACCAGAACCAGTCGTCGAGCGCGGCGAGCATGTAGTGGTTCTGCGACCCGGACCTGGTCATGCCGGTCCAGGCCTCGGGCAGCGCGGTCGACCCGGTCTCCACGAAGTAGCCGAAGCTCGGGTAGGCCTTCTGGGTGGCGATGTCGAGGATGACGTCGTCACGACCGTTGTCGGCGAGGACGTCGAGGATCGCCGGCAGGGCGATCTCGCCGACCGTGAGCAGGTTGTCCTTGGCGCGGATGGTGCCGATCAGCAGGTCGAGGACCTCGTCGTACCGGTCCGCGGGGACCAGGCCCTCGTCGAGCGCGAGGCCGTAGGCCGCCTGGTTGCCCGGGCCGACCTCGCCGGTCTCGGCGTCGAACCACGTGTCGATGAACGCGGAGCGGATGTTGCTCGCGAGGGTCGCGTACTTCTCCGCGTCGGCGGTCTTGCCGATGGTCGCGGCGACCTCGCCGAGGGTGCGGGCCAGCTTGTGGTAGGCCTGCGTCGCGACCAGGTCCCGCGCGATCGGCGCCGGCGTGGTGTCGGGCGTGATCCAGTCGCCGAGGCCGCCGCCCAGGATGAAGCCGTCGGCCCGGCCGCCCAGGTAGTCCAGGTAGCGGGTCATGTTGGCGTAGTACTGCCGCAGCGGCGTGGGGTCGCCGTACGTCTGGTAGCTGTACCACGGCACCAGGATCATGCTGCCGCCCCAGTTGGCGTCGTCGCGGTAGCCGTCGTCGAACTCCATGAACTCGGTGTGCTCGGGCGTGAAGTCCGGCACCAGGCCGGCCTCGGTCTGCCCGTCCGCCAGGTCCTGCATGATCTTGCGGAGGTGGGCCTCCATGTCGTAGTTCTTCGCGACCGAGTCGTAGACCAGGTTGAGCTGCTCGGTCCATGCGAGCTTCTCGCGGTGCGGGCAGTCGGTCATGACCGAGTACATGTTGCCCTGCATCGCGCGGTCGCTGATGGTGTGGATGCTGTTGAGCAGCGGGTTCGAGGACGCGAACTCGCCGGCGCGCTCGTTGGTCGTGCGCAGCACGATCGCGCGGACCTCGTCGGCCGTGGGCGCCCGGGTCAGACCGGTGATCTCGACGTAGCGGAAGCCGTTGTACGTGAACTGCGGGTGCCACGTCTTCGGGCCGTCGCCGTCGAGGTAGAACGACTGCCAGACCCGGTTGCGGCCGCTGTACTGCGTCTGCAGCACCGCGCCGGTCGTCGTGTTGAGCTGCTCGGCGGGGTACATCTGCACCTGCGTGCCGGCGGCGCCGTCGGCGGTGAGCTGCGGCCAGCCGGCGATGTTGATGCCGAAGTCGACGACGTACACGCCGGTCGAGGGGTTGGTGATGTTCACCGGCTCGAGCACGTCCACCGGCTCGATCGGCGGCGCGGTGCGGCCGACGACCTCGGTCGTCTCGTACGCCGCGGTCGTCACGGTGGCGGTCGGCCACGCGTCGACGGCGGTGGTGCCGGGTTCCTTCCAGCCCTCGACCTCGCGGCGGTAGTCGTAGGTCTCGCCGCCGTACCAGTTGGCGCTGGTGGTCGCGCCGAGGGTGGTGCGCCAGGTGCCGTCGGTGTCGACGACGACCTTCTGACCGCTCTTGAGCGTGACCTCGAGCTGCGCGAGCAGCCGCGGCGGGCTGTGGTGGCTGCCGAGGTACTGGTAGCGGTTGGAGGCCGCCCGGCTGACCTTGGCCATGCCGGTGCCCATCTCCGCGGCGAGGCGGTTCTCACCGGAGGTGAGCAGGCTCGTGACGTCGTACGTCGACGCGACGACGCGGTCGCGCAGGTCGGTGTCGGCGGGCTCGAGGACCGCGTCGCTGACCGGCTCGCCGTTGATCGTCGGCACGTAGATGCCCATGCCGGTGGCGTACAGGCGGGCGCTGGCGACCTCGCCGGGCAGGTCGAACGACTTGGCGAAGACCGGCAGCGCGTCGGGCTGGGGGTGCTGCGCCGAGGGCGGCTGCTCGCGGGTGGCGCTCCGCGCCACCGCCCAGGGGCCGTCGGGGCTGTCGGAGTACTGGATCTGGTAGTCCCGCGGCCGGTTGGCCGTGCGGGCGTACTGGTCCAGCAGGTCGTTGCGCGTGAAGATCCGCGCCTGGTTGAAGGTCCGCGACTGTCCGAGGTCCAGGGTCAGGGTGATCGGGTCGTCCGCGATGTTCAGCGCGGGACGCGACTCGCTGCTGTAGCCGCGCGGCGCCTCGGTGGAGGCGGTCTCGCCGTCGGTGAGGTACTGCGGCGACCACTCGCCAGCGGTGTCCTCGGACTCGGAGGCCACGACGGGCGCGCCGAGCGCGAAGTTCGCGGTCGGGTCGGCGCTGTTGAAGACCTGCAGCTCCGCGAGCTGCAGGCGGGCCTCGCGGTCGGGGGCGAAGGGGTCGGTGACGGCGCCTTCCAGCGCGCTCACGCTGAGCCGGACGTAGCGCCCGGTCACGGCGGTGAAGCCCGCGGGCATCGGGTGCGCCGAGGGCGCCTCCCAGGTCGGGTTGCCGATCCAGTCGGCGCTCCAGTCGGCCTCGTCGACGAGGCCGAGCTCGAAGGACGCCGGCTCGCTCCAGGGCGAGACCTGGTCGTCGTCACCCCACACCCGCACCTGCCAGGCCCCCGTCGACCGCGAGGTCAGCGGGGTGCCGTCGTAGGTGACGCCGTGGTTGACGTTCGAGGCGACCCGCCCCGTGTCCCACAGGTCCGCCTGACCTTCGGCGAGCTTGGCCGCGGTGCTCGCGACCCGCACCTGGTACGCCGCCTGGGCGCCACCGCCCCATCCGCGACCGAGCTGCCAGCTCAGGTCGGGCGTGGTGTCGTCGATCCCGACGGGCTCGACCAGGTCGGCCGTCTCCAGGCCGACCGGTGCCGCCGTGCCCTCGGGAACCGCGTGGGCCGGCGGTGCCACCACGGCCAGCCCGAGCCCGAGCGCTCCGCTCAGGGCCGAGGCGATCCCGGCGCCGACGACGCGTCTGACGTGCTGCATGCATCCTCCAGATCTCGCAGACCCGGCGACGCACGAGGATTCGTGAAACGTATCAGGCCCGAGCCCTCGCGAACCCTAAGCGAGGTGACGGCCATCACCGAGGACGCGATGGGAATTGGCCGGATGTGGCCACGACCACGCGCCAGTTCTCGTTCTAACGTTTCAACGATCGACGTCGTGGCCGGTCGCCAGATCGCCACACTCCACGAGCGCGACGTCGTGGGACCGCAGGTAGTCGCGCGCACCGTGGTCGCCGGTGGCCACCTCGACGATCCCCGTCCAGTGCTCGCGCCCGAGCAGGACCGGGTGCCCCGGGCGTCCGTCGTACGCCGCCCGCGCCAGCGCGTCCGGTCCCGTGGCCGCAGCGAGCACCCGGGCGACGACCGGAGCGGTGACGTCGGGCAGGTCGACGAGGTGCACGAGGGCCGCGTCGTCGTCGCCGCCGAGCGACGCGAGACCCGCACGCAGGGAGGCCGACATGCCCTCGGCCCAGTCGTGGGCGACCACGACGTCGGCGCCGCGGCCGTCGAGCAGCCGCACCGCCTCGTCGACGGCGGCACCCAGCACGACCGTCACCTGCTCGCAGCCGCCGTCGTGCAGCACGTCGACAGCGCGGGCGAGCCAGGGCTCACCCGCGCCGTCGACGACCAGTGCCTTCGGCATCCCCATCCGGGTGCCGGCCCCCGCGGCGAGCAGGAGCCCGTGGACGCTCATCCGCCGAACGCGTCGGCGTACAGCTGCTCGAGCTCGGGGGTCGCCGGCCCGCTGAACCCGCAGACGGTGACCTGGCCGTCGGTCGCCGAGACCAAGTAGGTGCCCCCGACCTCGAACTCGACCGCGCCGATCAGGTTCGTCAGCTGCTCGGCCGGGGCGTCGACCTCGACCCGGTCGGCCTCGTCACCGGCGTAGAACTCGGTGGGGGTCAGCACGACCGTGCCGTCGCCGATCGTCTCGACCGTGCCCTCGAAGGCCACCTGCTGCTGCGACAGCACCTCCGCCGAGGGCACCATGCACCGCCCGGTCGACGCCGCGGGGGCGCGCAGGCTGATCACGACGGGCTCGCCACCGCTGTCGCCGGATCCGTTGTCGTCGGCGATCGGGGGTGCGGTGTTGTCGTCGTCGGTCCCGGTCAGCGTGAAGACCCCGACGCCCGCGATGACCAGCACCGCGGCGGCCGCGACGAGCCAGGTCAGCGGGTTGCGGCCGCGGGTGCCGGTGCGGCGCTCGGGGACCTGGGTGTCGGTGTCGTGGCTCATGGTGTCCTCCAGGAGTCGGGCCACCCCGTCGGGGTCGGCCGGGCCGAGGGAGGCGGCCGGGTCGGCGGCGCGCAGGCGGGCGCGCAGCGGGTCGTCGCGATCGACGTCGTGCGAGTCGGTCATGGCCTTCTCCCCTCTCTCGACTCCTCATGTCCGGCTGACCCGTCGATCTTTCGCCCGTCCTTGCGGAGCCGATCGGCCAGGTTCTGCCGAGCTCGGTGCAGCCGGATGCTCGCGGCGTTCGGCGTGATGCCGAGGACGACCGCGATCTCGCCGGGGGCGAGATCCTCCCAGGCCCACAGGCGGAGGAGCTCGGCCTCGGCGGGCCGCAGCCCGGCCAGCGCGGCGGTCACGGCCTCGTCGCCCGGAACGTCGGCCGGATCGGGGACGACGCCCTCCGTCGTGACGCTGGCGACCTTCGCCGCCAGCCGTCGCTGCCGCCGCTCCCCCCGCTCGGCGTTCGCGAGACAGTTGCGGGCCACGCCGTACGCCCACGGGAGCGGGTCGCCGGGGATCTGGTCGAAGCGTCGCCAGCACACCAGCAGGGTGTCGGCCAGGACGTCGTCCGCGGTCGCGGGGTCGGTGCGCCGGACCAGGAACCGCCGCAGCGGCTCGACCAGCTCGCGCGCAGCCTCCTCGAAGCGGCGGCGTCGGTCCTCGTCGTCGTTCATCGGCACCCCCGTACCCTCCCACCCGCGGCCCCAGACCCACCGGGGTCGTG
>NZ_DATJTA010000080.1:0-75029 GCF_035503875.1 Nocardioides sp.
ACGCATCAACGAACTCTTCGGCGACACCCTCCGCGACCCCGAATCCACCCTCCGCATGACCCTCGTCCTCAAATCCAGCGTCCCCCTCTGGAAAGCCGGCGACCACACCGACTTCGACCTCTTCCACCAACGCACCACGCTGGTCGAGTAGCCCGTCGAGTCGGCAGAACTTGCCGACACAACCACCCCAACCGTCCACAAGAACTGCCGACTCGACACGCAACTACTGCCGACTCGACGTACCACCCACGCAGACGACGAAGACCCCCACAGCCGAATCGGCTGCGGGGGTCTTCGATCGCGGTGGGTCTAGAGGGGCTTGAGGCCGGTGATCACCCAGGAGCGGCCCTCGCGCTCGGCGGTGACGTTCAGCTGGGCCGCCGAGACCGACTTCTCCTCGTCCTCGGCTCGCGAGCTGGTCTGGTCGAGGAAGACCAGGAGGGTGGCCTTGTCGGGGGTCAGCTCGCGTACGCCGGTGGCCTGGACGACCACGCTCAAGGTGAGCTGCTGCCCCGGAGCGCGCTCGGCGAGACTGGCGAACAGGGTGTCGTACTGCTCGCGCGCCTGGCCGCTGAGGCTCTCGTCGGCGAACGCGCGGGTGGCCTCGGGCTGCGTGTAGTCGTAGCTGAGCACCTGGGTCAGGCCGCGCGTCACCACGGTCACCACGCCGGCCTGAGCGGTCTCGTCCAGCTGAGCGCGGTTGGTCAGGGCCGGGTCGTCGCGGAGCGAGCGCTCCTGGAAGACGAGGACGCCCGCGATGACGAACAGCACGACGGCGAGCGCGAGGGCGATCGCCTGCGCGGTGCCGATCCGGAGGAGTCCCTTGATCCGTCCCATCACGTCCCCACCGCCACCTGAGCCAGGTTCTCCAGCTTCCACGTGCCCTTGACCAGGACCAGATCCGCGGCGAACCGGTTCCGCTTCACGGTGGGCTGGGCGGTCACGTCCTCGCCCCGCACGGTGACCTCGACGGCGACGAGCAGGGTCGCCGTACGGTCGGTCAGATCGCTGAGCGCCGCCTGGACGACCCGCCCGGTGGCGATCTTCTTCTGGTCGGCCAGCAGCTGCTGGTCCTCCGGGGTCATCGCGACCAGCTGATCGTGCAGGACCCCCGTCGACACGTCCTGCCAGGCCGCGACGCCGGACGCCACGTCGCGGTAGTCGATGGAGTTCATCGTCTCGACCGCCTCGGTGCCCTGGATCACGGCCGTGTCCCGCAGGTCCGCCCGTGCCCGGTCGGGATCGTTGTCGGCGGAACGCCAGGAGAAGAAGGCGAGGACGACCGCGACGATCGCCACCGCGCACACGCCCCAGACCCAGAGGCCGCTGCGGCCCGGCCGCGGCTCGGCGGCGACCTTCGGGGTCTCCTCCGGTGGTGCCGAATCAGTCTCCTCCTGGACGACCTCGTCCTGCGGCTCGTCGACCGGTGGGTCCTCCGGCGGGACGGGCGGCTGCGCGCCCTTCCGGTTCCGGATCTCGAAGCGCGGCTCCGGATCGGTCGCGTTCACTGCTCACCACCCATGAGGTCCTCCATGCTGTCGGCAGCAGAGACCGTACTCCGGCGGGAGTCCCGGCCCTTCCGCTTGTCGCCCGGCATGTCGGCCGACGGCCCACGCACGTTGCCGCCGTCCGAGGGTCGCAGACAACCCGCGTCCTCGTTGAACGGCTCGCCCGGCGAGACGTCGGTGCCGGGGCGCATCTCGGTCTTCTTGTAGCCGCCGTTGACGCACGGCAAGGGCGTGAAGAACGTCGGCTGCAGGCCGCCCTGCATGCCCTTGCCGGTCATCACCGCGTACGTAATGGAGATGCCCTCGGGCAGCCGGACCATGGTCTCCTTCACCCCGGCCGCGTTGGTGCCGTACACCTCCGCGGTGGAGACCAGGTTCCCCATCAGCTGACCGAGCGGCTGGCCCACCGAGCTGAACAGCGCGTCGATCTGCTTGGCCGCCGCCGGAGCGTTCTCCACCAGCTTGCGCCAGTCGTCGTCCTGCTCCGCGAAGGCGTCGGCCACCAGGCTCAGGTCCTCGCTGAAGCTCTTGAAGCTCGACGCGGCGGCCTTCTGGGTGGTCAGCACGGTGCCCGAGTTGTCGATCAGGCTGGCCGTCATCAGGAAGTTGCGGTCGGCCGTCCGGGCGAAGTCCGCGGAGGTCTCCACCAGTCGGGCCAGGTTCTCCCCGTTGCCACGGGTCATGGCCTCGGTCTCGTCGATCACGGTGTCGAGGGCGTCGGACGGCACGGAGGCGACGAAGTCCCGGCTGCTGCGCAGCAGTCCGTCGATCGACGGCGGCAGGTCGGCCGCGGTGAGGGTGAGGTGCGCCCCCTCGTCCAGCAACTCGTCGTCGGTGGAACCGCCGCGCAGGTCGAGGTACTGCTCACCGATCGCCGAGCGGTTCACCACCCGGCCGCGCACCTCGGCCGGGATGTCTGGCGCACCGCGCTCGATCCGGACCACCGCGTGCGCGCCTTCAGGAGATGCCGTCAGCGACTCGACCTTGCCGACCGGTACGCCGCGGTAGGTGACCTGGGAGTTCTCGAAAAGGCCCCCGGTCTCCGGCAGGTCGACGGTCACCTGGTATCCACCGAGGTAGCGGTCCAGCCCGACGTACTGCACGGCCAGGAAGGACGTCGTCACCAGCGAGATCACCACGAACGCGACGACCTTCGCGCGGGTCATGAACGAGAGCATCAGTCCTCCCCTCCCGGGGTGGTCGCGGCGCCGGACGGCGCATCCGTGACAGGCACCTGGACCGAGGGCTCAGGCAGCCCCGGCATCGCCGAGTCGGTGGGCGGGAGCAGGCTCGGCGAGGGCGAGGCCGCACCGGACGTGGGGCCGGCAGAACCCGGCCCGCTCGGCGATGCGGTCCCACCTCCGGTCGGGCTTGCCGAGCCGGACGGCTTGGTCGGGTCGGGCTTTCCACTCGGCTTGCCCGGCTTCGGCTTCGCCTTCGTCGGCGCGTTGCCCGAAGACGGCGACGGCGACGGCGACACGGTCGCCAGCGGGTCGATCGCGGGCGTGGTGTTGAGATCCGGCAGCTGAGGCCAGGGACAGCCCATCCCCGTGCAGCTGGCCGGCAGCGAGGTGTAGTTCGCCGTGACGAAGACGTTCAGGTAGTCACCCTTGATCGCGTCGAGCACCGAGTCGGAGAACGGGTACGTCAGCAGCAGCTCCAGGGAGTTCGGCAGCGCGTCCCCGGACTCGGCCAGCTCCCGCAGGATCGGCTCGAGCAGCTTCATGTCCTCGACCATGTCCTCCTGGGACGCGTTCAGCGTGCGCACCGAGGCGTCGCTGAGCTTGTCCAACGCGGTCAGCATCTCGACCAGTTGCTCGCGCTGCTCGACCAGCACCTGCATGCCGGGGCTGAGCCCCTCCAGGGCGGTCGCGATCTTGGCCCGGTCCGCGTCCAGGGTGGCCGACAGGGTCGCGACCGAGTCGAGCGCGTCCGTGATCGAGGCCTTGCGGGAGTCCAGCGACGACACGAAGGTCTCCATGTTGCGCAGGAAGCCGCGGATCTCCTCGGGTCGCCCATCGGAGACCTGCTGGAGCTCGCGGGAGATCTCCTGGAACTTGGCGAGTCCGCCGCCGTTGACGACGAGGGACAGCGCCCCGAGGACCTGCTCGATCTCGGCGATCTGGCTGGTGTCCTGGATCGGGATGTGTGCCCCCGACGCCAGCGACCCCTGGCCCTCCTCGCCCGCGGCGGGCCGCAGGAGGGCGACGTACTTCTCGCCGAGCAGCGAGGTCTGCTGCAGCCGGGCGGTCGTTCCTGCGGGGAGGTCGACGTCGCGGCGCACCAGCAGGGTCGCCCGCGCGCTCTGGCCGTCCGGGTTGAGCTTGATCGTCGAGACCCGGCCGACCGCGATGTTCTCGACCTTGACGCTGCTCTGCGGCACCAGGTCGACGACGTCGCGGAAGTCCACGGTGACGGTCATGGGGTCGTCGCCCACGTCGGCGCCGCCGGGCAGCGGGGTGTTGTAGAGGTCCTTGCCCAGGCCGCAGCCGGTCAGCAGCAGGGCCAGGCCGAGCGCCGACCCGACCAGTCCGATCCGACGACCGGGCCGCGAGCCGCGAAGAGCGGTGCCGAGACTCATCGCTCGCTCCTGTCCGTCGAGCCGCCGTCGAGCATGGTCGGCGGGGCGGTCTTCGAGCTGCGGGCGCTGAGCCCGTCGTTGCTCCACACCGAGACCTCGTTGACGTTGCCGCGGCCGGCGATGAGGTTGTACTCCGGGTCGTAGGCCTCGCGCAGGTTGTGCAGGAGGAGCGGTGCCAGACGGATCATCTCCTCCAGCGAGTCGCGCTGGCGCTGCAGGGCCTTGGTCGTCGGCACCAGGTTCTCGACGCTCGTCTGCAGGTTCGCCCGGTTCTCCCGGATGAAGTCGTCGAGCACCGCCATGGCGTCGGCCAGGTTCTCGGCGGCCTTGCCCATCTCCTCGCGGTCCTCGGCCAGGAAGCCCGCGACGTCGGCGAACTGGTCGTTGACCTCGGCGACCGTGTCGTCGTTCTCGACGAGCATCTTGTTGACCTCGTCGAGGTTGGCCATGGTGCCGAAGAAGCTCTCGTCGAGATCGGCGAGGGTGGCACTGGCCACGCCGAACTCACGGATCATGGTGTTCAGCCCCTCGCCCTGACCCTCCAGGTTGTCGGCGCCGACCTCGAGCAGCTTGCTCAGGGCGCCGTTCCTGTTGGCCCCGCGAGGTCCGAGCGCCTCGGACACGTCCTTCAACCCGTCGTACAGGTCGTCGATCTCCACGGGTACGGCGGTCCGGTCCTTCTCGATCACCGCGCCGCTGGCCAGCCGGTCCTCACCGGACTCCTCCTGCCACGGCTCGGTCAGCTGGACGAACCGGTCGCTCACCATGGTGGGGGCGACGATGACGGCCTTCGTGTCGGCGGCGACGGCCTGGTCGGGGTCCAGCTCCATGCTGACCCGGACGACCTCACCCTCGGCCGACACCTCGGTCACCTTGCCGACGGGCACGCCGAGGACCTGCACGTCCGAGCCCTCGTAGAGCCCCACGGTGGAGTCGAACATCGCGGTGAACCGGACCGGCTCGTCGCGCAGCAGCGCCCGGGCGCCCAGGGCTCCGGCGACGATCAGGGCGACGACCAGGCCGGCCACCAGCCAGCGTCGTGCTCTCGTGCTGGTCACTGGGCACCTCCGGGAGCGCAGTCGCGGATCACGTCGTTCTGGAGCACGGGGTCACCGTTCTTGTCGAAGAGTCCGCACAGGTAGGAGTCGATCCACCGGCCGTTGCCGAGCGCGGACGCCATGACCCGGTAGTAGGGGCCGAGCATCGAGAGCGCGTCGTCCAGGTTCTCCTGGTTCCGGTTGAGGATCGCCGAGACCCGGTCGAGCTTGGCCAGCGCCGGTGCCAGGGTCTCCTGGTTGTCGTCGACGAGGCCGCGCACCTGGGTCCCCAGGTCGCGGGTGCCGACCCACATCGCGTGGACGGCCTCGCGCCGGTTCTGCAGCTCGGCGAGCAGGTCGGAGCCGTCGGTGAAGAGGGCGGCGAGCTCCTGGTTGCGTTCCGCCAGGGTGCCGCTGACGCCGTTCGTGGCCTCCAGCAGCTCGGCCAGGTCCTCGTCCCGGGTGGAGATGGTGCGCGAGAGCTCGGTGAGACCGCCGACCATCTTCTGCACCGACGCCGGGGTGTTCTCGAAGGCGGCCGACAGCGCGTCGAAGCTCTCCTCGAGCTGGGCGGTGTCGATCTCGTTGAACGTGGTGGCCATGTCCGAGACCGCCGCGTTGACGTCGTACGGCGTCGTGGTGCGCTCCAGCGGGATCGCCTCCGTCAGGGTGCCGGTGCCCATCGGGTCGACGGCCAGGAACTTCTGCCCCAGCATGGTCTTGACCTTGATCGCGGCGGTCGTCTGCGCCGGCAGGTCGATGTCCTTGGCCCGGAAGCTGACGACGACCTGGTCCCCGTCGAGCTGGACCTCGGTCACCTCGCCGACCCGTACGCCGGCGACCCGGACCTCGTCACCGGCGCGCAGCCCGCCGCCCTCGGTGAAGACGGCCTGGTGGACCTTGCCCTGGCCGACGATCGGCAGCGAGGTCATCTGCATGGCGCCGTAGAAGAGGACGCCCATGACGGTCAGGCCGATCACGGCGATCAGCACCCGGTTGCGCTCCGTGAACGCGCGGGGGTATCGAGTCATCAGCGGCACCTCTTCGCGACCGGGAGGACGCCGAGATCACCCATGTAGCCCTCGGGCATCGGGATCCGTCCGTCCATGGAGCACAGGTAGAAGTTGAGCCAGGAGCCGTAGCTGCCGAGGCGGCCGATCCGGTCCAGCTTGGTGGGCAGCAGCTTCAGGAAGCTGTCGACCTCCTCGCTGTGCTCGTCGAGGGTCTCGGAGAGTACGCCGAGGTGGCCGATCGACTTGCGCAGCGCCGGGCGGGTCTCCCCCAGCAGGCTGGAGACGCGGTCGGTCAGGGCGCCCATCCCCTCGATCGACTCGCCGATGGCGGCGCGGTCGGCCGAGAGCCCGGAGACGAGCTGCTGCATCGTGGTGATGGTGAGGTCCAGCTGGTCGGACCGGCCGTCGACCGTCTGCATCACGCTGCTGAGGGAGTCGATCAGCTCGCCGATCACCTCGTCCTTCTCGGCGAGCGTCGTCGTGAGGCTGGCGGTGCTCTGCAGCAACCCCTCGACGGTGGCGTCCTCGCCCTGGAACACGGCGATGATCTGCTCGCTCAGCTTGTTGACGTCGTCGGGGTTGAGCATCTGCATCAACGGCCGGAAGCCGTTGAAGAGGACGGTCAGGTCCAGCGCCGGACGTGTGGCGTCCACACCGAAGGTGTGTCCGGCCTTGATCTCGCCGCCGGTGGTCGCGCTGGCCGGGACGATCGAGCTGCCCCCGCCAGGCTCCGTGGACTGCGCGCCCTGCACGACGGCGAGGTAGCGCTGGCCGACCATGTTGCGGAACCTGATCTGGATCACGGCGTCGTTGCGGATCGGCACCCCCTTGCGGATGGTGAACCGGACCTTCGCCATCCGCTTGTCGGTGACGGCGACGTCGCGCACGGTGCCGACCTTGACCCCGGCGATGCGTACGTCGTCGCCGCGGTTCACGCTCGTCGCGTCGGTGAACACCGCGGTGTACTCCTGCGCCTCTCCGGAGGAGCTGTTGCGGATGGTCATGGCCAGGATCCCGGTCACGATCACCGTCGCCACGGTGAAGACCACGCTCTTGAGGCCGATGGCCCAGAGCGGTCCGTGGTTGGCGTCCTTCGTCATCGCAGCACCACCTTGGTGTTCCGCAGGGTCGGGCCGACCAGCAGCGAGCCCCAGTCCGGGTACTCGGCCGGAGCCAGTCCCTGGGTGGGTGCCACCAGCTCGGCGATCAACTGGTTCTCACCGGGCGAGTTCGCGTCTCCCAGGCCGGCCAGGGCCGTCAGGAAGGAGTCGGCGTTCGCCCGGGGCGGCGGACCGATGGCGACCGGGTCGTCGCCCTCCTCGGTCCCGGTGTCGGTCTCGTCGTCGACGCGCGAGCTCTCCGGCCACTGCGTGCCCGCCGCGCCGTCGCCGGCAGTGCTCCGCTTGACGGGCGAGGCGCCCACCTTGCCGGTCACGTAGGGGCAGCGGGGGGCCGGCGTGCCCTTGGCGAAGCTGATGTCGTCCTTGCCCGCGAGGTACTTGGTGCGGGCCGGCATCACCTTCAGCACGGCGTGCATGCCCGGCTCGTCGGTGCCGACGCCGAGGGCCTTGTCGATGCGCGGCTTGAAGTTGGCGACCGCCCGGAACAGGCAGGGGAACTGGGACGCGTACGGCGCCGTGGCCCGCAGCGCCGCCTTGCTCTCGCGGGTCAGCACCACGATGGTGTCGTGGTTCTCGGTGACCCAGCCGCGGGCGGTGTCGGACGAGCCGATCACGCTGGCGTAGACGTCACGCAGCTCGGTCTGCTTGTCGACCAGCGTCTGTGAGCTGGTGGTCATGGTCGACAGCGCGTCGACAAGGTCGGGTGCCGCGATGTTCCACTCGTCGGCGACGTCGGCCAGCAGCGCGAAGTCCTCGGCGATCTGGGGCACCTTGGGGTTGAGCTTCTTCACGTACGTCGACCACTCGACCATCGCGTCGCCCAGGTTCTCGCCCTGCCCGTCGAGCATCCCGGCGAACTCGCTGAGCATCGCGGACAGCTTCTCGGGCTGGATGGCACGCAGCATCGGCAGCAGCTCGTCGAGGACCTGCTGCAGCTCGGCCGCCTCGGCGGAGTCGTCCTGGCGGATCACGTCGCCCTCCTCCAGCTTCGTGCTGCTGACGACGGCCGGCTGGACGAGGGCGACGTACCGCTCCCCGAACATGGTCTTGGGTAGCAGTCGGGCCACGACGTTCTCGGGCAGCATCGGTAGGACCTCGGGGTCCAGGGCCAGCCTCAGGTCGGCGCCCTGGTCGGTGGCGCTGATCTTGGCGACCTGGCCGACCGGGACGCCTTGGAACTTCACGTCGGAGCCGACCTTCAGCGCGTTGCCCACCACGTCGGTGCGCAGCGTGACGTCGCGGTGCGGGACCAGCGTGCGGTTATAGGCCAGGTAGGCGACGGTCAGCAGACCGACCACCAGGGCGATGGCGACCACGCCGATCAGCAGGTCGCGCGTCTTCGCGGCGTTCATCCGGCGATCCTCACCGTGGTGGAGGCGCCCCATAGCGCCATGGACAGGATCAGGTCGAGCACGGCGACGGTGACCAGGCTCCGGCGGACCGCGCGGCCCACGGCCACCCCCACGCCGGCGGGACCGCCGACGGCCTGGAAGCCCATCCGGCAGTGCACCATGATGATGATCACCGAGAAGAAGAGGACCTTCACGAACGACAGCAGGATGTCGATCGGCGGCAGGAACAGCCCGAAGTAGTGGTCGTAGGTGCCCGCGGACTGGCCGTAGACGAAGACGGTCACCATCCGGGCGCCGCCGTACGAGGTGAGCAGGCCGATCACGTAGAGCGGGATGATCGCGACGAAGCCGGCGATCACCCGGGTGGTGATGAGGTACGGCACCGCGGGCACGGCCATCGCCGTGAGGGCGTCGACCTCCTCGTTGATCCGCATCGCGCCGAGCTGGGCGGTGAAGCCGGAGCCGACGGTGGCGGAGAGCGCGAGCGCGGCGACCATGGGCGCCACCTCGCGGGTGTTGAAGTAGGCGGAGATGAACCCGTTGAGGGCCGAGGCGCCGATCTGGTCGAGTGCCGCGTAGCCCTGCATGCCGACGACGAAGCCCACCGAGAGCGTGAGCCCGAGCATCACGCCGATGGTGCCGCCGATCACGGCCAGCGCCCCGGAGCCGAAGCTGACCTCGGAGAGCAGCCGCATGACCTCCTTGGGATAGTGCCGCAGCGTGGTCGGGATGTGCCCCAGCACCGAGAGGTAGAAGCGCATGTCGGCGCCGAGCTTGCCGAGCTTGTCCACCGGACGGTTGAGCAGGCGCACGGCGAGGCTCTCGCCCGGCTGTGCGCGCCGCGGGGCGCGGCCCTCCAGCTCCGCCGTCAGGGGCGGGAAGGTGGGCTGGGGCCCCCTCGATTGGGGTGCGGCCATGTCAGGCCCCCTTCATGGGCACCAGCGTCAGGTACAACGCGGTGAGGACGAAGTTGACGAAGAAGAGCATGAGGAAGGTGATCACCACGGACTGGTTGACCGAGTCGCCCACGCCCTTCGGCCCCGGGGCCGTGTTGAGACCCCGGTAACAGGCGATCACGCCGGCGAGGAAGCCGAAGACGATGGCCTTGATCTCGCCGATCCACAGGTCGGAGATCTGGGCGAGCGCGGTGAAGCTGGCCAGGTAGGCACCGGGGGTGCCGCCCTGCAGGATGACGTTGAAGAAGTAGCCGCCGAGCACGCCGACCACCGCGACCAGGCCGTTGAGCAGGATGGCCGCCATCACACAGGCGAGCACCCGCGGGACGACCAGGCGTTGCACGGGGTCGAGCCCCATCACCTTCATGGCGTCGATCTCGTCGCGGATGGTTCGGGAGCCCATCTCGGCGCAGATGGCGGCGCCGCCGGCGCCAGCGATGACCAGGGTGGTCACCATCGGTGAGGCCTGTTGGACCATGGCCAGCACGCTGGCCGCGCCGGTGAAGGACTCGGCGCCGATCTGCTTGGTCAGGGTCCCGAGCTGCAGGGCGATCACCGCGCCGAGCGGGATCGAGATCAGCATGGCGGGCACCCACGAGACGCTCACCACGAACCAGAACTGCTGCATCAGCTCGACGCCCGAGAAGGGCCGGCGGAACGCGGCCCGCACCGTGTCGAGGGCCAGCGCGAAGAGGTTGCCGGTCGCGTCGAGGGCGCGGACCGGGAGGATGGGCTTGGGGACGGACCGATCTCGGTCGTTCTCCTCGTCGTCGGCGACGTACAGCGTCGCCGCACCGGAGGCGACCCGCGCCCGGTGCCGCTCGCCGCTGGCCCGGACCGCGCCCGACCGGGGCGCCAGTTGCAGGGGCAGCACCTCGATGGCCCGGGCGCCGGTGCGGATCGCGGCGGAGCCGGGGTAGGGCATCGTGTCGTACGAGATCGGCTCGTTGCGCTTGTGGTCGGCCTCCTCGCTCATCCCGATCGGGCCGTCCGGGTCTCCGCTCATGAACTGGCTCACGACCGGGTGGTCGGTCAGCAGGAACGCTTCGCGCGGACCGAACATCACCAGTTCACGGCGGTAGAGCATGCCGAGGTTGTCGGGCAGCGTGCGTGCGAGCTCGATGTTGTGGGTGACGACGAGCATCGTGGCGTCGGTGGCCGCGTTGACCTCGATCAGCAGCTCGGCCAGGTTCGACGTACGCACCGGGTCGAGGCCCGAGTCGGGCTCGTCGATGAGGATGATCTCCGGGTCGGTGACCAGCGAGCGCGCCAGGCCGGCCCGCTTCTTCATGCCGCCGGAGATCGCGCCGGGCAGCTTGTGCTCCTGCCCGACCAGCCCGACCATGTCGAGCTTCTCCATCACCACGTCGCGGATCTTGGACTCGCTGAGCTTGGTGTGCTCGCGCAGCGGGAAGGCCACGTTGTCGAAGACGTTCAGCGAGCCGAAGAGAGCGCCGTCCTGGAAGAGCACGCCGAACTTCTTGCGGAGCTCGAGGCGGCGCGACTCCCGGGCCGAGACCATGTCGACCCCGTCGATCAGGATCTGGCCCTCCTCGGGCTCGGTGAGCCCGATGATCGACTTCAGGAACACCGACTTGCCGGTGCCCGAGGGACCCATCATCGCGGTGATCTCACCCGGGGGCAGGGTCAGCGTGACGTCGTGCCAGATGTTCTGGCGTCCATACGTCTTGCTGAGTCCGATGACTTCGACCGATCCGCCCACGGGAGGGCCTCCTGGATTCGTAGGGCGGCCCTGCACGGGCCGGTTGATATCTGTGGGAGCTGCGCGGTCATTGCTCGCGACCTGTGACCGCGGTCACCTGCCGCCGAGGACAGGCTGCAACACCGCGGCGCTCGATCAGGCGCGAACACCGAGATCGGGTCGGACCTGAGCCGCATGTTGTGACCACTGTGACAACATGCGCGCTCGGGTCAGGTCTATTCGCTCCCGCGTGCGGGATACTCGAACGGCTTCGGCCCCGGGCAGGTGTCCGCGAAGCCCGAAGCCCGCCCACCGACCTCGCCACCGAGCTTCGGGTTCGACGCTCCCGGCGGCGTCGGCCCCAGAGCGCCGTTGACGACGAACTCGCACGACCACCCGGTCCGGGCCGCCACAGGATTGTCGGGCCCTGAGACGGACAGGGTCATCAGTCGTGACAGGTCGTCGCCCGCCTTGGTCGTGCACCCCGTGAAGGGCGGAATCGTGATCGACCCCGTCAACTGCCCCCCGAACATCGGGTGGTAGTACGTGGCAGGGTCGTGGGTGCGATACCACTCGACGTCGTTCTCGATCGGTCGGTCATAGGCGGGCGTGGTCATCCTGACCGGCGCCGGGGTGACGGTCCGGCAGTCTCCGTTGAGCCCCAGATCCACGCCGTCGACCCGCACCGACACGATCCGGACGTTCATGCTGTCCTCGATGACGTTGGTCGGGAAGGACTGGCGATCCCATAGGACACCGCCCGTGCTCGAATAGAGACGCGTCCTCATCAGCACCTTGACCGGGACGGGGTAGTTGCCGGCTCGACGCTGGCTGATCTGCACGGTGGCCTCCACCGGCATCAGCCCGAACCCCACGGACCGCACCGTCATCGGCTCCAGGTATCCGTAGTTGGCCGGCGCCCCCTTCGGCGAGACGAAGTAGGCCTCGGCGCGGATCCACTGCTTCGAGCCGTCGTCGGGCTCCTGGCCGATGGCATATTCGGCCGCCGTCATCGCGGCCGGCGTGCGGAACCACTGCTTGGCGCGCCGCGCATAGGAGAGCCCGCCCTGAGAAGTGTTGGCCCACGTGCCGAAGCTGGCGTCGGGAAGCCCCGGGTACCACTCATCGGCCTGGGAGGACTGCGCGGTCGTCAACAGGGCCGCCAGAAGCACCAGCCCGAGACCGGAGCGCGTCCAGATCTTGCGTCGCATGTGCCCAACCTCGGTCAGCACGCGAGGCTCGGCAACCGGGTCGGCAAGATTCACAGCAATCGGCCTCCACAGTTGTGACCCTCGTGACAACACTTGTGACCCTGGCGACAAACGGCGCATCCAAGGGCGAGGAAAAAGCCGCGCTAGCACAGTGCACAGCCGCAGACAACCCGATCAGGTCAGGTGTGACGGAAAGCGCCAGGGTTTCCCGGATAGCCGCTGTTTCCCTTGTCTCCGTAGCGCTGGGGCCGCGCATGATGCCGCCCACGGTGTCGACCCCGACACCACCCCCACAACCAGGGAGCAACTCATGAATCTGCGCAAGGCCATCACCGCCGCAGCCGCCGTCTCGGCGGCCGCGCTGCTCGTGCTCACCCCCTCCGCCCAGGCCTCGTCCCCGACCGGGAGCGACATCACCCAGATCCAGGTGAACGGCGTCGGCACCGCCGGCACCGTTGCGGTTTCCGGCGCCTTCAAGAGCGGCACGGCCACCTTCGACGCCCTCGGGTTCACCACCTCGTGCGCCGGCGGCACCGTCGCCGGCAACGTCAACCGCGGCCCGTTCGCCTCCGGCGGCACCGCCTTCAGCTTCGGTACCCTCTCGCTCACCTGTCCCACCCCGCTGGGTATCAACGCCACCATCGCGTTGAACGCCAGCTGCCTCGCCACCGTGACCATGGGCAACGTCAAGCAGGCCCCGCTCAACGACAACGTCCACGCGGGCCTCATCGACAGCGGCAAGTGGGCGGGCTCCACTCCCAAGCCGAAGCTGCACAACGTCCTGGGCCGCGCGGCCATCGCCTCCAAGTGCGTGACGGTGACCCTGAGCGGTAGCTCCTGCACCGCCCGTGCCGACGGCAACGTCGCGGTCGAGTTCGACGAGGCCATCAAGACCGTCGGCGGCGTCAACTACCAGGAGCTCATCCTCAAGGGCCCCGGCCTCACCCTGCGCAACCAGACCCTGGCCTGCCTCGGCCTCATGTCCGGCAGCGTCACCCTCAACCAGATCAAGTTCAACCTCCCCACCACCACGACGGGCGCCATCGACTTCCGATGATCCGTTCGCGCCCCACCACGCGGTAGGGCAATGACACCGTGGCCCGGCGACAGGAAATTCCCTGTCGCTGGGCCACTGGTCTGTCTGCCCGCCCGCAGCCGGCGGTCTCCGTCGAGCTGAGCGGTCTCCTCGCTAGACGGCGTTCGGAACCTATTCCTTTCGCCGAGCACACAGGCGTCCCACGACCCGATCGCCCTAGCTATGCACGGCGTCACCCTTCCCGACCGAGGAGCAAACTCATGAATCTGCGCAGGGCCATCACCGCCGCAGCCGCCGTCTCGGCGGCCGCGCTGCTCGTGCTCACCCCCTCCGCCCAGGCCTCGTCCCCGACCGGGAGCGACATCACCGTGATCCAGGTGAACGGCGTCGGCACCGCCGGCACCGTTGCGGTCTCCGGCGCCTTCAAGAGCGGCACGGCCACCTTCGACGCCCTCGGGTTCACCACCTCGTGCGCCGGCGGCACCGTCGCCGGCAACGTCAACCGCGGCCCGTTCACCTCCGGCGGCACCGCCTTCAGCTTCGGTACCCTCTCCCTCACCTGTCCCACCCCGCTGGGTATCAACGCCACCATCGCGTTGAACGCCAGCTGCCTCGCCACCGTGACCATGGGCAACGTCAAGCAGACCCCGCCCAACGACAACGTCCACGCGGGCCTCATCGACAGCGGCAAGTGGGCGGGCTCCACTCCCAAGCCGAAGCTGCACAACGTCCTGGGCCGCGCGGCCATCGCCTCCAAGTGCGTGACGATGGCCATGAGCGGTAGCTCCTGCACCGCCCGTGCCGACGGCAACGTCGCGGTCGAGTTCGACGAGGCCATCAAGACCGTCAGCGGCGTCAACTACCAGGAGCTCATCCTCAAGGGCCCCGGCCTCACCCTGCGCAACCAGTCTCCTGCCTGCCTCGGTATCTGGGGCGGCGCCGTCACCCTCAACCAGATCACGTTCAACCTTCCCACCACCACGACCGGGAACATCGACTTCCGATAACCCATCCGTGCCCCGAACCTCCAGTGGGCAATGACACCCGTGGCCCCGGCGACAGGTATCCCTGCCGCGCCCGGCCACTCGTCCGTTCCCGTGCGACGCACGGCCTTGGATCAAACGCCGATCTGAGCGGCTCTGCCCGAAGGGCGCATGCGCCTTTTAGACCAGCGCGCGAGCACTCCGCAACACCTTCGACCCAGGTGTGACGGAAAGCGCCAGCGTTTCCCTGACAGCCGCCATCTCCCCTACCCGGCCGCACTCGACTCGCGGAGGATTCCATCGACGGTGTCAAGCCTGACACCTTCACCCACATCACCAGGGAGCAGCTCATGAATCTGCGCAAGGCCATCACCGCCGCAGCCGCCGTCTCGGCGGCCGCGCTGCTCGTGCTCACCCCCTCCGCCCAGGCCTCGTCCCCGACCGGGAGCGACATCACCCAGATCCCGATCAACGGCAACGGCACCGCCGGAACCGTTGCGGTCTCCGGCACCCTCAAGGCTGGCAACCTCACCTTCGACGCCCTCGCGTTCACCACCTCGTGCGCCGGCGGCACCGTCGCCGGCAACGTCAACCGCGGCCCGTTCACCTCCGGCGGCACCGCCTTCAGCCTCAGTACCCTCTCCCTCAGCTGCCCTACTCCGCTGGGCATCAACGCCAACATGACAGTGAGTCCCGGCTGCCTTATCTACGTGACCATGGGCAACGTCAAGCAGACACCATTCAACGACAACGTCCACCCGGGCCTCATCGACAGCGGCAAGTGGGCGGGCACTACACCCAAGCCAAAGCTCCACAACGCACTGGGCCGCGCATCGATTGGTTCGAAGTGCGTAGCGGTGACTCTGCCCGGCAGCTCCTGCACCGCCCGTGCCGACGGCAACGTCGCGGTCGAGTTCAACGAGGCCATCAAGACCGTCAGCGGCGTCAACTACCAGGAGCTCATCCTCAAGGGCCCCGGCCTCACCCTGCGCAACCAGACCGCGGCCTGCCTCGGCCTCATGTCCGGCAGCGTCACCCTCAACCAGATCACGTTCAACCTCCCCACCACCACGACCGGGAACATCGACTTCCGATAACCCATCCGTGCCCCGAACCTCCAGTGGGCAATGACACCCGTGGCCCGGCGACAGGTATCCCTGCCGCCGGGCCACTTGTGTTTGCCAGCGATCTCCATCGATCTGAGCGGACTCATCTCATGGCATCCACAACGTCACTGCATAGCCCAGCGCACAGGCACCCCGCAACCCGACGCCCCCAGGTATGACGGAAGCCGCCAGCTTGTCCCTGAAAACCGCCGTCTCCCTTACCCGGCGGCATTCACCTCACGCAGGATGCCGCCACGGTGTCGGCCCCGACACCCCACCCCCACGACTAGGGAGAAGACCTATGAACGTGCGCAAGGCCGTCATCGCCACAGTCGCCGCCTCCACGGCCGCACTGCTCGTACTTACCCCCTCCACCCAGGCCTCGTCCCCAACCGGGAGCGACATCACCCAGATCCTGGTGAACGGCAACGGCACCGCCGGTACCGTGCCGGTCTCCGGTTCCTTCAAGAGCGGCACCATGACCTTCGATGCCCTCGGGTTCACCACCTCGTGCGCCGGCGGCACCGCCGCCGGCAACGTCAACCGAGGTCCTTTCACCTCTGGCGGGACGGTTGCCAGCATCAGCACGTTCACACTTACGTGCCCGACCCCGCTGGGGATCAACTCCGTCATCGCGCTGAACGCAGGTTGCGTTGTCAACCTGACAGCCGGCAACGTCAAGCAGTCCCCGCTCAACGACAACGTCCACGCTGGCCTTATCGACAGCGGCAAATGGGCGGGATCGACCTCCAAGCCGAAGCTGCACAACGTCCTGGGCCGAGCGAACATCGCGTCGAAATGTTTGACAAAGACCCTCACGGGAAGCTCCTGCACCGCCCGCGCCGACGGCAACGTCGCGGTTGAGTTCGATGAGGCCATCAAGACCGTCAGCGGAGTCAACTACCAGGAGCTCATGTTCAAGGGTTCCGGCCTAGTGCTCCGCAACCAGACTCCCGCCTGCCTCGGCATCGTGGCCGGCAGCATCACCCTCAACCAGATGAAATTCAACCTGCCGACCACCACATCGGGCGCCATCGACTTCCGATGACCCGTCCAGTGCAACACAACGCATAGTCCATCAACACGTTGGCCCGGGGCTGGTGGCTCCTGCCGCCGGGCCAACGTCCGGTCTCCGACTCGCTCCTAGCCCTGCCTTCGAGTCCGGTGACCATTTGACCTAAGGCGGCGCCAATTCGGGGCGCCGCGTGCCCAAGGAACGCTGGCTTCGGCTTCCGCGACTACCTCTTGACCGTGAACTTCCCGCTTCCGGCGCTGGGCTTCACCTGCTTGTTCCCGAGGTACTTGACGCTCACCGTGTACTTCCCGCGGTGCGCGGTCTTGGCCTTCTTGCCCTTGGCCTTCGTCTTCTTGACGACAAGCTTCGAGAACTTGCCGACCGTCAGCTTGGCCGCGCCGGAGGCCGGCACGTTGACGGTCTTCGACACGATGACCTTCTTGCCCTTCTTGATCGTCACCACGGCCTTGCCCGTCGCGGGACGCGTCGCACGGACCTTCGCCGTCACGGTCACCTTGGCGGCCTTCTTCGCCACCACGACCTTGACGATCTTCGTCGACGACGCAACCGGGGGTACGACGACCGGAGGTACCGTGACGCCCGCCGAGGACGATGACACCGGGGACTCCCCGGTCTTAGAGGCGGTCGAGCGATACGTGATGGACTTGCCGACCATCGCCGCGGTCACCGCCAGGGAGCTTCCCGCGCCGGGCACCGGTGCACCTCCGACCAGCCACTGGCTCTGCACGGAGTCCGGTTCGTCCGAGAACGTGCCGGGCACGCCGGTCAACACCGCCCCGACCCGGACCGACCCACGCACCTGCGGGAGCTCCGCACGCAGCATCTTCTGGATGACGACTCCGCCGGTGGTCGACGGCCCGCCCGAATACGGACCCAACGCGATGTGCGTAATCGGACGACCATCCAGGTCCGAGGGGACCTCATCGGGGCCACCGCTCAAATTCATCCAGTGGTGAATAGCACGATCCCGATCCACGATCGCGAACTCCAGATCGTCGCCACCGTTCGCTAGCAGCAGCGGCCCCCGACCCTGAACCTCTGAGGGAACGTCAACGAGTAGAGCCCCATCGAAGGACACCAGAGTGTCGTCCGCCAGCAATGCCAAAGCCCCGTTGGCGGCAGCCGCGATGGCCTTGACATTTCCCGGTTGCTGAACGGCCGCGGGAAGAGGGGCAGTCGCGTTGTTACCCCAACGCACCAAGGTGCCCTCGTCGGTCAGCGCATACGCTGTCGTGCTTCCTGCAACGACGGCCGTCGCCTTCAGGCCGGCCGGGACGTCGGTGATCCCGTTGAGGTTCCGACCCCACGCGACGACCGAGCCGTCGCGCTTCAGGGCGATCGCGGCGTTAGCGGTGACCGCCAACTGGGCGACGTCGCGCAAGCCGCTCGGCACGTCCAACGGGTTGAGGTTTGACATTTTTCGACCCCACATGAGCACCCGCCCATCACGCGTCACCGCTCCGGCGTGGAGGTTCGTGGTCGCGATCTGCGCAACCTTGGTGGCAGCCACCGCGGCCGGCACCTGCTGCAGCCGATCAAGGTTGGCACCCCACCCCACGACCCGACCGTCCGCCGTCAACGCCAGGCCGGCGTTCATGGGCAGCACCACCTGCGAGACCGCGACGCCGGAGAGCGAGGCCGGCAGGGTCGACTGGCGACCGTCCTGGCTCCACACGACCAACTCGCCGGACTGTGCCAACGACACCGCCGCTCCTGGAACAGATAGCGGCACTGTCTCACTTGGATCCGGCTCGGCCCCCGCCGGCACCGCGCCCGCCGCCGCACTCAGCGCCAGAGCTGCGGCGATGGCCACCCCACGTCGCGCCAACCGTCCTCGCATAGCCACTCCTCCACCAACTGTCCGCCGAACACGCCTCACGGCGTGACTTCCGGCACACCGTAAGCCGGTCGCCGCATCGGAGACATACGCGCCTGAGGTCGCGTCCGACCTGATCGCGGAAGTTGTCACCCGCGTGATGAAACCCGAACGCACGTGCCCCGTTCCTGTGCTCGGGCGCCTCGCCGCCCCGAAGGATGCGGCTGGTGCCGCCCCCGGCACCATCTCCCCCGAACAAACGGAGCAACCCCCATGCAACTGCGCAAGGCACTGATAGTTGGCGCCGCCGTCCTGGCGGCCGGACTTCTCAGCCTCACCCCCACCTCCCAAGCCGACCCCCCCACCGGCGGGCCCATCGTCTTCGTCGAGGTGAACGGCGTCCAGTCTCTGCCCAACAACCCAGTCCCCGTCAACGGCACCTTCGCCGGCGGCACCTACACCCACGACCTCACCGGGTTCACCACCAGCTGCACGCACAGCACCCTCGCTGGGACCGTCAACCGCAGCGCGCGCCCCTTGCCCGCAGGTGCCCACGACTTCGGGTTCTCCTCCCTGCACATGCCGTGCGCCTACGCCATCTACACCGACACGTGGACCATCACCCCCGGCTGTGTCCTCCGAGCGAACTTCTACGATGACAACGTCCACGACGGCACCGTGGACACCGGCCCCTACAACCTCGGCGCGAGCTTTCACGCCGTCCGGGGCAGACTCTCGATCCCGCACGCGTGCATCACCGTCACCCGCTCCGGCGGGTGCACCTACCGGATCGACGGCGACGTGGGCGCCTCCTTCGACGAGGCCATCACGACCGTCGGCGGTGTCCGCTACCAGAAGCTGGTCCTCGACGGCCCCGGCCTGACCATGCGTCAGCAGACCCCGTCCTGCCTCGGCGTGGCGGGCGGCAGCATCACCCTCAACAACATGACCTTCAACCTGCAGGTCACCGGCGGGTCCACGACCGGCATCGACTTCCGTCAGACGTTGCCAGCACTGCCGACCGGGGGCGCCGTGGCCGCGGTCGAAGTCAACGGCGACCGCACCGTCGGCACCGTTGCCATGGACGGCGTCTTCAGAGCCGGCACCAAGACCTACTCCATCTTCGGATTCGACGCCGGTTGCGCGGTCGGCAGTATGGCGGGAACTGTGACCCGTGGCCCTCGGCCCCTGACGACGGGCGTCCGCGACATGACGCTCTCCACCCTCGACCTCACCTGCGCGACCCCGCTCGGAGTCAACGGAAAGATCTCGATCACGCCCGGGTGCGTCATGACTCTTGACTTTCCTGACACTCCCAACGTTCAGGACACTGGCCCCAACGTCCACGACGGCACGGTCGACACAGGGCCCGGTCCGGCCTTCAGCCGCGTCGAGGGTCGAGCGTCGGTCGCGTCCCAGTGCCTCACGATGCTGCTCAGCGGGAGTTCCTGCGCGGCCAAGCTCTCAGGGGACATCGACGCCTACTTCGACGAGGCGGTCAAGACCGTCGGCGGGGTCGCCTACCAAGAGCTCATCCTGAATGGCGATGGCCTCACCTACTCCCAGCAGACTCCCGCGTGCCTCAGCCTGATGACCGGGGGCCTCAGGCTGAACAACATCAAGTACGACGTCCGAGTCGCCTCCGGGACGACCACTGGCATCGACTTCCGCCAGACTGCCTGACCACCCGGTCGGTGGCCCGGCGACAGATCTGTCGCCGGGTTACCTGCCCGGCCTCCACTCCGGCCGCATCACGGATGCCGACCTCATCGAGTTGTGAGCCGCCTCACAACTTTCCGGGTTCTCTGCGCCGACTTCGGCCCACTCGCCACCCATACCCCCTTCCCTTCAGCAAGATCGGCGCACACCTGGGAGGGAGCCCTCCTTGCGCCTGAATTGGGAGACAGACATGCGATTGCGCAACCTTCTGGCCGCCACGGCGGCCAGCGCCCTCATCGTCGGAGCGGTCGGTGTCCCGGCCCACTCCGTCACCGCCCCATCGCCGGCGGGCGCCGGTGCGCTCGTGGCCTGGGGCGATGACGAGGACGCCGAATCCGGCCCGGCCATCGACATCCCCGAGGACCTCACCGGGGACGTGCGGTCGGTTGCTTCCAGCAACACGGCGACCGGGGTCGTCACGCTCGATGGCACGGTTCGAGTATGGGGCGGCCCCGGCCTCGAAGTCATGAACGCCCCGACCGGGATCACAGACGCGGCAACCATCGCCCTGGATCGATTCCAAGGCGCCATCATCCACACCGACGGCCGCGTCACCGCCTGGGGCGGCTTCGGCCCCGCGTTCAGCGAGGTCCCGGCCGACCTCCGCGCGAAGGCGATCTCGATGATCACCGGCACCGGATACGCCGTGCGAACGGACGGCACCTTGACCACCTGGGGGAACGCCCCCTTCCTCGAGACCCCGGCCGGACTGACCAACCTCGTCGACGTCGCCGCGAAGCCGAACAACGTACTGGCTCTCCGCGCCGACGGCTCGGTCGTCGGCTGGAACGACGGCACCGAATCCCTCGACGTGCCCGACCTCGGCGGCAAGAAGGTGACGAAGATCGCCGCGGCGGCGAGCTACAGCGCAGTCGTCTTCGAGGACGGCACAATCCAAATCTGGGGCGACGAGGCGGGGATCCCCGACGACGTCCTGGACTTCGACGGGCTCACCCCCGCCACCACGGTGACGAGCCTCTCCCTGGGCGGGATGACAGGCAACGTCCTTGCTGCCCTCACCGCCGACGGCACCATCCACGTCTTCGGTGCGGAGGCCGAGGCTCCGGTCAGACAGATCCCCGGGGTGCTCGACGGTCAGCCGGTGTCCGCGATCTCCGTGGGCGTCGGGATGACCCCACACATGGCCGCCATCGTCACCACCTACCGCGAGCTCACGAAGCCGGTGGTCACCGGTCAGGCGCGGGCCGGCCAGACGCTGACGGCGACGCCGGCCACGTTCTCGCTGACCCCGGAGACCGCCACCGGCCAGTGGTACGCCGGCGCCACTCCGATCGCCGGCAAGACCGCGACGACCCTCCCGCTCGACGCGGCCCTGGTCGGCAAGGCGATCAGCTACCGCACCACGGCGACCCGCGACGGCCAGACCCTCGTGTCGGCTTCCGCGGCCACCGCGCCGGTCGCCGCAGCGGCCACGACTCCGGTCGTCAAGGCCTCCTCGAAGGTCTCCGGGAAGGCCAAGGCCACCGGCAAGACCAAGAAGATCGCCAAGAAGGTCACGATCGCCATCACGGTGAAGACCGCCAAGGGCGTCTCCCCGGCCGGCAAGGTGACCGTCACCCTGAAGGGCAAGACCAAGAAGAAGGTCACCGTCAAGGTCAACGCCAAGGGCAAGGCCACGGCCACCTTCAAGAAGGTCAAGCGCGGCAAGTACACCGCCACCCTGAAGTACGCCGGCAACGCCAAGGTGAAGGCGTCCACCGGCAAGGCCAAGTTCAAGGCCTGAGCCACAGCAGAACCCGGCCGAGGCCGGGGTCCACCGTCAGGTGGACCCCGGCCTCGGTGCCGTTGACGGTGAATCGCCGTCCTACTCAGAACGTCATGGCGGCCCTGACGATCCTCGCTCGTCACTCAAGTTGTGATGGGGCTCACAACTTTTGCGCTCTCGCTCTGCCGACTTGGCTCCGCACTCGACTGCGAGGCTCGCTCCTGCGCTGAACTGATCGCCGGAACGGAAGGCCGGAGACCACCGGCCACGAGCATCAGGAGTTCGTCATGGCATCCCCTCCTCGCCGGCATCGTCGGGCACTGGTGGCCGCTGTCGCGCTCAGCGTCGGCGGCGTCCTGGGCGCCGTACTGCTACCCACGTTCGCGGCCCCCGGAGGTCCCGTAGCGGGCGCCCCCCGGGACGCCGACGCGAAGTTCCGGACGGTCGGTGACGGGTCGTTGCCCGAGACCGCTCCCCGGCTGCGCGAGCCTCACGAGCCATTGAGTGCCGGGGAGCGTGGCTACGCCTTCCACCTCGCACGCGAGGCGATGCCCGAGCAGGCACGCGACCTCCTGGGCGAGCCCGGCGGGGAGCCGGTCGCGGCGGACCTGCCGCCGCTCTCGCAACGCACCTCGGACCGACGTGTCGTCGTGGCGCTCTACGACTACACCGCCGATGAGCTCCACCAGCTGCTGGTCGACCTGACCCACGACACCGTGGTCCAGCAGCAGGCCACCCAGGAGCTCCAGCTCCCGCCGACCGACACCGAGACCGCGACCGCGCTCGAGCTGGCCATCACCGCCAAGCCGATCCTGTCGTTCGTCGCGCAGTACGGCCAGGTCAACGGCGCCCCCCTGCTCAACCCGGGCCAGGTCTCCGCCATGGGCGGCGCCTGGCTCCCCGACGCCGCTCGTCCCACCGCGGAGGAGACCCAGGTCTGCGGACAGCACCGCTGCCTCCAGCTGCTGATCGCGCTGCCCACCGGGGAGTACCTCAACACCCAGGACTTCGTCGTCGACCTCAGCACCCGCACGGTGATCCGCACCGGCCTGGAGGAGCAGAACAATGCGCGCTGACCAGCCCATCCGCCACCACCGCTTCCGGCGCCTGCTCGCCCTCGCGGTCACCGCCACCGCCTCGATCACCGCCGTGGCCGGTCCCGCCACCGCCGCCCCGGCCCCCGAGGCACCCGACCTGGGCTGCGGCTCGGCCCAGGTCGTCCGCACCCTCGAGACCGGCTCGGCCTGGGCCATGTGCGTGCGCAGCGACAACGTCAAGGGCCTCGTCCTCGAGCAGATCCACTTCCGCCCGGCACCGGGCCCGACGACGTCCAGCGAGTGGCTGCCGGTCGTCGACTCGCTCTACCTGGCCCAGCTCGCCGTGCCGTACGACGGCGGCATGATCGCCTACAACGACCTCACCAGCTTCGGCTTCGGCGGCTACAGCCTGCTCCGGCAGAACGACAAGCTCTGCCCCGGCGAGACCATGGACGTCGAGCAGTCGTTCATCTTCGGCTACGAGCTCGTCGAGCGGACCATCCCCGGCATCTGCCTTGACGAGATCGGCACCGGGCTCGGCTGGGCCTCCCACGAGACCATGGAGATGCGCAGCGACAGCTACGTCCAGCAGGGCCGCGCCCTGGAGATCTCCTCCATGACCAAGATCAGCTGGTACGAGTACCAGCAGAAGGTCACCCTCAGCGACCAGGGCACCATCACGGTCGGCCTCGGCGCCACGGGAGACCTCGCCCCGTCCGACTTCCTCTTCGACCACGACGCCGCCATCGGATGGCCGATCAACCCCGCCGGCGAGGACCCCACCCGCTACTCGCAGTCGCACTGGCACAACGCCGTCTACCGCGTCGACTTCGGCATCGGCACCCACACGGGCGACGGCGAGCAGCAGGTCGAGCAGTGGGACTACAGCCAGCCCGACCCGGCCCAGCCCGCCCGCATCGAAGGGGTCGGCACCATCCGGACCGAGGCGTTCAACGCCGCTGACGACCCCGACCCCCAGACCTGGTGGCGGGTGTTCAACCCGACCTCACCCAACGCCGATGGTCACCCGCGCTCGTACGAGATCGTCAACGACGCGATCCAGAACCCGTACGACGACCTGACCCGCCCGAAGGTCAGCTTCACCAACAACCACGCCTGCCAGGAGTACGCCTCCGACAACCTCAACCTCGGGTGCCCCAACCTCTCCGTCCCCGACTACGTGGAGGCGGAGACCGAGCCGCTGACCGACCCCGTGGCCTGGGTCAACGTCGGCTTCCACCACATCGTCCGGGACGAGGACCAGTCCCCCATGCCGGCCCACTGGCAGCAGTTCTCCCTCGCCCCGCGCGACCTGCTCACCCAGCAGGCCACCGTGCCCATCGAACGCTCCTGCATCAACGGCGGACCGATCACCACCGAGGGCTCCTGCGCCGCCATCAACACCATCCCGCCCCGGATCAGCACCGGCTCCGCCCTCCGCCCCGGAGGCATCCTCAGCAGCGACCGCGGCAGCTGGCGGAACGCCCGTGCCGTCCTCGACATGCAACGCCAGTGGCTCCGTGACGGCGCGCCCATCGCGAACGCCACCGGAACCCACTACACCATCACCACCGCGGACGTCGGCCATCGCATCAGCGTCCGCCTCGACGCCACCGGCGACGGCATCATCCCGGGCTCCGCGACCTCCAACGAGATCCTGATCCCGAGCGCCCCCACCCCCACTCCCACCGCACCACCCACGACCGCACCACCCACCACCCAGCCGCCGACCCGGGTCAACCCCACGCTGAGCCTGGCCGTGCCCTCGAAGGGTCGGCTGAGGATCCGCGTGAAGGGCAGGGCGGGTGCCGCGACGGGCTCCGTGGTCGTGCGTGGCCCGGGAGGCTGGACGAGCACCCGGAAGCTCACCAAGGGCACGGTGGTCGTGCGCGTCCCGAGGAAGGTGGCGGCGAAGCGGGCGCGGGTCACGGTCCGCTACCGCGGGGACGCGTCGTACCTGCCGATCCAGCGCCGCATCCGCGTCCGTTGATCCACCGGCACCACGCCGAGGGGCCGGCGCCGACGCGCCGGTCCCTCGGCAACCGACGGCATCCGCGAGGCGACGTTTCGCCCGGCCGCGAGGTGCCCCGCACGCAGGCGTCCAACCGGGTCGCTGACGGATCTTGTCACCCGGGTGAGCAATTTCGTGACGCTCCTCACACAATTTCGCCAACTCGCGTGACCTTCCGGGTGAAGGGGCGTGAAGTTACCTTCGGCGGTTCTCGCATCGTCGGTCGCGCTAGCAACCGAGGCGGGAACCGAGCTCTGCTGGACAAGGAGTCGTGATGTCCCATTCTCGGCCGCTCGATCACCAGATGCTGCGAGAGCTGCGCAAGCGACTTGCGCTGGACCGTCTCGCGCCCGAGGCGAGCGCTGCGCTGCTGAGCGCCTCAGCCGACTCGCAGCGCCTGGCCCAACGGTACGCGGGGCAGGTGCAGGCCGACGCGTGCAGCCCTGTCGCCCGGCGGCTGGCTCACCACGTCGCCACGGTCGCGGTGCACGAGTTCGCACTGCTCGCGGCCACCCAGCCGGTGACCAGCCTCTCCGCCCCCGAACTGTTCCGACGGGTCGGCCACGCCGAGGCCGCCTCCCAGGTCGCCGAGGGGACGACCGAGAGCCTGCTGGCGGTCGTCGCCACGACCATCCGGGAGCAGATCTCCCGGCATCCCGTCCTCGGCTTCCACACCGTGGCCCTGCACACGAGCCTGCGGCGCTACACCGACTACCTGCGTCCGGCCGACGACCACCGGCACCACCCCCAGCACCCGACGGCGCCCGACGCGGCGTCGACGGGGTCTCCCGACAACGTCGCGCCCTTCCTCTACCACGAGCTGATCCAGCACTTCGGGACCCGCGTCCAGCACGCCTGCGTGACGGTGCAGGTCGCCATCCCCACGCCTGACGCCCCGAACGCCACCGTGATCCCCCCGGACGCGAACCCCGACGACGGGGTGATCATCCCCGCGACCGACCACCTCGTCTTCGTGCACCCGGCCAGCTTCATGCGGGCATCCGGCAGTGGGCCGGGGCCGGTGCTCATCGGGGTGAACGTGGGGCCCGTACCCGTCCACGACCTCGTGCGGGCCTACCACTCGGCGCTGCTGCTCGCCCGCATGGTCCGCCTCGGGTGGGCCTGCCCGCTCGCGTCGTTCCCCTGTCGGCCGCACTCGCCCTCCGACATCCCCCTCGCGGTGCTGGAGCAGATCACACCGCACCTCGGCCCGCTGATCGCCACGCCCCTCCCGCACCGGATCGAACTGGCCCGCACCCTGCACCGGGTGCTGACGACGCCCAGCACGATGCAGCAGCACGCCAAGGCCCTGAACATCTCTCCCTCCACGCTGCGCCAGCGCCTGGTGCCGCTCCAGCCGATCCTCCAGCAGAACGTGCTGACCCCGAACCAGACGGCCGTGCTCGGGTCCGTGCTGCCGGCGCTCGGCTACCTGTGGAGGACGGAGCTGAACCAGCGCCAGCAAGGGCCGCAGACGCCGGACTTCGAGATCACGATCACCTTCGACGTGTCCCCGCCGCCTCCCCCGCCGCCTCCCCCGCCGCCGCCTCCCCCGCAGCCCCCGGCCACGCCGCCGGACGCTCCGTGACGACAGCACGCCTCTCGGGCCGCGCCCCCGCCGCGCCGCACCACGACCCTGGAGCCGTCTCGGTGCTCCCCCACCTCGTCGTGACGTGAAGCGAGCGAACCAGTGCGCGGGTACGCCGCCCGCGGAATCCTCCGCGGGCGGTCGGCACGTCGTACCCCTGACGACCCCACCGAGAAGCGCCTGAGCTCATGAACGACGAGAGGCCGCATGACGCAGAGCCCGAGCAGGAGCCTGCCGAGTCCGCAGAACTCGACCCGAGCGACCTGCCACCCATGACGGACACCTCGCTCCTGTCCCCGGAGCCGGTCGTCTCCGCGAGCGGCCACCCGTTCCGCGCGGTGCTGCTGGAGATGATCGACCCGATCGTCGACATCGTGCGCGCCCAGGTCCCGGCGTACGCCGGCCCTCCGGGAGGTCAACGGCACCAGCTGATGACGATGGCGGCGAGCTCCGCCGTCCATGCCTTCCTCGACACCTCGCCGCAGCGTCCGACGGCCCAGCGCAAGGTGGACGAGCTGTTCCGCCGGATGGGGTGGGGCGAGGCCCAGGAGGACACGACCAGCGTCAACCTGGACTCGGCGTTCGCCGTGGGGGCACGTGCGGTCTGGAACTACCTCGCCGACTACGCCGTGGCCCAGGGGTACCCGGCCCAGGCCCTGCGGGACGTGACGAACGACCTCGCCGCCTACACCAACCACCTGCGCGCCGAGCTCCAGATCGGACACGCGCTGCGGGTGGGGCGCCCGCCGTCGGACACCGAGCGGGCGCGTCACCACCTGCTCGACTACCTGCGCACCACCACCGCCGGGCGGATCTCGCACCTGGCCCCGCTCGGGGTCGACCCGTTCCGGCTGGCCGAGCTCGCGGACGACGCGAAGTGGCCCCTGCCGACGGAGGTCGTGGCGCTCGCCGTCTCCTTCCACGGAGACAGCCCCTCGGTGCCGGACGAGCCCGACGTGCTGTGGACCCAGGAGGGGAACCGGCTCTACGTGCTCTGCCCGGCCCCGGCGGCCGACGAGCTGGCCGGCGTCTTCGAGCGGTCCGGGAGCGACCGGCGGGTCGTGATCAGCGGGGCGGTCCCGGCCGCGGAGGCCGGCACCGCGCTGCTGTGGACCACCCGTGCGCTCGACCTGGTCCAGGCGAGCGTCATCCCGCCGGCGTCCGTGATCCGGTGCGAGGACCACCTCACCCAGCTGTGGCTGCACTCGGAGCCGTCGATGCGCCGACAGCTGTGCCAGCGTCTCCTCCAACCGCTCCTCGCCGAGGCCCCCAACTCGCGGGAGATCCTCTCCGAGACCCTGCTGACCTGGCTGGAGACCCGGGACAGCGCGCCGGCCATCGCCTCCCGGCTCGACGTACACCCGCAGACGATCCGCTACCGCTGGCGCCGGATCAACGAGCTCTTCGGCGAAGCACTCCGGGACCCGGACTTCGTCATGCAGCTGATGCTGGTGCTGAAGGCGAGCGTCCCGCTCTGGAAGGGCGGCGACCAGAGCGACTTCGAGCTGTTCCGCGGCAGCCGGGACTCCGCCCCATGATCCCCCTGCTCCCCGTCCGGCTCCTGCCCCCGACCGCCGTCCTGGGCGCGGACCTGGTCGGCTCCGGCGCGACCTGGGCCGGCTGGGAGGCGACCGGCCGAGACGGACTGTCCCCCGCACTGGCGGTGCTCCTGCTCGCGGCTCCGGTGGGACTGATGGCCGCCCTGTGGCTTCCCGAGTGGCGCGCTCGCCGGGTCGGTCAGCGGCTCGGCGTACACACCATCGCCCCGGACGCCTCGGAGCTGTGGCGCCGAGTGGACAGCCTGGTGCTGGACCCCCTGGCCAGCCTGACGACCGGACGGCTCACCGTCACCGGCGTCCAGGCCGACGATCCCGACCACGAACGCAACGTGCGCTGGTTCGCCGGCGCCCTGGCGCACTCGTACGACGACCCGGTGGGGCACGCCCTCGCGAAACTCGCCGGGCGGGGCCGGGTCACCCACGTCAAGCATCTCCCCGGTCTGGGCATCCGCGGGATGGTCGACCGGCACCCGGTGCGGGTCGGCGAGCCCACGTGGATCGGTCACGCCGACCCGGTGGACTGGTCCTGGTTCGGCACCACGGTGGCCGTCGAGGTCGACCAGCGTCCGCTCGGCCGGATCACCCTCGCCGAGGAGGTGCGCGCCGACGCCTCCGGGCAGCTCGGGCGGCTGCGCCGGCTGGGACTCACGCCCGTCCTCGCGTCCCCGGACAGCGAGGAGTGCATCGCCCGGCTGGCCCGGCTCTCGGCGAGCCCCGTGTGGCACTCCGGAACCGAGCCCGGCCGGCTCGCCCGCGAGCTGGCGATGGCCGGGGACACGGTCGGGCTGGTGCACGTCGAGACCGACGGGACGGTCAGCCTCGTCGTGGTGGAGTGCGACGACCTGCACGGTCCGGTCCGGCACCGGGGCGCCACCTGCACCGCCAGCGCGACGGTCGACCACCTGGTGCACGCGATGACCCTCGTCCTCTCCGTGGGCCGCGCCCGTCGACGGGCGATCACGACCGCCCTGGTGCTCATGCTGCTCGCGCTGCCGTTCGCCGTACTCGGCCTGCTTCCGCCGGTGACCGCGCTGGCCCTCGCGGCCACCTCCTGGCTGGTCGCCACGGCCACGGCGCTGTGGGGATTCACCGGGATCCGGCTGCCGGCCGAGCCGGCGGTGTGAGGATCCGGCCGCCGATTTGTCACCCGGATCGCAAGATCGCCGGTGCGCTTCGGCCGGTCGTCCGTCCACTCTTGTCCGCCGGAGTACGGCGTGGATGAATCTGGCGCGGGAGAAGCGTCCGCGGCGTCTATACCCCTTCCATAGCGCCGCGGACGACGACTCGGGATCGGACGGGTTCATGCCCCGAGACCGGCCGATCCCAGCGGGCCCCGGGAGCGTGCGCCCCGGGGCCTGCTCACGGGCCGGCGCTCAGCGGCCGCCGGTGGCGTCCGGGAACGTCGACGGCAGCAGCTCGACGAGCGGCACGTCGAGGACCTGGCTGAGCGCGACGAGCGACCTCAGCTGGGGGTTCGCCGGCTGACCGGGCCGCGACTCGCCCTTCTCGTACTTCTGATAGGTGAAGCCTGTGAGGCCGGCCATGTTCGCCACCCGTTGCTGGCTCAGCCCCTTGGCGGCTCGAGCGCGGCGCAAGTTGTGCCCGAGCTCCCGGGCGAACTCTTCCCAGGTCGGGGTCGATCGTCGAGGCACCCGGCCAGCATCGTCCCCACACCCACCACGATTGGTCATACGCGTATGGGAATGTGTGGTTGGTCGGGACGAACGTTCAGCGTCCGCCGGTGACGTCCGGGAACGTCGGGGGCAGCAGCTCCACGAGCGGTACGTCGAGGACCTGGCTCAGCGCGACGAGCGTCCTCAGCTGCGGGTTCATCGGCTGACCGGGGCGCGACTCGCCCTTCTCGTACTTCTGGTACGTGAAGCCCGTGATGCCGGCCATGTGGGCCACCCGCTCCTGGCTGATGCCCTTGGCGGCACGCGCGCGGGCCAGGTTGTGCCCGAGCTCCCGGGCGAACTCCTCCCACGTCGGGGTAGCTCGTCGGCCTGGCACCCGTCGAGCATCGCGCGTCGGCGGTAGACAGATGGTCATCTACGTATGGGAGTTCCGTCCTGGGCGAGGAAGCGCAGTGGAGAAGTGGCGCGGACCGGACCGCACCGTCGGCGCCCTTCTCTACGGTCGTGGTGAGAAGCAGGCTCGCCACCGGAGACCACGCCCATGACCCGATCCGACCATCAGCCCCCGGGGGCCGACCCGGCGCCGAGCTGGCTGGGCGAGCCCTGTCCGCGGTGGTGCGTGCGGGAGCACCACGAGGACGACCACCCCGAGGACCGCTACCACCAGGGCGAGGCGTCGTACCTGCCCGTCGTCGCCGGACGCACCGACACGATCCCGATGACCTCGTCGCTCACGGCGGACGAGCTGGTCGTCCGGAGGGGGCGCCATCTCGGCGAGACCGTCGACTGGCTGGCGATCGAGTCCGACGACCTCCGGGGCCTGCGCCTGCTGCTCACCGTCGAGTCGGCCCGCACGCTCGCCGCGGGTCTGGCGTACCGGCTCGGCGCCGACGATTCCCCGTGATTGCGCCGCCGGGGCCTAGGGCGGCGCCGTACCGTGGGGGCATGGCCACGATCGAGCTGACCGCCGAGAACTTCGCGACCCACGTGCAGCAGGACGACATCCTCCTGGTCGACTTCTGGGCCGGCTGGTGCGGCCCGTGCCGCCAGTTCGCACCGACGTACGAGGCCGCCTCCGAGGCGAACCCCGACATCACCTTCGGTTCGATCGACACCGAGGCCCAGCAGGAGCTCGCTGCCGCCGCCGGCATCCAGTCCATCCCGACCTTGATGGCCTTCCGCGAGGGCGTGCTCGTCTTCTCCCAGGCCGGCGCCCTCCCCGCCCCGGCCCTCGACCAGCTCATCGAGGGCGTCCGCGGCCTCGACATGGCCGACGTCCACCAGCAGGTCGCCCAGCAACAGTCCACCCAGGACTGAGAACTGGCTGGTTGAGGTGCGAGGAGCGCCAGCGACGAGCCTCGAAACCCGGCGAGCCGACAAGCAGGCCGGATCGACGCCGACTCTCGGCTTACGAGGTTTCGAGACGGTTGCTGCGCAACCTCCTCAACCACCGTCGGGGGCCGCCGCGCAACCTCCTCGACCACCGCGGCCGCGTCCGCCACCCGACGCTGGTTGAGGTGCGAGGAGCGCCAGCGACGAGCCTCGAAACCCGGTGAGCCGACAAGCAGCCCGGATCGACGCCGACTCTCGGCTTACGGGGTTTCGAGACGGTTGCTGCGCAACCTCCTCAACCACCGTCGGGGGCCGCTGCGCAACCTCCTCAACCACCGTGGGGCCGCGCTGCGCAACCTCCTCGACCGCCGTCGGGGGCCGCTGCGCAACGTCCTCAACCACCGCGGCCGCGTCCGACACCCGACGCTGGTTGAGGTGCGAGGAGCGCCAGCGACGAGCCTCGAAACCCGGCGAGCCGACAAGCAGCCCGGATCGACGCCGACTCTCGGCTTACGAGGTTTCGAGACGGTTGCTGCGCAACCTCCTCAACCACCGTGGGCAGCCGTCAGGGCTGGGGGTTGGAGTCGTTGTCGTCGTCGACGGGGCCGAAGGCGCCGGCCTTGCGGTTGGCGTCGGTGCGCTTGAGCTGCTTGGTCAGCGCCCAGCCCAGCAGGCCCACGGCGAGGGCCAGGCCGACGAAGATGATCAGCGCGACCCAGCCCGCGACCACGTCGTTGTCCTCCGGCACGGGGTCGACGGCCAGGAGGCCGGTGGTCAGGACGAAGAGCTGCTGCATGACGGAAGTCTCTCAGGCGGGGTCGGTGATGCCGGCGAACAGGTCGTCCTCCGGGGTGGACGAGGGGACGTGGCTCACGACGAGCTCGAAGTCCTCGGTCGGCCACACCTCCTCCTGGATCTCGCGCGGGATCGCGAACCAGTGCCCGTCGGGGTCGATCTGCGTGGCGTGCGCGAGCAGCGCCTGGTCACGGACGCCGAAGTAGTCGGCGCAGGGCACCTGGGTGGTGACGCGGGCGTCCCACTCCGGCTCCGCCTTCCACTCCTTCAGGCGCTCGCCCCACGGCGACTCCAGACCGTGGGCGACGGTGGCGTCGTGCAGGCGCTGCATCCGCTCCCGGTTGAAGGAGTGGTGGTAATAGAGCTTCAGCGGCTGCCACGGCTCGCCCAGGTCGGGGTAGCGCTCCGGGTCGCCAGCCGCGTGGAAGGCTTCGACGCTGATCTCGTGGCACTTGATGTGGTCGGGGTGCGGGTAGCCGCCTCGCTCGTCGTACGTCGTCACGACGTGCGGGCGGAACTTCCGGATCAGCCGGACCAGGGGCGCGGCGGCCTCCTCCAGCGGCACCAGCGCGAAGCAGCCCTCCGGCAGCGGCGGCTTCGGGTCGCCCTCGGGCCAGCCGGAGTCCACGAACCCCAGCCAGTCCTGCTTGACGCCGAGGATGTCGCGGGCACGCTCCATCTCCTGGCGACGGATCTCGGTGATGTTCTCCAGGATGTCGGGGCGCTCCATCTTGGGATTCAGGATGGAGCCGCGCTCACCACCGGTGCAGGTCGCGACGTGTACGTCGACGCCCTGCGCGACGTACATGGCGGTGGAGGCGGCGCCCTTGCTCGACTCGTCGTCGGGGTGGGCGTGGACGTGCATCAACCGGAGGCCCGACCTGGGGTGCTGCGACATGGTCCACATCGTAGGTGCGACCATGGACCGGTGACCTCGCAGGACTCCCGAGCCACCCTCGCCGAGCGGTACGGCGCTCCTCCGCCCTGGCGTCGACGCGCGACCCTGATCGGCAGCGTGCTGCTCGGCGTCGTCGCGCTGGGCTGGCTGGCGTGGACCATCGCCGGCCAGACCTCGAAGCCCGTCGACTCCGACCTGGTCTCCTTCGACATCGTCGACCAGCACACGGCGACGGCGCTGGTCAACGTGCGTGCCCGCGACGACGCGACCGGCGTCGAGTGCCTCCTCCGCGCGTTCGCGGCCGACCACAACGTCGTCGGCGAGCTCTCCTTCTCCCCGGCGGTCGACGGGCCCGACGAGACCGAGCAGACGATCCGCACGGACCGGCAGGCCACCTCGGTCGAGTTCATCGGCTGCACCGCGGACGGCCAGGCCCGGCCGAGCTGACTCACCCTTCCGGATGGTCGCGTGGCACAGGTCACGCGTCGGCCTGCATCGCGTGGGGCAGGTTGCTAGACTGATCCGTCTGAGCCGTCCCGCCGGGCCGTCCAGGTGCAGGCCCCGCGAGATCCGAGACCGAGCCACACGGTGGCAGGCCGGAGCGGACGCCACACCCCGACCCCGGAGGGCCGGCCCCGCCGTACCCACCAGCAGTGCAGGAGCAACGCCATGACCCAGTCGACCGAGCAGGGCACCATCTGGCTGACCCAGGACGCCTTCGACAAGCTCAAGCAGGAGCTCGAGGACCTCAAGGGTCCGGTTCGCCAGGAGGTCATCGCCCGGATCAGCGCCGCCCGCGACGAGGGCGACCTGAAGGAGAACGGCGGCTACCACGCGGCGCGCGAGGAGCAGGGCAAGGTCGAGGGCCGGATCCGTCAGCTCGAGGACATGCTGCGCCGTGCCGAGGTCGGCGAGACCCCGCCGAACGACGGCGTCGTCGAGCCCGGCATGGTCGTGACCTACAAGTTCGTCGGCGATGACGACGACGAGGCCGAGACGTTCCTGCTCGGCGCGCGGGAGATCGAGCCCGAGGGCCTGACGGTCTACTCGCCGCAGTCCCCGCTCGGCTCGGCCATCAACGGCCACAACAAGGGCGAGACGGTGTCGTACGAGGCGCCGAACGGCAAGGAGCTCAAGGTCGTCATCCTCGACGCGGTGCCGTACGAGGGCTGAGCCCTACCTCTCCACCCGGTAGCCCCGCTCCCGGAGCCGCTCCAGCAGCTGCTCCGCGTGCGGGGCTCCGCGCGTCTCGAGCTGGAGGCGCACCTCGACCTCGTCGAGGTGCAGCGACGGCGAGATCCGTTCGTGCACGACCTCGAGGACGTTGGCGCCGGCCGCGCCGATCTCCCCCAGCAGCTGCGCCAGCCCGCCCGGGAGGTCGGGCACGACGACGTGCAGGTTGAGGTAGCGACCGGCCGCGGCCATGCCGTGCCGGATCACCTTGCCGAGCAGCAGCGGGTCCACGTTGCCGCCGGAGAGTACGGCGACGGCCGGAGACGCGAACCGTCCCGGGTCGTCCAGCATCGCCGCGACGGCGGCCGCCCCGGCCGGCTCCACGACCAGCTTGGCCCGCTCCACCAGCGCGAGCAGGGCGCGGGAGAGGTCCTCCTCGGAGACGGTGAGGATCTCGTCGACGTGGTCGCGGACCGCCGCGAAGGTGAGGTCGCCGGGCAGCCCGACGGCGATCCCGTCGGCCATCGTCTTCATCGACCCCAGCGCGACCGGACGGCCACTCGCCAGCGAGCCGGGGTACGCCGCCGCGCCCGCCGCCTGCACGCCCACGACGCGCACCTCGGGGCGCAGCGCCTTGATCGCGATGGCGATCCCGGCGAGCAGCCCGCCGCCGCCGGTGGGAACCAGCACGGTCTCCACCTCGGGCACCTGCTCGAGGATCTCCAGGCCCGCCGTGCCCTGGCCGGCGATGATGTCGGGATGGTCGAAGGGGTGGATGAGGACCGCCCCGGTCTCCTCGGCGTACCTCCGGGCCGCGGCGAGCGAGTCCTCCAGGAAGCGACCCTCGAAGACCACGTCGGCGCCGTACCCCCGGGTCGCCTTCTCCTTCGGGATCGGCGCGCCCTCGGGCATGAAGACGGTGGCCTGGATGCCGAGCAGCTGGGCGGCCAGGGCGACCCCCTGGGCGTGGTTGCCCGCGGAGGCCGCCACCACCCCGTGCTCGCGCTCGGCCGCCGAGAGCCGGGCGATCCGGACGTAGGCGCCGCGCGCCTTGAACGAGCCGGTGCGCTGGAGGTTCTCGCACTTCAGCGCGACCCGGCCGCCCGCGCGGGCGGAGAGCCAGCGCGACTCCTCCATCGGCGTCGTGATCGCGACACCCTCCAGCAGCTCGCGGGCCGCGAGGATGTCGTCGAGCGAGACGCTCACCGGGACTCCTCGGGGTCCGGGTCGGGGACGTCGACGACCGCGCCGGTCTCCTCGTAGTCCTCCGCGAGCTCCTCGACGGGATCGTCGCCCGGCTCGGTGTAGGTCGCCAGGTGCTGGACCACCGCGTTCAGCGCCGCGGCCATCGGGACCGCCACCAGGGCGCCCGCGATGCCGCCGACGATGACACCCGCGGCGATCGCCAGGATCACCGCGAGCGGGTGCACCGAGACCCAGCGCCCGAGCAGGAACGGCTGCAGCACGTGGCCCTCGATCTGCTGGACCAGGATGATCACGCCGAGCATCAGCAGCGCGGTGATCGGTCCCTGGTCGACGAGCGCGACCAGGACGGCGACGCTGCCCGCGATCGTGGCTCCGATCATCGGGATGAAGGCCCCGAGGAAGACCAGGACGGCGATCGCCAGCACGAACGGCACCCCGAGGACCCAGGCACCGAACGCGATGCCGATCGCGTCGACCAGGGCGACGATCACCGTCGCGCGCACGAACTGGGTCAGCGAGATCCACGCGACCCGGCCCGAGCTGTCGACCCGGTCCCGCGCGGCGCGCGGCGCCAGCCGGACGACCCAGGACCAGATCCGGTTGCCGTCGGCGAGGAAGAAGTACGTCGCGAACAGCACGATGAAGAAGCCCGCGAAGACGTGGCCGACGGTCGCGCCGACCTCGGTCACCTGCCCAAGGACGTCGCCGTCGCTGGAGCGGCGCTGGATGGCCTCCTGCGCCTGCGCGATGTAGTCGTTGATCTGGCTGTCGCTGGCGTTCAGCGGACCGGTCTTCAGCCAGCGCTTGATCTCGTCGAGCCCCTCGACGGTCGAGTCGGCGAGGTCGTTCGCGCCCGAGGCGACCTGCTGGGTGACGAAGGTCAGCAGCATCACGATCGACCCGATGCCCGCGATCACGGTCAGCAGGGACGACAGTCCCCGCGGCAGCCCGGCCCGGTGGAGTACGTCGACGAGCGGGATGGCCAGCGCGGTGATGAGCAGCGCGATCGCGATCGGCAGGACGACCACCGAGAGGTAGGCGACGCCGTACGCGATGACGGCGCCGGCCGCGACGATGACCAGGAACCGCCAGGCCCAGGCCGCCGTGAGGTCGAGCCCCCACGGCACCTGGGCGCGGCTGAAGTTCGACCGGCCGCTCGTGACCGGCAGGGGTGAGGCCTCCTGGACCCGACGCTCCTCGCGCAGCTGCGTCCACTGGTGGGCCAGGCGCTGGGCGATGCCCTCCTCGTCCTCACCGTGGGTCCGGGAGAGCCGCAGCCATCGCCGATGCTCGTCGGCCGCGCTGCTGCCCTCGCCCTCGTCGTTCACGCGAACAACGTAACCGGACCGGCCCCGGCTAACTCTCCAGGGCGCGCTCCAGGTCGGCGACCAGGTCGTCGGCGGTCTCGATGCCGACGCTGAGCCGGACCAGGTCGGCCGGGACCTCCAGGTCGGTGCCGGCGACGCTGGCGTGGGTCATCCGGCCCGGATGCTCGATGAGGGACTCGACGCCACCGAGAGACTCGCCCAGCGTGAACACCTCGGTCCGGTCGCACACGGCCAGCGCCTGCGCCTCTCCCCCGGTGACCCGGAACGACACCATCCCGCCGTACCGCTTCATCTGGCGCTGCGCGACCTCGTGGCCGGGGTGCGTCTCCAGGCCGGGGTAGATGACGTCGCCGACGGCCGGGTGGGAGGTGAGGAAGTCGACGACCCGCTCGGCGTTGTCGCAGTGCCGGTCCATCCGGACGGCGAGCGTCTTCAGACCGCGGTGAGTGAGGAACGCGTCGAACGGGCCGGGCACGGCGCCCATCGAGTTCTGGTGGAAGGCGACCCGCTCGGCGACCTCGAGGTCCTTGACCACGAGCGCCCCGCCGACGACGTCGGAGTGGCCGCCGACGTACTTGGTCGTGGAGTGGACGACGACGTCGGCGCCGAGGGTCAGCGGCTGCTGGAGGTACGGCGAGGCGAAGGTGTTGTCGACGACCAGCAGCGCCCCGGCGTCGTGGGCGACGGCGGCGAGCGCCGCGATGTCACCGATGTTGAGCAGCGGGTTGGTGGGGGTCTCGACCCAGACCACCTTGGTCCGCCCGGGGACGATCGCGGCGGCGACCCGTTCGACGTCGCTGATCGGGGCCGGGCTGTGCTCCAGCCCCCAGACCTTGGCCACCTTGTCGAAGAGGCGGTACGTGCCGCCGTACGCGTCGTCGGGGATGACGACGTGGTCGCCCGGCCGGCACAGCGACCGCAGCAGGGTGTCCTCGGCCGCCAGCCCGGAGGCGAAGGCGAACCCGCGCTCCCCCTCCTCCACCGCCGCGAGCGCACCCTCCAGCGCGGTGCGGGTCGGGTTGGCCGAGCGGCTGTACTCGTAGCCGCCGCGCATCCCGCCCACGCCGTCCTGCTTGTACGTCGAGGTCGCGTAGATCGGCGGGATCACCGCCCCGGTCATGGCGTCGGGCTCGTAGCCCGCGTGGATGGCCCGGGTCTCGAAGCCCGACTTGCTGCGGTGCTGCTGCTCGCTCATCCTTCGAGGCTAGCCGCGATCTCCGGAAGGTCCACAGCGCCCTCGGCCACCTGCATGATCAGGTCGAAAGCCTGATCCTGGGACAGGGCGAACCGCCGCCCGTTGAGTCGGAGGAATGTCGCGCCTGCCACCAGCGCCAGGCGCTTGTTGCCGTCGATCAGGGCGTGGTTGCGGCAGATCGAGTGGATGAGCGCAGCCGCCTTCAGCTCCACCGTCGGGTAGGCGTCCTGACCGAAGACCGTCGATCGGGCGCGGGCAGCGGCAGCGTCCAGAAGCCCGACGTCCCTGACGGGTCCGGCGTCCAGCAACCGGGTGAAGACCAGCAGGTCCTCGAGGTCGAGGTACTCGACCTCCGTCACACCGTGCCCAGTCGGTCCAGTGCCTCGGCGTACTCCCCGATGACGTCACCGGCGATCGTGTCGACCCGCGCCCGGTGCCCGACACGGTCACGCATCTCCAGCACCGCGCGGCGCACGACCTCCTGCCGGGACAGGCCCTGGGCCGCCGTCAGGTCGTTGAGCGCCTGCTCGAGCTCGTCGTCGGTGCGGAGAGTCATGGCCACCTCGTCATGGTATCGCTCTGATACCACCCAGGATAGGGAACACCAGGGACCGTGGCACCGTTCTTCCACAGCAACACTTCCTCCGACGGCAGGAGACCCCGTGTTCCTCAACCGCAAGTCCGAGCTCATCGCTCCCGAGCAGGCTCTGCCCGGTCGCAGCGAGCGCAACTTCCCCCTCAGCGACAAGCACGTCGTCCTGGGCACCCCGGTCGTGACCGACCTCGACTCCGGGGTCGTGCCGGACGGCTACGAGGTCGCCTTCCTCGGCCTCGGCTGCTTCTGGGGCGCCGAGGAGATCTACTGGCAGAAGGACGGCGTCTGGTCGACGTCCGTCGGGTACGCCGGCGGCACGACCCCGCACCCGTCGTACGAGGAGGTCTGCAGCGGCCGCACCAACCACACCGAGGCCGTGCGGATCGTCTTCGACCCCACCGTGGTGTCGTACGCCGACCTGCTGAAGACATTCTTCGAGGTGCACGACCCGACCCAGGGCATGCGCCAGGGCAACGACGTCGGCACCCAGTACCGCTCCGCGATCTACTACACGACCCCGGAGCAGGAGCAGACCGCGCGCGAGCTGACCAAGATCTACGGCGACGAGCTGAAGCGGCGCCGCCTCGGCGACATCACCACCGAGATCCGGCCGGCCTCCGAGACGCCGTACTACTACGCCGAGGAGCTGCACCAGCAGTACCTCGCCAAGAACCCGTTCGGCTACCGGTGCCACGCCAACACGGGGGTCAGGTTCCCGACCACCGCCTGACCGGCAGGGCGAGCCCCTAGAGTCCGAGCATGACCACTCCGCGCCGGCTCGGGTACGGCGGGTTCGCCCTGATCGTGATCGCCTACCTGGCGATCATCAAGGGCACCGGGCTGCTGGTCACCCGGATCTGGGACGTCGACGACGGGATCTACACCACCAGGGACGTCATGGTGCAGATGTGGATCCCGCTCGGGGCCGCCCTCGTCTTCACCTACGCCATGGTGGCCGTGCTGCGCTGGTGGAACCCGGTCCTGCGCGACCGCCACCCGGTGCAGCGCTGGGTCTGGGCGGTGCCGATCATCTTCGCGGTCTGCATCGGCCTGGCCATCGACTACGCCGACCTCTTCGACAAGAACGTCGGCTACCTCCTGGCCCTCCTCGTCGCCACCCAGTTCGTCGGCTGGGGCGAGGAGGGCATGTTCCGCGGCATCGGCGTCGAGACCCTGCGCTCGCACGGGCTGACGGAGGGCCGGGTCGCCCTGTGGTCCAGCATCATCTTCGGCGCCGTGCACATCAGCAACGCGCTGACCGGCGAGATCGGCCGGGCTCTGCCCCAGGCCATCGCGGTCAGCTTCGCCGGCTACTTCTTCTACCTGATCCGGCGCGTCAGCCGCGGCAACGCCCTGAACTCCGTCATCCACGGACTGTTCGACTTCTCGATCCTCACCGGCACCGCGATCGCGGTCGACCAGGGCAGCTACCTCGGGTCGCTCGCCGCGATCCTGGCCTACCTGGTCGTCGGGACCCTGCTCGTCGTCCGGCGGCACCACATCGAGCCCGAGACGGCGGATCGGTCCCGGGCGGCAGAAGCGGACAGGATCTGACCGCTGGGCGTGCCACGGTGGTGCTCGACCGACACCACCGCGAACGGAGCCCCGCATGAGCCGCGACGTCCAGATCACCTTCGACGCCCACGACCCCCGCGCCCTGTCGACGTTCTGGCGCGACGCGCTGGGCTACGTCCACCCCGGGCCGCCCGGCGTCGAGCTGCCGGCCGGCGCCGACCCGCTGGCCGCCTGGGACGACTTCCTCGCGCAGATCGGCGTACCGGAGGCGGCGCGCAACACCCGCTCGGCCATCGAGGACCCCGACGGGTCCGGTCCGCGGGTGTTCTTCCAGCAGGTCCCCGAGGGGAAGACCGCCAAGAACCGGGTCCACCTCGACGTCCGCGCGGCCCCCGGTCTCCAGGGTGAGGAGCGGATGACCGCGTTGGAGGCGGAGGCGGACCGGTTGGTCGCGCTGGGCGCGAGCCGGGTCCGCCGCTTCGACCCCGAGCCGCCGCTGTCGGCGGGCCACCTCGTGCTGACCGACCCCGAGGGCAACGAGTTCTGCCTGGACTGAGCACGCCTACAGTCGAGAGGTGGACCGTCTCCTGCTCGTCGCCGGCGTGGCGCTCGCACTGTGGGCGCTCAGCTGCGCGCTGATGGTCCTGCTCGCCGCCCGCCTCCCGAACGGCCTGATGAAGCAGGTCGCGGAGTTCCTTCCGTCGTGCGTCACCACCGCCCGCACCCTGCGCCGGAGCCCGCTCGTCCCCCGCCGGGCCAAGGTCGCGCTGCTGGTCGCGGTGCTGTGGGTGGTCTCGCCGATCGACCTGCTGCCGGAGTTCCTGCCGGTGATCGGCCCGCTCGACGACGTGGTCGCGGTCATCCTGCTGCTGCGGTACGCCGCCCGCAGCATCCCCCGCGAGACCCTCCTCGCCGCCTGGCCGACCGACCCGCGGCTGCTCGAGCGGCTGCTGGGTCGAGATCGCGTCTCGTCGACCCGCTGAGCGCAAGGACGGTCTCGGCAGCCGGACCGACCTGTATGGAGCACTTGGCGTCGGGTTTGGCCGCGCCGGTCGGGGTGCCCTTGACTCTCTCCGCCGGGGCGCGCCATCGGGGGTCCGCCGGGCACCAACGCCCACGCACTCAGACCATCTCCGGAGGGTTCCCTTGTCCCTGATCACCCGCGCGCCCGCGCGCGCCGCCGCTGCCGTCGTGGCGGCCGCCGCCCTGACCCTGTCCGGCGCCGCCGTCGTCGCCCCCACGGCCCAGGCCTCGGACGGCCGGGTCTGCACGACCGGTCGGGCGCCCACGGCGGCCACGAAGCCGTGGTACGACTTCGCGCAGAGCACGAACCCTGTGTGGAAGGCCAGGACCGAGTTCCTCGCCCTGCAGGCCGAGATCCTGCCCGCCATCCAGAAGCTCGGCCCGTCCTCGACGGAGGAGCAGGTCGACCAGGTCACCCAGGCCGTGGGCATGCAGCTGGAAGTCTGGGGCATGGGCCTCATGTTCGACCTCCAGCAGGCGCTCTCGATCGACCTCTACAACTTCGTGTCATCGCTGATGCTGGTCGACCCCGCTTCCGCCGACGCGGCGTACGCCAGCATGGAGGCCGTGATCGAGACCACGCTCACGCCCACCCTCAATGCGCTCCTCGGCGACGGAGATGAGGAGGGTGCCCTGGAGACCTGGTTCGACGCGGTCGAAGCCGGTCTGAACTACCCGCTGACCGGACCCGGGACCCTCCCGTCCGCAGCGGCCGTCCTCGCCGGACTGACGACGGCCGCTCAGGCCGTCGACACGTGGTACGACCTCGGCTACGCCAAGGTCGTGTGGACCACCGGCACGACCTGCGTCACCACCTCGACCCTGAGCGTCCCGGCGGTGAAGAACACCTTCGGCCGGGCACGGGCCGTGACCGTCGGCGCCACCCGCGACGGCCGCGCCAGCCGCGGCGACTACGTCGTGCTGCTCGACGGCCAGCGGATCGGATCGGCGACCCAGCAGTCGTCGTACGTCGCGACCCTCCCCGCCAGCCTGCCGGCAGGCAAGCACGTCCTCACCGTGGCCTTCGCCCCCGGCGACGGCAGCCCGATCGCGACCCGGTCGAGCGTCGTCACCGTCGCCAAGGCCAGGACGGCCACCAAGCTGAAGCTGTCGACGTCCAGGACCACCGCCAAGAAGGGCGCCAAGGCGACCATCACCGTGGCCGTGCCGGGCGCGTCCGTGAAGGCGAACGGCACCGCCACCGTCAAGGTCGGCACGAAGACGCTCAAGGCCAGGATCAAGAACGGCAAGGGCACGGTCGCGGTGCGCAAGCTGAAGCCCGGCACGTACAAGCTCCGCGCGAAGTTCAACGGAGGCGGTTCGCTGCTCTCCAGCTCCTCCTCGAAGGTCCGCCTCACCGTCCGGTGAGCCGACGGTCCGACCCCGGGACACGTCCCGGGGTCGGACCAGGGCTGATCCCGATGGGGCGGGGGCGTCGTACGACGCATGCTGGTGACAACGATCCAGCAACCGGAGGAACACCATGACCGACATCCGCTCCAGCCTCGCTCGCCAGGGCCTCGTACGCCCCCGGGACGGGAAGATCCTCGGCGGCGTGTGCGCCGGCGTCGGACGACGCTTCGGGCTGACGCCGTGGGTCACGCGACTGCTGTTCGTGCTGCTGCTGATGGTGGTGCCCGGCAGCCAGATCCTGATCTACCCCATCCTGTGGGTGCTGATGCCGTCCGAGGAGAGCCTGGCGGCGGCACCCGTCGCCTGGGCGCCCGAGACACCGCGCTGAGCGGTCCCGTCAGGGCAGCAGGAGCTCGACCCGGGTGCCGCGGCCGCACGGCCCGGCGGTGACCTCGAGGGTGCCTGCCAGCTCGTCGGCCCGTTCGCGCATCGACTGCAGCCCGACACCGCGGACCGCGTCCGCCTCGATCCCGCAGCCGTCGTCGACGACCTCGAGCAGCACCGGGTCGCCGTCCCCGCCGCTGACAGTGACGGTGACCGTCGTCGCTCCGCTGTGCCGGACGGCGTTCAGCAGCGCCTCCGCCGCCACGTGGTAGACCGCGATCTGCCGCTTGGTGCCGACCGAGCCCAGCCCGTCGGTGCAGGTCCGGACGACGATCCCGGTCCCCTCGAAGCGGCGGGCCAGCACCCGGAGCGCGCCGACCAGGTCCCCGTCGTCGAGCTGCGCGGGCAGCAGTGAGCGAGCCAGGTGGCGTACGGCGTCGGAGCGCCGGACGACCTCCGTCTCCAGCTCGGCCAGCAGCTCGTCGGCGACGTCCGGCTCGTCCCGGAGCCGGCGGCGGGCGGCCGCGAGTCCGAGGGCGACCCCGGCCAGCACCGGACCGAGGCCGTCGTGCAGCTCGCGGCGCAGCATCCGCCGCTCCTCGTGCCGCACCTCCCCCAGCCGCTCCGAGGCGACCCGGAGCCGCCGGTTGGTCTGCTCCAGCTCGAGCGCGACCGCGACCAGGTCGCTGAGGTCACGCACGACCCGCACCGTGCGCAGGTCGAGCCGCTCCCCCGCCGTCGCGACGACGGTGAGGTCGCCGACGTGACGGCCCTCCACCACCAGCGGGAGGACGACGGCGTCGTCGCCCGGTGAGCGCGTCCCGCGCGCCTCGGCCCGTACGTCGGGGTGGTCCCGGGAGGCGACGGTGACCGACCCGAGACGCAGCCCGCTGCGCAGGCCCTCGACCAGGGCCGGCAGCGCCTCGGCGGCACGGCCCTGGCGCAGCCGCTCGCCGAGCCGGGTCAGCATGGAGACCGGGTCGCTGTCGGCGCCGTACACCATCGCGTCGACGCGGCGCTGCAGCTGGAGCCGGGCCGGGTGCGCGACCAGGGCCAGGACCAGGGCCGCGACCAGGCCGGCGGTCTGGTCGCTGACCGGCAGCAGCCGCAGCGTGACCCAGAGCGCCACGACGTAGATCGCGACCACGGTCGCGGTGAGCGAGACCCAGACGGCGAGCCGGCTGACGGCGACGTCGATGCCCCACAGCCGCTGACCCAGGACCACGACCAGCAGGGCGATGGGCAGGAACACCTGCGCCGCCAGCAGGCTCGCGCCCGAGAGCTGGAGGACGACCTCGTCCGGCCGCTTCGTCAGGAACGCGACCGGCACCATCGCGAGCACGAGCAGCGCCTGGCCGATGGCGAGCCAGCCGTAGCCGCTCACCCCCGAGCCCCTGCCCCGCCACCAGAGGGTCAGCAGCCGGACGAGGCCGAGCGCGCCGATCACCACGCACGCCCGGTCGGGCCACATCCAGAACCGCACCAGCAGGTCCTGCCACGGCTGCCAGTCGATCGCGAACGGGTTGGCGTGCGAGCCGACCGTCATCGTCGTCGCACCGGCGACGGCCGCCGCCAGGACCGCGACCAGGCCCGCCACGGCCAGGACTCTCGGGAGACCCCTCGGCCGGTCGGGCGAGACCAGCCAGGGCAGCACGGCGACCGTCGAGTACGTGCCGAGGATCCACAGCGGGAGGCTGGCCGACCACAGCAGGTTGCCGTCCGGGACGCCCGGGTGGGCGACCTCGAGGCGGACGTACTGCGTGGCGAGGCTCGCCGACCCGCACCCGAGCGCGACCGTCATCAGGATCCAGACCGCCGGGTGCCGGGTCCGCGGCAGCATCAGCACCGCGACCGCGCCGTACAGGAAGGCGCAGACGACGTCGACGACCCAGTACGTCACCGGCTCCGGGACCATCTGGTGCACCAGGAGCAGCACCACGCTCGCGGTCGCGCATCCGGAGGCGAGCAGGGCGACGGCCAGCGCGACCCAGCGCCAGCCTCGATGCTCCGTGGTCATGCCGGCTCGACGACGGGCCATCTGCGCATGCGCAGATGATGGGCTGCCCGGCGTCCCGGCCGCCAGGTCATCCTGTCCTCATCGGCCGGGCGCCAGCACGGACTGGGTCCCGCCCGTCACACTGGTGCCATGAGCGACCTCCCGCGCAAGGCGGTGGCCAGGACCGCGCGCCTCGCGGCCCTGCCGCTGGGGTACGCCGGTCGCAGCGCGCTCGGGCTCGGCAAGCGGCTGGGCGGCCAGCCCGCCGAGACCGTGATGACCGAGATCCAGCAGCGCACCGCCGAGCAGCTCTTCCGCACCCTGGGCGAGCTCAAGGGCGGCGCGATGAAGTTCGGGCAGGCGCTGTCCGTGTTGGAGTCCGCCCTGCCCGAGGAGCTGGCCGCGCCGTACCGCGAGCAGCTGACGCGCCTACAGGACGCCGCTCCCCCGATGCCGACCCAGACGGTGCGCGAGGCGCTCGCGCGCGACCTGGGACCGGACTGGAAGGAGCAGCTGGTCTGGCTCGACGGCGGTCCCACCGCCGCCGCGTCGATCGGCCAGGTCCACCAGGGGCGCTGGCACGACGGGCGCGAGGTCGCGGTCAAGGTGCAGTACCCCGGCGCCGGCGACGCGCTCCGCTCCGACCTGCGCCAACTCGCCCGGCTCGCCCGCACGATCGGCCCGCTGGTGCCGGGGGTCGAGATCCGACCGCTGATCGAGGAGCTGCAGGCTCGAGCCACCGACGAGCTCGACTACCACCTCGAGGCCGAGGCACAGACCGCCTTCGCCGACGCGTTCACCGACGACCCGGAGATCGTGGTCCCGCGCGTCGTGGCCGTCGGCGACACCGTGCTGATCACCGAATGGCTCGAGAGCCCCGCGTCGCTTGCCCAGGTGATCCGCGAGGGCACCCCGGAGGAGCGCGACCACTACGGCGAGCTGCTGGTGCGCTTCCTCTTCGCCGGCCCGTCCCGCACCGGCATGCTGCATGCCGACCCGCACCCCGGGAACTTCCGCGTGCTGCCCGGCCCCGACGGCGAGCCGGGGCGTCTCGGCGTCCTCGACTTCGGCGCCGTGGCACGCCTGGTTGACGACGGACTCCCCGAAGCCATGGGCCGGCTGATCCGGATCGCCGGACTCCAGGACCGCGACGCGCTGCTCGACGGCCTGCGCGAGGAGGGCTTCGTCAAGGACCGGATCAACCTCGACCCCGACCTGGTCCTCGACTACCTCTCCCCGTTCGTGGAGCCGACCCTGGTCGAGCGGTTCCGCTTCTCGCGCGAGTGGATGCAGGCGCAGTTCCAGCGCATCAACAACCCGCGCGACCCGTCGTACGCGGTGGCGATGCGGCTCAACCTGCCCCCGCAGTACCTGCTCATCCACCGCACCTGGCTCGGCGGCATCGGCGTCCTGTGCCAGCTCGGCGCCGAGGCGCCGTTCCGCGAGATCCTGACCGAGATGCTGCCGGGTTTCGCCGACCCGGAGTAACCCCATCGCCGAGTCAGTTGACCTGACCGTCGATGGACTCGCGGATGAGGTCGGCGTGGCCGTTGTGCTGGGCGTACTCCTCGATCAGGTGCACGAGGATCCAGCGGAGGTTGGGCCGGCCGGCGGCCGCGTGATGATTGGTGCGGGCCGCGAGGTCGTCGAGGCGGGCGGCGGCGTACACCCGGTCGGCGGCCGCGACCTCGGCGTCGTACAGCGCCCAGATCTGCTCGGGGGTGTCGTCCTTCGCGCTGTGCCAGTCCCAGTCGGCGTCGGCGCGCCAGTCGACGCTCGCCCAGGGCTCGCCAGGGTCCTGGCCGAGGAAGACGCCGGTGCTCCACCAGTTCTCGACGTACGCGAGGTGCTTGACCATCCCGCCGAGCGTCATCGTCGACGGCGGGTGCGTGGTGTCGAGCTGCTCAGAGGTGAGTCCGCCGCACTTGCGACGGAAGGTGTCGCGGTGGCGTTGGAGGAAGTACAGGAGGGTGGCGCGCTCGTCGCTGGACTGGCTCACGCGGTGACCCTAGACCGGATTCCGGTCCGTGATGCAGTACGGCGACCCCGCGGGTGGGCGCAGCACCGTCCACTGGTCGTGCACCGACAGCACCTGCGCGCCGAGCTCGACGTGCCGCTGCGTCTCGGCCGGCCGGTCGCTGCTGGCGAGGTCGAGGTGGGCGGTCACCTGCGGTTGCGGGTCGTCCAGGCGCTGGAGCAGGAGCCCCACCGTCATCTCGGGCGGACGGGTGGGCCGCACGAACTCCCGGCCCGCCTCCCGCGTCGGCCAGCCCGTCAGGCCTCCCCAGAACGCCACCTCCGCATCCCAGAGAGCGGGCGGGACGTCCAGGCAGACCTGGTCGACCGAGGACGAATGACCGCCGGGCCACACCGCGGGTTCGGCGCGGATCGCGCTGCGTTCGGTGACCAGGCAGAAGGTGAACCCGCCGGGCGACGAGAGCACGGCGTACTCCCGCTCGTCGAGCAGTGTCGCTCCCAGCCCCACCGCGTCCTCGACCGCGGGGCTGAGCGCCGGGACGTGCAGGTCGAGGTGGATCCGGCTGGGACCGTCGCTCAGCCGCTGGACCTTGAGGTGTACGTCGGCGCCGGGTGGAAGGTACGACGCGAACTCGTCGTGGTCGCCGCGGGGCGCGGACAACCCGTGGCCGGTGACGCCGCGCCAGTGTTCGACCGCGGCGGCATGGTCTTCCGGGGCGAGGTCGAGGAAGGCGGTCACCCAGGCGGGGGTCATGTCGAGACCCTACGAGGGGCGGCGCCGGGTTGGCGCCGTCTGTTTGCTCGGCGGGTTTCGAGGCTCGCTTCGCTCGCACCTCAACCAGCGTCCGGTCAGCCGTCGGCCCAGCGCTCGCCGGCTGGCTGGAGCTCGCCGCGGCCGGCGGTGAGCTCGGCGACGAGGGCGTGCAGCCGCTCCACGCCGTCGGGAGGTACGCCGAGGAGCAGCGTCGCGCGGGCGGCGTACGACGTGCCGAGGACGGTGATCCCCCGCGTGCGGAGCTCGGTCTCGACCCGGCCCGCGTCGGCGTGGGAGACCTCCAGGGTGTGCTCGCGCACGAGCGAGCGGCGCAGCGTGCCGGCGGCGTCGAGGCCCGCGCGGACCGCGTCGCCGTACGCGCGGACCAGGCCGCCCGCGCCGAGCAGCGTCCCGCCGAACCACCGGGTGACGACCGCGACGGTGTCGCTCACCCCGGCACCCCGCAGGACCTCGAGCATCGGCGCGCCGGCCGTGCCGGCGGGCTCGCCGTCGTCGCTGGAGCGCTCGACCGGGACGGGCGGAGGTCCGAGGACGAACGCGGTGCAGTGGTGCCGGGCGTCCCAGTGTGCCGAGCGCAGCCGCTCCACGACGGCCCGCGCCGCGGCCTCGTCCTCGACCCGGACCAGCGTCGCCAGGAACCGCGACCGCTTCACCTCGATCTCCGCCTCGGCATCGCGCGCGAGGGTGAGGTAGCTGCTCACCAGACCCCCAGCACGTCGCCGCCGATCCGCAGGATGAACGCGGAGACGACCACGATGAAGAAGACCCGCACGAAGCGGGCACCGCGCGAGACGGCGACCCGCGCGCCGACGTACCCGCCGACGAGGTTGCAGGCGCCGAGGACGAGCCCGGTCTTCCACAGCACCGCCCCCTGCGGCACGAAGAGCAGCAGCGCGCCGAGGTTTGTCGCCCAGTTGGCCAGGCGGGCCTTGGCGGAAGCGTCGAGGAAGCCGTAGCCGAGCAGGCCGACCAGCGCGAAGACGAAGAAACTGCCGGTGCCCGGGCCGAGCGCGCCGTCGTAGAAGCCGATCGCCACGCCGACGACCATGGCCGCGACCAGATGACGGTGCCCGGAGAAGCGCAGCGCGGTCGCGGCGCCGAGGGTGGGCTTGAGGAGGACGTACGCGCCGACGACGACGAGCGCGACCAGCACGATCGGCTCGAACGCCGAGCGCGGAATCCGGCTCGCCACCAGGGCGCCGCAGTACGAGCCGACGAGGGCCAGCGCCATCAGCGGGACGAACGTGCGGGGGTCGGGGCGGACGCGGCGGTAGTACGTCGCCGAGCTCACCGTCGTCCCGCAGATGCTGGCGAGCTTGTTGGTGGCCAGGACCTGCACCGGGCTCGCGTGCGGCAGCCCGACCAGGAGCGCCGGCAGCTGGATCAGGCCGCCGCCTCCGACCACCGCGTCGACGAATCCCGCGGTCACCGCGGCCAGCCCCAGCAGGGCGAGCACGGTCAGGGTCGGATCCTCCACCCGCCCGATTGTCCGCGAGGGGGTAATCCTCGAGCGAACCGGACGGCCTCCTCGATACGGTCTGCTCCGTCACCCACATCCACCTCGGAAACCGGAGCACCACCATGTCCGCTCGTCGACTGACCCGCGCGCTGATCGCGCTCGCAGTCCCCGCCCTCACCGTCACGGCCCTCAGCGCGCCCGCCACCGCGGCCGCGAAGGGGCCGGCCGTCCCGTCGGTCGCCAAGGTCGCGAAGATCTACCCGCACCTCGCCGGCGGCACCTCCGACCCGACCAGCTCGAAGCTGCACTGGCCCAGCAAGAAGTGCGGCAAGCAGGGCAAGGTCATCAAGGGCGCGAAGGCCACGTTCGCGCTGTACTCGTCCGCCGACCCGGCCGACTACGCCTACACCGCCGCGAAGCCGATGACCTACGTGTCGGCGATGAAGTTCCGCAACGCCAAGGACGCGATCAAGTACCTCCACGGCACGTCCAAGGGCGCGAAGTGCCCGGTCAAGGACCCGTCGACCGGCAAGGACATGAAGGTCAAGATCAAGAAGATCAAGTTCCGTCTCGGCGACGAGCGCTGGGGTTACACGGCCACGGTGACCATGGCGGGCGAGAAGTCCGTCAGCCACTCGCTGCTGGTGCGCGAGGGCAAGTACATCGTGAGCGCGAGCGCGATGTCGCTGGACGGCAAGGCGCCCAACACCAAGAAGGCGATCAAGCTGACGGGCCTCGCCCTGAAGACCGCCAGCTGACCCCGCACCACCACCACGACCCCCGGAGCCCCGCTCCGGGGGTCGTGCCGCGTCCGGGCGTGGGTACCGTCGAGGCGTGCGGATCGTGTCCCTGCTGCCCTCGACCACCGAGATCCTCTTCGCGCTCGGTGCGGGCGAGGACGTCGTCGGGGTGACCTTCGAGTGCGACACGCCGCCCGAGGCGCGCCAGCGGCGGATCGTGTCGACGAGCACCATGCCCGCGGGCCTCTCCCCCGCCGAGATCGACGAGTACGTCGCCGGCGCGCTTGCCTCGGGCCAGGACCTCTACCTGCTGGAGAAGGACGCGCTGCGCGAGCTGGACCCGACCCACGTCGTCACGCAGGACCTCTGCGCGGTCTGCGCGGTCGACGTCTCGACCGTCGACGACGCCCTCGAGCACCTCGGCTGCAGCGCGACCGTGCTGACCTACGACCCGCACACGGTCGACGAGGTGCTCGCCTCGATCGTCTCGCTGGGTGCCGCGGTCGGCCGCACCGGTCCGGCGACGGCCCTGGTCGAGTCACTGCAGGAGCGCCTGGACGCCGTCGCGGCCCGCGTGGCCGGCCGCCCCCGGCCCCGGGTGGTGGTGCTGGAGTGGACCGACCCGCCGTACGCCCCCGGGCACTGGATCCCCGAGATGGTGGAGCTCGCGGGCGGACAGCCGGTCCTCGGCACCGCCGGTGCGAGGTCGACGCGTGTCGAGTGGTCGGACGTGTACGACGCCCACCCCGACGTCGTCGTCGTGGCCCCCTGCGGCTACGACCGGGCCGGCGCCCAGGCGCAGGCCGACGCGCTCGTCGCCGGAGGCCTGCTGCCCGCCGTACCCGTGCTCGCGGTGGACGCCGACGGCAGCTGGGCGCGGCCGGGGCCGCGGATCGTCGACGGGGTCGAGGAGCTGGCGGCGTACCTGGATGCCTCAGGGGTCACTCCGGTCACGTGACTCGGGGGGAGCCTGACGTTCTGGGGTGGAATGTCGGCTGAGAACGTCCGGATTCACCGGTGGACCGGTGAATCCGCACCCCCGGCCCTAGTCCCCCACCCAGAACCCACGCCCCCCGAACCAGTCACCGTACGCCGACCCACCCCCAGCGAGGCCGGGACCGCGGGAGCCGAGGTACGAGCCGACGACGGCGGCGCCGAGGTCGTCGAGCTCGGGGGCGACGACCCGGCCCTCGACGCGCTGGGCCATCGAGTCGACGAAGCGGGCCAGGCCGGGGTCCTCGCCGAGGCGGAAGAACGTCGTCTGGGCGCCGAGGCGGCGCGAGTTGTCGAGCTCGCGGACGGCGTACGCGACGGTCAGCGGGTGGGGCGGGTAGCTGAAGAAGACCTCGCCGTCGGGCTCGAGGTGGGACGTCGGCTCGCCGTCGGTGACGATCAGCAGCACCGGCTGGGCGTTGGGGTGCTTGCGGAAGTGCCGGTTGGCGAGCAGCAGCCCGTGGTGCAGGTTGGTGCCCTTCTCCCACATGGCGTCGAGCGCGGTGAGCTGCTCGATGTCCATCACCTCGGCGTGCCGGCCGAAGCCGATCAGCTGCAGGTCGTCGCCGCGGAAGCGCGACCGGATGAGCGTGTGCAGCGCCAGCGCGGTGCGCTTCATCGGCACCCACCGGCCGTCCATGGCCATCGAGAACGACGTGTCGACGAGCAGCGCGACCGCGGCCTGGGTGCGGGCCTCGGTCTCCTGCACCTCGACGTCGCCGATCTCCATCAGCGGGCCACCCCCGGCGCCGGCGCGGCGCAGGGTGCCGTTGAGGACGGTACGCGGGATGTCCCACGGCTCGGTGTCTCCGAAGGCCCACTCCCGGGTCGACCCCGACAGGTCGCCGGCGGCACCCGCCCGGCGCAGCTCGCGCTGGCCCTGCCGGCCGGTCATCCGGTCGGCGACGTCCTTCAGCAGCGCCTTCCCGAGCTGGCGCATCGCCTTCGGGGTCAGCTGCAGCTGGCCGGTGGAGTCGCGGCGCATGGTGCCCTGCTCGCGCAGCGCCTTCTCCAGCTGCTGCAGGGTCTTCGCGTCGACGGCCGCCTGGTCCCCGAGCTGGCGGGCCAGCTTGTCGAGGTCGAGGTCGTCCATGCGCGCCCCGCCGTACGACTGGGACAGCTGCTCGGAGAGCTGGTCGAGGTCTGCCAGGTCCTGGAAGACGCCGGTGCCGTCGCCGAGCCCGAGACCCTCGTCGCCGCCCATCTGCTCCGAGCCGCCCCAGTCCTCGCCGGGGCGCAGCGACTGCAGGTTGCCGTCGAGGCGGGACAGCGACTCCATGAGCTGCGGCGACCCGAATGCCTGCGCGGAGAGCTCCATCAGCTCCTGGCGCTGCTCGGGGCTCATCGAGTTGAGCATCCGCTGGGCGGCCGCCGCCCGCTGGGCCATCGCGTCGAGGAGCTCGTCGAGGTTCTGCGGGTTCTCGGGGAAGAAGTCGCCGTGCTTGTCCATGAAGGACTCGAAGTCCTCCTGGGTGTCGACGCCCTGCTGCCGCTTCTCCAGCAGCTCGTTGAGGTCGCCGAGCATCTCGTTGATCGCCGCGCGGTCCTCGTCGGTGGCGTTCTCGAGCGCGTCCTTCATGCCGGCGAACCGCTGGTCGAGCAGCTCGCGCCCCAGCAGGTCCTTGATCTTCTCGTAGTCCTCGCGCGCCTCCCGGCTCTGCCAGTCGTACGACGACAGCTCGCTCACCGCCGACGCGACGTTCGGCGAGAGGTTCTCGAGCTGCATCTCGCGGAACGCCCGGTCGGCGTCGTCCATCATCGCGTCGCGCGCCAGCTGCTTGCGCTCTTCGAGGACCGCCTGGTCGAGCAGCTCGCGCACCTCCTGCAGGGTGCCGTCGAGGTTGTGCCTCTGCAGCAGCTCGCGCCGCCTCTCGGCCACCCGGCGGGCCAGGTCGTCGAGGCCGGCCTGATCACGGCCGCCCCTGCGCAGGAACTCGCGCATCGCCCGCTCCGGGCTGTAGCCGGCCATCACGTCCTCGCCGATGGCGTCCAGCGCCTCGGCGATGTCGACCGGCGGTGCGAGCGGGTCGCCGCCCTCGTACCGCTTGAACCGCGTTCGAGAACCGTTCCGCCGGGTCATTCGGGGTCCCCGCGGAAGCGTGCGGTCTTCGCGCGAAGCGCCGCACTCGTACGGTTTCGTGGGGTGAAGTTAGCCATAGACGGTTTCCGCTCCGTCCGAGTCCTTGCCGATCTTGCGGGCGAGGTAGAGCCCCTCGAGGGCGAGCTCGATGGCGGCAGCGCGCTCCCCGTCGTTGCGCGCGCCGAGCCGGTCGCAGACCTCGTCGTACAGCTCCGACTCGCCGAGCACGGGCAGCCCGGCCAGGAAGTCGCGGGCGGTGACCCGCTCGCCGGTCGCGACCATCTGGCCCGCCTCGAGCGCGTCGACGAGCAGCGCGAAGTCGATGCCGCGGAAGTGCTGGCGCACCGTCTCGGCGGTCGCGGTGCGGAGCAGGTGGGTGAGGATCTCGGCCTCGCGGCCCTCCTCGCCGGACTCGAACTCGATCTTGCCGCCGAGCACGTCGACCGCGGTCTCCAGGTCGACGACCCGGGCCACCGCCTCGTCCTCGCCGCACACGCTGGCGCGGTGGATCGCCGCGGCGGCGATGGTCTCGGCGCCCGCGATCGCGAACCGGGCCGAGACGCCGCTGCGCTGGTCGACCGAGCTCGACTCGCGCAGGTTGCGGGTGAAGCGGGCCAGGATCTCGACCAGGAAGTCCGGGACCTCCGCGACCAGGTCGGACTCCTGGCGGATCACCGCGACCTCGTCGTCGAGCTCGAGCGGGTAGTGGGTGCGGATCTCGGCGCCGAAGCGGTCCTTGAGCGGGGTGATGATCCGGCCGCGGTTGGTGTAGTCCTCGGGGTTCGCGCTGGCCACCACGAGCACGTCCAGCGGGAGGCGTACGACGTACCCGCGGATCTGGATGTCGCGCTCCTCCATCACGTTGAGCATCGCGACCTGGATCCGCTCGGCGAGGTCGGGCAGCTCGTTGATGGCGACGATGCCGCGGTGGCTGCGCGGGATCAGGCCGTAGTGGATGGTCTCGGGGTCGCCGAGCGAGCGTCCCTCGGCCACCTTCATCGGGTCGACGTCGCCGATCAGGTCGGCGACGGAGGTGTCGGGGGTGGCGAGCTTCTCGGCGTACCGCTCGTCGCGGTGGCGCCACTCGACCGGCAGCGCGTCGCCGAGCTCGAGCGCGCGGCGGCGCGAGGCGTGGGTGATCGGCTCGAGCGGATGCTCGCCGAGCTCGGAGCCGGCGATCACCGGGGTCCACTCGTCGAGGAGCCCCACCATGGTCCGCAGCAGCCGGGTCTTGCCCTGGCCGCGCTCGCCCAGCAGCACCACGTCGTGCCCGGCGATCAGGGCGCGCTCGAGCTGCGGGATGACCGTGCTCTCGAGGCCGTGCAGACCCGGCCACGGGTCCACGCCCTCGCGGAGCATCGCGAGCAGGTTGTCGCGGATCTCGGTGCGCAGCGGCTTGGGGACGTGGCCCGAGGCCCGGAGCTCGCCGACGGTGCTGATGCTGGGTGCGGAGGTCACTCGACCAACGTACTCAGCATCGCAACGATCGTCAGGCGTCCGTCTCGGCCTCGTGGGGTACGACGGCGACCGCGCCGTCGGCCCGCTCGACGACGGCCGGAGCGACCGGCACCCGGATCAGGCTGCGCAGCCCGTTGGTCCTCCGCAGCCCGACGACCGTGAGGTCGCGCCCTCCGGACGCGGCGACGAGGGCCTCGTCGACCAGCCCGCGCCACAGCACGCGCTCGACCTGCACGTCCGGGTACTTCTCGCGCAGGCCGCTCATCGACGCGGCGACCATCAGCTCCAGGTCGGCGTACGCCGCCATCGCGTCGTCGGGGACCTGGTGGGCCGGCAGGGTCGCGACCTGCGCGTCCCAGAAGCAGTGCACGACCGTCAGCGGCAGCTCGCGCAGGGACGCCTCGCGGAAGGCGAGCTCCAGGGCCGGTTGGGACGCCGGGGTGCCGTCGACGCCGACCAGGATGCCGCCGGTCGCCTGCTCGATGCCGGGGCGCACCACCACGACCGGGCAGTGCGACTGGCGGGAGACGGCCACGCTCACCGAGCCGAGCAGCAGGCTCCGGACCGGTCCGCGGCCGCGGGACCCGACGACCACCATGCTCGCCGTCCGGGAGAGCTCCTCGAACGCCTCGCGCGCGTCCGCCTGGACGACCAGCTCGTGCACGGTGAGGTGGGGTCGGACGGCGAGCACCTCGTCGCGCACGGTCCGCACCAGCTGCTCGGCATCGGCCTTGATCGCCTTCGCCACCTCGCGGTGGTCGATGCCCGCCTGGTCCAACCAGGTACCGCCCTGGAGGGTCCAGGCGTGGACGAGTACGAGCGGGCGCCGGGTCAGGTCGGCCTCGGTGGCGGCCCAGCGCACGGCGCGCGCGGCACCCTCGGACCCGTCGACCCCGACGACGACGGTGCCTGCGGGGACGGCGCTGATGCTGGTGAAGGTCTCCATGGACTCATTCTGCCGAGGACGCCGTCCGCCCCGGCACGGGCCGTCGGCCCAGCAGGACGGGACCAAGGTCTCGACCGGTACCGTCGCCGCCATGCAGCTCCAGCGCCCCTGCCCCTGCGGATCCGGGACGGCGTACGACGCCTGCTGCGGGCGCCTGCACCGCGGCGCAGCCCAGGCGGAGACCGCCGAGGAGCTGATGCGCTCGCGGTACGCGGCGTACGCCGTCGGCGACCTCGACCACGTCTTCCGGACCTGGCACCCCCGGACCCGGCCCGCCGAACTCGAGCCGGACCCGACCCTGACCTGGACCGGCCTGCGCATCCTGGGCGCGAGCGAGGATCGGGTGGAGTTCGTCGCGTCGTACGAGCGCGGCGGGGTGCCCGGCGAGCGGCACGAGCACTCCCGCTTCGAGCGCCGCGGCGGCCGGTGGGTCTACGTCGACGAGATCGACGACGCCACCTGACCCGCGCTCACACGCTGAGGATCACCGACGACCCGTGGCCGAAAAGACCCTGGTTGGCGGTGATCCCGACCTTGGCGCCCTCGACCTGACGGCCCGTGGCCTGGCCGCGGAGCTGCCAGGTGAGCTCGCACACCTGGGCCAGCGCCTGCGCCGGGACGGCCTCGCCGAAGCAGGCCAGCCCGCCCGAGGGGTTGACCGGGATCCGGCCGCCGAGGGTGGTGTCCCCCGCCCGGAGCAGCTGCTCCGCCTCGCCGCGCTTGCACAGCCCGAGGTCCTCGATCCAGTCCAGCTCCAGCGCCGTGGACAGGTCGTACACCTCGGCGACGTCGACGTCCTCGGGACCGATGCCGGCCTCCTCGTAGGCGGCGTACGCGATCGACTCCTTGAAGGTCCGCTCCGGCTCGCCCGTGGCGGCGCTGGAGTCCGTGGACAGGTTGGGCATGTCCATGACGGTGTTCGGGAAGGTCGGCGTCACCGTCGAGACCGCCGCCACGCGCACCGGGTCGGCCAGGCCGTGCCGGGCCGCGTAGTCCGCGCTGGTCAGGACGACCGCGGCGGCGCCGTCGGACGTGGCGCAGATGTCGAGCAGGTGCAGCGGGTCGCTCACGACCGCGCTCGACATGACGTCCTCGACGCTGACCGCCTTGCGGTAGCGGGCGTAGGGGTTCTCCAGGCCGTGGCGGGCGTTCTTGACCTTGACCTGCGCGAAGTCCTCCTGCGTGGCGCCGTACAGGTCCATCCGGCGGCGCGCATAGAGCGCGAAGTACGCCGGGTTCGTCATGCCGAGCAGCCGGAAGCGCAGCCAGTCCGGGTCGTCCCAGCGCTCGCCGGCGTTCGGCGCGAGGAACCCCTTCGGCGTGGTGTCCGCGCCGACGACGAGGGCCACCTCGCACAGGCCGGCCATGATCCGGGCGCGGGCCGTGTCGAGCGCCTGGGCGCCGGTCGCGCAGGCGGCGTACGACGTCGCGACCCGGGCGCCGTTCCAGCCGAGCGCCTGGGCGAAGGTCGCGCCGGCGACGTACCCGCCGTAGCCGTTGCGGACCGTCTCCCCGCCGACCACCAGGTCGACATCGCTCCAGGCGACACCGGCGTCGGCGAGCGCCGCGCGCGCGGCGTGCACGCCGTACGTCACGAAGCTCTTGCCCCACTTGCCCCACGGGTGCATGCCCACCCCGAGGACGGCTACCGAGTTCGTGCTCACTGGTCGGCCTCCTGACCGAGCTCGATAACAGGTTTCCAGCGCCAGATGCTCCGGTCGCCGCTGTCGTCGGCGTACAACGTCTCGACCACGAGCTCGACCTCCGCACCGACCTTCAGGTCGTCCACGCCGTAGCCGTCCGCGACCTGTCCCAGCACGGTCAGCCCCTCGGCCAGCTCGACCGCCGCGAGCGCGAACGGCTCGAACGGGTCGGTGACCGGGACGTACGGCGGGGGCGGCTGGTAGCGGGCGTCGGTGTACGACCACACCCGGCCGCGCCGCGACAGCTCGGTCTCCGCGAACTCCTCACCGTCACAGGCCGGGTTGCGGCAGAACGCCCCCGCGGTCAGCGGCGGGAAGTACACCGTCGTGCACGTCGTGCACCGCGACCCCAGCAACGCCGGCTCCGCCCCCGTCGTGAACCACCCCTCGACCGCGGGTGTCGCCGTCATCCGTCGCCTCCTGGAACTAGAACAGGTTCTGAAAGAATAGACATCCTCCCCTGTTCTGGACCCCGGGATGGCGATCAGTCCCGTTCAACGAACCCTGCGCCGGGATCCTCCACGCTGGTTGAGGTGCGAAGCCGCGCTAGCGGGTGAGCCTCGAAACCCCGTACGCCGACAAGCAGCCGCCACTGTCCACAGCCGATGCTTCTCGTGATTGCCGCCTGCTCGGCAACCAGGCGAACCTCGGTCATGCCCTTCACCTACCTCCTCCGCTGTGCCGACGACACCTTCTACGCCGGGAGCACCTGGGACCTGGACGCGCGGTTGTGGCAGCACAACCACAGCCCGGACCAGGGCGCGGCGTACACGCGTCGGCGCCGCCCGGTCGAGCTCGTGTGGAGCGTGTGGTTCGACTCCATCGAGCAGGCCTACGCCTACGAGAAACGCATCCAGGGCTGGAGCCGACGCAAGCGCGAGGCGCTGATCCGAGGCGAGTACGACGCGCTCCCCGATCTCTCGCGACGGGCGGCGGTCCAGCGGCGGTCGCGCGAGGAGGGCGGCTGATCTCCCGGTCGAGGCCGACGATCGGCTCACCGGGTTTCGAGGCTCCTCGCTAGCGCTCGTCACACCTCAACCAGCGTCACTCGACGCTGGTTGAGGTGCGAAGCCGCGCTAGCGGGTGAGCCTCGAAACCCCGTACGCCGACAGACGGCGCCGATCGAGGCTGCCCCTCTACTCACCCGGTTTCGAGGCTCCTCGCTAGCGCTCGTCACACCTCAACCAGCGTCACCCCGTACGCCGGCAGTCGGCCTCGACCAGTGTCAGGGGCCGACGAGGAAGCCGAGGAGGTCCTGGCGGGTGAGGACGCCGACGGGCTTGCCGTCCTCGTGGACGAGGACGGCGTCGGCGGTCTCGAGGAGGGCGACGGCGGCGGAGGCGTCCTCGCCGGAGCCGATGGTGGGCAGCGGGGGCGACATGTGGTCGGAGACCGGGTCGGCGAGCTTGGCGGAGCCGGCGTACAGCGAGTCGAGGAGGGCGCGGTCGGAGACCGACCCGACGACCTCGGCGGCGACGACGGGCGGCTCGGCGCGGACGACGGGCATCTGCGAGACGCCGTACTCCTGCAGGATCGCGACCGCCTCGGCGATGGTCTCGCCGGGGTGGGTGTGCACGAGGTCGGGCAGCCGGCCGTCCTTGCCGCGCAGCACCTCGCCGACGGTGCGGACGGCGGGCGCGTGGCCGCTCGGGAAGCCGTACTGGGCCAGCCAGCCGTCGTTGAAGATCTTGCCGAGGTAGCCGCGCCCGGAGTCGGGCAGCAGCACCACGATCACCGCGTCGGTGCGGCCCTCGGCGGCGAGCTCCTCGGCGAGCTGCTTCGCGGCGTACGCCGCCATGCCCGACGACCCGCCGACCAGCAGCGCCTCCTCGCGGGCCAGCCGCCTCGTGTAGGCGAACGAGTCGGCGTCGGAGACCTCGATGATCCGGTCGGCGATGTCGCGGTCGTAGGCCTCGGGCCAGAAGTCCTCGCCCACGCCCTCGACGAGGTACGGCCGGCCGCTGCCGCCGCTGTAGACCGAGCCGCTCGGGTCGGCGCCGACCACCTGGATCTCGGGGTTCTGCTCCTTGAGGTAGCGGCCGATGCCGCTGATCGTCCCGCCGGTGCCGACGCCGGCCACGAAGTGCGTGATCCTGCCGTTGGTCTGCTTCCAGATCTCCGGTCCCGTGGTCTCGTAGTGCGAACGCGGGTTGTGCGGGTTGGAGTACTGGTCGGGCTTCCAGGCGCCGGGCTGCGAGGCGAGCCGGTCGCTGACGTTGTAGTAGGAGTCGGGGTGCTCCGGCTCGACCGCGGTCGGGCAGACGACCACCTCCGCACCGTACGCCTTCAGCACGTTGCGCTTGTCCTCGCTGACCTTGTCGGGGCAGACGAAGACGCACTGGTAGCCCTTCTGCTGGGCCACCATCGCCAGCCCGACGCCGGTGTTGCCCGACGTCGGCTCGACGATCGTGCCGCCCGGCTGCAGCGCGCCGGAGGCCTCGGCGGCCTCGATCATGCGCGTCGCGATGCGGTCCTTCACCGAGCCGCCGGGGTTGAGGTACTCGATCTTCGCCAGCACCATCGGGCCCTCGGTGCCCGCGAGCGCGTCGAGCGACCGCGAGAGCCGGAGCAGCGGGGTGTTGCCGATCAGGTCTAGGAGCGAGTTGGCGTACTGCACCCCCTCAACATAGGGCGCAGGTGGGGGTGCACCGAAACCCCACGCTCAGGACCCCTCTTCACCCGTCCGTAGACTCACGGCGTGGGTAAGGCGGGAGCGGCACGCAAGCTCGCCTCCGCCGCGGCGTACGGCGGAGGCGGTCTCTCCGTGCTCGGAGGCGCCCTGTACGGCGTCCTGACCGCCGAGGCGAGGCTGGCCCGGCGCACCATCGGCACGATCCGCAAGGACTCGGTGCCCGACCCCACCGGCTGGTACGGCCGCGGCCGCCCCGGCCCCGCGATCAAGCTCGTGGTGCTGGGCGACTCGAGCGCCGCCGGGTACGGCGTCGAGCGCGTCGAGCAGACCCCGGGCGCGATGCTCGCCACCGGGATCGCCGAGCACGCCGACCGCCGGGTCTACCTGCGCGACTTCGCCGTCGTGGGCGCCAAGTCCTCCGACCTCGCCGAGCAGGTCGACCGCGCCCTGCCGATCGAGCCGGACATCGCGATCATCCTGATCGGCGGCAACGACGTCACCCACACCGTCGCCCCCTCCGCCTCCGTGCGCTACCTGCAGGAGGCCGTACGCCGCCTGCGCGCGACCGGCGTCGAGGTGGTCGTCGGCACCTGCCCCGACCTCGGCACGATCAAGCCGATCGCCCCGCCGCTGAAGCAGGTCGCCCGCGCCTGGTCCCGCCGGCTCGCGGCCGGGCAGACCATCGGCGTCATCGAGGAGGGCGGCCGGACCGTCTCCATCGGCTCGATCCTCGGCCCGGAGTTCGCGGCGGCGCCGGCGATCCTCTTCGGCCCCGACCAGTTCCACCCGTCCGCGCAGGGCTACCGCGCCGCGGCGGGCATCCTGCTCCCGTCCGCGCTGGCCGCTCTCGGGGTGATCCCCGACGACGAGGAGCACCTGGAGAGCCTGCGCGGCGAGGCGATCATGCCGATCAGCGCGGCCGCCGTACGCGCCGTCAACACCCCCGGTACCGAGCTCGACGGCACCGAGGTCGGCGGCAACCGCCTCGGCGTCCGCGGGCTGTGGGTGGAGCTGCGACACCGCCGCCGCCGGCCGCAGACCGAGGGCGAGTCGCCGGAGGACACCGACCAGCACGGGGACGAGCACGGGGACGAGCACGGCGAGGGGCAGCCGGACGAGCTGCAGCCCGCCGAGGGGTAGGCCTAGGCCCACCCCCACCGGCGGTCCAGCACCATCGAGACCGCGGCCGCGCGCTCCTAGCGTCGGGATCACCGATTCGATCCCACCCCAGGAGCACCGGATGAACCAGCACCCGCCCGCCCTCGAGGTCCACGACCTCGTGCACACCTACGGCGAGGGAGCCGCCGCCGTACACGCCCTCGGCGGCGTCGACCTCACCTTCGAGCGCGGCACCTTCACCGCGGTGATGGGTCCCTCCGGTTCCGGCAAGTCGACGCTGCTCACCTGCGCCGCCGGCCTGGAGCGCCCGACCGGCGGCCGGGTCGTCGTCGCCGGCCGCGACATCACCGCCTGGGCCGAGGACGACCGCACGCGCTTCCGTCGCGACCAGATCGGCTTCGTCTTCCAGGGCTTCCACCTGATGCCGTACCTCACCGCCGAGCAGAACGTCGGCCTCCCCCAGCGCCTCGCCGGCGGCCGGCCGGACCGGGCGCGGGTCGCCGAGCTGCTGGAGCGGGTCGGCCTCGGGGATCGCGCCGACCACCTGCCGAGCGCCCTCTCCGGCGGCCAGCAGCAGCGGGTCGCCATCGCCCGCGCGCTGCTCACCGACCCCGCCGTCGTCCTCGCCGACGAGCCGACGGGCGCCCTCGACTCGCGCACCGCCGCCGAGGTGCTCGCCCTGCTCCGCTCCTGCGTGCGGGACCTGCGGCAGACCGTCGTGATGGTCACCCACGACCCGGTGGCGGCGTCGTACGCCGACCGCGTGGTCTTCCTCGTCGACGGCCGGGTGGCGGGCCACATGGACGCTCCGACCGCCGACGCCGTCGCCGGCCAGCTGGCCCACCTCGACGAGCTGGTGGCGTGATGACCGGCCTCGCGCTGCGCTCGCTGCGCCACCGGGCGACGGCCTCGGCCGCGACGTTCGTGACGGTGCTGCTCGGCACCGCCCTGATGGGGTCGTTCGCGACCCTGCTGGAGACCTCCGGCGGCGCCGGGATCTCCGACGCCGACGCCGAGGCGCTCGGCACCATGGCCCTCGTCGTGGGCGGGTGGGGCACGCTGATCGTGCTGTTCTCGGTGGCCTCGACGCTCGGGATCACCGTGCGCCAGCGGGTCGCCGAGATCGGCCTGCTGCGCACCATCGGCGCCACTCCGCGCCAGGCCCGCCGCCTGCTGGCCCGCGAGGTCCTGGCGGTCTCGACCATCGCCGCCGTCCTCGGTGCCCTGCTGGCCGCGCTCGGCGGCCGGGCGCTGCTCGCGCTGCTCACGGGCTCGCTGGTCGCCGACGACGTCGCGTACGGCGGCGGCCCGCTGTCCCTCGGTGTGACCGCCGTCGTCGTGGTCGCGACCAGCCTGCTGGCCGCAGCCGTCGCGGGCCGGCGCGCCACCCGCGCCCCGGCCGCGGTCGTCATCCGGGACAGCACGGCCGAGACCGGGCGGATGCGGTGGTACCGGGTGCTCGCCGCCGTCGTCCTCATCGCCTACGCGATCGGCATGGGCGTCGTCACCGTCACGGTCAGCGCGGACTCCGAGGACCCGATGTCCGCGATGGCGACCTCCGGCTCCGCCTCCATCCTGGTGGCCGTGGGCCTCGCGCTCCTGGCTCCGCTGCTGCTGCGCTGGCTCGCGCGACCGGCGGCACTGCTGCGCGGTCCGAGCGGCCAGCTCGCGGCGACGACGACCTCCCGCCGGTCGCACCTGCTGGCCGGCGTACTCGCCCCCGTGATCGTGCTGACCGCGACCCTGACCGGCGTGCTGATGCTGGTCGGCACCGATGGACGGACCATCGACGACTTCGGCTACGTGAACCCCGAGGCCGACACGATCTTCCTGCTCAACAACGTCGTGGTCGGGATGATCGCGCTGTTCGCGGCGATCATGGTGGTGAACGCCTTCGCGGCGGTGGTCAGCCACCGGCGGGCGGAGCTGCACCGGCTCTGGCTGCTGGGCGCGACCCCGCGCCAGGTCGAGCGCTCGATCCTCGTCGAGGCCGCGATCGTGGCCGCCGTCGGCGTGGTCCTCGGGACGGTCGCCTCGCTCGCCACGGTGCTGCCCTTCGGCATCGCCCGCGACGAGGGCCTGGTCCCCGACGGCCAGCTCTGGCTGCCGCCGCTCGTCGTGCTCGGCGTCGTCGCCCTGACCCTGGCGGCGGCACGCGGGGCGGCCGCCCGGGCGCTGCCGACCGCGGTCGCGCGATGACAGAATCCGCCTCGATGGCCATCCCCGCGATCACCAGCATCCGGCCGCGGCCGGTCGACGAGCGCGGCCTCGTCGACCGGCTGCGGCTGACCGCGGTGGCCGCGGCGACCTTCCTGCTCGGGGTGCCCGCCCTGGTCCTCGGCATCCTCACCCTGCTCTCGGTGGCCCTCGGCCCGCTGGGCGTCGGGTTCGTGCTCGCGCACGCCGTCGTCCCCGCCACCGAGGCGCTGGCCCGCCTGCACCGCCGGATCAGCGGGGCGTTGCTCGGCGAGGACGTCGAGGCGGCGTACGCCGACACCGCGGGCCGCGGGTTCCTCGGCCGACCCACCGTGTGGCTGCGCGACGGGAACCGGTGGCGCGACTTCGGCTTCCTCGCCTTCTCCGGCACCGGCGGCTTCGTGATCTCCGGGCTGCCCGCCCTGCTGCTGGTCACGCCGTTCGTCCACCTCGTCGGCCTGATCATCGACGGCAGCTGGTTCTGGCTGCTGACCTTCGCGATCAGCTCGGTCTGCCCGCTGGTCTGGTGGGTCGTCACCCCGCCGCTGGTCCGGGCGCGCGCGTACGCCGAGCGCAGCCTGCTCGGCCACTCCCGGGTCGCCGACCTGGAGCGGCGCGTCGAGCAGGTCGAGGAGACCCGGGCCGAGACGCTCGACCACTCCGCGGCGGAGGTACGCCGGATCGAGCGCGACCTGCACGACGGCGCCCAGGCGCGGATCGCAGCCGTCGGGATGAACGTCGGGCTCGCCGAGAAACTGCTCGCCACCGACCCCGCCGCGGCCGCCGAGCTCCTGCGCGAGGCGCGCGAGACCACGGTCTCCGCGCTGGAGGACCTGCGCTCGGTCGTCCGCGGCATCCACCCGCCCGTGCTGGCCGACCGCGGGCTCGCCGGCGCGATCGAGGCGCTCGCCCTACCCCTTCCGATCCCGGTCACGCTCCGGCTCCAGCTGCCGGCGGGGCTCCCGGCGCCGGTCGAGTCGGCGGCGTACTTCGCGGTGGCCGAGTGCCTCGCGAACACGGTGAAGCACTCCGGCGCCGGGCGCGCGTGGATCACCGGCGAGCACCGCGACGGCATGCTGCGCCTCGTCGTCGGCGACGACGGACGAGGAGGAGCGTCGCTCGCCGGCTCCGGTCTCGCGGGGGTGGCGCGGCGGCTCGCGGCCTTCGACGGCACGATGACGGTGCTCAGCCCCGACGGGGGTCCGACGGTCGTGACGATGGAGGTGCCGTGCCCGACGAGCTGAGAGCGGTGCTGGCCGAGGACCAGGCGCTGCTGCGGGTCGGGCTCACGCGGATCCTGGAGACCTGCGGCATCCGGGTCGTCGAGGCGGTCGACAACGCGCCCGCCCTCACCCGCGCCCTGGGCCGCGACGACCTCGACGTCGCGGTGGTGGACGTGCGGATGCCTCCGTCGTACACGAACGAGGGGGTGCTGGCCGCGATCGCGGCGCGCGCCGCGCGGCCGGGCCTGCCCGTCCTGGTGCTGAGCCAGTACGTCGAGCCGCTCTACGCCCGCGACCTGCTGGCCAGCGGCGAGGGGGCTGTGGGCTACCTGCTGAAGGACCGGGTCGCCGACGTCGACGGGTTCGTCGCCGCCGTACGCCAGGTCGCCGGCGGCGGGACGGTCCTGGACCCCGAGGTGGTCGCCGCGCTGGTCAGCGGCGCCTCCCCCAACCGCCCGCTCGACCGGCTCACCTCACGGGAGCGGGAGGTCCTGACGCTGATGGCCGAGGGCCGCTCCAACGCCGCCGTCGCAGCCCGGCTGTTCCTGTCCGAGAAGGCCGTCGGCAAGCACACCACCAGCATCTTCACCAAGCTCGACCTGCCGCCCGACACCGACGACAACCGCCGGGTGCTCGCCGTGCTGGCGTGGTTGCAGGGCTGACACGACGAGAGGCCCCGGGCGGATCGCCCGGGGCCTCTCGTGTGAAGCGGTGCTGCGTCAGTCCTGGCTGAAGAACGCCAGGATGCGGAGCAGGTTGGTGTAGATCCAGACCAGGCTCACGGTCATCGCGAACGCGGCGCGCCACGACTCCCGCTCGGGGATGCCGTTGGCGACGCCCTGCTCGACGAAGTCGAAGTCCATGATCAGCATGAACACACCGAGCACCAGGCCGGCGACCGCGGTCACCATGCCGAGGCCGCTGACGCCGAAGAGGCCGATCTCAGCGCCGAACATGCTGAGGATCAGCTCCATGACGGAGAGGCCGACCATGCCGAGCACGGCCGCGACCACGAAGGCGCGGAACTTCGCGCCCACCTGGATGTTGAAGAACTTGTACGCCGCGAGCGTGCCACCGAAGGCGGCGAAGGTGCCGATGACGGCACCCTGCACGACGCCCTCGCCGTACGCCATGTTGAACAGCTTGCTCAGACCGCCGAGCGCCACGCCCTCGAGGACGGCGAACGCCATCACGAGCGCGGGGCTGATGACCCGCTTGAACGAGTTGACCATCGACAGCACGAAGGCGCCGAGGCTGCCGATCGCCACCGCGGTGATGAGCGGCCCGATGTCGGCGGCGGCGGTGTCGGCGTTCACCTCGGGGCTCAGGACCCAGGTCGCCAGCGCGGCGAGGATCACGAGACCGAGCGAGATGCCGGTCTTCTGGACGACCGAGTCGATCGTCATCGGCGCGCCGGGGCGCGCGTGGGTCTCGGGGGTGGAGCCGGGCTCGCCGGTGCCCCAGGTGGACGGGTCCGAGCTGTAGCCCTGGTAGCCCCCGGTGGACTGGTTCGCGTAGGCGTTCGCGCCGGAGCGGTTGAACTCCTCCGACCGGCGGAACACCGGGTTATTGGACTGCATGTGGTCTCCTCCTTGGAGGCCTGGTGCCCGTCGCTCTGACGGGTCGCCGAACGGGGTCAGCCTAGTGACCTCACTGTGCCTAACGCACGGTGTGGGCTGCGCGTTCCCGCTCCCGGGTGTCGATGTGCGCCACTTTGCTCCGGGTCTCCTCAGGCGCGCCGGACCGCCCGCACCACCGTGTCGGTCACGGTCGCCGTCCGGCCGTCGCGGGTCTCCTCGCGGGTCGGCGCGTCGGCGACCTGGACGTCCCACTCGGCGGGGTCGAGCAGCGCCGTCACCTTCTCCGGGCCGAACAGCAGGTGGGCCAGCCGCTCGTTGCGCATCCCGGTCCCGACGTCCGCCGGGTGGTGGGCCACGACGAGGAGGGTCCCCCCGGGGAGCACGGCGGCCGCGGTGGCGGCGTACGCCGTGGCGAACTGGGGATCGGGCAGGTGCAGGAAGTGCACGGAGACCAGGTCGGCGCTGGGGAGCGGGTCGCCGGCGAGCAGGTCCACCCGCTGCCAGGAGCAGTACGCCGCCACCCCGTTGCTCTCGGCGTGCTCGGCGGCCCGGTCGAGGGCGACCTGGGAGACGTCCACCCCGGTCGCCCGCCAGCCGTGCCGGGCCAGCCAGACGACGTCGGCGCCCTCGCCGCAGCCCACGTCCAGGGCGGTGCCCGGCTTCATGCCCTCGACCTGGTCGACCAGGCGGCGGTTGGGGTTGCCCGACCAGATGCGGTCGGAGCCGGCGTACCTCTCGTCCCAGAACTGCTGGGTGAACATCTGTTCCTCGCTCATGGGGACCAGCCTGCCGCTTCAGGTCGACCTGAACGCAAGCCCCCGCGGCCGCCACGACTGTCGGTGGCCGCTGGCAGGGTCTGTCCCACTCGGCCCGTCGCCCCGGACGACGGGCGCCGGTGACTCATGATGGGATGCAGCACGGTGGCGGTGACGGCGATGGAGGTGAGCGTGTCGGAGGCCCTGTCGACAGGCATGCTCCTCGACGAGCGGAAGGCGTACGGCGCCTTCTACACCCCCACCGACGCCGCGCACTACCTCGCCTCCTGGACGATGCGGCGTGAGGGCGAGGTGCTGCTGGAGCCGAGCATCGGCGACGGGTCCTTCCTCGCCGCCGCGCGCGAGGTGGCCGCGGCCCGCGGGTGGGGTCGGCCCTCGTTCGTCGCCTCCGAGCTGAACCCGCGCACCGCCGCGGAGCTGTCCGGCCGCGGACTCGTCGACGCCGAGGAGCTGGCCGTCGGCGACTTCCTCACCACCCCGGTCCGGCCGGTCGACGCCGCCATCGGCAACCCGCCGTACGTCCGGCTCCGGGCGTTGCCCGACGACCAGGCGCGGGCCGCCGTCGACGCCAGCCGGGTCGACCTCGGCGAGCCGATGGCCACCAGCGGCAGCGTGTGGATGCCGTTCGTGTCGCGGACGGCGCGGTTCCTGCGGCCCGGCGGCCGGCTCGCGCTGGTGCTGCCGTGGGACTTCACCTACGTGCGCTACGCCCGGCCGCTCTGGCGCCACCTGGGCGAGACGTTCTCCTCGCTCCGCGTGGTCCGCGTGCGCGAGCGGCTCTTTCCCGACATCAGCCAGGACGTCCTGCTGCTGCTCGCCCACGGGAAGGGCGGACGCACCGACCACGTCGCGTTCGAGGCGCACGCCACGGTCGCCGACCTGGTCGCCGAGCGACCTGAGATCACGGCCTCGGTGCCGATAGCGCGCGTCGTCGCGGGCGACCGCGCCTTCCAGGAGGCGCTGCTGCCACCGGGCGTGCTCGACGTGCTGGAGGAGACCCGGCCGCTGACCGTGCCCGCCCGCGAGCTCGCGACCTTCAACATCGGCTACGTCTCCGGCGACAAGGACTACTTCCACCCCGGGGCCGGTGCGGGGCTGCCGGACTCCAGCCTCCGCCCCGCGCTGACGAACGCCCGTCGGCTGCGCGGCGGCGGGCTCTACACCTCCGGCCTCGCCTCCGACGCGCAGTCGCGGCTGTGGCTGCCCGGCGAGGAGCTGACGCCGGCCGAGGAGCGCTACGAGCGTCGCGGCCGGCGGCTCGGCGTGCACCGGCGCTACAAGTGCCGGGTCCGCTCCCCGTGGTACTCCGTGCCCGGCGTGAAGGTCCCCGACCTGGTGCTCTCCGTCTTCTCCCAGCGGCCGATCCTGATGGTCAACGACGGCGGTCACGTCGCGTCCAACAGCCTGCTGTGCGGCTACCTGCGCGCCGACGGCCCGCCGGACGCCGACGCCGCATCCTTCGCCGCCGGCTGGTACACCTCGCTCACCCTGCTGCACGCCGAGCTCGAGGTGCACTCGCTCGGCGGCGGGGTGTTCGTGCTGGTCCCGACCGAGGCCGGGAACGTCCGGGTGCCGCTGCCGGGCACGGTCCCGACCTCCGTGCTGCCCGCCGCCGCGGAGGCGCTCGCGCGCGGTGACCTCGACGGCGCCTACCGCGCCGGCGACGAGGCGCTGGCCGCGCGGGTCGGCACCGACGGCGTCCGCCTGGTCCGCGAGGGGATCGCCACGCTCGAGGCGTGGCGCACCGCGCGTCCCCCGGTCAGCTGACCGTGGGCTCGAAGACGTCGAGCCAGATGTTGCGCTCGGTGAAGGTGGCGATCAGCCGCTCGACGAACGTCTCGATGCGCAGGTCCGCCTTCTCCAGCGGCACCCCGCTCTGCACGACGTCGTCACGGATCCCCGGCAGCGGGACCTGGTCGAAGTCGACGACCAGGTAGGCGAACTGGTCGTAGATCCCGCGCAGGTCCTTGTAGCCCTTGCCGTCCCTGCCGGTGACCGCGGCGTACATCCGGGCGTAGCGGGGGTGGTCCGGCCGCTCGTCGCGCGCCACCCGCTCGCCCCGGACGGTGCCCCACTTCTTGCTGAGCAGCGGGTGCAGGTAGACGTAGCCGTAGACCGCCATCGGGAACCGGTCCTGCAGGCTGATGCACTCGCCGATGATGCCCTGGTAGTACTCCAGGACGTTGTTGCCGATGGACGTCATCTGGCTGCGGACGCCGACGCTGAGCAGGATCCCGTTGTCGGGGTGCACGACGGCCACGTCGACGTCCTTGGGCTTGTGCGAGCCGAAGACCCGCACCTCCTCCTTGACCTCGATCCCCTGCCGGCGGGCGTCGTCGGTGAGCCGGTCGCGCAGCCCGTCGGCGACGTACCGGTGCAGCATCTTGATGAAGCCCTGGCTGCGTACGGCGGCGACCGGGTCGGCGTCGTACCGCAGCTTCATGTCGGACAGCACGTCCTCGAGGCTCGGCTTGCTGAACGGCAGCTGCGCATCGGTCATGTGCCCCCGGTGGGACTCGAACCCACACCACGCCGCTTTTAAGGCGGCTTCCTCTACCGATTGGGATACGGGGGCCGGGACGTCATACGCATCGGGCCTCCGGGCCACCAGGTCGTATGACGTCCGGGTGAGGCTACAAGTAGGTCTTGCGGGGGTGGATGGCGTGCGCGCCGGCGGCGCGGTCGAGGAAGAGCAGGCCGGAGCAGTGGTCGATCTCGTGCTGGAGGGCGCGGGCCTCGAAGGCGTCCGTGCTGATGACGACCTCCTGCCCCGTGCCGGGGAGCTGGCCGCGGACGACGACGCGCGTCGCGCGCTTCACGTCGCCGGTGAAGTCGGGGACGCTCATGCAGCCCTCCCGGGCCTTCTCGTTGCGGCTCGCCTCGACGACCTCGGCGTTGCACAGCACGAACGTGCCGTGCTGGGTGCGGGTCTTGGGGTGCGCGGACACGTCGACGCAGAAGACGCGCGCCGAGACGCCGACCTGCGGGGCGGCCAGGCCGACGCAGCCGGGGCTGACCCGCATCGTCGCCACCAGGTCCGCGGCCAGCTGCACCGTCGCGGGGGCGGACGGGTCGACGACCTCGCCGAGGGTGGACAGGACCGGTCGGGGCGCGCGGACCACCTCGAGGACCCGGCCCTCGACGCGGAGGCTCGCCTCCGTCCAGCCGGAGACCAGCTCGTCGTCCGGGGAGTCAGAGCCGTCAGGGCCGCTCACAGCTCGTCGGCCTCCACCGGGCGCAGCGTCGCGCCCACGCCCAGCGCGGTGGCCGCGGCCTGGATCGCGGCGTCGACGCCCTCGACGTCGGTGTCGGCCGGCAGGTCGATCTCCGCGACCAGCAGGTACAGCTCTCCCGCCAGCCGGGTCGTCAGGTCGGTGATGTTGCCGCCGACGGCGGCGACCTCGCCGACCACCGCGGAGACGATGCCGGGGCGGTCGCCGCCGTGCACGGTGAGCACCCACGAGGTGCCCTCGGTCGTGGGCGCCTGCTCCGGTGCGATCTCCCGGACCGTGACCGTCAGGGAGCCGTCGGCGGTCAGCGGCGTGAGCGCGCGGCGTACCTCCTCGGCGGGTACGTCGCCCGCGCAGACCAGCGTCATCGCGAAGTGACCCCGCAGCCGGGTCATCGTCGAGTCCTCGAGGTTGAGCCCGAGGTCGGCGAGCACTCCGGTGGTCTCGGCGATGATGCCGGGCCGGTCGTGCCCGAGGACGGTGATGGCGTGCTGGGTGGTCACGGCGCCATTGTGGCAGCGGCGGCCGCCCGCGCGAGCACGTCGTCCAGCATCGTCTCGGTGAGCCGGCCGGTGAAGGTGTTCTGCTGGCTGGGGTGGAAGCAGCCGAGGAGCAGCACGTCGCGCTCCGGCCCTCCGATCATCGCCTCCGCCCCGTGCCCGAAGCGCGGCTTGGGGCGCGGCACCTCCCAGCCGAGCGACCGGAAGGTGCGCAGCGTCGCGTCCCACCCGATCGACCCGAGCGCGACGGCCACCCGGACGGACCCGGCGAGCAGTCCGACCTCCGCCTCGATCCACGGGGCGCAGGTCTCCCGCTCGGCGGTCGTGGGCTTGTTCTGCGGCGGAGCGCAACGCACGGTCGCGACCATCCGGGTGCCGACCAGCTCCAGGCCGTCGGCCGCGTGCTCGCTGGTCCCCTGCGTCGCCAGCCCGACCCGGTGCAGACTCGCGAACAGCCAGTCGCCCGACCGGTCGCCGGTGAAGATCCGCCCGGTGCGGTTGCCGCCGTTCGCCGCGGGCGCGAGCCCGATGACGAGGATCCGCGGGGCGCGATCTCCCCACCCGGGGATGGGCCGGCCCCAGTACGGCTCACCGGCGTACGACGCCCGCTTGGCCACCGCGACGTCCTCGCGCCACCGGACCAGCCGGGGACAGGCCCGGCACAGGCTCACCCGCGCGTCGATCTCGTCGAGGCCGACGTCGCGGGCGAGGCGTCGTACGGCGGCCGCGGTGCCGGCCACGGGGGTGTCCGGACGCGCCGGATCGCCGGGCCATCCCGTGGCGGGTGGCACCGGCGATCCGAAGAGCTCCCCGGTCGCGGGGTGCGGCAGCAGGCTCAGGGCGCGGGCTGGATCGAGGCGTCGCGGCGTACCTTGTCGCTGGCCGTGGACGCGACGTCCCCGACCTTGTCCTTGACGACGCCGGCAGCGGCCGCCGCCTGGGTGACCGCGGTGTCCTGCGCCTTGTGGGCGACGTCCTGGACCTTCGGGTTGCCGGCGACCTTCTGGGCCTGGACCTTGATCTGCTCGTAGCGCTCGCGGCCGGCCCGGGCGCCGAGGACGTAGCCGGCAGCGGCGGCGGCCAGCAGGGTCAGCTTGCTCATGTCGTGCTCCTTCTGGTGGTGGGGGTCAGTGCGTACGACGCCGGTAGACCAGCGCGCCGACCAGCAGCAGCGCGCCGACGGCCGCGCCGATCACCGCGGGGGTCGGCCGGCCGGAGTCGTCGGTCGCGCGGTCCCGCAGCTCGGCGACCTTCGCCTGGGCGCGGGCCTTCACGTCGAGGCGGGCCTGGAGCTCGTCGACGGTGTCGGCGAGCGCCTCGCGCTGGCGGGCGATGTCGGCCTCGATCTCGGCCGGGGTCTGGCCGGATGTCTGGCTGGGGGTCTGGCCGTTGGACTCGCTCATGCCTGGTGCCCGCCCTTCACCGTCGCGACGTCCTCCTTCAGCCCGGCCACCGCGCGCTCGGGAGTCGCGGGCGTGGCCTGCTGGACCTCCTTCTTGCCGAACATGGCGATGCCGCCGGCGAGCAGGAAGATCACCGCGGCCACGATCAGCGCCGCGGCCCAGACCGGGAGGGCCAGGGCGAGGGCCGCGATGGCGGCGGTGAACACCGCGCCGAGGCCGTAGAGGGACAGCACACCGGCGGCGCCGAACGCGCCGAGGCCGACGCCGGCGGCCTTGCCCTTCTGGGTCAGCTCGGCCTGGGCGAGGCGCACCTCGCTGCGCACGAGCTCCGGCACCTGCTCGGTCAGCCGGTGGACGACCGCGCCGAGCGGCTCGTCCGAGGGGTTCCTCACGGGATCGGTCATGGCGAACCGGTGACCCGTGCCGTGGGGGTGCAAACTCACCCGGTCAGGGGGTGATCGACCAGGCGATCCCGTCGAGGATGTCGGACTCGGACACCACCAGCTCGGCGACGCTCGCGCGCAGCAGCACCCGGGACAGGATCAGCGCCCCGGCGTCGATGACGTCGGCGCGCCCGGGGTGCATCCACGGCAGCTCGAGCCGCTCGGCGACCGTCATCCCGACCAGTCGGCCCACCAGCGCGTGCACGTCGTCGAACGGGAGCCGCACCTGGTCGATGGCATCCCGGTCGTACGCGGGCAGGTCGAGTACGCCGGCGGCCACCGTGGTGATCGTGCCCGCGACGCCGACGACGGACGCGGCGGCCGCGATGTCGACCGGCGCGGACTCCAGCGCCTCGTCGATGTCGCGGACGCAGGCCTGCACGTCCTTCATCGAGGCGGGGTCGGAGCGGACGTGCCGCTCGTGCAGCCGCACCGAGCCGATGTCGAGCGAGCAGGCGACCTGCGGCGAGGCGTCGCCGAGGATCAGCTCGGTCGAGCCGCCGCCGATGTCGACGACCAGCACCGGCTGCCGGGGCGGGACGCGGAGGTCACGGACGGCGCCGGCGAACGCGAGCCCGGCCTCCTCGACGCCGCTGAGCACCTCCGGCTCGACGCCGAGCCGCTCGCGCACCCCCGCCGCGAACACCGCGGCGTTGGTCGCGTCGCGGGTGGCCGAGGTCGCGCAGAAGCGGATGTTCTCGACCGGCACGCCCTGCTCTCGGATCAGCCCGGCGTACTCGTCGAGGGCGGCGAAGGCCCGCTCGAGCGCCTCGTCGGCGAGCCGGCCGGTGGCGTCGACGCCCTGGCCCAGCCGGACCATCCGGTTCTCGCGGACGACGTCGGGGCCGGTGAAGGGCTGGGTGCCGACGAGCAGCTTGACGGTGTTGGTGCCGCAGTCGATCGCGGCGACGGGCCCGGCTACCGGTCCACGCACGGGCCGGCCTCCCACCACGGACCGAGGAGCTCCAGCACCTCGTCGCCGAGCGGGTTGGCCCCCGGCCCCTGGGCCAGGGACTGACCGGCGAGGACGTGCAGGCACTTCACGCGGTCGGGCATCCCGCCGGCCGAGATGCCCTCGATCTCGGGGACGTCGAGCCCGGCCTCGGCGCCGATGGCGGCGCGCGCGGCGAGATAGCGCTCGTGCGCGGCGCGGTAGGCCTCCGCGAGGTCGGGGTCCTCGGCGAGGCGGTCCTGCATCGCCTTCATCGTCCCGGTGCCCTCGAGGGTCCCGATCCGGGACGCCGCCCGCGGGCAGGTGAGGTAGTAGGTCGTCGGGAACGGCGTGCCGTTGGGCAGCCGCGGCTCCGTGGTCACCACGTCGGGGTTGCCGCACGGGCAGCGGTGCCCGATCTCGTGGATGCCCCGAGGCTCCCGGCCCAGCTGGGCCGCGACCGCTTGCTGGTCGCTGGGTGAGATCACTGGTCTTGCTCCTCCGAACCGTCGATCTCCGTGAGTGGCACCGGGTCCCCCGGCTTCGGCGGGTGACCCGCCAGCTCCACCGATCCCCACGCGCCGGTCCACCAGGCCTCCGGCTCCTCCGGGTCGACCTGGTCGGGGTCGCTCAGCGTCGAGCCGGGCTCGATGGGCTCGCCGTCGGCGTCGAGGGTGACGTACGCCGTCTCCCCCGGCATCACGAACCCGAGCCGCTTGCGCGCCTGCTGGACGACGTACGCCGGGTCCTCCCAGCGCCGCTTCTCCAGCGCCAGCTGGTCGATGCGCTCCTGGCGCTCGGCGATCTCGGCCTGCAGCTGCTGCATCTCCGAGCGCTGCTGCAGGAAGGCCCGCATCGACGAGGCGTACGACACGACCAGCACGGCCAGCACCAGGATCAGGATCGCGAGCCGGCCCGTGGGCCGGGCACGGGTGCGCTCGGCGCCCGCGACCGGCCGGGACGCCCCGGCACGGGGCGGCTGACGGACCGTCCGCCCGGCACCCGGGGTGCGCCCGGGGCCGGTGCGGCCGCGGGGGCGGGCCCCGCGAGCCGGGCGGCGGTCGTCGGCCATCTTCTCGACTGCTCCCGCGCTCAGCCCTGGTAGCGCGGGAACGCGCCGGCGCCGGCGTACCGCGCCGCGTCGCCGAGCTCGTCCTCGATGCGCAGGAGCTGGTTGTACTTCGCGACCCGCTCGGACCGGGCCGGGGCGCCGGTCTTGATCTGACCGCAGTTCGTCGCGACGGCGAGGTCGGCGATCGTGGTGTCCTCGGTCTCGCCGGAGCGGTGGCTCATCATGCAGCGGAAGCCGGCGCGGTGCGCCAGATCCACCGCATCCAACGTCTCGGACAGGGTGCCGATCTGGTTCACCTTCACCAACAGCGCATTGGCCGAGTGCTCGGCAATCCCCCGCGAGAGCCGCTGCGGGTTCGTGACGAACAGATCGTCGCCAACCAGCTGCACCCGATCTCCCAACTCGGCGGTCAACTTCTGCCAGCCACTCCAGTCGTCCTCCGCGAGTGGATCCTCGATCGACACGATGGGGTACGACGCGAGCAGGTCGTCGTAGTAGGCCGTCATCTGCTCCGCGGTCTTCGCGCTTCCTTCGAAGGCGTACCCGCCGTCGGCGAAGAACTCGGTGGCGGCCGCATCGAGCGCCAATGCGACGTCGCGACCGACCGTGTAACCGGCCTTGTCGATCGCGGTGACGATCAAGTCGAGCGCCTCGCGGTTGTTCGGCAGGTCCGGCGCGAAACCGCCTTCGTCGCCCAGACCGGTGGCCAGGCCGCGTCCCTTGAGGACCGCTTTGAGGGAGTGATACACCTCGACACCGCAGCGCAGTGCTTCCCGGTACGTCGTGGCGCCCAGCGGCGCGATCATGAACTCTTGGATGTCCACGTTGGTGTCGGCGTGTGCGCCACCGTTGAGGATGTTCATCATCGGCACCGGCAGCAGGTGGGCGTGCGAGCCGCCGACGTACCGGAACAACGGCAGGTCGCTGCTTTCCGCTGCCGCCCGAGCGACTGCCAGCGAGGCGCCGAGGATCGCGTTGGCACCGAACCGGCTCTTGTCGGGAGTGCCGTCGAGATCGACGAGCACCTGGTCGATCAGTCGTTGCTCGGTGGCGTCCAGGCCGACGATCTCCGGCGCGATGTCGGTCTCGACAGCGCTGACCGCTTGTTGCACTCCCTTGCCGGCATAACGGTCGCCGCCATCACGCTTCTCGACCGCCTCGAAGGCGCCGGTGGATGCGCCGCTCGGCACCGCTGCGCGTCCCACCGTGCCGTCATCGAGCAGCACCTCGACCTCGATGGTGGGGTTGCCGCGAGAGTCGAGAATCTC
>NZ_DATJTA010000081.1:0-14915 GCF_035503875.1 Nocardioides sp.
TTCATGTCACGCGACGGGATCAGGCTCCCACGGTGCGCGGGTTCTCGCCGGTGACGACGAAGACGACCCGGTTGGCCACCGAGACGGCGTGGTCGGCGATCCGCTCGTAGTAGCGGCCGAGCAGGGCGACGTCGACGGCCGCCTCGACGCCGTGCGTCCAGCCGTCGCCGAGCAGCTCGGTGAAGGAGGTACGGCGCAGGCGGTCCATCTCCTCGTCGGCCCGGCCCAGGGCGATCGCCGCCTGGACGTCGCGCTCGGTGATGATCCGGGAGACCTTCGCGACCATCTCCTCGGCGACCTCGGCCATCCGGGAGACGGTGGGGCGGACCTCGTCGGGCACGGCGACGAACGGCGTGCGGAGCCGGGCGATCTTCGCGACGTGCACGGACAGGTCGCCCATCCGCTCGAGCTCGGTCACCATCCGCAGGGCGGCGACGACGACGCGCAGGTCGCCGGCGACCGGCTGCTGCAGGGACAGCAGCTCGAAGGCCTTCTCCTCGACCCGCTCGCGCGCCCGGTCGATCTCGATGTCGGCGCTGATCACCCGCTCGGCGATCTCGGCGTCACCGGTGAGCAGGGAGGCGGTCGCGAGCCGCACCGCCTGCTCGACCTCTCCGCAGATGACGGCGAGATCACGGAAGACGGCATCGAGCTGGTCGTGGAACACCTGGCGCATGAGCGCGACCCTACGGGGCCGAAGTGACCACGCGGGGTGGTCACGTGAACGGCCGATGAACAGTCGGAAGCCGGTGCCCTGGAGGCGAACTCCGGGTGAATCCCACCGTACTCTTGCCGCCGTGGACCCGACGACACAGGCGTTCCTCGCTGCGGTCATCGGGGCCGTGGTCGCAGGCGGCGCCGTCCTGGCCTGGGCGGTCAGCGAGCGCCAGCACCACCGGCTTCCCGACCACGAGGAGCCCGTCGTGCCCGCGGGCGTCGCCACCGTGCTCTCGGTGCTGCGAAGCAGCGCGGTCGTGGTCGATGACGCCGACGTCGTCCTCAAGGCCTCGGCGCCGGCGTACGCCCTCGGCCTGGTGCGCGGCACCCGGCTGGTCGCCGACGACCTGGCCGAGCTGGTCCGCCAGGTACGCCGCGACGGTCAGATCCGCGAGACCGAGCTGGTGATGACCCGGCCCGGCGTGCCCGCCCGGCACGTCACGGCCCGGGTGGCCCCGCTCGGCTCCCGGCTGGTGCTCGCACTCGTCGAGGACCGCACCCGCGAGCGGCGCGTGGAGGCGGTACGCCGCGACTTCGTGGCCAACGTCAGCCACGAGCTGAAGACTCCCGTCGGCGCGATCCGGCTGCTCGCCGAGGCGATGCACGACGCGGCCGAGGACCCGACCGCGGTCAAGCGGTTCGCCGACCGGATGCTGATCGAGAGCGACCGGCTCGCCCAGCTCGTGCAGCAGATCATCGAGCTCTCCCGGCTCCAGGCCGACGACCCGCTGGAGGCGCCGTCCGCGGTCGGGCTCGACGACGTCATCGCGGTCGCGGTCGACACCAGCGCCATCGACGCCGACTCCAAGCGCATCGAGATCCTCACCGCCGGCACGCCCGGGCTCGAGGTCTTCGGCAACGAGGAGCAGGTCACGGCCGCGGTGAGCAACCTGGTCGCGAACGCCGTGTCGTACTCCGAGCCCGACTCCACCGTGCTGGTCACCACCAAGGTCGAGGAGGGCTCGGTCGAGATCTCCGTGGTCGACCAGGGGATCGGCATCCCGCCCGACGAGATCGACCGGATCTTCGAGCGGTTCTATCGGGTCGACCCGGCGCGGCACCGCTCCACCGGTGGCACCGGCCTCGGCCTGTCCATCGTCAAGCACGTCGCGGCCACGCACGGCGGAGAAGTCCGGGTGTGGTCGGTCGAGGGTCAAGGGTCTACGTTCACCTTGACCCTCCCCCAGTACTTCGGGGCCGCCTCGAAGGAAGACACGAACCAGGAGGAAAGCCCGTGACCCGGGTACTCGTCGTCGAGGACGAAGAGAGCTACAGCGAGGCGCTCGCCTACATGCTGCGCAAGGAGGGCTTCGAGGTCGCCATCGCGGCCGACGGCAACGCGGCCCTGACGGAGTTCGACCGCAACGGCGCCGACATCGTGCTGCTCGACCTGATGCTGCCCGGGCTGCCGGGCACCGAGGTGTGCCGGCAGATCCGGCAGAGCTCCAGCGTGCCGGTGATCATGGTCAGCGCCAAGGACGACGAGGTCGACAAGGTGGTCGGCCTCGAGCTGGGCGCGGACGACTACGTCACCAAGCCGTACTCACCCCGCGAGCTGGTCGCCCGGATCCGCGCGGTGCTCCGCCGCGGTCAGGAGCCCGACCTCGCGCCCGCCACGCTCGAGGCCGGCCCGGTGCGGATGGACGTCGAGCGGCACGTCGTCACCGTCGACGGGAACGAGCAGCGGCTGCCGCTCAAGGAGTTCGAGCTCCTCGAGATGTTCCTGCGCAACCCCGGCCGGGTGCTGACCCGCGGCCAGCTCATCGACCGGGTCTGGGGCTCCGACTACGTCGGCGACACCAAGACCCTCGACGTCCACGTCAAGCGCCTGCGCGCCAAGCTGGAGCCGGACCCCAGCGAGCCCAAGTTCCTCGTCACCGTCCGCGGCCTCGGCTACAAATTGGATCTCTGACCTCCGCCGAGTCGGCAGAACTTGCCCGCCGAGTCGGCAGACCTTGCCCGCCGAGTCGGCTCAGCCGAGCAGCGGGAGGCGCGGGGCGGGGTCCGGCAGGCGGCCGGTCCCGCGCAGGACGGCCTCGGTGTCGTCCCAGGCTGCGGGGAGCGGGCCGCCGTACAGGCTCTCCAGCACGGCCCGGGTGTGCGCGAGCGCGTCGGCCGGCGGGCCGCCGGGGACGTGCAGGGTCAGGTCGAGCAGGTGGACCGTGGCCTCGACGACGAGCGTCGAGGCCAGGTCGGCCACGGTGATCACGTGGCCCTGGGTCGCGACGCGGTCCTCCGGATCGGCCGCAGCGCAGGCGCGCGCCGCCGCGCTCGCGGTCTCGCGCCACTGGCCGACCAGTCCCGCCGCACCGTCGTACGCCGCCGCGGCACGCCGGACGTACGCCGCGTGCGCCGCCCCGCCGTCGCCCCGGTCCGGGTGCCAGGCGTGCCAGTACGTCGTGCCGTCGACGTCCGCCGGCTCCGTGGTCGGCGTGGCGAGCGCGACCAGCGCCCGCTGGGCGTCGAGGAGCTGGTGGAGCAGCAGCGCCCGGACGTCCCAGCCCTCCGCCCGGGTGGCCCGGGCGAAGTCGTCGTCGTCGAGGCCCGAGACCGCGGCGGTCGTGGCGTCGTAGGTGCGGGCCAGCAGGTCCATGTCGGGAGACGTACCCACTGGCGGGATCTCGTGGTACGGCGACCGAAAACCGCGTGTCGGCTGTCAGTGCCCGTTCCTAGGCTGTCCCGGTGACGAGTACGACGACCTCCGCGACCCCGACCGGTCCCGCCACCGCGAGCGGGCCTCCGGTGTGGCTGCCCGTCGCGGCGGTGGCCGTGACCCTGGTCTTCTGGGCCTCGGCCTTCGTCGCGATCCGCCACCTGGGGCACGACTTCTCCCCCGGCGCGCTCTCGCTCGGCCGGCTCCTCGTCGGGGCGCTCTGCCTGGCGGCGGTCGCTCTGCCGCAGGGGCTGCCGCGACCGACCGGGCGGCAGTGGGTCTCGATCGTCACGATCGGCGTGCTCTGGTTCGGCATCTACAACGTCGCCCTCAACGAGGGCGAGCAGCGCGTCGACGCCGGCACCGCCGCGATGCTGATCCAGGTCTCCCCCGTGCTGATCGCGCTGCTGGCGACCGTCTTCCTGGGCGAGCGGTTCACGATCTGGCTCGGCCTGGGCCTCGCGCTCGCCTTCGGCGGCGTCGCGCTGATCGGGCTGTCGACGTCCGACGGCGGCGAGCGCGATGTGCTCGGCGTGGTGCTGTGCCTCGTCTCGGCGGTCGTCTACTCCGTGAGCCTGGTGCTGCAGAAGCCGCTGGTCGCCCGGCTGCCCGCGCTCCAGGTGACCTGGCTGGCCTGCACCGTCGGCGCGATCGTGTGCCTCCCGTTCGCCGGTCAGCTCGTGTCCGAGGCGCGCGACGCCCCGGTGTCGTCGCTCGTCTGGGTCGTCTACCTCGGCGTCTTCCCGACGGCGATCGCCTTCACGACGTACGCCTACGCGCTGCGGCACATGAGCGCCAGCAGCCTCGGCATCACGACGTACCTCGTGCCGCCGCTGACCATCGTGATGGGGCTGCTGTTCCTCGACGAGGTGCCGCCCACGATGGCGTACGCCGGCGGCGTACTCGCCCTGGTGGGCGTGGCCGTGGCCCGACGCAAGCCTCGTCCGGTGCCGGAGGACCGTCCGGCGCCGGCGTAGAGGTCAGGCGGGATCCGGCTCCTCGCCCGACTCCAGCCAGCCGCGGAACGCCTCGAGGTTCTTCGTCGGCTCGCCCCGCAGCTTGCGCCACTCCCACTCCTTGCGGATCGAGGAGGCGAAGCCGAGCTCCAGGATCGCGTTGAACGACTCGTCGGCGTACGTCAGCACCGATCCGAGCAGCCGGTCGAGCTCCTTGGGCGTGACGGCCGAGAGCGGCAGCCGGGCGTCGAGGTAGATGTCCCCGAGCCGGTCGACGGCGAAGGAGACGGCGTACATCTTCAGGTTCCGCTCGAGCAGCCAGCGGTAGACCCGCTCGTGGTTCTCGTCGGGTCGGCGGCACACGAACGCGTGGATGCCGAGGGCGTGCTCGCCGAGGTCGAGGCGTACGGCGGTCTGCAGCTTCTTCTCGCCGGGCAGCGAGAGGGAGAAGACACCGGGCTCGACCTCGTCGTACTCGATCTCGTCGGCGGCGAGGTGGTCGCGGACGACCTGGGCCAGGTCGCTCATCCGACCGCCTCGCGCATCGCGGAGCGCGCCCGCTCGTAGACCTCGAGGGTCCGGTCGGCCGTCGCCTCCCACGAGAACTGCCGTGCCTGCTCCAGCGCGCCCGCCTCCAGGCGGACCCGCAGGTTGGGGTCCGTCACGACCCGGCCCAGGGCGGTGGCCCAGTCCTCGGGGTCGTGGCCGTCGATCAGCAGGCCGCTGTGCCGGTCGCGCACGACCGTCGTGAGCCCGCCGACGGCCGCGGCGACGACCGGGGTGCCGGTGGCCTGCGCCTCGGCGGCGACCAGCCCGAACGACTCGTTGTAGGAGGGGACCGCGACCGCGGTGGCGGCGGCGTACCAGCGTGCGAGCTCGGCCTGGCCCACCGGCGGCACGAAGCGGACGACGTCGTCGAGGCCCAGCTCGTGGGCGAGCGCGGCGAGCGACTCGGGCCGCTCCAGACCGCTCCCGGACGGCCCGCCGACCACGGGCACCACCAGGTGCCGGCGCAGGCCGGGCGAGCGCCGCAGGAGTACGGCGACCGCGCGCAACAGCACGTCGGGCGCCTTCAGCGGCTGGATCCGGCCCGCGAAGAGCAGCACGTGTGCGTCGGCGGGCAGCCCCAGCTCCAGCCGGGTCTCGGCGCGGTCCAGCGGCCGGAAGACCGACAGGTCGACGCCCGGGTGGACGACGTCGACGCGGGACGGGTCGGCGTCGTACAGCTGGACCAGCTGCCGCGCCTCGAGGTCGGTGTTGGCGATCAGCATGTCGGCCGCCTCGACGACCTGCTCCTCGCCGATGATCCGGGCGGCCGGCTCCGGGGTGTCGTCGGTGGCGAGAGCGTCGTTCTTGACCTTGGCCATCGTGTGCATCGAATGCACCAGCGGCACGCCCCAGCGGTCACGAGCCAGCGCGCCGACCTGCCCGGAGAGCCAGTAGTGGGAGTGCACGGCGTCGTAGTGCCCGACCGGCTGCGCCGCCTCGGCACGCAGCACCTCGCGGGCGAAGACGCACAGCTGACCGGGCAGCTCGAGCTTGGTCAGCCCCTCGAACGGCCCCGCGTGCACGTGGTGGACGGAGATGCCGTCGCCGGCCCCGACCACCGGTGGCAGCGCCGAGCTGGTCGCCCGCGTGAAGATGTCGACCTCGATGCCCCGGACCGCCAGCTGCCGGGCCAGCTCGATGACGTAGACGTTCATGCCGCCCGCGTCGCCCGTGCCCGGTTGGTCCAGCGGCGACGTGTGCAGGCTGATCATGGCCAGTCGCCTGATGCGCTCCACCGTGCTCCTCACCGTGTCTCGACCCGCCCTGTGCTGGGCGCAGTCCTCTCCCCCGAACCGCAACCACGAGGAGCGGTCGGGGATTCCCGCCGTGCTCAGATGGCCCAGTCCACTCAGGCTGCGTGCGCCCCGAGCCGGGCCCGGCGGCGTGACCGCCGTACGAGCGGTACCCAGACCAGCAGCGCGACCACGCCCAGGACCCCGTCGACCCGGGCCTCGTCCCCGAGCTCGTGCAGCACCATCAGCACCGACCAGGCGAGGACGGGGAAGCAGACGGCGACCACGGCGCTCAGCCACGCGGCCCGGGCGAGCCGGGCTCCCGCGCCGGCCACGCCGATCGCGAGCAGTGCCAGGCCGGCGCCGTACGCCGTACCGAGGACGGCGTCGCCGGCGCCGTTCACCGCGAGGATCCAGCGCACCACCCACACGAGTCCGCCGAGCGCGCCGCAGAGGTCGGCGAGGGTCCGCGGGGCCATGTGCTGCCTCCGATCGGGTCGGTGCCGGACGACGGGCCAGTGTGCCATCGGACGCTGCGCCCGACCAGAATGGACGGGTGAGCACTCGTCGTACCGCCGTCGTGACCGGAGCCAGCAGCGGGATCGGAGCGGCGACCGCGCGCGGTCTCGCGGCCCAGGGCTTCCACGTCTACTGCGCCGCGCGCCGCGCGGACCGGGTCGAGGCCCTCGCCGCGGAGATCGGGGGTACGGCGGTCGTGTGCGACGTGACGTCCGAGGAGTCGGTCGCCGCGCTCGCCGAGGTCGTGGGCGACCGCCTGGACGTCCTGGTCAACAACGCCGGCGGGGCCTTCGGCGGCTCGCCGGTGTCCGCCGCGGACAGCGACGAGTGGCGGCGGATGTACGAGGTCAACGTCATCGGCCTGATGCAGGTCACCCGCGCCCTGCTCCCCGCCCTGGTCGCCAGCGGCGCGGGCGCGATCCTCAACGTCGGGTCGACCGCCGGCCGGATCGCCTACGAGGGCGGCGCCGGCTACACCGCGGCCAAGCACGGCACCCAGGTCGTCACCGAGACCCTGCGCCTGGAGCTGTGGGACCAGCCGGTGCGGGTCATGGAGATCGCCCCCGGCATGGTGAAGACTGACGAGTTCGCGCTGGTGCGCTTCGACGGCGACCAGGAGAAGGCGGACGCCGTGTACGCCGGCGTCGCCGAGCCGCTGACCGCCGAGGACGTCGCCGACGCGATCACCTGGATGATCACCCGGCCCCCGCACGTGAACATCGACGAGCTCGTCCTGCGTCCTCGCGCTCAGGCATCCCAGCACAAGGTTCACCGCCAGGCCTGAGCCTGCGAAGGCCTGACGCGGTGAAGGTCGAGCGAGCCCCGCGGCTGAGGAACGAAGCCGCGACGGGCGTGTCGAGACCTATGAGCGGGGCGCCGTCACCTGCTGGCTGCGGGGGTCTCGACGGGCGCTCAGGACTCCGTCCTTCGCTGCTCGACCACCGGGCGGCCGCGACGGGCGTGTCGAGACCTATGACCAGCTGTCCGAGAAGCACCCGGGTGCTGTTTCCGGCTCAGGGGTCTCGACGGGCGCTCAGGACTTCGTCCTTCGCTGCTCGACCACCGGGGCGACTCGCTGCTCGACCACCGGGGCGACCCGCGCGGCCAGCACCAGTGCGCCGGCGACGAGCGCGGTGCCGACGACGGCGTCGAGCCAGTAGTGGTTCGCGGTCACCACGACCACCAGCAGCGTGACGATCGGGTGCAGGACCCACAGCCAGCGCCACCGGCTCCGGCAGACGGTCACCAGGACGACGGCCAGCAGCACGGCCCAGCCGACGTGCAGGCTGGGCATGGCGGCGTACTCGTTCGCGAGCTCGGAGACCGGCGTGCCGACGTACGCGCTGTTGCCGCCGACGCGGCCGGTGTCGACCATGCCGAGGCCGGCCAGCAGGCGGGGTGGCGTCATCGGTAGCCAGATGTGCAGCACCATCGCGACGGCGGTGGCGAGCACCAGCGCGCGGCGCGCCCACGTGTAGCCCGGGCGGTGGCGCACGTAGAGCCAGACCAGGACGCCGACCGTGATCGGGAAGTGCAGCAGGTAGTAGCGGTCGGCCAGCCCGACCAGATGGGGTACGCCGAGCGCCCACTCCTGCAGCGCCGCCTCCGACGGCAGCCGCAGGGTCCGCTCGAGGTCGAGCAGCGACCGCGCGTGGTCGTCGGCACCGTCGAGCCGGCCCGTGGCGACCATCCGACCGAGGTTGTAGAGCCCGAACAGGACGAGCACGAGGGCTGTCTCCCGCAGGGCCGGCACGTACCTGGCCCAGCGCTGGCGTCCCGCCGGCGGCGCGGTCGTCGGCGATGGCAGGACGTTCAGCACGCGCTCAACCTTACATTTGTAAAGTGGAGGGCGAAACGTGATTTCCGACCGTCCGAGAGGATGACGCCCGTGCCGACGAACACCGCCGACGCCCGGGTCTCCCGCACGCGAGCCGCCCTGGTGGCCGCCGTCGAGGAGGTGCTCGAGCAGGGGGCCTGGTCCGAGCTCACGATCGGCACGCTGTGCGCCCGCGCGCAGGTCAGCCGGCCGACCTTCTACCAGCACTTCTCCTCGACCGCCGACCTGCTGGGCGTCACCATCCGGCACCGGCTCGACGAGGCGCGCGCCCGGATGTGCGGCGCGCCCGACGGTCCCGAGGTCATCGCCGCGGCGTTGACGCGGCTGCACGCGGAGCGCGAGGAGTACGTCCGCCTCGCCCAGGAGCCCACGGTCTACGTCCAGGTCGAGGCGGCCTTCGAGGCCTGGCTGGCCGACCAGGTCCGGGCGGACTTCCCCGAGGCCGGCTCCGTCGCGGTCTCGTACGCCGCCGGCGGGATCGCGCGGGTCATGGGGGGCTGGCTCGCCTCCGGCGCCTCCGACGCGGAGCGCCCCAGCCCCGAGGAGCTCGCGCGGAGCCTGCGAGCACTCAACCGGGCGGTCCTGGGGACGTCGGACTGAGTCCCCATCAGACCGTCGGACGCTCAGGCGGGTGCGCGGTCCGGCGGGAAGCCGCCGGTCGCGATCGGCCCCCACGACCCGGGAGTGACCCGGAGCAGCGTCTTGCCCTGCCGGCGCATGGCCGCGCGGTACTCGTCCCAGTCGGGATGCTCACCCGAGATGCAGCGGAAGTACTCGACCAGGCCGTCCTCGGCCGCCTGGTCCGGCATGTCGACGACCTCGGCCGTCCCGTCGATCTGGACCCACGCGTCGTCCCACTCGTCGGAGAGGACGAGCACGGTCGCGGCCGGCCGCCGGCGCAGGTTGGTCACCTTCGCCCGGTCGGGGTAGGTCGAGACCACGATCCGCCCGTCGGCGTCGACCCCGCCCGTGACCGGCGAGACCTGGGGCGAGCCGTCCTGCTTCGTGGTCACCAGCAGCATCCGGTGCCGGGGCCGGACGAACTCCAGCAGCTGGTCGCGGTCGACGCGGGTGCTCGTGGCGATCCGGGGCATGCCTCCACCGTAGGCGGTCGGCGAGTGGCGCGGTCGTCCCAGGTTCATCACGGGATGCAGACCAGTTCGCACCTCCCACGGTGGGTACGCCGTGGGAGGCGCCGGCTCGTCTGCATACCGTGATGAGCCTGCGCCAACGCCGCTGAATCGGCGGCCAGCACCCGCGCCGGTAGACTCGCGGAGGCCCGATCGGGTCCTCGCACCCCACCGGAAGTGACGTCGTACCTCCATGTCTGCCTCCTCCGATTCAAACCGGACCGCCCGCACCGATCTGCGCAACGTCGCGATCGTCGCCCACGTCGACCACGGCAAGACCACGCTGGTCGACGCGATGCTGCGCCAGGCCGGCGCCTTCACCGCGCACCAGGCCGAGAGCGTCGCCGAGCGGGTGATGGACTCCGGTGACCTGGAGCGCGAGAAGGGCATCACGATCCTCGCGAAGAACACCGCGATCCACTACGCCGGCCCGGCGGCCGACGGCAAGCCGATGACGATCAACATCATCGACACCCCCGGACACGCGGACTTCGGCGGCGAGGTCGAGCGCGGCCTGTCCATGGTCGACGGCATCGTGCTGCTCGTCGACGCGTCGGAGGGTCCGCTCCCGCAGACCCGCTTCGTGCTGCGCAAGGCGCTGAACGCCGACATGCCGGTGATCCTGGTCGTCAACAAGACCGACCGCGGCGACGCCCGGATCGCCGAGGTCGTCGACGACACCTACGAGCTGTTCATGGACCTGCTCGACGACCAGCACAGCCAGGACGCGCTGGACTTCCCGGTGGTGTACGCCTCCGGTCGCGCCGGCGTCGCCGGCCTCGACCAGCCGGAGAACGGCGCGCTGCCCGACTCCCCCGACCTCGAGCCGCTGTTCAAGACGATCCTCGAGACGATCCCGGCTCCGACGTACGCCGAGGGCGCGCCGCTGCAGGCCCACGTCACGAACCTCGACTCCTCGCCGTTCCTCGGCCGGCTCGCGCTGGTCCGGGTCCACGAGGGCACCCTGAAGAAGGGCCAGCAGGTCGCGTGGATGAAGCGCGACGGCTCGGTCAAGAACGTCAAGATCACCGAGCTCCTCGTCACCGAGGGTCTCGAGCGCCAGCCGGGCGAGTCGGCCGGTCCCGGCGACATCGTCGCCATCGCGGGCATCCCCGAGATCACGATCGGCGAGACCCTCGCCGACCCGGAGAACCCGGTCGCCCTGCCGCTCATCCACGTCGACGAGCCCGCGATCTCGATGACCATCGGCACCAACACCTCGCCGCTCGTCGGCCGGGTCAAGGGCGCCAAGGTCACCGCCCGCCTGGTCAAGGACCGCCTCGACGCGGAGCTGATCGGCAACGTGTCGCTGCGCGTCCTCCCGACCGAGCGCCCCGACGCCTGGGAGGTCCAGGGCCGCGGCGAGCTCGCGCTGGCCATCCTGGTCGAGCAGATGCGGCGCGAGGGCTTCGAGCTCACGGTCGGCAAGCCGCAGGTGGTCACCAAGGAGGTCGACGGCAAGGTCCACGAGCCGTTCGAGCGCCTGACGATCGACGCGCCGGAGGAGTACCTCGGCACGATCACCGAGCTGCTCGCCGTCCGCAAGGGCCGCATGGAGGGCATGACCAACCACGGCACCGGCTGGGTCCGGATGGAGTTCATCGTCCCGGCCCGCGGCCTGATCGGCTTCCGCACCGACTTCCTCACCGAGACCCGCGGCACCGGCATCGCCCACCACATCTCGGAGGGCTACTTCCCGTGGGCCGGCGAGATCCGCTCGCGCAACAACGGTTCGCTGGTGGCCGACCGCGCCGGTGCGGCGACGGCGTACGCCATGACCTCGCTGCAGGAGCGGGGCGTGATGTTCGTCGACCCGACGACCGAGGTCTACGAGGGCATGATCGTCGGCGAGAACTCCCGCGCCGACGACATGGACGTCAACATCACCAAGGAGAAGCAGCAGACCAACATCCGGTCCGCCACCTCCGACAACTTCGAGAAGCTCATCCCGCCGAAGAAGCTGTCGCTCGAGCAGTGCCTCGAGTTCTGCCGCGACGACGAGTGCGTCGAGGTCACGCCCGAGACGGTCCGGATCCGCAAGGTGATCCTCGACCAGAACGAGCGGGCCAAGATCGCCTCCCGCGCCCGCAAGGCCAAGTAGCCCCCAGCACCGCCGAGTCGGCAGAAGTTGCGCCTCGAGTCGGCAGAAGTTGCAGACACACCGTCTACAACTTCTGCCGACTCGGCGATTTCAGGGGAGAGCGCGGCGGATCAGGTCGCCGGGGACCGAGGCGGGATCCTGGTACGCCTCGACCAGGAGTCGCAGGCCGATCAGCAGCGGCACGGACAGCATCAGGGGGTCGGCCTCGGGGAGCAGCTTCTCCGGGCGGTCCGCGTGCCAGGACGCCGGGTCCGCCAGGCGGAGCGCGCCGACGCTGGTCGTGAACGGACGCTCCTGGTTCAGGATCCGCTTGCGCCGCACCTCGTGCGAGTCGATGGACAGCCGCGCGACGCTCCACAGCTCGGGTTTGCCGGCCTTCTCGACCCAGCGCCCGAAGCCGAGGAACGCGGTCTCGACGACCTCCGAGGCGACGATGCCCGTCTCCTCCCGCAGCTCCCGGAGTACGCCGTTGGCCGCGATCGTCGCCATCAAGTCCGAGCTCGCACCGTCCAGGTCGTCCGGCTCCAGTGAGCCGCTGCTCGACGGGGCCAGCAGTCCCCCGCTCGACTCGTTCAGCTCCGACTGGGACACCACCACGACCCGCTGGTCGTTGGTGATGGCCACCAGCGACGTGCCGATGCCGTTCAGCAACCAGCTCTCCCCGAGATCGCGCAGCCGGCCGTGCCGGTCGACGTACAACGACCGGCCGAGGTCGGGAACGGGCTGACCCGAGCGGAGCGCGATCTTGCTCGCCATGATGTCGGACGCCAGGTGGTCCCAGTACCGCGCCCGGACCAGCCGCCACTGATCCGTGGCGAGCGCGTCACCGTCGCCGAGGTCGCTGTCCAGCCCGAGCAGCGGCCCGTTGTAGGTGTCGCGCCGCTTGATCCGCGTGCGCCGGTACTGCACCCCCGCCCGGAGCTCGTGCGGCAGGACGTAGCCCTCATCGGCGACGACGCCCGTGACCCCGCCGGCGGCGATGGCGGCGGTCGCGACGCGGTCCAGGAGGACGTGGTGCCGGTTCGCCACGATGAGGTCGTACCTCCCGGAGCCCTGGTACGTCGCGGCGAGATCGGCGTAGGGGTCCCCGTCCCGGTCGATGAACCGCAACGAGCGCAGGCTCTCCAGGTGCCGCTGCCACTCTCCCCACAGCAGGCCGAACGAGACCACGGCGAGCACGATGTTGACCGCCCGGGGCACCTCGGCCCAGACCCCCACCAGCCCGACGCAGGCGAGCACCAGGCTGAGCACGATCCAGCGCGCGTGGTCGAGGAGATCGACGAGGCGCAGCCACGTCGTGTGGACCAGACGCCGCACTCTCACCATGCCGCGCACCCTAGCGACCGCTCTGCCATGCTTCGGCGCGTGGACGACGAGGAGATGATCCAGTACGCGATCCCGGACTATCTGCTGATCAGCGGATGGATCGAGGTCGCGGCCTCGCTGCTGGTCGTGGTGGGTTGCCTGACCCTCGTGGGGAGGGGGCGACCGGCGACGATCGCGATCATCGGTGCCGTCCTCACCGGAATGGCGAGCCTCCTGTGCCTCGCCGCCTACCGCAGCACCGCCGACTGGTCGACGAGCGAGCGCTTCTGGGCGATGACGACCTACGCCCGGGGGTTCGGCCTGGCCCTCCTCGCCATCGCCCTCGTCCTGGCCATCCGCCGTCCCCGCTCCGTCAGGGCGTGAGCCGGGCGCCGGACTCGGTGTCGAAGACGTGCACCTTCTCGGGACTGGTGGTGAGGCGCACGACCTCGCCCTTGGCCAGCGACATCCGCGCGTCGATGCGCGCCACGATCTGCTGGAGTACGCCGCCCTCCCCGGCGGCGCCGGGAGCCGGTTCGGCGGGCGTGGCGTAGAGGAAGGCGTCGGCGCCGAGCTCCTCGACGACCGCGACCTTGACCGGGTAGCCCTCGTCGTCGTCGGCGGCCAGCCGCCAGGACTCGGGGCGTACGCCGAGGGTCACCGCGCCCGAGGCCCGCGCGGCGGCGCCCCGGTCGATCGGCAGCTGGTAGCCGTCCACGGTGGCGATGCCCTCGCCGGAGGTCTTGGCGGAGAGCAGGTTCATCGCGGGCGAGCCGATGAAGCCGGCGACGAACAGGTTGGCCGGCCGGTCGTACAGCGCGAGCGGGGTGTCGACCTGCTGCAGGATGCCGTCCTTGAGCACCGCGACCCGGTCGCCCATCGTCATCGCCTCGACCTGGTCGTGGGTGACGTAGACGGTCGTGATCCCCAGCCGCTGCTGCAGCGCCGCGATCTGGGTGCGGGTCGAGACGCGCAGCTTGGCGTCGAGGTTCGACAGCGGCTCGTCCATGCAGAAGACCTCGGGTTGGCGCACGATCGCGCGGCCCATGGCGACCCGCTGCCGCTGGCCGCCGGAGAGGGCCTTGGGCTTGCGCTCGAGGAACGCCTCCAGGTCGAGCAGCTTGGCCGCCTCGGCCACGCGCGCTCGCCGCTCGTCCTTGCCGACGCCGGCCATCTTCAGGGCGAAGGCCATGTTCTCGGCGACGGTCATGTGCGGGTAGAGCGCGTAGTTCTGGAACACCATCGCGATGTCGCGGTCCTTCGGGGGCACGTCGGTGACGTTGCGCTCGCCGATGAAGATGTTGCCGTCGTTGACCTCTTCGAGGCCGGCGAGCATCCGGAGGGAGGTGGACTTTCCACAGCCGGAGGGGCCGACGAGGACGAGGAACTCGCCGTCCGCGATGTCCAGGTCGAGGGAGTCGACCGCGGGGCGGGTGGAACCCGGATAGAGCCGGGTCGCCTTGTCATACGTGACAGTCGCCATTTTTCTTTTGTCTCCTTCACCGGCAGGTACGTGCCGGACGATCCGTTGTGAGGAAGCGGCGGGGGTGAACCGCCGTGGCCCGCCATCGGGCCGGGATCAGTATGTCATGCGGGGGTGGGTGCGTCCAGCACGGATGAAGCGCTTTCCCCGGGACGACGGCGGGGTTCGCAGGCGTCGGCCAGGGCCCGTCTGGGCATTTCTCAGCCTCCCTGGCTAGCATCGGATCCGTGCCGTGCCGCGCCTGTCCGCGGAGCGTGCAGGGGATGCCCGTCCCCGGGAATCAAGAGGAACGATGTCGAGCGACGAAACGCCGAACGTCCCCACGCCCCCGCACTCCCGTGCGGCCGTGCGGGAGAAGGCCCAGCAGGTCAACGCCAAGCAGTCCCGTGCACGCATCCTGCGACGCATCATCATCGGACTGATCGCGGTGGTC
>NZ_DATJTA010000082.1:0-101305 GCF_035503875.1 Nocardioides sp.
CACCGGCATCGAGCTCGCCCGGGCGATCGGGCTGACCCAGCGGGCATTCAGCCGCCGGTACCGCGGCGACATCGAGTGGTCGGTGAACGAGCTCTCCTCGCTCGCCCAGGCCCTCGGCCTGACGTTCGCGGAGCTCACGGAGCACACGCCGCTGGTGGCGGTCGGCCCGACGCCGACGCCGGGCGGTGATGATCGGTACGCCATCAGGGACTCGAACCCCGAACCCGCTGATTAAGAGTCAGCTGCTCTGCCAATTGAGCTAATGGCGCCCGGTGAAGCGAGAAGAACGATACCAGCGTGGGAGCCTCGGGAAAAATCGGCGGGGGCGGGTCGTCGACCTACAGCGACGCGAGGACCGCCTGGGCGGCGTTGTGGCCGCCGATGCCCGACACCGCCCCGCCGCGACGGGCGCCGGAGCCGCACAGCAGCACGGCGTCCAGGTTGGTCTGCACGCCCCACTGCTGGGCCGGGGTCTCCAGCCGCGAGCGGTTCGGTGCCCAGGGCCACTCGAGGTCGCCGTGGAAGATGTGGCCGCCGGGCATGGCCAGGTCCGCCTCGATCTCCTGGGGGATCTTGGCCTCGATGCACGGGTTGCCGTGGGCGTCGCGCGCCACGCACGTCTCGATCGGCTCCACGAGGTGCGCGTTGAGCGCGGCGATCGCGCGGGTGACCGCGGCCGCCTTCGCGGCGCCCGGGTCGACGTCGAAGAGGGACGTGGGGGTGTGCAGGCCGAAGTACGTCAGCGTGTGTCGGTCCTCGTCCGACGCGCCGAGGATCGACGGGTCGGTGAGCGAGTGGCAGTAGACCTCGCCGGGCAGTGTCGACGGCACCCGGCCCGCCGCGGCCTGGGTGTACGCCGTCTCCAGCCGGCTGAACTCCTCGGCGAGGTGCAGGGTCCCCGCGAAGGCGACCTCGGGGTCGCGACCCGAGCGGAGCTCCGGCAGCCGGTCGAGCAGGAAGTTGATCTTCAGCTGGGACCCCACCGGCTTGGCCGCCGGGTCCTCGGGCCCTCCGAGCAGGATGCCCAGCACCCAGGGTGCGACGTTGGCGAGCACGAACCGCGCCCCCACGGTGTGGTCGCGACCTCCGTCGTGCCAGGTCACCTCCGCGCCGCCGTGGCCGTCGGGGGAGGTCCGGATGGCACTGACGCCGGCCGAGGTGGCGATCTCGGCTCCGCCCTCGACGGCTGACCGGGCGAGCGCGTCCGTCACCGCGCCCATGCCGCCGACGGGGACCCGCCACTCGCCCGTGCCGTTGCCGACCAGGTGGTAGAGGAAGCAGCGGTTCTGGATCAGCGTCGGGTCGTGGAGCGAGGCGAAGGTGCCGATGAGCGCGTCGGTGCCGACCACCCCGCGGACCAGGTCGTCGCGGAAGCGCCGCTCGATCGCGGCCCCCAGCGGCTGCTCGACGACGTCGCGCCAGATCTCGGGGTCGACCCGATCGCGGATCGCGCGCTCGGTCGGCAGCGGGTCGAGCAGCGTCGGCGCGACGACCTCGGCGAGGCGGCCGACGCCGCTGTAGAAGTCGCTCCAGGCGGCGTACTCCTCGTCGCCGCCGGTCAGCTCGCGGAACGACGCCCGCGTCTGCTCGCCCTCGGACCGCTCCACGAGCAGCCCACCGGCGACGCCCTCGCGGATCCAGGGGGAGTACGACGCGGTCGTGCGTGAGGCCAGGGCGATGTCCAGCCCGAGGTCGGCCATCAGCCGCTCCGGCATCAGCGAGACCAGGTAGGAGTAGCGCGAGAGGCGGGTGTCGTGACCCGCGAACGCCTGGGCGGAGACGGCCGCGCCGCCGGCGTGGTCGAGCCGCTCCAGGACGAGCACGGACAGCCCGGCCCGGGCCAGATAGGCGGCGGAGACCAGCCCGTTGTGGCCGCCGCCGACCACGACGACGTCGTACTCCCGGCGGGCGCTGCTGCGGTCGATGTTCGTGTCGCTGGTCACCGACCCACGGTAGAGGACTAGCCCAGTGGACTAATCGGGGGCGACGAACCGCCAAAATGTGCCCCGGTCCCCAGGGTGGGGTGTGTTTGGATCGAGGCGACGTTCTCGCGCTCAGGAGGGTGCGCAACAACAGTGATTCGGTCCTCAGGAGTGCGTCTCGCGCTGCTGCTCCTGGCCGTCGGTCTCTTCGGGGCGACTGCGGTCTGGGCTGCCCCCGACGACGGATGGGTCATCGGCATCTGGCCGGTCGGCCTGGCGACCGGTGCTGCCCTGCTCGCGGGCCGCCGCCGGATCCTCGCCGTGCTCGCGGCCGTGCTGGCCCTCGCCTTCGTCACGATCGCCGTGGACCGACCGGTCGAGGTGGCGGCCGGGTACGCCGTCGGGATCGCCGCCGAGACCGCCCTCGTCTGGTGGCTCCTCACCCGCGGTCGGAGCGGCCCGGCGAGCCTGCGCAGCGACCACGACCTGCGGGTCTACCTCGGTGCCTCGATCGCGGGCGGAGCGGTCGCCGCCGTCGCCGGTGCGCTCACCGCCGTCCTGGCCGACTGGGGCGCCCCGGGGCTCGTCGCGCTGGCCCTGGGCGCCGCCCACCTCGCCAGCCAGCTCTGCCTGATCCCGCTCTTCTCGCTGCTGCCCGACCACGGCGCTTCGGCGGGTACGGGTGAGCGCGTCCTGCAGTGGGTCTCGATCGTCGTGGTCACGCCGCTGGTGTTCCTGCCGCACGACTTCCCGTCGCTGGTCTTCCTGGCGGTGCCGATCCTGGCCTGGAGCGCCTTCCGGATGGCGCCCGTCGAGGCGCTGCTGCAGATGATCGCCGTGCTGGCGTTCGCCATCTCCATGACCACCCTCGGGCTGGGGCCGTTCGCCGAGGTCCCGTCCGAGTACGGCATGTCCGTCGACGCGCGCGGCATCCTGCTGGCCACCTTCGCGACCACCTGCGCGGTCATCGTCGTACCCCTCATGCTGCGAGCCGGCGTCCACATCGAGACCGCCAGGAACGCGGCGGCCGAGCGGGACCGGATGCGCAACGTGGTCGACGGCACCCAGGGCGTGGCGATCATCGGCACCGACGACGCCGGGCGGATCACGCTGTTCAACCCGGGTGCCGAGCGGCTGCTGGGCTACAGCCGGTACGAGGTCATGGGCCTGCCCACCCGCTTCCTCCACTCCGACGAGGCGGTCGCCCGCAAGGCCGACGAGCTGGGCGTCGAGCACGACTTCTCGAAGGTCGCCCACACGATCATGGACCGCGACCTGGTGGCCACCGAGATGGGCTTCCTGCGCAAGGACGGCGAGGAGCGCAGCCACGCGATGACGCTGTCGCGGATCGCCGACGAGCGCGGTCACGTCATCGGCTACGTCAGCACCTCGGAGGACGTCACCGAGCGGCTGCGCACCCAGAGCGCGCTCGAGCAGGCCGTGGAGCGGCTGCGGGAGGTCGACGCCGTCAAGGACGCGTTCGTCTCCAGCGTGAGCCACGAGCTGCGGACCCCGATCACCAGCATCCTGGGCTACCTCGAGATGCTCGAGGACGGCTCGTACGGCGACCTCAACCAGGCGCAGCGCGACGCCGTACGGCGCGTCTCGAGCAACAGCGACCGGCTGCTCGGGCTCATCGACGACCTGCTGACCCTGTCCCGGGTCCAGGACTCCGGCCTCGGTGGTGCCGAGCGGGCCTTCGACCTGCGCACCGCCGTCGAGGGCGGCTACTCGGTGGTGGCGCCGGTCCTGAAGTCGCGCCGGCTGGAGATGCGCCTGGACCTGCCCGAGGAGCCGGTGCCGTTCCACGGCGACCGGGACCTCATGGAGCGGGTCGTGGTCAACCTGGTCGGCAACGCCGTGAAGTTCACCCCCGACGACGGCGCGGTCGCGGTCGAGCTGGAGGTGCTCGGCGACTTCGCGGAGCTCAGCGTCGCCGACACCGGCATCGGCATCCCGATCGCCGAGCAGTCCCGGCTGTTCACCCGGTTCTTCCGCTCCGAGCTGGCGCAGAAGAACGCCATCCAGGGCAGCGGCCTCGGGCTGTCCATCGCCCGCGGGATCGTCGAGAAGCACGGCGGCTCGGTAGCCGTGACCTCGGCGGTCGGGGAGGGCACCACGTTCCGGGTCCGGCTGCCCGTCGTCACCTGAGGAACCCCGTGAGTTAGGGTCACCTAACATGGCTCGGATCTACCGCGACGCCCAGGGCGTCCCTCACGTCCGGGCCGCCTCGCTCGCCGACCTCGCCTTCGCCCAGGGCGAGGTCACCGCCCGGGACCGGGCGTGGCAGCTGGAGTTCCTGCGCCGACGCGCCACGGGTACGACGGCCGCCGCCTTCGGACCGCACGCGCTCGCCTGGGACCGGTTCGCCCGGCGTACCCGGATCGTCGACACCGCCCGGCGTGCCCATGCGGCGCTGTCCCCGGAGAGTGGGTCGTTCGTGGCGTCGTACGTCGACGGGGTGAACGCCGGCCTGCGCGCCGAGGCGCCGGAGTTCGAACGCGTCGGCATCGGGGCCGACCCGTGGGAGGAGTGGACGCCGCTGGCGGTCTTCCTCGCCCAGCACCTGCTCTTCGCCAGCCTGCCGGGGAAGCTGTGGTCGCACCGCGGCCGCGCGGTGCTCGGCGAGGACGCGTCGCTGCTCTCCCACGAGGGTCCGCTCGGTAGCGGCAGCAACGCCTGGGCCGCAGCCGGCGGTCGCACCGCGAGCGGTCTGCCGCTCATCGGCGGCGACCCGCACCGGGTCATCGAGGCGCCCGGCGTCTACCAGCAGGTCCGGCTCTGCTGCGAGGACCCGGAGGACGCGTTCGACGTCGTCGGCTTCGCCTTCCCCGGGGTGCCCGGCGTCCAGCACTTCGCCCACGCGGGCCAGGTGGCCTGGGCGATCACCAACGCGATGGCCGACTACCAGGACGTGTACGCCGAGCGCCTGCGCCGTACGTCCGGGGGCGTGGAGGCGCTCGGTCCGGAGGGCTGGGAGCCCGCGGCGGTCGATGCCGATCAGATCGAGGTCGCCGGCGCTCCGGCGGAGGAGCTCGAGGTCGTCGTCACCGCGCGTGGCCCCGTCTTCGAGGGTGGCCCCGACGACGGCTCCGGCCTCAGCCTCCGCACGGCGTCGCTCGTGCTCGGGGACCTCGGCTTCGACGCGCTGCTCCCGCTGCTGCGGGCGCGGACGGTCGACGACGTCGACCGGGCGCTGGACACGTGGGTCGAGCCGGTCAACAACGTCGTCGTCGCCGACACGGCAGGCGCGGTGCGGTACCGGATCGCCGGCCGCATCCCGGACCGCGACGACGCGAACCGCCGCGGCGTCGTCGATGCCGCCGACCCCGGCGCCGCGTGGCGCGGCTGGCTCACCGACCTGCCCCGCCACGACGTGCCGAGCGACGGGCACGACGTGACCGCCAACGAGCGCCGCGGCCCGGAGAGCGACCCGATCGGCACGACCTTCGCGCCGCCGCACCGCGCCCGGCGGCTGCACGAGCTCCTGGACGGTCGCCGGGACCTGACCGTCACCGACTTCGCCGGCTTCCTCGACGACACCCTCGCGCCGTCGGCCCTCGCGCTGCGTGAGCTGGTCCGCGACGCGGAGCCGTCCGGTCCGGGTGCGGTGGTCCGGGCCGAGATCCTCGACTGGGACTGCCGCATGGACGCGACCTCGGTCGGCGCCGCCGCCTTCGCCGCCTGGCGCAGCGCGCTGGTGGTGCGGCTGGCCGCCGAGCCGGTCTTCGCGCCGCTGCTCGAGGAGGCGCACGACCGGGTGTTCGCGCCGTGGCTGGACGCCGCCGGGCGGATCGGCCTCGCGCTGGAGACGCTGTACGACGCGGGCGCGCCGTACGGCATCGACCTGCGGGCGCACGCGGGCGCCGCGCTCGACGACGCCGCCGGGCACCCTGCGACGTGGGGGACGACCCACGTGGTCACGCCCGCCCACGCCTTCGACGTGGCGAGCCTGGATCTCGACCCGCCACCGGTGCCGCCGCTGCCGGTCTCGGGCGACATCGACTGCGTGCGCTGTACCGGCTCGGTGCCCGGGCTGACCGACGCCTGCTTCCGCGGCTCGGTCGCCCGCTACGTGTGGGACCTCGCCGACCGGTCGAGGTCGGCCTGGGTCGTCCCGCTGGGCGCCCACGCCGACCCCCGCAACCCGCACCACCACGACCAACTCCCGCTCTGGGCGGCTGGCGAGCTCGTGCCGGTCGTCATCGACTGGGACCAACTCTCGGAGGAACCATGACCCTGCTCGCCGACCTCACCGTCGACCGCTTCGACCCCGCCCGCGACAGCGAGCTGCTGCACTCCTGGGTCGTCGCGGACCGGGCGCGCTTCTGGATGATGCAGGAGCACACCGTCGAGGAGGTCCGCGAGATCTACACCTGGCTCGACGAGCAGCCGACCCACCACGTCTACCTGGTCCGTCGCGACGGCGAGCCGGTCGCGCTCTACCAGGACTACGAGCCGACCGCCGAGGAGATCGGCAGCCGGTACGACGTCCTGCCCGGCGACCTGGGCGTGCACTTCATGCTCGCCGAGGCCACGGTCGCCGAGCCCCGGTTCACCGCCACCGTGGTCGGCTTCCTGCTGGCGCGGGTCTTCGCCGACCCCGCCGTGCAACGGCTCGTCGTCGAGCCGGACGTTCGCAACGCCAAGGCCGTCGCGCTGGTGAAGCGGCTCGGCTTCGAGCTCGGCCCCGTCGTGGAGCTGTCCACCAAGCCCGCGCAGCTGGCGTTCCTCACGCGGGCGGCGTACGCCCAACGGCTGCAATTGCAGCCGTAGAACACGTTGGAGCGGCCCGGCCCGGTGCTACGGCCGCAATTGCAGCCTCCGGACACCCCGCCGCGACCCGCCCTACGAGCCCAGCGTCTTCTCGAAGAACGCCTCGGCATACGGGTTGTCGTTGTACCGCTCGATCTCCCGGTAGCCCGCCCGCTCGTACACCGCGACGGCCTCGGTGAGCGTCCGGTTGGTGTCGAGGCGGACGACGTCGTACCCCAGCTCGCGCGTCTCGGTCTCCAGACGCCGCAGCATCCGCGAGCCGAGGCCGGCGCCGCGCCAGGCGTCGTCGACCCACATCCGCTTGATCTCGCCGACCCCGTCGGCGATCCGCTGGACGCCGCCGCAGGCGACCGGGGCGCCGTCGCTGACCGCGACCACGAACGTCCCGGTGGGTGCCGCCATCGACGACACGTCGTCGGTGGGGCCGGGATCGAAGCCGCCCGGGAAGCGGCGGTCGAGCTCGTCGAAGTAGCGCCCCATCGCGAGCCGTGCCGGGGGAGCGGTCGGATCGACGGCGTCGAGTGACACCGTCGCCGCGCGGACCAGGAGGTCGGCGGTCGCGAGGGCGTCGGTGAGCCGGCTGCGCTGGCGCTCGGTGAGCGGCGCGAGGAGCCGGGCGGCGAGCTCCTCGGAGCGGTCGTCCAGCGTCCGCAGGGTACGGCGACCCGCCGGCGTCGGCGTGACCCTCCGCTTGCGCCGGTCGGCGGGGTCGGCCGCGACCGTGACGAGCCCGTCGGCCTCGAGCCGGCGCAGCACCCGGCTGAGGTAGCCGGAGTCGAGTCCGAGCCGCGCGCGCAGCTCCTGGACGCCGCAGCCCTCGCCCGCCTCGAACAGCACCCGCGCCGTCCCGAGTGGAATTCCGAGCCCCAGGAACGACTCGTCGAGCGCCCCGATGCGCTGGGTGTAGCTGCGGTTGAACCGGCGGAGGACGGCGGTGGCGTCGGACATGTCTCTGACTGTAGTCAGACAATCCCGGAAGGTCACTAGGATCGGGGTGTGGCGACGACACTCCCGCTCTGGCTCGACACCCCGCTCCGCCCGGCCCCGCGCCCGCCGCTGACGGGGGAGCACGAGGTCGACCTGCTCGTCGTCGGCGGCGGATTCACCGGTCTCTGGACCGCCCTGCGCGCCGTCGAGCGAGCCCCGGGCACGCGGGTCCTGCTCGTCGAGGCGGACCGGATCGCCGAGCACGCCACCGGCCGCAACGGCGGGTTCTGCGAGGCGAGCCTGACCCACGGGGAGAGCAACGGCCGTACCCGCTGGCCCCAGGAGTACGACGTCCTGCACGAGCTCGGCCTGCGCAACCTCGACGCCATCGAGGAGACGGTCGGCCGCTACGACATCGACTGCGGCTTCGTCCGCGGCGGCGCGCTCGCCGTCGCCACCCGTCCACACGAGGTCCAGCACCTCGAACCCGGCACCCCCGGCTTCCTCGACCGGGCGGAGATCCGCGCGCTGGTCGACTCGCCGACGTACCTCGCCGGACGGCACACGCCCGACGAGTGCGCGCTGGTCGATCCCGCGCGACTCGCATGGGGACTGGCCGACGCCGCCGAGCAGCAGGGCGCGGTCCTCGCGGAGGGCACCCGACTGCTGACCCTGACGGCGCAGCGCGACGGGGTCGAGGCGACCACCGGCGGCGCGACGGTGCGTGCCCGGCGGGTGGTGCTCGCGACCAACGTCTTCCCCGGGCCGCTGAGGCGGCTGCGGTACGCCACCGTTCCGGTCTACGACTACGTGCTCGCCACCGAGCCGCTCACGGACGACCAGCTCGCCGCGATCCGCTGGGACCCGGCGGTCGGCATCTCCGACTCGGGCAACCAGTTCCACTACTACCGGATCACCCCGGACCGCCGGATCCTCTGGGGCGGGTACGACGCGATCTACCACTACGGCCGCTCGATCGAGACCCGGCACGAGGACCGCGCCGCCACCTACGACACGCTTGAGCGCAACTTCGCCGCGACCTTCCCGCAGCTCGCCGGGATCCGGTTCACCCACCGCTGGGCCGGCGTGATCGACACCTCCACCCGCTTCTGCGCCTTCTTCGGTACGACGCACCGCCGGCGCACGGCGTACGCCGCCGGCTTCACCGGTCTCGGCGTCGGTGCTTCCCGGTTCGCCGCCGACGTGCTGCTCGACCTCCTCGACGGCCGCCCGACCGAGCGGACCCGGCTGCGGATGGTGCGCCGCCGCCCGATGCCGTTCCCGCCCGAGCCGCTCGCCTGGATCGGCATCCAGCTCACCCGCTGGTCGCTCGCGCGCGAGGACGCCACCGGCCGCCGCAACCTGTGGCTGCGCACCCTCGACCGGTTCGGCCTCGGCTTCGACTCCTGAGGCGTGTTCGTCGGTCGAGTGGCGAGCGCCAGCGAGCGCATCGAGGCCCGGGCGGCCGCGACGACCGCCGGGTCACGGAGCGCAGTAGACCGATCGTCGCGCCGTGACGCCGTCGACGGTGAGCGCGACGTCGTAGGTGACCCCACTGGGCAGATCCGGCCACACGCTGCCCGCGGGGTCCTGAAGTCCTCGCGGGGGAACCGTCTGGTCGAAGTGGATCTGACCATCCAGTCGGGTCGTCACACGATGGGGCTCGAAGGAGACCAGCATCAGGTCGCCGGCGTCGTTGCGCAGGGTCAGGGCGGCCTGGATCCGTGTCCGTCGGGTGCGAGGGTCGCACGCCGCCTCGATGTACAGGCCGATGACCGGCACGAGGAGGTGGACGACCGTGCTGCTCCCGTCCTCCCTGGTGCGGACGGCGTCGAACATGAAGACCCCGTTCTCGGTGGGGACGCCGGACAACGTCCCGTCGGCGGCCAGGCTCAGCCCTCGCGGGAGCGAGTTGGGATCCACCGTCCAGGTGCCGGTCCCCGAGAAGCCTGCTTCCAGCGTCGTCCAGTAGCTCGGCGTGGTGCCGGCGCCGGTCTGCACCATCAGTGCGTCCGGCGTCCTGAGGTACTGGGGCTCGGCGACGCGGAGCGTGAGCCGCTTGGTGGCGGTGTTGCCGAACCCATCGGTGAAGGACACCGTGAAGGTCGACGTCGACGCCAGGGTCGGCAGCCCGGAGATCGTGCCGGTGTCGGGGTCCAGGTTCAGTCCCGCCGGGAGCGTCCCGTCCGTCACCGCCCAACGGCCGTGGCGGTTGTCGGCCGTGGCCAGGCGCTGCTGGTAGAAGGTACCGGGGGTGCCGTCGGGGAGAGCGGAGGTGGTGATCTCCGGCCCATATCCGGGTGGCGGTTCCCAGGCGATGCTGCCGGAGGCGATCTGGTAGTCGGGTGGTTCGAGCACCAGCAGTCGTTCACTCTCCCACCCGAGTGGACCGGCGTCGATCGAGGCGTAGCCGCGGATCCTGCCCTTCAGCGACCAGTCCAAGGAGCCCGCGCGACTGCCTGCCTGCAGGTTCGCCGAGGCGATCAGGGAAGCCGGCAGCGACGCCTTCGGCCCGGCGAGGCCATAGGCCTTGACCGAGATCTCCGGAGTGAGGCTTGCCGTGGCCTCGACCTCACCGGAGAACGTCGGCGGTCGGTAGGAGATCGTGGGGGAGGGCGGGTCGAAGACCTTGCTCACGGTGCCGCGGTGGTAGGACAGCCCCGCGGCCGCATGGGCTTCCTGGTGCCAGTGCGTGCCGAAGTCTCCGGTCGCCTTCACGTCAGCACCGACGAGGACGTTGAGCTCGGGGACCAGGACGAGCGGGAACACGCCACCGATCGTGACCGTGATCGCGGGGAGGGGACGGTGCAGCAGTGTCTGAGGGGCGAAGGCGCACTCTCCGCTCCCCGTCACCGTGGCCGAGATGTCCGCCGACTGGTCGACCCGGGCGACGACGTGTGCCTCCTGGAGGCCGTGATCGGCGATCACCATTCCGAAGTCCAACGTGGGGTTGATCGTGAACGTGGCCGCCAGCTCACCGGACAGCCCGGCAGAGCAGCTGATGTTCTTGGTCAGACGCCTGTTCTCGACGGTCTTGGCGACGGTGAGCGCTCGAGCGGACGCAGGGGCCGAGGCCGTCGTCAGAGCGTCACTGATGCTCACTCCGGTCGGGTCCAGTCGGACCCAGTCCGGACCGGCGCCCCCGGCGGGTACTCGTCCGAACCCTCCGTGCGGCAGATGGGAGGTGATGCCGACAGCGCCGACGTCGCCCTCGCAGAGAACGAAGATGCTGCCGGAGCAGTTCGAGACGGTGCTGGCCGCGTGTGCTCGCGCTCGGGCGAGTCGCTGCGGGGTCTCCATCTCGACGTTCGTACGACGATCGTGCGGTCCCAGCGCCAGCAACGACCGGGCGTTGCGGAGGCGTTCGGCGACGACCGCGCGCGCTGCCGAAGCCGCTGCCTCGGTGAACCGGATCTGGATGACCCCTCCGGGGAGCGTCTCCACGCCGGCGATCTCGGACGGGTCGAGCACCGCCGTGCTGTCCGGGATGCTCACGCCGTAGTCGATGGTCAGTGTCCGCGCCTGTCCCGCCCGGACGGTGGCTCGCTGCGTCGGGTCCACGGCATGGATCGTCTGCGCGCCTTGGGCGACCGGATCGGCGGCGACCTCCCACGCGCCGAGGGCAGCATCTGGGAACACCGTGGTCCGGTCGATGGTGCGAACCTGCCCGTGGGGCGAGGTGACGGTGACGGCCGCTCCGGACGGCGCGTCGACGAGCACGACGCGCAAGGACGCGGGTTGCGGATGCCCGGCAGGAGGGGCGACGGGCGGCGGCTTCGGGGACACGCGCAGCTTGACGGAGGCGCTGACGACCTTCTTCGCGACGCTCCCTGCCCGGGACTTGTGCCGGGGCAGCACCGCTCGGTAAATCGCTGTCCGAGGGGGTGCGATCAGTCGGAGGGTGAGCTTGCCTCGACGCGAGATCTTCCCGGACGCGACCGTCTTCCATCTCGCCTGCGCGCGGACCTGGAGGAGTGCCGGGCGGCGCTGGCGGGAGGGGGATCCGATCCTCGCTTTCAGCCGGCTCCCGGCTGTCACCGTGCTCCGGGACAGAGCGAGGGAGACTCCGCGCCTGGTGCGCTCCGTCGCCGCGGCTGACTCCGTCAGGCTTGTCATGCCGATCCCACCGGACTCGACCGCCTCGACCGTCGGCGATCTTGTGGGTTCGCCGACGGCTTCGGCTCGCGACGTGACGTCCAACGAGGCCACCATCGCCACTGCTGCGATGCCGGCGATCGACCTGCGAAGAACGCCCGCACGCGCGCGGTCGTGTGCCCTGTCGGTCAACGCTTACCCCCACGCCTCGGCCGAGATCTCCGGGCCAGTATGTCGTCGGGCCGACGGCCATGTCAGCGCATTGCCAGCACGGGAGACGACGGGTCTGTACGCATCGTCGCGCGAGGACGCCACCCGTCGCCGCCACCCGTGGCTGACCCCTCATCGCCGACCCGGCGTGAATGTGGTGCCGACCCGGCGCGAACTCGCGCCGGGTCGGCGGAATGCATCGAGCCCCTGACCTGTCTCCAGGTCAGGGGCTCGGATGTCTGGGGTGAGTAACGGGACTTGAACCCGCGACATCTGCGACCACAACGCAGCGCTCTACCAGCTGAGCTATACCCACCATGTCGGTCCGGCGGGCCGGACCGGAGAGAAGTCTAGGGCAGTCATCCCTCAGTCGTGGAATCGGGACCCGTGAGGCCGGTCAGCGAGCCGCCGTGCTTCTCGGCGATCGCCCGAGCGGTGTCGCTGTCCGGGCCGGGGGAGGGCTGGAAGACGGCCTCGCGGTAGTAGCGCAGCTCCTCGATGCTCTCCTGGATGTCGGCGAGCGCGCGGTGGTTGCCGCGCTTGGCCGGGGCCTGGAAGTACGCCCGCGGGAACCAGCGCCGCGAGAGCTCCTTGATCGAGGAGACGTCGACGATCCGGTAGTGGAGGAACTGCTCGAGGGTCCCCATGTCCCGGGCCAGGAAGGAGCGGTCGGTGGCGACGGTGTTGCCGGCCAGTGGCGGGCGGCTGCCGTCGGGGCAGTGCTCCTTGATGTAGGCCAGGGTGCGCTCCTCGGCCTCGGCCATCGGGACGCCGTGCTCGAGCTCGGCGAGCAGCCCGGACTTCTCGTGCATGGAGCGCACGAAGTCGCCCATCTGGTCCAGCGCCTCGGCGGGCGGCTTGATGATGATGTCGACGCCCTCGCCGAGCACGTTCAGGTCGAAGTCGGTGACCAGGGCGGCAACCTCGATGAGGGCGTCCGCCCCGAGGTCGAGCCCGGTCATCTCGCAGTCGATCCAGACCAGTCTGTCGTTCACGAGGAGCCACCCTAGGTCATCGAGAGTCGGGACTTTCGCCTCTCAGTCCCGACTCAGGCTCTGCCCCTAGGCTCGTGCCCGTGAAGGAGTGGATCGGCCTGGCCGCGCGACTGGTGATCGGTGGCGTGTGGATCTGGGCGGGCGCGCTCAAGCTGGGCGACTCCTACCAGAGCGTCCAGGCGGTGCGCGCCTACGACCTGCTCCCGGAGAGCCTGGTGGAGCCGGTGGGCTACCTGCTCCCGGTGCTGGAGGTCGTCGTCGGTGCGGCCCTCGTGCTCGGGGTGCTGACCCGGGGCGCGGCCGTCATCTCGGCCGTGCTGTTCGTGGTCTTCATCATCGGCATCGCCAGCGCGTGGGCCCGCGGGCTGCAGATCGACTGCGGCTGTTTCGGCGGCGGCGGCTACAACCCTGACGCCTCGTCGCAGTACCCGTGGGAGATCGCCCGCGACGCCGTCCTGCTGGCGGGCTCCCTCTACCTCGTCCGGTGGCCGCGCACGCGGTTCGCCCTGGACGGCCTGCTGTTCCGTCCCCTGACTCCCGTCAACTGACCCGCCCGCAAGAACCCAGGAGCGAGACCCGATGTCGAAGAAGAGTGCCCAGGCGAGCCGCACCGAGCGCGCGGCGGCCGCCGTACGGGAGCAGCAGCGCGAGGAGGCCCGCCGCCGCAACCTGATGGTGGGCGGCGTCGTCGGCGTGCTCGTCGTGGCCCTGGTCGCGGGGTTCTTCTGGATGCGCTCCAACGACTCCACGAACGACGTCTCGGCGCCGGCCGCGGGCTCCGAGCACGGCCTCACCTTCGGCCCGGACGACGCGCCGCACGAGGTGATCATCTACGAGGACTTCCACTGCGTGCACTGCGCGGACCTCGAGGAGCGCTCCAGCGACGACCTGACCGCGTCCGCAGAGGCCGGCGACGTCCGCGTCGAGTACCGCCCGGTCAGCTTCCTCACCGAATACTCCCTGCGGGCGGCCAACGCGTTCAAGGTCGTGCTCGACGAGGCCGGACCCGACGTGGCCAAGCGCTACCACGATCTGCTCTTCGCGAACTACGACGAGGCCTCCGGGAGCGAGGACGGTCTCGACGACGACACCCTGGTGAGCCTGGCCGTCGACGCGGGCGCCGACGAGGACGCCGTACGCCCCGGCATCGAGGGCCTCGCGCAGCAGGAGTGGGTCGACGCGGCCACCCAGGCGGCCACCGACGCCGGAGTGCGGGGTACGCCGACCGTGCTGCTCGACGGGGAGCCGGTCAGCGGCAGTGCCGAGGACATCGCCAATTCGCTGCGGGAAGCCCTCGGCTGACACGCTGCCGCGGGTGAGCAGGAGCATCGGCGACTTCATCCGCGGCCTCCCGAAGGCCGAGCTGCACGTGCACCACGTCGGGTCCGCCTCCCCGCGGATCGTCCAGGAACTGGCCGAGCGCCATCCCGGCACGGTGCCGACCGACCCCGACGAGCTCCGCCGCTTCTACGAGTTCCGCGACTTCGCCCACTTCATCGAGGTCTACCTCTCCGTCGTGGCGCTGGTGCGCACCCCGGAGGACATCCGCTACCTCACCTACGAGATCGCGCGCGAGATGGCGACGGAGCAGCAGCTGCGGTACGCCGAGCTGACGTGTACGCCGTACACCTCCGTGCGCCCGGACGACGACACGCTCGGCATGCCGATCGAGGCCTACTCGGAGGCCCTGGAGGACGCCCGGGTCGCCGCCGAGCGGGACTTCGGTCTGGTGCTGCGCTGGATCTACGACATCCCGGGGGAGTCGGGGCTGCCCGCGGCCGAGGCCACGCTGGACTACGCCCTGCGCCACGCTCCCGAGGGCCTGGTGGCCTTCGGGCTGGGCGGTCCCGAGATCGGGGTGCCGCGCCCGCAGTTCCAGCCGTACTTCGACGCGGCGCGAGCGGCCGGACTGCGCAGCGTCCCGCACGCGGGCGAGACCACGGGGCCGGAGACGATCTGGGACGCGCTGCGACTGCTGGGCGCGGAACGGATCGGGCACGGCACCTCGGCCGCCCAGGACCCGGAGCTGCTCGCGCACCTCGCCGCGACCGGCGTACCCCTGGAGGTGTGCCCGTCCTCGAACATCGCGACCCGGGCGGTGGCCACGCTCGAGGAGCACCCGATCCGGGCGTTCCGCGACGCCGGTGTGACCATCTCGATCGGCTCCGACGACCCGCCGATGTTCGGGACGACGCTGAATCGGGAGTACGCGATCGCCGCCGATCTGCTCGGCCTCGACGAGGACGGCGTCGCGGACCTCGCCCGTGCCTCCGTGCGGTCCTCCTTCGCCCCGGACGACGTCAGGACGCGGGTGCTCGGCGAGATCGACGCGTACGCCGCCGGCTGACGCTGGCCAGGACCCTGGCCAGGACGCAGCAGGCCCCGCACACTCATACTGTGCGGGGCCTCGTCCTTCCTACCGCGTCGGGCCCGTCCGATCGGGGAGGCGCGGCGCGCTCCCGCATGTGAGGATGCGCGCATGTCCCAGTCCCGACCCGTCCGCGTGGCGGTGGTCAACGACTACGAGATTGTCGTGGCCGGTATCGCCTCGCTGATCGCGCCGTACGCCGACCGTGTCGCCGTCGTCGAGCTCGACGCCGGCCTGCCCGTGGTGAGCGACGTCGACGTGATCCTCTACGACACCTTCGCCCAGGTGCAGGGCGACGGCGTCGACCTGGAGGACCTGGTGCGCGACAGCACCGCGCGGGTGGCGATCTTCAGCTGGAACACCGACCGGGACCTGGTCCAGCGGGCGCTGGCCCGGGGCGCGGCGGCGTACCTCTCCAAGGAGCTGGGCGCCGACCAGATCGTCGAGGCGCTGGAGCAGGTGCACGCCGGCGAGCTGGTCGTGCCCGCGAGCGTCGGGCACATCGAGCACGTCAACGGTCGGTGGCCCGGGCACGAGTTCGGCCTGACCGCGCGGGAGGCGGAGGTGATCGCGCTGATCACCCAGGGCCTGAGCAACCAGGAGATCGCCGAGCGCTCCTACCTCAGCATCAACTCGGTCAAGACCTACATCCGCACGGCGTACCGGAAGATGGGCGTGAGCCGGCGCGCCCAGGCCGTGGGCTGGGGCGTGCGGCACGGCTTCGAGCCCGACCGCGGCCGGAGGATCAGGCCGGAGGCGTGAGCGCCGTGTGCCGGGTGCGCAGCACGTAGTCCTTCGCGGGTCCCGTGCTGTGCCAGGTGACGGTCCAGCTCCGCCCGTCGGGGGCGACGTCGATGCGGCCCCGGTAGTGGTCCGGCGAGCAGGGGTGGTCGACCTGCTCACCGACCGTCCAGGGGTGGAAGACCCGGCCGTCGGAGAAGTGCACGACCCAGTCCCCGGTCACCTCACGGCGGACGTCGAGGGTCCGCTCGACCGGCACCTCGTGCCCCGTCCAGCGCATGGTGCCCTCCTCGCTCCACCGGACGTGGTCGTCCGCGAGCTGCGTGAGGGTGGCCGTCCCGTCGACCTGTCGCGTCTCACCGGCGAGGCGGTCGTCGACCTCGCGGCTCAGTGCCCAGATGCCGAGCAGGTCGGTGGGCGCGATGCTCTCTGCCACGTCCTCGACCCTCTCACGACCGGCCGTCGCCCTGGATTACGCTCCGGGGATGAGCAGCCCTGTGCGCGTCGCCGTCGCGAACGACTACGCCGTCGTCGTGGCCGGGGTAGCGGGCGCGCTGGCGCCGTACGACGACCGGGTCGAGGTCGTCGAGCTCGACAGCGGCGTCCCGCTCGTGACGCCCGTCGACGTGCTTCTCTACGACACCTTCGGCCAGGTCCAGGCGGACGGCATCGACGTCGAGGAGATCGGCGGCGGGCTGGCCACCCGGGTGGTGGCGTTCAGCTGGAACGTGCAGCCCGAGCTGGTCAAGCGCGCCTTCGAGAGCGGGGTCTCGGGCTACATCGCCAAGTCGGTGACGGCCGAGGAGCTCGTCGAGCTGATCGAGCGGGTGCACGCGGGGGAGCAGGTCGCTCCGGACGTCGACGAGGCGGAGGAGACCTTCGGGACCTGGCCCGGCCGGGAGTTCGGCCTGACCGGCAGGGAGGCCGAGGTGCTCGCGCTGATCACCCAGGGCTACAGCAACGACGAGATCGCCCGGAAGGTCTACCTCGGCGTCAACACCGTCAAGACCCACATCCGCAAGACCTACCGCAAGATCGGCGTCAGCCGGCGGGCGGAGGCGGTGCTGTGGGGCATCGACCACGGGATGCGGCCCGACCGGGAGCGGCGGATCCGCGAGCCCTGAGCCCGTGGCCGGTGCTCCCGAAGTCGACCAGGTTGATCGACTATCCTCGGTGTCATGACCGTCCAGGCCGTGCCGATCCCGTCGTACGACGACGTCCGCGTCGTCGTCCCCGCCCCCGATGCCGGTCCCGGCAACTGGGCGGGGGCGGCCAGTGCCGTCCTCGTCGACGGCGTGTTCTGGCTGACCTGGCGCGTCCGGCGTCCACTCACCGACGGCCGCGGTGTGGCCGTCCAGGTTGCGCGGTCGCTCGACGGCGAGACCTTCGAGGTGGTGACCGAGGTACGCCGCGAGGACTTCGGCGCCGAGTCCTTCGAGCGGCCGGTCCTGGTGCCCGTGCCGGGCGTCGGCTGGCGGCTCTACCTCTCGTGCGCCACGCCGGGCTCGAAGCACTGGTGGGTTGACAGCCTCACGGCCTCGACGGTCGAGGGCCTGTCGACGGGCGAGCGGGCCGTGGTGCTCGCGGGGGACGACCGGGTCGCCGTCAAGGACCCCGTCGTCGAGCCCTCGCCCGACGGTGGCTGGGACATGTGGCTGTGCTGTCACCCGCTCACGGACCCGGGCCACGAGGACCGGATGACCACGCGGCACCTGACCAGCCAGGACGGCCTGGCGTGGACCGACCGGGGCGAGGTGCTCGCGGGCCGGCCCGGGCACTGGGACGCACGTGGCGCGCGGGTCACCGCCGTCGTCGGCCGCGACCCGCTGACCGTGCTGTACGACGGCCGCGCCGACGCCGCGTCGAACTGGTACGAGACCACCGGGCTGGCGCGCTGGGACGGTGAGCGCCTGGTGGCGGACGACGCCGTGGGCGCGATCGTCTCGCCGCACTCCGACGGGGCGTTCCGCTACGCCGCCGCGGTCCCGCTACCCGACGGGCGCACGCGGTTCTACGTCGAGGCCGCGCGCCCCGACGGCGCGCACGACCTGGTCACGCTGGTTCGCTGACCGCCTGCCGGCGCTCGAGGAACGAGCCGCGGCTCTCCCGCGAGAGCCAGTCGCCGAAGTCCTCGCCGGTGAGCTCGGCCAGCAGCGCGATGTCGTCGGCGAAGTGGGGGAGCAGCCGCTCGCGGGCCGCCGCGTCCAGCTTGGGTCGGTGGGCCTCGGGACCGCCGCTGAGCCCCGCGACCAGGGGCACGCTGGCCCGGCGCCACACCTGGGGCGGCGCGAACCGCCCGAGCTGCGCGCCCGCCCGCACGACCGGTCCCAGCACGCGGGGCCGCCAGCCGGGCTCGACGTACGCCCGGGCGTTGTCGCGGGGGATCTCGTCGACCAGGCCCGGCGTGATGCCGAGGAAGGCGCAGGTCCGGTCGACCGCGGCGCGGGGGTCCTCGACCAGCTCGCGGTAGCGCAAGACCAGCACCCGCTCGCGGTCGACGTGGCGGTAGAGGTGCTGGAGCTGCTCGCCGTACCGCCCGAGGCCGGTGTAGCGCCAGAACGGCGCCCAGCCCGCCGCCATCCGGTCCTGCTGGCGCGCGAAGGCCTCCTCGAAGTCGCCGACCGGCTCCAGGCCGTCGCACCACAGGTGCATCCAGTTGCTGTAGGCGCGGTCGATCGGGTCGCGCACCACGGCGATCAGGCGTACGTCGGGCAACCGCTCGGCGATCCTCAGGTGGGCGCTGCGGCTCCACAGGTAGAACGGGGTGCTCTCCCCGCGCAGCTGGTCGGGACCGGCGCCCTCGAAGAGCCGTTCGTACTGGTCCCAGCGCCAGACCCACTCCTGCTGCGAGTGCCGGTCGCCCGGCCCGCGCCAGTCCGGTGGCGGCGCGTCGTCGCAGAGGAAGTACTTGGGCTCCTTCGGCGTCGTCGTGAACACCTCGGGGTGCTGCCGCAGGGCGGCGTGGAGCGCGGACGTCCCGGCCTTCGGCGCGCCGATGACGAGGAAGTCGGGCCGGGGACTCCGGATCATTCCCCGAGTGTACTTACTTGATCTATCTGCATGACTTTTGTCTGGACCGGACCTGCGGCGGCGTCACGCCGAGCGCGGGGCGTACATGATCACCGCGACGCCCACCAGGCACACCAGCGCGCCGGCGACGTCGTACCGATCGGGGCGGAAGCCGTCGAAGGCCATGCCCCACGCCAGCGAGCCAGCGACGAACACCCCGCCGTACGCCGCCAGGATCCGGCCGAAGTTGGCGTCCGGCTGGAGCGTCGCCACGAATCCGTAGATCCCCAGCGCGATGACTCCCGCACCGATCCAGGCCCAGCCCCGGTGCTCGCGCACGCCCTGCCAGACCAGCCACGCGCCGCCGATCTCGGCCACCGCGGCCGCGAGGAACAGGGTGATCGAGCGCAGGGTGTCCATGGGCGGCATCGTCCCAGGTCTCCGGGTCGGTCCTGCGGGACGACCCGGCTTCACGCATGGCGCCCCCGACAGGATTCGAACCTGTGACCGGCGGATTAGAAGGCCGCTGCTCTATCCAGCTGAGCTACGGAGGCGGAGGATCGGATTTAAAGTTGGTAGAACCGTCGGGATAACACCCGTGGGGTCCACTGACGTGCTGAGCCGATCCGCGGGTCAGTCTAGGGGGCTCACGGGTGCTCGCTGCTGCGCCCGGCTCAAATTCCTCTGCGCGACCCAGCAACCGACGGCTGGGAACTACGATGCGGGTCTCGGCTCCGACCGCTGGGCGGGCAGGGCCGCGACTGGGACCCCATGGGACGTCCAGATCTGGATCTGGCGGACCTAGTGGCCAGGTATGCCAGCCTTCCCGCCCGCCGGGTGGACGCCCGCCCTGGTCCAGGTTTGGGCTGCTCGCTTGGATCTACGCGGCGTTGTGGCGAGAACTTGAAGGCTCTGCGACACCGGCTGCCGGCGCACGGGAGACGCCGGCTCCCGATAGAGTCCGTCGACGAGCAGGCCCTGATCCCGACCAACTCGTACGAAAGGGGCACGACGGAAGGGGATGCAGCGTTGCCAGCGTCAGTCGGGCAGCAAGCCGCCGCCCTGTTCTCAGCGGCGACCTTCAGGCCAGTACTGGCAGGGAGACCTACAGAACGCATCGACCGCCTCGTCGAGAGTCTTCGTTCTGAGATCACCCCCAGCGCGAAAACCAACGGCGAGGTAATTGACCAAGCATACCGGCACCTCGCGGCGCAATACCGGAGTGAGTACGTCTACAAGAACCTGATTGCGAGCAAGATGCTCGTGGGGCGCCATCGAGCGGCCAATGCCGCACTCATTCATGAGTTTCGCGTAGGTGATGCTGTAGCCGATTGCGTCATGATCAACGGCGCCGCCACAGTATATGAAATCAAGACGGAGTTGGATAACCCCGACAAGTTGGTTCGTCAACTGGCCGAATATTTCCGTGCCTTTCGGTTGGTGAATGTCGTCGTTCATTCCTCGGACGCTGACAGGTACTTGTCTCACCTGGCGCACGACCCGACGGGCATCATCGTGGTCGGATCCAGGCGGCGGCTCTCCATTGCGCAAGAGGCGAAGCCGTTCGACGGCGAACTGGACACGCGAGTGATGTTCAACGCCCTCAGGCAGAGCGAGGCCGCCTATGCTCTCGCCGCCTGCGGCATCGAACCACCAGAGGTGCCCAATGGGGTGCGCTACTCCCAGTACCTAGAGCTCGCTAGCTCGATCCCGCCATCCGTGTTCCAGGTGGCCTTCGCGGCGGCGCTCAAGATCCGGCGCATCAAAGCGGTCGAACTTCTGAGAGAACCGCGGTACGAGACTCTACGATCTCTCGTAGTCCAATTGAACCCGACGCCGCAGCAGGAACAGCGTTTGCGCGCGTGGCTGACGAGAGACGTGCGATAGCTATGTACACCCCATACCTGCGTGGCAAGCAGTACGAGCTGCTGGCACTGAAGGAGCGAGCTGGACTCCTCGGCACAAGCGGCTCGATCGTCCCCATCATCGAGCCAGTCAGAGAGCCCGACGGCGGGCTGGACCGATGCCTGAACTCTTTGCGCGAAGCTGCGGTCGAAGTCGTCCTGGTCGCCAACCCCCGGGTCGGGGCATTGTCCGGTGCTGGGATAGCGACCAGCCTGAGTGAGTATGTGCAGCATCAGCGCGACGTGCGGTGGAACTTCGGACTTCTAATCGACGAGTCCACGGACGTCCGCGCACTATTAGCCCAGTATGACGCGTTGCTGCCAGCGGAGTCGGAGCTTACGCTAATTCATCGTGGAGTTAGCAGTGATCCGGACTTCCTTCGCAGTGAGAGCCGTCGGCTCGGGCGCAAGTACGACCTCGTGGACGACTCCTTGCGGCAGCGACATTTTCGACAGTTCCTAAGGGAGTCGATTGGGATAATTCTGCACGACGGATTCCGCGCAGAGGAGCGAAACTCGGGCTATTTGGCGCGCGAAGAAGGCGTGTTCACTGAAGACAATCTTTATTTTCGCGAGGAAGGTTGGGGCGGATTCGGCGACTACCTAACAATAGGTTCAGGATGGACCGAAGGTGGGTTCACTCCCAGGGCTGTCGCTATCCACTGGACCTATCAACCAAGTCCAGGCGCCCCAATCATGATTCGCCACTTCACCTCCCAGTCGAACGGCGACACTGCAAATGTCGGCGGGAAGTTTCTCGAGGCGTGCAGTAAACTTGTTCGCTTTTTGGATGAGCGCGATCTACGTGGACCGGCGGCGAACACCATGCGTCAACACCTAGAATCGCAGACTTACCCGGGTCTTGGCATCGTCAAGAAACTCTCCGTTCAGAATCACCTCGAGTTGATGGCTGCCGTTCTCGCGGGCTCGGCATGAGAGCCTGCCAAGCTTGCTTCGCAGCGTCTACGTGGACAGCCAATGCATCGCCCCCGGAATCGTCACCAGCCAACTGCGACTTCGGGCACGGGTACTCGGCGCAGACGTGGCCGACAACCGCTTGGGTCGACAGCATCAGCGGGCTCCTGGCCGTCTACCAAGACTCGTCCGACGCTGACGCCGAGGAGATCGAAGACTGCATACAACGGGATTGGGGCATATTCAGCCTGTCCCCGGAACATGTCAGAGCGTTCCTTTCGTCCGCCGTCCCCGGGCATCGACTCCTGGCAGAGGGAGTTCGAGCTCGACTGAAGACCGCTGGTGGCGAGACCGCCGGCACGGACCATCTGACTTCATGGTCCGCATTCTCAGAAGAGATTCGTAAGCGGAATCGCTACTTCCCGAAGACCGTGCCGGATCTCTCGCTACTTGCACAAGTCCTCGGTGACAGCGTCTGCCGTATCGACGTGGACATCGACCTCTACCGAGGGCGCCTCTTCGAAGGGGAGGCGCCGACAATGTCGGAAATGGGAGCCCCGCCGGCAGAAAAGGCGGCGGCGGGGAGGGCGAACCCAGTCGGCATTCCCTATTTGTATCTTGCGTACTCGCGAGAGACATGTCTATACGAGGCGCGGGCGACCACACTGTCGAAGTTGGCGGTCGGGCGCTTCCAGCCGACGAGGCAACTAAGCGTCCTCAACCTGGCGGACATCGAACCGCCTGATTTCTTTTCGCTGTTCGAGGTTGAGTCGATCGAAGCTCAGATATCTCGGGCCGCATATCATCGCTATTTGACTTCTCTCGGCGAGGAGTTGCGAAAACCGATCCGGTCGTCCGACCGTTTGACGGACTACATTCCAACTCAGTATCTGTGCGAGATGGCGAAGTCGATTGGCTTGGACGGAGTGCTTTATTCGAGCTCGCTTGACCCCGCAGGTCGCAACCTAGTTCTATTCGACGTCCAGTCCTGTGAATGTGTCGCCGAACCCGAGATCATCGAAGTGACCGCAGTGAGTTTGAACTGGCACATGGTCCCGTCGCTGTAGGCGCCACGCACCAAACGGAATCTAAAATCGACTTCTGTTTGCGTCTCTCTTCTTGCTTCGTCCGCTGCCGTGGATTCGGAGTACTAGCTAACGTTCAGGCGGCGCGGGCGACGGCGGCCCCGCGGTCGTAGAGGTGGCTGGCCTTGACCTTAGCGATGATTTTGCCGCGGGGGTCGAGGACGTGGACCTTACCTTCGCAGAGCATGTCTTCGTTAATGGTGTTCTTGAAGTCTCTGAGCATGTTGTGGGTCTTGCCGCCGTGAATCTTCTTGGCTGCCTTGAAGCTCTCGGTCTGGCGCAGGACGCGGTAGGGGCGGGTGAGGGCGAGGCTCTTGGCCTTCACATCGACGTCGGCGACGCCGGCGCGACGAAGGAAACGCTCGATGGCGGGTTTGAGCGACGCAGAGCCTTTCTTCGTGCCGGGGGCGCCGCCGGTGTAGGTCAGCCGCTGGGGTCCGTCGGGCATGCCGGCGAGGACCCGGGCGAGGGCGTTTGCGCTGTGTTCTTCGAGTTCGATAGTGCGCGGGGGCCAGCCCCAGACGGCCTAGGCCCTGATGGTGTGGGGCGTGTGACGGTCGTCGAGCTGGTTGGTGGTGAGGTCGCAGCTCTCCATGGTGCGGATGCCGGCTTCGGCGATTAGGTAGGCGGCGATGGGCAAAGGCAGCACCATCTCGCAGAGATCCCGCCACCGCGCTTGAGGTGCACTCTCCGGCCGATGAGCGCGCGCTAAACGACCCGAGTCAGACGATTCGATTCCCCACCTTGCGTGCTCAGGACTACGCAAAGGACGGTCATCCTCGGCCTATGCCACGTCAGGCGGTTCAGGGCGCTCGGGCGGCTCATCAGGGGCGGCGTGCTCCGCAGGCAACTGTCTCAAGGTGTCTCTGATCTGCTCTTGCACCGCCCCCACGGAGACACCGAACATGCCCTTCCCGGACTGGAGCAGGTCGATGATCTCTTCACTGCTCGTCGTCTCGTAGACGGATTGGCCGTCGCTCATGAGCGTCACGCGCTGTAGAGCCTGAGTCGGATGCGCTCGCAGGTGAACGACGGCTGTCCGGATCTGTTGCAGGCTGATCCCTGCATCCAGAAGGCGCTTGATGACCCGCAGCAGAACGACGTCCAACTCGCTGTAAAGGCGCTGCGAGCCCGGCGCTCCTCGCGCTGGCCTTACGGTGGGTTCGACCAGACCGGTGCGTGCCCAGTAGTCGAGTTGCCGGTAGGTGATGCCAGCCGCGTTGCAGGCAGTCGGCCCGCGATAGCCGAGGTCTTGGCCGGAGGACGGGCCTTGCTCGACCGGGCGGTGGGCGAGTTGGCCTTGCCAGTCGATAGGGCCTTGCAGTGCATCGCGACGTCTCTCTAGCGCCAGGTGGGGTGCTTCGCCGCTCTCTTCGGCCTTTTCTACGTCGTTCAGGGCAACTTCGATGGCTTGGTTGACGCCGATCTCTCGCCCGGCATCGAAAGCCTCCGCTACGACCTCCTCGTAGCTTGCGTCGAGTTTGGTGCCTGCGATCTCAAGGTTCAGTGGCACGCGCTGGATGAACCCCAGGAGGCAGAACACGCCACCGAACGCGATCAGGGCGGCACTGGCCGCGCCGGTCCCGACGGTGAATGTCGCTGCGATCCCCGTTGCGAAGAGGGCTCCGCCAATCGTCCAGCACACGACCACTTCCCGCCGAGACAAGGGCCTGGACGTGACCCTGCGCTTGGGCGCCGGATCCGGAGCATCATCGACCATGCCGTGCAAAGTACGGGAGGATGTCTGGATGGTGTAGGTGAAGCGGCGTGCAGGCTTGGCCATCGGCATCCGGACGCACGCTTCTGCGGCCGGGAGTGCGGTCCACTGTCGCTAAAGCTGCGACAAGAACAATTTGCCCGAAGCGGTTCCACGGAAGCGCGCGCAGCCGGGGCGCCGAGAGTTGGCGGGGAGGGAAAGACCGGCTGAGCACTCGGACCCGCGTTCCTAGCTGAAAGGCGACCTTGCGGAGACAGCCCCTCGTGAGCTGCTCTGCCCTCTCCGGCTCCGCTCGGGCCCGGCGGCACTGTCAGGTCCGGGAGCCTGATCAGGTCGTCGATGATGCCCCGCACGAGGCCACCCGCGTAAGCAACGGTTCTCACGAGCGGGTAGCCGGTCGCTACCGAGCCGGGACCGAACGTGACCGTCACGGTCTCGGTGAACCCGGCGGGACGGGGCGCCCGTTTGGGCTCTGCGCTTCGATCACCACTTCGCCGGGCCACCATGCGGGCTGATCCTCGCCGATCCAGTCGACGACTCCGCCCGCAATGACCTGAATCTCGCGGTGCTTGCCGTGATTCCACAACTGGTGGAGCAACAGCACGCTGCTCGGATGGAGATGGGGTTGCTCACCTCGGATGAACTCCCGAACCGGAGGTTTCAGCCAGCGAATGGCCCTCTCATCCGTAGGTGACAAGGTTTTGTCCTCGGTGATCGGGAAGTAGCAGGCGGAACAACTCGTTGCAGTACTTCGACGCGAAGGCCTTAGAAGCAAGGAGGCCCAGGTCCCGACGAAGTGCCCCAGTCCGTAAGTCAAAGACAACAGGCGTCGGTAGAGCCACACTGACCAAGTGACTCGAACTGACGTTGACAACGCCCCCGACGACATGCGCATTGTCGGCATCGAGGCAGTGGCCCCGGAGTGGGTGGAAAGGGTCATCGAGCTCGGCGACGCCAACCGGGACCGCCTAGGTCCGATGCCCTATTCCGGCTTCAGGGAGGCGGCAACGAACGGCAACATCGTCCTGGCCCTCCGAAACGACCCCGACGGGACCGAAACCCTGGCCGGCTACTGCCTGTATGCCCCCACAGTCCGGGCCGACTGGTACGCCCGAATCGCGCACCTGTGCCTGACGGACGACGCGCGGGGTTCTGGCGTAGCTCGACGACTCATCGACGCGGTGATGGACCGTTGTCCTGATCGGCTCGGTCTGCGGTTGAAGTGCCGAGACGACTGGGAGGCGGCAAAGAAGTGGCCGAGCCTCGGATTCGAGCCCGTGCGCCGGAGAACGGGTCGAGGCAAGACCCGAGAGCCGATGACGGAGTGGGTCAAGCAGAACGATTCAGTCGCGAACCTGTTGTCGCTGCCGGGGGAAGACCCTGATCAACTTCTGGCCGGGGTCGACAACAACGTGTTCTGCGACCTGTACGGCACCTCATCGAAGCGGCGGCAGCGGTTCTCGGGCACCGTCGCACTCCTGGCTGCATCAGAGCAGATTCGTCTTGCGAGGCCGTTCACGCTGACCCAGGAACTGAACAGAACCGCGAACGAGCGTGAGCGGGACGCTCTGTTGCACACTGCGGCCGCGAGCGGGATGAAGGTCCTCAACGGTGACCGCGCCGAGATCCGGGAGCTTCGCGACGAACTTCTGAGGGCCGTACCCGTCGACGTTCTTGTCAACGACGACAGTCTGAGCACAGACGCGTTGCTTCTGGCCGAGACCATCGTTGGGGGTGCGGACTTGTTCGTCACCCGTGACAAGAACATTGTCACCTACCTCGGACCGACGGCCGCCGAGGGGAGAGACTTCGCAGTCCTGTATCCCGACGAACTTCCAGCGTTCATCGACCGCCGGGCCGACGCTGCCAGCTATTTACCCGCGCAGCTGGAAGAGACGCAGTTCCAGGTGACGCGAGGGGACGCTGCGACCTGGAACCCAGAGAACCTCAGCAGCCTCCTCGACAACGAATCAGGCGAACGGAAGGTCAGCTTCAGGGCCCTCATCAAGTCACTCGCGGAACGGACCGCCGGGACCGACGGCCGCCAGGTGATGCTCACCCCCACTGGAGACGTCCTCGCCATCTGGTCCGCCGAACCAAATGACTCCACCCTGGAGGTGTCGCTCCTTCGCATCCAACGTGGACCACTGCTCCCCACGATCGCCCGCCAGATCTCCCGAACCCTGCGCCGGAGAGCTGCAGCATCAAATCTCACCACCATCCGACTTACCGACACGCATCTTCCCGCAGCCATCGCCAGCGAACTCGACCGAGACGGTTTCAGAACCGACCCCGCGACCAACAGCCCAGTCGCAACAGTCCTCACAACCATCGGCACCTGGGCCGAGGTCCGGACTGCCGCCGAAGCAGTGCCCGAGTCTGGCTTCGTCCTTCCTGCCCGCCTCGGATCGACAGCAGAAGCATCAGAGTACGAACGGCTCCTCTGGCCCGCCAAGGTCCTCGATTCCGACCTGCGGACCTACATCGTGCCCATCCGCGGAGTCTTCGCCGACGACCTTCTTGGACACGTACCAACTCTCCTTGCCCGACCCGCCGAGCTCGGCCTGTCCCGCGAGCACGTCTATTACCGCAGCGGACAAAGCCGACCCGCGGCCCCTGGTCGCATCCTGTGGTACTCCAGCGCCCGCGACCAAGAGCTCGTCGCTTGTTCCAGGCTCGTCGAGAGCGTCACCGGTAGCCCCGAGGTCCTCCACCGGGAGTTTGCCAACATCGGCGTCTTCGCCCTTCAGCAGATCCGAGCGATCGCAGACAAACGCGGCAAAGTGAACGCCCTACGCTTCTCCGACACCGAAATCTTCGCCCGCCCCATCCCCCTAGCACGGGTCCAGGAACTGTCGGGAGGCACTGCTAAGTTGACGCTTCAGTCGCCATCCCCGGTCGACTCCGCGTGGTTCAAGAGGCTGTACGAGGAGGGGGTTCGCCGATGAGAGTCCTCCGAGTCGCCCAAGGAACCGTGAAGGCAATCGAGGCCAGCCTTCGGTCGGCGACCGCCTCCACCGAACGCGAACGTCGGACGACGGGCAAGGCAAGAACTGCACCGGCCGCGACTGAGTACGCAGTCGAAGAAGTGCCTGAGCGATCACTCTTCATCTCTGTGAAGCCGCGGTACGCGGACGCCATCCTCGCGGGCACCAAGACCGTGGAACTACGCCGCACCCGACCCAACCTGCCTGACGGTTCCCTCGTCATCCTGTACTCCTCCACGCCGACCCGCGCTGTCGTCGGCTGGGCACACCTCACCGGCGTACGCGTAGGCACCCCGACCGAAATCTGGGCCAAGTACGGCACCAAAGCAGCCATCGACGAGCCCGACTACGACGCCTACTTCGACGGTACCGATCAAGCCTTTGCTCTCGAACTGAACAGCGTTGTCGCCGCCGTCCAACCCATCCCACTCGACACCATCCGTTCCATCGGCATCCAGCCCCCGCAAAGCTGGCGATACGTCCCAGCTGACGTCACCACCCAAATCCAGGCATCAGCACTCGCCTGAGCCGCAGGTCCGGAGGGACAGTTGGCAGCCTGGTCTTCATCTACCTTCCAGCAGCAGACGGTCGGTTCGTGTCCTTGAGTTGGCCGATCCAACCGTGAAGGCCGCCGGCCGAGACGCCTGGAGCGAGTCGACCGCGGCTCCTGACAAGCCTCGGCTGCAGGTCAGGCGCCTCCAAGCCGTCATCCCGATCAGTCGGCGTGGTGCGACCTGACAGGCCCGTCGCTCGCTGGAGCAACAGGGGCGGACGCGCCTCGCGGCCGGCATCAGGCACATGTAGCAACGGCCGCGTTCCAGATTTTCCGCAATGGCGTTCCCCATTCGAAGTAGGAACCCAACCGAACTGGATCGTTCTCGCAGGTCAGAACTGGATTTCCTACGCTCCTCGGAGGCGGGACGGCAGACAATACCGGCGACGGAACCGCTGGTACGACGGTCCTGGGTTTTGGTGCGCAGCGGGCCGATCCCAGGTCCTGCGGGCGCCTCGGTAGGCTCCCGTCGATGTCGCGCATCCTGCTCCGAGCCGGGAAGAGCCCGTTCCAGGTGCTGAGTCCCGAGCGCAGCCTCGCCGTCGGGCGGGTGGGGGTGTTCGGCGCGAACTCCGGCAACCTGCTGTTCTCGTCGGCGGTGCACCGCACGGTGAGCGTGCCGGGGGCGGAGGTCGTCACCGACGGGTTCGTGCTGCAGAGCCTCAAGCGCGTCCCGCGCACCGCGGCGTACGTCGACGAGCGCTTCGACCAGCTGGTGCTGCCGTTCGCGAACGCGTTCCGTGCGGGCTTCACGCGGCAGCTCGACACCTACTCCGACCTCATCGAGCGGCTGCGCGTCCCCGTCGTGGTCGTGGGGGTCGGGGCGCAGATGGGCTTCCACGCCGACCGACCGGAAGCGGGATCCGACCTCGACGCGTCGGTGAGCAGGTTCGTACGTGCGGTGCTCGACCACTCCGCGTCGATCGGCGTACGCGGGGAGCGCACGGCGGCGTACCTGGCGCGGCTGGGGTTCTCGGCACCCCACGTCGACGTGATCGGCTGCCCCTCGCTGTTCACGGACGCCGACGGCTTCCGGGTGGAGCCGCGCGAGGTGGACGCGTCGAGTCGCATCGACCTCACCTACACCTCGGGGCTGGAGTCGCTCGTCGAGCGCAGCGCCGCCGACTACCCGCGCCTGGAGTTCGTGGCCCAGGAGCACCACCGGCTGCGGCTGCTCCTGCAGGGCCTCGATCCCGAGGGGTACGACGGCCGCGGACTCCTCGGCTCGGGGCACCGTCTCTACCGCGAGGACCGCGTCCGCTTCTTCGTCGACGCCCGCACCTGGGTCGACCACCTGCGCGACTTCTCCTTCGCGTTCGGCACCCGCATCCACGGCTCGATCGCGGCGATCCTCGCGCGCGTGCCGGCCGTCGTGCTGTCGTACGACTCCCGCACGCTGGAGCTCGCGCAGTACCACGGCATCCCGTACCGCGACTTCCACGCGCTCCCCGACGACGTCACCGTCGAGGATCTCGTCGCCGGCACCGACTACTCCGCCTTCAACGCCCGGTTCCCCGAGCTGGCGGCGCACTATCGAGCGTTCCTCGAGACGAACGGCATCGAGCACATCTGGTCGCCCGGCGCCGCGAACCCGGAGTACGACGCCCGCCTCGCGGCCCTCGACCTGCCCGGCCCCGTCGGCGTGGCCGGCGCGTCGGACCGGACGCCTCCCCTCGAGCCGATCGGGCACAGCGCCGTCTCCGAGCTCGTCGCGCTCCGCCGGGCGGAGAAGGCTCCCTGACTGCGCAGGGAGGCTTGACATTCCCATAAAAGGTGAAGGATCTTTCACCTGTTATGAGAACGAGTCCACCGGTGCTGCTCCCGATCCTGCGGTCCCAGCTCCAGGGCGAGGTGCTGGCTCTGACCTACCTCAACCCTGACGCCGAGTACAGCATCACGGAGCTGGCGAAACTCATCGGGGCGAGCGTCAAGAGCACCCACCACGAGGTGTCCCGTCTCGTCGACGGAGGGCTGCTCCTCGACCGCAGGCTGGGCACGTCCCGGATGGTGAAGGCGGCGCCGGACACGGTGCTGGCCCGACCGTTGACCGATCTCCTGGCTGTCACCTACGGGCCGCTTCCTGTCCTGACCCGGGCTCTCGCGACCGTGCCCGGGATCGACCTGGCGTTCATCTACGGCTCCTGGGCGGCGCGCTACCACGGTGAGGCTGGCCCGGTGCCCGCAGACGTGGACGTCCTCGTCGTCGGGACTCCGGATCGTGACGACCTCGACGATCAGGCGCACGAGGCCGAGCGGATCCTCCGGCGCGAGGTGAACATCCGCAGGGTCCGACCTCAGGCCTGGTACGAGTCGGACGACCCGTTCCTGAGCACGGTGCGGACGCGACCGATGGTGCCTCTCGCGATCAAGGCCGATGGGAGTGACCAGTCGTGAGGTGGAACCAGGGTCGGAACGAGATCGAACAGATGCTCACGAACGGCGAGCTGGAGCGGGTGCCGCCGAGTCGAGCGCACGCAGACCGGTTGATGGCGCAAGCGGGTCGGCACGTCACGTCGGCAGAGACGATCTGCGAGTCGGATCCCGAGGGTGCCTACGACACGCTCTACGACGCGGCGCGCAAGTCCCTGTGGGCCATCCTGGCGAACGAGGGACTGCGACCGACGACCAAGGGCGGTCACCTGGCGGCGTACCAGGCGGTCCGGGCGCAGCTGGATCCGCCCTTGGGCCAGCAACTGCGCCCGTTCGATCGAATGAGACGTCACCGCCGCGACGCCGAGTACCCCAGCGTCGACACCCCCGAGCTCACCGCAGACGACGTCCGCGACGACCTGCCTCTGGTGCGGTCGATCCTGGAGATCGCCGGGGGAGTGCTCGACACCATGCCGGTGTACTGACCGGCAGGTACGACCGAGGTCGGGTTACGAACCGCTCGACCGGTCGGGCCATGCCCTCTTTCGGGGAACTCCCCGCCCGATCCCCGCCTCACCCCGTCCCGGCGGCGCAGTCTCCGAAGAACGGAGCGGCTGACCGGACGGGGGCGGGATGGGACGGGGGGATCCTGAGGACCGCCGACGCGACCGCAAGGCGCTGGTGGGGCTGCTGATCTGCGCGGGCGCCATCGCCCTCGTCGTGTCGGGCACGCTCGTCTGGGCGCAGTCGAAGATCCCCGACGTCCGGCACACCGAGCCGGCGTTCGTGGGACTGGAGAACCGGCCGCCGCGCGCGCCGGGCCCGGCCGGGGAGGCCGTCAACATCCTGCTGCTGGGCACCGACCGGCGCTCCGACGTACCGACGACCGGCGACGCGGCCGAGGCCGAGGCCTGGGTGGCGGGGGAGCAGCGCTCGGACACGATGATGCTGGTCCACGTCGCCGCGGACCGGCGCTCGGTCCAGGTGGTCTCGCTGCCGCGCGACTCCTGGGTGCCGGTGCCCGGGCACGGTCGCGCGAAGATCAACGCGGCGTACTCGCTGGGCGGCCTCCCGCTGGCGGTGGAGACCGTGGAGACGCTCACCGACGTGCGCGTGGACCACGTCGCGGTCGTGGACTGGGACGGCTTCCGTGCCCTCACCGACCTGGTGGGCGGCGTCCGCGTGCAGGTGCCCGAGACGGTGACGGACAGCATCCGCGGGATCACCTGGACGGCGGGCGAGCACCTGCTCAACGGCGAGCAGGCCCTCGCGTACGTCGGCCAGCGCTATGGGCTGCCCGGCGGGGACCTGGACCGCGTCCAGCGCCAGCAGGCGGTGCTGCGCACCCTGATGCAGGACAGCCTGCACGCGGAGATGCGCTCCGATCCCGACCAGGTGGCCCACTTCGTGTCCGCGGTCCTCGAGCACGTCGCCGTCGACGAGACCTGGTCGCTGGCGGGGATCCTCGGGTTCAGCGCCTCGCTGCGCAACCTGCGCAGCGCCGACATCCGCTACCTGACCGTCCCGGTCGCCGGCCTCGGCATGGTGGGGGACCAGTCCGTCGTGCACCTGAACCGGCGGCTGTCCGAGCAGCTGTGGACGGCGATCCGCGACGACGTGGCCGGGTCGTGGCTGGACGCCCACGCCGACCTCGAGACGGGGGACCGGATCCGCTGAGCGCGCTCCCGGTCCCCGTCCCGGCCGGGAGAGGTCAGCGGCGGACCTTCACCGCCACGGTGGTCTTGCTCGCCGCGACGGTCGCGCTGCCGGCGTACGACGCGGTGTAGCGGTGCTTGCCGGGCCGCTGCCTCTTCAGCGTCAGCGTGGCCCGGCCCGCCTTCAGCGTCGCCCGGCCGACGACCCGCGATCCGTCGCGCACCGCGACCTGTCCGCTGACGCCGGGCGCCGCGACCTGGACCGCGAGCCGCACGGTCCGGCCCTTGACCTTCCCGGTGGCCCGGGTCGTCGAGGCGTGCTGCGCTCGGGCGGTCGGGGCCGAGAGCGCCGTCCCGGTGAAGCCGGATGTCTCGCCCGCGTCGTCGGGGGCCGAGGCGGAGACCCGCAGCCGCAGGGTGGACCCGGCGTCCGCGGCCGTCACGACGTACGACGGCCCGGTGCCCACCACCGTGCTGCCGCGCAGCCACTCCACGCGGAACGACATCCCGGCGGCGAGGTTCCAACGGCCGGTGCTCGCGCTCAGCCTGCGTCCGACGAGAGGGGCGCCGCCGATCGCGGGGCTCGTGCGAGCCCGCAGCGAGGAGTCGAGCGCGACGTCCGCGACGGCGAACTCGCCCGGCCGGGGCACGACCAGCCGGGCCTCGGCGGGCGTCGACGCGTCGGCGTACCACTCGCTCACGTGGCCGTCCCAGCTGGTGAAGCTCAACAGGTAGGGGACCCCGGGGCGCAGCTCGTCGATCGAGTACCGACCGCCGTAGTACGTGCTCTCCTCGTCGACGTAGCGGCCCGAGACGTCGTTCACCGTCACGGTGACGTCGTCGAGCGGCTGGCCGGCCGCGTCGGTCACGACGCCCCGGATGCCGCCCCACGGGCGCACGGTCACGTCGATCCCCTCGGTGACCTGGCCCGGGGTGACGGAGACGGGCGTGGCCGTCCGGGACGTGGTCCCGCCGTGCCAGGCGTCCTGGAAGGGCAGCTCGACGTCCTGGGTGCGCGAGTCCTGGACCTCGATCTTGTACGACCGCGGTCCGGTCCGGTCGAGCTCCGTGAAGTAGTAGCGGCCGTCGCGGTCGGTGACGGCCCACCCGGCCTGGCTCTGCGGCTCACCGTCGGAGAGCAGCCCGTAGGCGCGCACCTCGACGCCCATGGCGGGGCGGCCCTCCTCGTCGCGGACCACGCCGGTCAGGTCGTACCCGGCCGGGGCCGGGCGGACGCCGCCCGAGAGTCGGGCGTCCGGGACGGTCACGGCAGCGCTGCCGGCCACGGTGACCGGGGTGCTGGCGTCCCCGGTCGCCGCGTCGCCGAGCCACTCGGTGCCGTACTCGCTGTACTCGTCGGCGAAGCGCAGCCGCCACGATCCGTCGTGGAGCCGGGGTACCGCGTACGCACCCGAGCGGTCGGTGTAGTCGCTGGTGACCGTCCGGCCGTCGACGTCGTACGCCGTCACGAGGACGCGGCGCAGCGGCTTCCCGGCGTCGTCGGCGACCCGACCGCTGATCGATCCGCCCGCGGTGACCGTCAGGTCGCCCACGGAGACGTCCGCGGTCCGGTCGAAGGCGATGGTGCTGGCGGCGGCGTGGCTCGGAGAGTCGGCGACCCACTCGGCGGCGTACCGCTCGCGGTAGTCCCAGAGCTGGATCTTCCAGTCGCCGGCGGGCACGGAGAACCGGAACGTGCCGTCCGGGCGGGTGCCGTAGCTGTAGGCGCCGCCGTGCGGTGCGTTCGCGGCGAACGCCCGGACCTCCATGCCGGCGACCGGCCGGCCCGCGGCGTCCACCACCCGGCCGGTGATCGCCGGGGGCGACTCCAGCACGACCGGGTTCAGAGTGACGTCGGTGTCGGTCACGGTCACGGCCGTCGACGTGTTCCAGTCCTGGGTGTCGTCGTAGTACTCCCAGCGGCTCGAGTCCTGCGCGTCGACGACGTGAAAGCGGTACTGGCCCGGGGCGAGGGCCAATTGGATCCTGCCGTCGACGATCGGGTCGGCGAGGAAGGTGTTCCAGTAGGTGCCGGTCAGGCGGGACACCGAGACGGTGCCCTCGACAGGGCGGCCCTGGCCGTCGGTGACGGTGCCGGTCACGGCGTGCTTGCCGGGCTCGGTCTCGGCGACCGCGACCTGGGCGGGTGCCAGCGCGGCGGAGGCGCCGAGCACGCCGGAGAGGGCGAGGGGGATGAGGAGTCGTCGTGCGTTCACGGCGGGGAGGTTGGCACGGCACGCGTCCCGCGCGCTCGATCATTTCGTCCCGTTCGACCGGGCGATCCCGCCGGGACCCCCTGTCCGCCCAGGTCAGGGCAGGTGCCGGCCCATCCACTCCTCGACGTCCGCGGAGGTGCGGGGAAGCGCCGCGGAGAGGTTGCGGCTGCCGTCGTCGGTGACGAGGACGTCGTCCTCGATCCGGATGCCGATGCCGCGCAGCTCCTCGGGGACGAGCAGGTCGTCCTCCTGGAAGTACAGGCCGGGCTCGACGGTCAGCACCATGCCCGCGGCGAGGTCACCCTTGGCGTACGCCTCCGGCGCGGCCCGGCCGCAGTCGTGCACGTCCATGCCGAGCATGTGGCTGGTGCCGTGCAGGGTCCAGCGCGCGTAGGTGCGGTTGTCGGGGTCGAGCGCCTCGGTGGCCGGCACGGGCAGCAGGCCCATGCCCTCCAGCCCGTGGGCCAGCACGGTCATCGAGGCCCGGTGGATGTCCGCGAAGGGTACGCCGGGACGCACCGCGTCGATGCCGGCCTGCTGGGCGGCGAGGACCAGGTCGTAGAGGTCGCGCTGGACGCCGGTGAACGTGCCGTCGACCGGCAGCGTGCGGGTGACGTCGGCGGTGTAGAGCTGGCGGCCCTCCACCCCCATGTCGAGCAGCACCAGGTCGCCGGGCGTGATCGCGCCGGAGTTCTCGGTCCAGTGCAGCGTCGTGGCGTGCGAGCCGCCGCCGACGATCGAGTCGTAGCCGATGTCGTTGCCCATCGCCCGCGCCCGGCGGAAGAAGGTCCCCTCGATCCAGCGCTCGCCGTACTCCAGGACCTGGGTCCACTCGCGGACGCTGTCCTCGAAGCCCAGCGTGGTGACGTCGCAGGCCTGCTGGAGCTGCTCGATCTCCCAGTCGTCCTTGACCAGCCGCATCTCCGAGACGACGCGTGCGAGGTCGTCGTCCAGCCCGGCGTCGGCGGCCAGCAGCCGGTCGACGTGGGTCGACACGCCGCGGTGCACGCGCGTCTTCGGCGGCGCAGAGCGGCCGAGGTCGTCGGCGAGCCGGTCGACGTGGCGGACCTCGATGCCGAGGGAGTCGGAGAGCTCGCGGGCCGAGGGGCGGCGTCCAGCCCACAGCTCGCCGTACTGCCGGTCGCGGAAGAACTCGTCGGTCTCGCGCGAGGAGCGCGGCCGGGCGTAGAGCACGGCCTCGCCGTCGGTGAGCACCAGGACGGCGTCGCTGGTCTGGTTGCCCGTGAGGTAGGTGTGCGCGGTGTCGGAGCGGAAGCGGTAGTCGGTGTCGTTGGCCCGGGGCTTGTAGGTGCCGGCGGGCAGCACCAGCCGCTCGCCCGGGAACAGCCCCGCGAGCCGGCGGCGGCGCTCGGCCGCGCGGTCGGCGACGGCCTGGCGGGGGAGGTCGAGCTCCCGGTCGCCCCAGCCGGTGCGCATGAACCGCGAGTAGGCCTCGGGGACGGCGGGGTCGTGCGACTCGGTCTTCGGCTCGGTGCTCTCGGGCGTCGTCTGGTCGCTCACCCTCGACACTGTACGCCGGGCAGCACGCGCTCCGACCTGCTCGAACGTTAGGCTGCGCCCGTGCCAGGAGCCCGTCGAGACAGCATCGCCTTCACGGTTCTCGTGACCGTGTTGGTGATCGGCGGCGCCGGCGTGATGCTGCTGGTGATCGCCCTGTCCGGCGCACCCGGGACGCTGCTGCTGGCGACCGCGCTGGCCGCGCTGCCCGTCATCCCCCTGGTCTGCTGCTACCTGTGGCTCGACCGCTACGAGCCCGAGCCCCGTCACCTCCTGCTGGCGGGACTGCTGTGGGGCGGCTTCGTCGCCACCGCCGCCGCGATCCTGATCCAGGGTGTCGGCGGCCTCGTCGCCGGCTTCAGCGAGGACGCCAGCCTCGCCGTGGTGGCGCCGGTGACCGAGGAGCTCAGCAAGGGCGCGTTCCTCGTGCTGCTCCTGTGGTGGCGCCGGGCCGAGCTCGACGGGGTGCTCGACGGCATCGTGTACGCCGGCATGGTCGGCATCGGCTTCGCGTTCACCGAGAACATCCTCTACCTGGCGGCGGCGTACAACGGGACGGACGGCACCGGCCCGGGCGGCACCGAGGCGCTGACCGCGACGTTCGTCGTCCGGTGCCTGTTCAGCCCGTTCGCGCACCCGCTGTTCACGACGTTCATCGGGATCGGCGTCGGCGTCGCGGTCGCCTCGCGCAGCAAGGCCGTCCGTTTCCTCGCGCCGCTGCTCGGATACCTCGTCGCCGTGGTCACGCACGGGATCTGGAACGGGGCCACGATCTTCGGCTTCGGCAGCTTCGCGCTCGTCTACCTCGTGCTGATGCTCCCCGCCCTGGTGGGCCTGGCCTGGTTGGCCGTCTGGGCGCGGCGCTCCGAGCGCCGGATGCTCGCCGCCGCGCTCGACGACGCCGCACGCCGGGGCCTCATCCCCGGCACCGACATCGGCTGGGTCGTCGACCTCCGGGCCCGCAAGCTCGCTCGCGCCCACGCCCGTCAGGTCGCCGGCCCGAGCGCGGAGCGCGCCATGCGGGACTACCAGCAGGCGGCCATCGAGCTCGGCTTCCTGCACCATCGCTTCCTGCGCGGGACGCCGCCACCTGACTTCGCGGTCCGCGGACAGGACTACATCGCGAGGATCGGGGCCACGCGCCCCTTCATCGCCTTCCCCGGACAGGTGGTACCCACCCGATGACCGCTTCTGAGGAGACCACGGGCACCGGCGCGCAGATGCTGACCGCGCTGGTTCGGCTGCGCGGCGCGCTGCAGGCCGCCGAGCTGCCGCTCGAGGTGCCCGGCGTCGACGAGCAGCGGGCGTCGCGCTCGCAGTTGGTCGACCAGCTGGAGGACTACGTCATCCCGCGGGTGATGACGGTCGAGGCGCCGCTGCTCGTCGTCGTCGGCGGCTCCACCGGCGCCGGCAAGTCGACCCTGGTGAACTCGCTGGTGGGACGCCGGGTCACCGAGCCCGGCCTGCTCCGACCGACCACGCGCTCGCCCGTGCTGGTCCACCACCCCGCCGACGCCGAGTGGTTCGGCCAGGACCGCCTGCTGCCCGACCTGCGTCGCGTCGCGAACCCGACCAACGACCACGACGCCCTGCAGCTGGTGGCGGCCGACACCATCCCGCCCGGCCTCGCCATCCTGGACGCGCCCGACGTCGACTCCGTCGAGGAGCCCAACCGGATCCTGGCCGGCCAGCTCCTCGCCGCCGCCGACATGTGGCTCTTCGTGACCTCGGCCGCGCGCTACGCCGACCAGGTGCCGTGGGAGCACCTCAACGCCGCGGCGCAGCGCTCCGCGGCGGTCGCGATCGTCCTGGACCGCACTGCTGCGGACGCCGTCCAGACGGTCTCGACCCACCTGGCCCGGATGCTGGCGAGCCGGGGCCTGAAGGACTCGCCGCTGTTCATCGTCCACGAGGGACCGATCGACGAGGACGGCCTGCTCCCCGCCGACTACGTCGCCGACATCCGCGGCTGGCTCGCGTCCCTCGCGGTCGACACCGGCGCCCGGGACGGCGTCGTCCGGCAGACCCTGGAAGGGACCATCCGCTCCATCACCCGCACCACCCACCCCGTCGCCGACGCGGCCGCCGACCAGGTGGTCGAGCTCGCCGCGCTGCGCGCCGACGTGGCGGCGGCGTACGACGACGCGGCGACCGCGCTGGCGACCAGGTCGGGCGACGGGACCCTGCTCCAGGGCGAGGTGCTCGCGCGCTGGGAGGACTTCGTCGGCACCGGCGAGCTGCTGCGCAGCCTCGAGGACAAGGTCGGCTGGCTGCGCGAGCGGGTCGTGAACGCCGTCAAGGGCAAGCCGCAGCAGGCCGAGCGGGTGACGGTCGCCATCGAGTCCGGGCTGGAGAACCTCATCCTCTCCGAGGCCGAGGCCACCGCCGCCGCGATCGCCGAGCGCTGGCGCGCCCGGCCCGCGGGCGCCGGCGTGCTGGCCGGTGCGCCCGAGCTCGACCGGGCCTCGCGCGAGCTGCGCCGTACCGCCGAGCGCGCCGTGCGCGAGTGGCAGCAGGACGTCACCGAGCTGGTCCGGATCGAGGGCTCCGGCCAGCGCACCGCGCGCTTCCTGGCGTACGGCGTGCAGGGCCTGGCCGTGGCGCTGATGGTCTCGGCGCTGGACCAGGCGTCCACGCAGCCGTCCTCCGAGGCCGGACGGCGGCTCCTCGAGGCGGTCTTCGGTGCCGAGTCGGCGGCCGGGCTGGTGGCGCGGGCGCGCGACACCCTGGAGTACCGGCTCGGCGACCTGGTCGAGGTCGAGCGGCGGCGCTGGACGGCCGCGCTCGACGCCGTTCCGGTCAGCGCGGACGCCGACGCCCAGCTGCGCCAGGCTGCCCGTCGGGTCGACGACGTCCGCTTCGCGAGGGCCGCACGCAGCGGAGGGGGCACCGAGTGAGGTGCTCCGCCCGCGAGGAGTCCGGGCCGAGCCTCTAAGGTGAGGCCACCACTGTCGTACCTGGGTTGGAGAAGATGACGTCCTTGCTGGAGGGTGCGAAGGAGCTCTTCATCCGGGGCACCGACATCGGCGCCCGGATCGAGGGCCTGGAGTCCGCGGCCCGTGCCGCGGCCGGCCGGCTCGACGAGAAGCTGGTGACCGAGGCGGGCGGCGTCGCCGATCGCTCCGCCGGCCGGCTGAAGCTGTCCGCCGAGCACACCGTCGTCGCCATCGCCGGCGCGACCGGATCCGGCAAGTCGTCGACGTTCAACGCGCTGACGGGCCTGGAGCTGTCCGCGGTCGGCGTACGCCGTCCCACCACGTCGTGGGCCACGGCCTGCGTGTGGGGGAGCGACGGCGCCCGCGAGCTCCTCGAGTGGCTCGGCATCCCCGACCGGCACCAGACGACGCGCGAGTCGATGCTCGACACCCGCCGCGAGGACAACTCCCTCGACGGCGTCGTCCTGCTCGACCTGCCCGACCACGACTCGACCGAGGTCTCGCACCACCTCGAGGTCGACCGGCTCGTGGCCCTGGCGGACCTGCTGGTGTGGGTCCTGGACCCCCAGAAGTACGCCGACGCCGCGATCCACGACCGCTACCTCGAGCCGCTGAAGACCCACGACGAGGTCATGGTCGTGGTGCTCAACCACATCGACTCCGTGCCCGAGGAGCGCCGTCAGGCGATGCTCGACGACGTACGCCGGCTGCTCGACAACGACGGCCTCGCCAAGGTCCCGGTGATCGCGATCAGCGCCCGTCAGGGGATCGGCCTCGACGAGCTCCGCGCCGAGATCGGCCGCCGGGTCGCCGAGAAGAAGATGACCCGCACCCGCATCGAGGCCGACATCAAGGCGGCCGCCGGCCGTCTCGACGAGGCGAGCGGAAACGGGCCCGTCCGGCCGCTGTCGGCCGAGCGTGCGGCGTCGTTCCAGCAGGCGCTGGGCGAGGCCGCCGGCGTGCCGACGATCGTCGAGGCCGTCGAGCGCTCGACCCGGATCCGGGCCGTCCGGGCGACCGGCTGGCCCGTGGTCTCGTGGATCTCCGGTCTGCGCGGTGACCCGCTGAAGAAGCTCGAGCTCGACCTCGGGGAGTCGGCCGGGCGCCTCTCCGGCAGCGCCACCGCCGCTCCGACGTCGGTCTCCGTGCAGCGCGCGCGGGTCGACACCGAGGTCCGCGCGCTCGCCGACGACGCCTCCGCGGGCCTCGGCGCGCCGTGGGCCGCCGCGGTCCAGCGGGCAGCCGTCTCGCGCATCCCCGAGTTGGGTGACCGGCTCGACGCCACGCTCGCGGCGACCGACCTGAGCCGCAACCGGCTGCCCGGGTGGGTCGGCCTCGTCCGGGTCCTGCAGTGGCTGCTCCTGCTCGGGGCGATCGGCTGCGGGGTGTGGGCGGTGCTCGACGCCACCGGTGTCACGGGTGCCGCACCGGAGGTCGGCGGCTTCGGCGTACCTCTCGTCGCCGCGGTGGCCTGCCTGGTGGTCGGCATCGTGCTGGCCCTGGTCTGCCGCGGAGCGGTCGCCGGCGCGGCGCGCGAGCGTGCCGAGGCGGTGCGCACGCGCCTGGAGGGCTCGATCTCCGAGGTCGCCACCGAGCTGGTCGTCCGACCGGTCGAGCAGGAGCTCGCGGCGTACGCCGAGCTGCGCGCGGGAGTCGACCGGGCGCTGCAGTAGCCGGTCGTCGGGTCTCGCTCGGGCCGTCTTCCGTCCACAGGAGTCGCTCCTGCGGTGTCGTCCCCAGGGTCCTCCCGATCGCCGTCGGCTGTCGGTGCGGCACCGAAGGGTCGGTGCCACCCACGGCCGCGACGGGCGGCTGCGACCAAGGAGAGCCCCATGACCGACACCTTCGTGACCCTGCACGGCTGGCTCGGCGGCGACGTGCAGGTCCGCCAGGCCGGAGACGCCCAGGTGGCGAGCTTCCGGCTCGCGTGCACCCCGCGCCGCTACAGCCGCCGCACCGAGACCTGGAGCAACGGCCCCACCCAGTGGTACTCCGTGAACGCCTGGCGCGTCCTCGGCGAGAACTGCCGCGACTCGCTGCGGCGCGGTGACCCGGTCGTCGTGCACGGCCGCCTCGAGGCCCAGGTGTGGGTCAACAACGCCGGCGTCGAGGTGACCTCGTTCGTCGTCGAGGCCACCAGCGTCGGCCACGACCTCAACCGCGGCGTCAGCCGCTTCGCCAAGACCGTCCGTGCGGAAGCCTCCGGGGGTGGGACGGCGGCGCCGTCCGGCGCCCAGGAGCACGAGGCGGACGAGCCTCGCGAGGAGAGCACGGCGTCCGCGGCCTGAGCGGCCGGCGACGGCCGGGGCACCCGCTCCGGCCGTCGCCTCGAGGAGCAACTAGGCTCGGGGACCATGGCGGAATATGTCTTCACCCTGCGCAACGTGCGCAAGGCCCACGGCGACAAGGTCGTCCTCGACAACGTGACCCTGTCGTTCCTGCACGGAGCGAAGATCGGCGTCGTGGGACCCAACGGCACGGGCAAGTCCTCGCTGCTGCGGATCATGGCGGGCCTCGACAAGGCCAACAACGGCGACGCGATCCTCGACCCCGGCGCGACGGTGGGCATGCTCCAGCAGGAGCCGCCGCTGACCGAGGGCAAGACGGTCCTGGAGAACGTCGAGGAGGCGGTGGCCGAGACCAAGGCCAAGATGGGCCGCCTCGACGAGCTCTACATGATGATGGGCGACCCCGACGCCGACCAGGACAAGGTCGCCGCCGAGGCGGGCGACCTGCAGACCGAGCTCGACGCGGCCAACGTGTGGGACCTCGACAGCCGTCTCGACCAGGCGATGGACGCGCTGCGCTGCCCGCCGCCGGACGCGATCGTCGACAACCTCTCCGGTGGTGAGCGCCGCCGGGTCGCGCTGTGCAAGCTGCTGCTCCAGCAGCCCGACCTGCTGCTCCTCGACGAGCCCACCAACCACCTCGACGCCGAGTCGGTGCAGTGGCTCGAGGGTCACCTGAAGACCTATCCGGGCGCCGTCCTGGCCATCACCCACGACCGGTACTTCCTCGACAACGTGGCCGAGTGGATCCTCGAGCTCGACCGGGGCAAGACGCACCCCTACGAGGGCAACTACTCGACGTACCTCGAGACCAAGAAGGAACGGCTCAAGATCGAGGGGCAGAAGGACGCCAAGCGCGCCAAGATGCTCGAGAAGGAGTTGGAGTGGGTCCGCTCCAACGCCAAGGCCCGCCAGACCAAGAGCAAGTCGCGACTCGCGCGGTACGAGGAGATGGCGGCCGAGGCCGACCGGATGCGCAAGATCGACACCTCCGAGATCAACATCCCGGCCGGTCCCCGGCTCGGTGACGTCGTCCTCGAGGCCGACCACCTCACCAAGGGCTTCGAGGGCCGCACCCTGATCGACGACCTGTCGTTCTCGCTGCCCCGCGCCGGCATCGTCGGTGTCATCGGCCCGAACGGCGTCGGCAAGACCACGCTTTTCCGGATGATCACCGGCACCGAGCAGCCCGACGGCGGCACGCTCAACGTCGGCCAGACGGTGAAGCTCTCGTACGTCGATCAGAGCCGCGGCGGCATCGACCCGGAGAAGAACGTCTGGGAGGTCGTGTCCGACGGCCTGGACTTCATCAAGGTCGCGAACTTCGAGATGAACTCGCGCGCCTACGTCGCCTCGTTCGGCTTCAAGGGTCCCGACCAGCAGAAGAAGGCCGGGGTCCTCTCCGGTGGTGAGCGCAACCGTCTCAACCTGGCCCTGACGCTGAAGATGGGCGGCAACCTGCTGCTCCTCGATGAGCCCACCAACGACCTCGACGTGGAGACCCTGTCCTCCCTCGAGGACGCGCTCCTGGACTTCCCGGGCTGCGCCGTCGTCACGTCGCACGACCGGTGGTTCCTCGACCGCATCGCCACCCACATCCTCGCCTGGGAGGGCAACGAGGAGAACCCGGCGCAGTGGTTCTGGTTCGAGGGCAACTTCGCGGCGTACGAGGAGAACAAGATCGAGCGCCTCGGCATCGAGGCGGCCCGCCCGCACCGGGTCACCCACCGCCGCCTCACCCGCGACTGACCCACCGCACCAGCCCCCGCCGAGTCGGCAGTAGTTGCGCGTCGAGTCGGCAGAAGTTGCGCGTCGAGTCGGCAGAAGTTGCGCGCCGAGTCGGCAGTAACTACTGCCGACTCGGCGATGTGGGCTGTTCTGCTCGGGACGCTGAACGGGTCTCGACCCGCGCGTCACGGCTTCGCAGGCTCAGCCGTGGCGCTCGCTCGACCCGCTTCGGTGCGAGCCGCTGGCGCGTCTCGCCTCAGCGCATCTCCATCTCGGGATGACCGGCGACGAGGTTGTCGGAGACGGCGTCCATGACCCGGCCCAGGGCGGCGAAGTCCTCGCCGGGGACCAGGTCGACGAGGTGGGCGCGTACGCCGGCCACGTGGATGTGCGCGGCCCGCTCGAGCAGGTCGCGGCCCTGGTCGGTGAGCCCGCAGACGATGCCGCGTCCGTCCTCGGGCGAGTTGGTACGGCGGACGAGCCCGGCGTGCTCCATCCGGCTGACCGTGTGGGTGACCCTGCTCCGGCTGTGCGCGAGCGCGTCGGCGAGCTGCGCCATCCGCATCCGGCCGTCGCGCTCGGAGAGCCGGACCAGGATCTCGTACTCGACCAGCGACAGGTCGAAGGAGCGGCGCAGGTCGTCGTCGAGGCGGTCCAGGAGCAGCGTCGTACCCATCAGGTACGCGCGCCAGGAGCGTTGCTGTTGGTCGTCGAGCCACCGGGTTCCCGAGCTCGTCGGTGTATCTGCCACCCGTGGAGTCTATGTCCGAGTGTCCCCGGCGGCTGGTAGACCGTTCTCGTGACGGAGCAGCGGATCGACCGGAGGCACGTGCTGCGGTTCCGCGCGCGAGCCCAGGACCTCACCCGCTCGGGCGAGGCGGGCGACACCCGGGTGCTCGACCTGGGCGTGCAGGACACGGGTCCGGACGGCTCGCGCTGGGCGCTGGAGCTGCGGGGTGTGCGCCCCGACCCGGACGACCTCGTCCTGGCCTGGACCCTGCGCGGTGCGCCGCATGCCTACCGGCGCTCGGAGGCGGCGGAGGTCGCGGCCGCCACGGCTCCGCTGAGCGAGGCGGACGCCGCGAAGCGGGTCTTCGACGCCTCGCGGCCGCTGAAGGCCGCCGGCATCCCCGTGCTCGACGCACTGGCCCACGTGGCCGACGAGATGAGCGAGATCGTGGGCGATGGCGCCGTGGTCAAGGGCGAGATGTCGAGCGCGTTGTCCGCGCGCCTCGACGCGCCGTACCTCCGTGAGTGCAGGCCGTGCCAGGCGATCCACACCTACGAGCAGCCGTTCCGGCTCGCGGCGCTGCAGGCCGGTCTCGAGCTCGAGCCCGGCACGTCACCGCCGGTGCTGCGCCGGATCCCGGGGTGGCGAGGCCCCGCCGCGCAGGTACCGACCCACCTCGACCCGATCCGCGCCGTACTGCGGCTCCTCGGCCCGTCGGACCCGAAGCTGGTGGCGGGCTACCTCGACGCGCCGGTCCGCGAGGTGAAGGCGCACTGGCCCAGCGACGTCGTGCCCGTCGAGGTCGACGGCGCGCGGCTGGACGTGCTGGCCGAGGACCTCGACGCGCTCGCCGACCCGGGGGAGGCCTCGGGAGTGCGGCTGCTGGGTCCGTTCGACCTGTTCCTGCAGGGGCGCGATCGGGCGCTGGTCGTGCCCGACGAGAGGTCCCGCAAGGACCTGTGGCGCACGCTCGGCCGCCCCGGCGGGCTGCTGGCGGGCTCCGAGGTGGTGGGGAGCTGGCGGCCGCGCTCGGCAGGCAGGAAGCTTCGTCTCGCCGTCGACGTCTGGGACGGCGGCGACCGCCCGGCCGGACTGGACGAGCAGGCAGAACGCCTGGCCACCTTCCGGGGCCAGGCGTTCGCGGGGTACGTCAGCGACTGATCAGATCAGCTCACGCCCGCTCCAGGATCATCGCCATGCCCTGACCGCCGCCGACGCACATGGTGATCAGCCCCGTGGTCTTGTCGTGCCAGTCGAGGCTGTTCAGCATCGTGTTCTGCAGGCGCGCCCCCGTCATGCCGAAGGGGTGCCCGACGGCGATCGCGCCGCCGTTGACGTTCAGGCGGTCGAGGTCGATGCCGAGGTCCTGGTACGACGGCACGACCTGGGCGGCGAAGGCCTCGTTGATCTCGACCAGGTCGATGTCACCGATGCTCATGCCGGCGTGCTTCAGCGCGTTCTTGGTGGCCTCGACCGGGCCGAGCCCCATGATCTCGGGGGAGAGGCCCGAGACGCCCGTGGAGACGATCCGGGCGAGCGGGGTCAGCCCGAGCTCGGCGGCCTTCGTATCGGACATGATCACGACGGCGGCGGCGCCGTCGTTGAGCGGGCAGCAGTTGCCGGCGGTCACGACGCCGTCGGGGCGGAAGACCGGCTTGAGCTGGCTGGCGGCCTCGAGGGTGACGCCGGCCCGGGGACCGTCGTCGGCGCTGACGACCGTGCCGTCGGGCGTGGTGACCGGGGTGATCTCGCGCTCCCAGAACCCGGCCGCGATGGCCTTCTCGGCGAGGTTCTGCGAGCGGACCCCGAACTCGTCGAGCTCCTGGCGGGACAGGCCACGCAGCTTGGCGACGTTCTCGGCGGTCTGGCCCATGGCGATGTAGGCGTCGGGGAGGAGGCCGTCCTCGCGGGGGTCGTGCCAGTCGGGGGTGGTGGTGCCGTCGCCGGTCGCCGTCGCCTTCGTGCGCTCCTCGGCGTCGGCGAAGAGCGGGTTCTTGGTGTCGGGCCAGTGGTCCGAGGTCCCCTTGGCGAACCGGGAGACCATCTCGACGCCCGCCGAGATGAAGATGTCGCCCTCGCCGGCCTTGATCGCGTGGAAGGCCATCCGGGAGGTCTGCACCGACGAGGAGCAGTAGCGGGTGATCGTCGCGCCCGGGACCTGGTCGAGACCCATCAGCACGTTGACGATGCGCGCCATGTTGTTGCCGGACTCGCCACCCGGCAGGCCGCAGCCGAGGTAGTGGTCGTCGATCGTCGTCGGGTCCAGCCCGGGGATCTTGTCGAGCGCGGCCTGGATGATCGTCGCGGAGAGGTCGTCGGGCCGCAGGTCCTTCAACGACCCCTTGTTCGCGCGGCCGATGGGCGAGCGGGCGGCGGAAACGATGACTGCCTCGGGCATGGATCACTCCTGGTGGACGACTGCGCACGACGGCGCACGACTGCGGACGAGTGGGTCGCTGGTCACCATAACGGCACCCGGAGCGCGCCGACCGCTGCTCACTCGAGTGCCAGGGACCCCAGGGTCTGCTCGAGCGCCCGGCCCAGGAACCCGGCGCGATCGGCTGCGGGACGGAGCAGCGCGGCCAGCAGGATCCCGTCGAGGGACGCGACCAGCCAGGCGGCCCGTTCCGGCCCGTGGTCCTTCCCGCGCGCCCGGAGGATCCCGTCGACGACGTCGACGAGGCCGTCGCGCGCCGCCGCGAGGACCGCCGCGAGCTCGGCGTCGCGGGTGGCCTCGATCGTCAGCTCCTGCCGGGCGAGCAGCATCTCCGGGTGCTCCAGCCACCCCAGGAACATTCGGGCCACGCCGTCGACCTGCCGGGTCGTGTCGCCGTCGTGGGGCAGGCCGGCGAGCTCCGCAGCGAGACGGTCGACGTCGGCGGCCAGGTTCGCGGCGACGTACTCGGTCAGCGCGGTGAGCAGCGCCCGGCGGGTGCGCAGGTACGCCGAGCAGGTGCCCTGGGGGAGCCCCGCCTGCCGGTCCACCGCGCGGTGCGTGAGGCCCCGGAGTCCCTGCTCCGCGAGGACCTGCAGTGCGGCGTCGAGCAGCGCGCGGCGGCGCGGACTGAGCTCGGCGGGGCGGTCGGGCATCTCGCGGCTCCGGTGGTCGGACGTGTGGGCGGGGACACTACCGCGCCTCTTGCGCGGCCGGACCCTCCGGCGTAGTTTCTACAGATGTAGAGATTCTACAGATGTAGAAAGGACTCGTCATGTACGACATCGCCACCCCCGCTGTCCTCACCTTCCTCGTCGGCTTCGCCGTCCTCGCCATCGCCGGTCTCGTCGCCCTGGCCGCCGGCGGCACCGCGCTGGTCGCCGAGCTCCGCGGCGAGCGCCGGGTCCGCGTCGCCCGCCACGAGAGCATCGCGACCCACTACCTCGGTCTCGCCCGCAGCCACTGAGCGGCGCCGGCGCCCGCTCTGGCAGCATCGGAGGGTGCGCCATACGTACGAGTGCCCTCTGCGGTGGGCCGACATGGACCTGCTCGGGCACGTCAACAACGTCGTGTACGTCGACTACCTCCAAGAGGCCCGCGTCGACATGCTGCGCACCCACCGGCCGGCGCGTCCGGCCGGTGAGCTGGTCGACGGCCTGGTCGTCGTCCGGCACGAGGTGCAGTACCTGCGCCCGCTGACCTTCAGGTTCCGGCCCGTCCTCATCGAGTGCTGGGTCACCGAGATCCGGGCCGCGTCGTTCACGATGGCCTACGAGATCTACGACGCCGACCCCGAGCAACCCTCCGGGCGGACGGTGTACCTGCGGGCCAGCACCGTGCTCACGCCGTACGTCTTCTCCGAGGAGCGGCCGCGGCGACTGAGCCGCGACGAGCGGGCCGTGCTGACCGACTTCCTCGAGCCCGTCGAGCCGAGGCCCCGGCCCGAGCCGACACCGCTGCGCACCAGCGACACCGGGCACTACGCCGTCGCGGTGCGCTTCTCCGACGTCGACGTCTACGGCCACGTCAACAACGTGAAGTACTTCGAGTTCCTCCAGGAGGCGCGCATCGCGCTGATGTCCCGGCTGTGGGGCGAGGATTGGGGCGCCGCCGGCCGGGCACAGGTCGTGGTCGCGCAGGTCGACGTCGACTACCGGGTGCCGATCCTCTTCCGCCCCGAGCCGTACGACGCCTGGACGTGGATCACCCACGTGGGCCGGACCTCCGCGGTGGTCGAGTCGGAGATCCGCGACGGATCGGTCGTGCTCGCGCGGGCCCGCGTCGTCCTGGTCTTCTTCGACCCGGCGACCCAGCGGGCGACGGTCCCGGTGCCGGCGGTGCGGGACCCGCTCGTCGCCTTCGCCGAGCTCGGGTCCTGAGCCCCGCCTACTCCAGCGTGTTGACCATGAACTGGGCGGCGTGTGTCGCGTAGTCCCAGAACTGCGCGTCCTGCTCGGGCGTCAGGTCGGCGGCGTCCAGGCCGGCCCGGAAGTGCTTCAGCCAGTGGTCCTTGGCCTCGGGGGTGACCGCGAACGGCGCGTGCCGCATCCGCAGGCGCGGGTGGCCGCGCTGTTCGGAGTACGTCGACGGGCCGCCCCAGTACTGCACCAGGAAGTCGCGGAAGCGCTCCTCGGCCGGCCCGAGGTCCTCCTCGGGGTACATCGGGCGCAGCGCCTCGTCGCCCGCGACGCCCTTGTAGAACGTCGCGACGATCAGACTGATCGTGTCGTAGCCGCCGATCTCGTCGTAGAAGGTGCTCACACGTCCATTCTCGCAACGGCCCCAACCGGGGGCGACGGCGGCGTGCAAGACTCGCGGCGTACGCACGTCAGCACATCCACGAGGAGTGATCTGCAGATGCCCACCACCCGTCAGGCGACCACGAACTGGGAAGGCACCCTCTTCGAGGGCTCCGGCAAGGTCACGCTCGAGTCGTCCGGGATCGGCACGTACGACGTGTCCTGGCCCTCGCGCGCCGAGGCCGCGAACGGCAAGACCAGCCCCGAGGAGCTCATCGCCGCCGCGCACTCGTCCTGCTTCTCCATGGCCTTCTCCAACGGCCTGGCCAAGAACGACACCCCGGCCACCTCGCTGAAGACCACTGCCGAGGTCGAGCTGACCCCCGGCACCGGCATCACCGGGATCAAGCTCACGGTGGTCGGCACGGTCGACGGCATCTCCGAGGAGAAGTTCGTCGAGCTGGCCCAGGCCGCCAAGGAGGGCTGCCCGGTGAGCCAGGCGCTCGCCGGCACCACCATCACCCTGGACGCTTCGCTCGCCTCCTGAGGAACCCGCACGCACAACGCCGAGCCGGCGTGAGTGTGGCACCGACCCGGCGCGAACTCGCGCCGGGTCGGCACCACACTCACGCCGGCTCGGCGGTTTCCGGGGGGAGGGTCAGGAGGTGGGGGAGTCCTCGGACTCCGCTGCGGCCCTGGTCTCCTCGCGGTGCCAGACGACCCGCTGTGCGAAGGGGATCTCGATGCCCTCGTGGTCGAAGCGGGCCTTGATCCGCTGACGCAGGGCACGGGCGACGCTCCACTGCTCGTTGGGCAGCGTCTTGATCAGCACCCGCAGGTGCACCGCGTCGGCGGCCAGCAGCTCGACGCCGGTCACCTCGGGCTCCTCGATCACCACGCCCCGGAACTCGTCGTCGTTCCACAGGTCGTGGGCGATCTCGGCGAGCACCTTCTGGACGCGGACCAGGTCCTCGCCGTACCCGACGGAGACGTCGACGACGGCGCGGGACCAGTTCTGGCTCATGTTTCCGACCCGCATGATCTCGCCGTTGGGGACGTACCAGACCGTGCCGTTGAGGTCGCGCAGCCGGGTCACCCGCAGGCTCACGGCCTCGATCGTCCCGGTGGCCTCGCCGACGTCGACCACGTCGCCGACGCCGTACTGGTCCTCGACGATCATGAAGATGCCGGACAGGAAGTCCTTCACGAGCGACTGGGCGCCGAAGCCGAGCGCGAGGCCGATGATGCCGGCGCTGGCGATGATCGGGGCGATGTTCACGCCCAGCTCGCTGAGCACCATGGTGCCGAACATGGCGACGAGGACGCCGGTGATGATGCTCTTCAGCAGGTCGCCCATGGTCTTCGCGCGCTGCACGCGCCGCGTCGAGGTGGTCACGTCCCGGGCCAGCGAGCCCTCGCCGCCCGACGGGCGGTGCCGGGTGAACCGGCCGCCCATCCGGTTCGGGAGCACGCCCTCCTCCGCCCGCAGGACCAGCCGGTCGACGAGCTTGTGCAGGACCCAGCGGATGATGAGGCCCAGCAGGACGAGGCCGGTGATCGCGAGCGGCGTGCCGATCAGCACGTCGGCGACCTCGGCGACGGTGTCGTTGCCGGTCCAGTCGAGGGCCGCGTTGCAGACCTGCTCGCCGTCCGCGCAGGGGTCAGTGGTCAGCGCAAACATGCGCTCCAGTATTCACATCGGGCAAGGGTGGGCCGAACCGTCCGTGTGCTCGCGAGCACCGACCGATATCCTGCTCGCGTGAGCACCCAGCCCGTGACCTCCCGCACCGTCGCCACCGTCCGTCGTACGACGATCCTCCTCGGCAGCTCGGCCGCGCTCCTCGCGCTCGCCGGCCCCGCGAGGGCGGACGTCGCGGAGGGGTGGTCGGACCCCGCGCCGGTCGACGGCGTCGAGGCCCTGCTGCTGCTCGGTGGGATCCCGCTCGCCCTCGGTCTGATCATCATGGCGATGGTCTACGTGCCGGCGATGGTCCGCGGGGAGCGGATCGCCCCGAACGCGCCGCTGGTCGAGAACCAGTGGATCGGCGGCCCGCGTCAGGGCACCGCCGAGCTCGCGGCCCCCGACGGCGCCGACTCCCAGGCGGGTGGAGCCAGTGCCCGCTGGTGACCCGTTCACCAAGTCCGAGCGCTTCGCGCTCGACGACGCCATCCGCAAGGCCGAGCAGCAGAGCCGGCTGGAGTTCTCGGTGTTCGTCGGGAACGCGGAGGGCGACCCTCGGGCGTTCGCGACCAGCCTGCACAACTCGCTGGTCGTCCCGACGCGCAGCATCCTGATCATGGTGGACCCGACGCGACGGGTCCTGGAGGTGGTCACGGGCGGCTTCGTCCGCCGTACCCTCTCCGACGCCGAGGTCGAGCTGGCCGTGCTCGCGATGCAGTCCGAGTTCGTCGAGGGTGAGCTCGTCGGCGGCCTGCTGCGCGGCATCAGCCTGCTCGCCGAGCACGCCCGCGCCCCCGAGACGCTGCACGCCGGTCCCGAGCAGGGCTGAGCCGGAGCCGACCCGTTCCGGGCAACGGCCGGTCAACAGTCTCGCCACGGTCTTGCCACGCCCGATCCACACGGGCGTGATCGGGCTCACAATCGATCCGTCGGCGCGGACGGACCGCGTTCGACCCTCAGATCCCGTCCGGTCCCGCCGGAGGAGCGCGTGCCCGAGCTCGTCCTCGACAAGCGACGCCGGCGGCGGCCCCGCCCCTGGCGTGTGCTCGTCGCCGTGCTCGCGGTCCTGGCGGCCCTCGGCGTCCTCGCCCTGGTGCTCCCGGAGCCGTTCGGGGGCCGGCTGAGCGGGGCCACGGTCGCGGGCAGCTCGATGGCGCCGACCTACGAGGACGGTGACGTCGTCGTGGTCTGGCGCGCCGACGACTACCGGCCCGGCGCCGTGGTCGCGTACGCCGTCCCCGCGGGCCAGGTGGGCGCGGGCGGCACCGTCGTGCACCGGGTGATCGACGAGACCGCCGCGGGCTACCGCACCCAGGGCGACCACAACCTGCGCCCGGATCCCTGGGTGGCGCCCGACGGTGAGATCCGTGGCCGGGTCGTCTGGTCCGTGCCGAACGGGAGGGTCGTGCTGCCCCGGGTCGCCGGGGCGTCGGCGCTCGTCGCGGTCGCCGCGCTCGTCGTCCTGGTGGTACGCCGGGTCAGGCGGCGCCACCGAGCCGCGCCGTCCCTCCCGACCCGCCCGGACTGACCACGGGGGCAGTCCGGACGGGTGGGACGGGTGTCAGGACCGGGCGTCGAGCTCCTGGGCGGCCAGGGCACGCGCCACGTCGGCGCGTCCTTCGCGCACGTACCGCTTCGCGCCGGCGGGAGCGGGGGAGGACTCCAGCCACGCGTCGACCCGGTCGAGGAGCTCGCGGCTGGCCAGCGGCTTCGGGAAGATGAACTCCAGCGCCTTCGCCGCGCGGTGGGTGCCGAGCTGGTCCCAGGCGGACTCGGCGGCGGCGAGGTACCGCTCGACGTACGGCGCGAGCACGGCGTCCTGCCGCGGCCGCTGGAACGACAGCACCACCGAGAGCGCCGTCTCGTTCGGGGTGGACGGGTCCTCCATGGCGATCCGCCAGGCCTCGGCCTTGGTCTCGGCGGTCGGGATCGCGGCCCGGGCGCCCGCGGCGTGCTCCTTGCCGGAGATGGTGTTGTCCTGCGCCAGCTCGTCCTCGATCCGGGAGCCGGCCCGGTCGTTCGCGGCCAGGCCGGTGATCAGCGACCAGCGCAGGTCCTGGTCGACGGCCAGCCCCTCGAGGACCAGTCCGCCGTCGAGCAGCGCCTCGAGGTCCCCGATCGCCTGCTCGCTGTGGGCCGTGGCGGCGTAGCTGCGGACGAAGGTGAGCTGCTGGTCGCTGCCCGGCTCGGCGGCCAGGGCCAGCTCCCGCAGGCCGGACTCCCAGCGCGCGGTCAGCTCGGCGCGCCGCGCCGGGGCGGAGTACGACGACACCGTCTGCGCGGCGTACGTCGGGATCCGGCTCACGCCCCAGGCGTCGGTCTCCTGGCCGATGTTGGCCAGCACCAGCTCGACGAAGTCCGTCGCCCGCAGCTCGGCGTCGCGGGTCATGTCCCAGGCCGCGCCCCAGATCAGCGCGCGGGCCAGGGAGTCGTCGAGCTTCGAGAGCCCGGCGACGGCGGTGGCGAGCGAGCGCTCGTCGAGGCGGATCTTGGCGTAGGTGAGGTCGCCCTCGTTGAGCAGCAGCAGGTCGGGCTGCCGGACCCCGGCGAGCTGCGGCACCTCGGTGCGCTCGCCCTCGACGTCGATCTCGAAGGAGTCGCGTCGGACCAGCTTCCCGCCGGCCTCCTCGCCGGCCCAGTCGTAGAGACCGACGCCGATCCGGTGCCGGCGCAGGGTCGGCCAGTCGGGGTGCGCGGACTGGAGGACGGCGAAGCCGGCGAACGTGCCGTCCCCGGCGAGCTCGAAGGACGGGGTCAGCGTGTTCACACCCGCGGTCTGCAGCCACTCGGTGGCCCAGCCGCTGAGCTCGCGGCCGGAGGCCCTCTCGAGCGCGGCGAGCAGGTCGGTGTACTCGGCGTTGGCGAACGCGTGGTCCTTGAAGTACTGCCGCAGCCCCGCGAGGAACGGCTCCAGACCGACCCAGGCCACGAGCTGCTTGAGTACCGACGCGCCCTTGGCGTAGGTGATCATGTCGAAGTTGACCTCGACCGCGTGCAGGTCGTGGTTGTCCGCGGCGATGGGGTGCGTCGAGGGCAGCTGGTCCTGGCGGTAGCCGGTCTGCTTGCGCGCGTTGGTGAACCCGGTCCAGGCGTCGGTGAACTCCGAGGCCTCGACCTCGGCCCAGTAGCAGGCCCACTCGGCGAACGACTCGTTGAGCCAGAGGTCGTCCCACCACTTCATCGTCACGAGGTTGCCGAACCACATGTTGGCCATCTCGTGCAGGATCATCGAGGTGCGGAACTCGTAGAACGACTGCGGCTGGCGCGAGCGGGGGAGGTACTCGTCGCGGATGGTCACGCAGCCGGCGTTCTCCATCGCGCCCATGTTGTACTCCGGCACGTAGAGCTGGTCGTACTTCCCGAACGGGTAGGGGAAGTCGAACTGCTCCTCGAAGAACGCGAAGCCCGCCTTGGTCAGCTCGACCAGCGCCTCGCGGTCGAGGTGCTCGACGAGCGACTGGCGGCAGTAGTGGCCGAGCGGGATGTCGCCGTGCTTGCCGTGGTAGACGTCCTGGACCTCGTGGTACTCGCCCGCGACGACCGCCGTGATGTACGTCGACATCGGCTGCGTGGGCTCGAAGCTCCACAGCGCGACCCCGTCGGAGACCGGCGTCGGCTCCGGGGTGGGGGAGTTGGAGACGACCTTCCAGTGCGCCGGCGCGGTCACGCGGAACGTGAACGGGGCCTTCAGGTCGGGCTGCTCGAAGGTGGTGAAGACGCGTCGGGCGTCAGGAACCTCGAACTGCGAGTAGAGGTAGACCCGGTCGTCGGCGGGGTCGACGAAGCGGTGCAGCCCCTCGCCGGTGTGGGAGTAGGTGCAGTCGGCGCGCACGACCAGCTCGTTGTCGGCCTGCAGGCCACTCAGCGTGATGCGGCTGTCGGCGTACGCCGTGGCCGGGTCGATCGACTCTCCGTTGAGCGTGATCTCGTGGATCGTCGCGTCGACCAGGTCGGCGAAGGTCGCGGCACCGGGCTCGGTGCTCGTGAAGCGGATGGTGGTCGTCGACCCGAAGGTCGTGGCGCCGGTCGTGAGGTCCAGGTCGATGGAGTACGACACGACGTCCAGGAGGGCGGCGCGGGTGGCGGCCTCGTCCCGGGTGAGGTTGGTTCCAGGCATGCGCTGCATCCTGCCACCGGCCCGGCGCGCGGACCCAGCGGCCACCCTCGGCGCCGGCGCGTCCGGCATGTGGACAGTCCGGATGGCGACCATCGCGAGGCCCGATTCGCCGGAAAGTCTCGGCGTGTCGCGTGGACAAGCAAACGAATTACATGATTGTAGTTCTCGTTCGGCGTGTCGCGCTTGACTTTTTTCACTATGGTTCTCCCGTGCATCACCAGTCACAGGAGCCACGGCGGTTCCACCTCACCGCCGCGATCGGCCTGCTCGCACTGCTCGGTGGCCTGCTGGTGCTGCCCTCGGCGCCGGCCACGGCGGCCTCGACGTACCTGTGCACCGGCTACTCCGGGTGCGCCAACGCCGGCTACTCCCACGCGGGCTACCGGGCCGCGCGCACGACCATGTACTGGCAGATGTACGCCGGTCACAACTGCACCAACTACGCGGCGTACCGCGTGGTGAAGAACGGCATGCCGAACAAGCGGCCGTGGACGGGCAACGGCAACGCCAGCAACTGGGGCGTCGCGATGGCGCGGATCACCGACACCAAGCCGATGGTCGGCGCGATCGCCTGGTGGAAGGCCAACGTGCCGGGAGCCGGGTCCAGCGGCCACGTCGCGTACGTCGAGCAGGTCGTCTCCGCCTCCGAGATCGTGGTCTCGGAGGACAGCTGGGGCGGCGACTTCCACTGGCGCCGGATCACCAAGAGCGGCAAGGGCTGGCCCAGCGGGTTCATCCACTTCAACGACAGGGTCCTCGCCTCGACGAGCCCGCCGACCGTCGCCGGCACCCCGAAGATCGGGACCACCCTCTCGGCGAACCAGGGCGCGTGGAACCCGGCCGCGACCTACAGCTACCAGTGGGCGGTCGAGGGCAAGCCGATCGCCGGTGCGACGGCCCGGACCTACACGCCCACCGCGGACGTGCTGCGCAAGCCGCTGAGCGTGACCGTGACCGCAACGAAGAACGGCTACCAGCCCGGCCGGGCCGTCGCCAGCACGGGCGCCGTGGCCCCGGGCTCGATGGCCAACCCCGTCGCTCCGGTCATCAGCGGCACCCCGCAGGTCGACGAGGTCCTCCAGGTCTCGCTCGGCACCTGGAGCCCGGCCCCCGTCACCAAGGGCGTGCAGTGGTACGCCGACGGCGTGGCCATCCCGGGTGCGAAGAGCTGGTCGCTGCCGCTGACCCAGGCCTTCATCGACAAGCGGATCACCGCCGAGGTCTCGGCGCGCGCGACGGCGTACAACCGGGGCACGGTCAGGACCGCCGCGACCACGCCGGTCCTCGCGGGCGTGATCCGGGAGGTCACGCCGTACACCCTCGCGGGGGCGGCGGGCCACGGCCGGGTGCTGACGGTCAGGCCGGGCACGCTCGAGCCCGCCGACTCCACCGCGACGTACACGTGGCTGCGCGACGGGGTGCCGATCCCGGGCGCGACCGGTGCGACGTACCGGCTCGCCGCGGCCGATGTCGGCAAGCGGGTCACGGTGCGCCTCGACGTCGTACGCCGCAGTTTCCGCAGCCTCAGTCGCGTCATGACGGTCGGCAACGCGAAGGTCACGACCCGACCGACGGTGAAGGTCAAGCCGGTCGGGAAGCCCGGCCGCGCGATCGTCACCGTCCGGCTGCGGGCGCCGGGGATCGACCCGTTCACGGGGCGCGTCTCCGTCCGGATCGGCTCGCGCACCGAGGTGGTGCGCATCGTCGACGGGAGGGCGCGGGTGGCGTTCACCGGCCTGCGTCCCGGGGTGCAGAACATCCAGGTCCGCTACACGGGCACGAAGGTGATCAAGTCGGTCAAGGGCAAGAGCAGGGTCCGGATCCCGAAGGGCTGAGCCGTCCGGCAGACTGACCGCGTGCGGGACACCCGTCGGGACCTCGTCCCGCTTCGCGAGGCGACCCGGGCGTGGTTCCGGATCTCGCTGCAGACCTTCGGCGGGCCGGCGGGCCAGATCGCCGTCATGCAGCGCGAGCTCGTCGACGAGCGGCGCTGGCTGGGCGAGCGGCGGTTCCTGCACGCGCTGAGCTACTGCATGCTGCTGCCCGGACCGGAGGCCCAGCAGCTGGCCGTCTACTCGGGCTGGCTGCTCAACGGCTGGCTCGGCGGGCTCATCGCGGGTGTGCTGTTCGTGCTGCCGGGCGTCGTGGCCCTGCTCGGCCTGTCGTGGCTGTACGTCGCCCACGGTGACAGCGTCATCGTGACCGGCCTCTTCCTCGGCCTGGCCCCGGCGGTGCTGGCCGTCGTGGTCCAGGCCGTGATCCGGATCGCCGGCCGCGCGCTGCGGCGGCGGAGCCTGGTCGCCCTGGCGGTCGCGTCGTTCGTCGCCATCGCCGTGCTCGGCGTCCCGTTCCCGCTCGTCGTCCTGGGCGCCGGCATCGCGGGTTGGCTGATCGGCCGCCATGGGGCGCTGGAGGAGCAGTCCGAACCCGACGACGGACCGCCGCCGCTCGTCCCCGACGACGCCCTGCACCACGTGGCACCGACCTGGCGCCGCAACGCCTGGGTGCTCGGCCTCGGGTTGGCGGTCTGGGTGGCCCCGGTGCTGGTCGCGGTGCTGCTCACCGGACGGAACAGCGTCTACACCGACCAGGGCGTGTTCTTCGGGGGCCTGGCACTGGTGACCTTCGGCGGCGCGTACGCCGTGCTGTCGTACGTCGCCCAGTCGGCGGTCGAGACGTACGGCTGGCTCTCCGCCAACGAGATGGCCAAGGGGCTCGCGCTCGCCGAGTCCACGCCCGGGCCGCTGATCATGGTCGTGCAGTTCGTGGCGTTCCTCGGCGCCCACCGCGATCCCGGCGGGATCGACCCGTGGGCGGCGGCGGTGATCGGGTCGCTGCTGACGGTGTGGGTGACCTTCGTGCCGAGCTTCCTGTTCATCTTCCTCGGTGCGCCGTACGTCGAGCGGCTCCGCGGCAACCGCGCCCTCGCGGCGGCCCTCGCCGGCGTCACGGCGGCGGTGGTCGGCGTGATCGCGAACCTGGCGCTCTACTTCGCGGTCCACACGCTCTTCGCGGAGACCTCGCGGATCGGCGGCGAGCATCTCGGGCTGCTCGTGCCCGTGTGGTCGTCGTACGTCTGGCAGGCGCTGGCGGTCGCGGCGATCGCCCTCGTGCTCGTCCTGCGGCTGCGCTGGTCGGTGCTGCGCACCCTCGGCTGCTGCGCGCTGCTGGGGCTCGCGCTCCAGCTGACGACCTGAAGGAATCGGCACCTCGGTCCGGTTGTTGACTGTGACCATGACGAAGACCAACGCCGACTTCTGGTTCGACCCGCTCTGCCCGTTCGCCTGGATCACCTCGCGGTGGATCCTCGAGGTCGAGAAGGTGCGCGACATCGAGGTCACCTGGCACCTGATGAGCCTGGCCTACCTCAACCAGGACAAGGACATCTCCGACGAGTACCGCGAGCTGCTCAAGGACGCCTGGCAGCCGGTGCGCGTGGTGATGGCCGCGGAGCAGCAGCACGGCAAGGAGGTGCTGGCGCCCCTTTACACCGCGCTCGGCACCCGCAAGCACGACCAGGGCGGCACCTACGACCGCGCCACCATCGAGGCCGCGCTCACCGACGCCGGCCTGCCGACCTCGCTGGCGGACGCGATGGACGACTCGTCGTACGACGACGCGATCCGCAAGTCGCACCACCTCGGGATGGACCAGGTCGGCGACGAGGTCGGCACCCCCACGATCGCCATCGAGGGCACGGCGTTCTTCGGCCCGGTGCTCTCCTCGATCCCGCGCGGCGAGGAGGCGGGGAAGATCTGGGACGGTGCGGTCGCGTTGGCGTCGTACCCGTACTTCTTCGAGCTCAAGCGCTCGCGCACCGCACCCCTCGACTTCAGCTGAGTCGCCGAGTGCCGCAGGATGGGGCGGCATGCGGCTCTCGGGAATCGCCCTGTCCATGCTCACCGTGCTCGCGCTGCTGAGCGCGCCACCCGCCGTCGCGCACGGCCCGGCCCCGGAAACTCCCGCGGTCGGGGCGGTGCGCGTCGAGCCGTTCTCGATGGTCGGCGTCAGCTGGCGTGGCGGCGGTACGCCGGACGCGGAGATCCGCACCCGGAGCGCCGACGGGTGGAGCGGCTGGACGCACCTGCACCCGCTGACCGACGGCCCCTCGGCCGCGGCGGCCGAGGCGACCGGCGTGCGCGGCACCGAGCTGCTGTGGGTCGGGCCCTCGGACGCCGCCCAGCTGCGCACCACGGGGCCGGTCCCGGCCGGCCTCGACCTCGTCCTCATCGACCCGGGCACCCGGCCCGCCGACAGGGCGAAGGCTCCCGCGGCGGCCGGGGCCGCCCGGGTCGCCGCGCGGACGAGGGCGAAGCCCGACCGGGCGCCGCGCCCGCGCATCTACGCGCGCAGCGACTGGGGCGCCGACGAGGGCCTGCGCAACGGGTCGGTGCGCTACACCAACCGGCTCCGGCAGGTGCACGTCCACCACACGGCGACCGGGAACGGCTACTCGCGCAAGGACGTGCCCGCGCTCATCCGCGGCATGTACCGCTACCACACCCAGACCCTCGGCTGGTTCGACCTGGGCTACAACTTCCTGGTCGACCGGTTCGGCCGGGTCTGGGAGGGCCGCTCGGGCGGCCCGTCGAAGCTGGTGCAGGGGGCGCACACGCTCGGCTTCAACCGACGCTCCGTCGGCATCGCGGTGATCGGCAGCCACGACGACAACCGCGCCTCCGACCGGTCCCTGCTGATGGTCGCCCGCCTGGCCGCGTGGAAGCTCGACCGCTACGGCCGCCGGGCGACCGGCACGGTCGTGGTGGGCTCCGACGGGAGCGACAAGTACCGGCCGCGCCAGCGGGTCCGGCTGCCGGTGATCGACGGGCACCGCGACACGAACGACACCGCCTGCCCCGGCGACCGGATCTACCGCCGGCTCGGCGAGATCCGGCGCGTGGCGCAGCGGCGGATCAACCGCTTCTAGGAGCTGGTCACCGCGACCGACGTCGCCGCGGTCGCGGCGGCGATGGCCGCGATCGAGGCGCTGATCGCGTCGCGGACGGCCTTCGCCGCCCACGCCCCCTCGGCGACCGCCTTGGCCCGCTTGCGGACCTCGCGTGCGGGCAGGCCCTGGTGGTCGACGACCTTGTGCGCCCTGTCGATCGCCGACAGCAGCGCCACCAGGGCACCGGTCCGCTGGTCGGGCTCGACCCCCTGGACGAGCGTCGCGGCGAGGCGGCGTCGTACCTCCTCCTCGTGGCGGGAGTCGGCCGCGGGCCAGCGGGTTCGTGGGAACAGGCCGAGCACCTTGCTCTCGCGGCGTTCCAGGAGGCCACGCTCGACCAACCGGGCGGCGAGGGTGTCGCGCGCGCCCTTGCCGAGCCGGTCGACCAGCTCCTGCGCCGAGCGCGGCTTCTCCGCGACCACGTCGTACGCCGCCCGCAGCGCCGCGTCCTCCGGCGGGTGCCCGGTGACGTGGACCTTCGCCGAGCGCCACACGCCCTGCTTCTCCTCGACCTCGGCGGCGCCGGTGGTCGCGAGCTCGATCAGCAGCGCGCCGCCCAGGACGGTCTGGGGGTACGCCGTGCCGTTCAGCGCCCCCGACTCGTCGTCCAGCAGCAGCAGGAGCAGGTCCTCCGCGATGAGCGTCATGTCGGCAACCCTAGGATCATCGCCATGACCCACGTCCTGTCCGCCGTCGCCTGGCCGTACGCGAACGGCCCGCGCCACATCGGCCACGTGGCCGGTTTCGGTGTGCCCTCCGACGTCTTCAGCCGCTACATGCGGATGGCCGGCCACGACGTCCTCATGGTCTCCGGATCCGACGAGCACGGCACGCCGATCCTGATCGCCGCCGACGAGGCCGGGCTGACCCCGCAGGAGCTCGCCGACCGCAACCACCGGATCATCGCCGAGGACCTGGCCTCGCTCGGCTGCACCTACGACCTCTACACGCGCACGACGACCCGCAACCACCACGCGGTGGTGCAGGAGCTGTTCCTCGGCGTCTACGAGAACGGCTACTTCGTCGAGCAGACGACGCACGGCGCGATCTCGCCGTCGACCGGCCGCACCCTGCCCGACCGCTACATCGAGGGCACCTGCCCGATCTGCGGGTACGACGGGGCGCGCGGCGACCAGTGCGACAACTGCGGCAACCAGCTCGACCCCGCCGACCTGAAGAACCCGCGCTCGAAGATCAACGGCGAGACGCCGGAGTTCATCGAGACCCAGCACTTCTTCCTCGACCTGCCGGCCCTGGCCGACGCGCTGAAGGAGTGGCTCGACGAGCGCGAGGCGACCGGCCTGTGGCGGCCCAACGTCATCCGGTTCAGCCAGAACATCCTGAAGGAGATCCGCCCGCGCGCCATGACGCGCGACATCGACTGGGGCATCGCCGTACCTCTGGACGGGTGGCGGGAGAACCCCACCAAGAAGCTCTACGTCTGGTTCGACGCGGTGATCGGCTACCTGTCCGCCTCGATCGAGTGGGCGCGCCGCTCCGGTGACCCGGAGGCGTGGCGTCAGTGGTGGAACGACCCTGAGGCCCTGTCGTACTACTTCATGGGCAAGGACAACATCACCTTCCACAGCCAGATCTGGCCCGCCGAGCTGCTGGCCTACTCGGGCAAGGGCTCGCTCGGCGGCACGCCGCGGCAGTACGGCGAGCTGAACCTGCCGACCGAGGTCGTGTCGTCGGAGTTCCTGACGATGGAGGGTCGCAAGTTCTCCTCGTCGAAGAAGGTCGTCATCTACGTCCGCGACCTGCTCAGCCGCTACCAGGCCGACGCGTTCCGCTACTTCGTCGCCTCCGCCGGCCCGGAGAGCCAGGACTCCGACTTCACCTGGTCGGAGTTCGTCCGCCGTACCAACGACGAGCTGGTCGCGGGCTGGGGCAACCTGGTCAACCGCACGGCCAACCTGATCGCCAAGAACTTCGGCGAGATCCCGCCGGCGGGCCCGCTCACGGCGGAGGACGAGGCCGTGCTCGCGGTCGCCGAGAACGCCTTCGGCGTCGTCGGCGACCTGATCGCCCGGCACCGCCAGAAGCAGGCCGTCGGCGAGGCGATGCGGGCGGTCGCGGAGGTCAACAAGTACGTCTCCGACACCGAGCCGTGGAAGATCAAGGACGACCCGGAGCGCCTCGGCACCGTCCTCCACGTCGTCGCCCAGTGCGTCGCCGACCTCAACATCGTGCTGGCGCCGTTCCTCCCGTTCGCGGCCAACGAGGTCGACCGCGCGTTCGGCGGCGCCGGCGACATCGCCCCGATGCCACGCATCGACGAGGTCGACGACCTCGACGGCGGCGCGCCGTACCCGATCATCACGGGGGACTACGCCACCGCGGTCACCTGGGAGCGCCACCCCATCAAGGTCGGCACCCCCGTCGCCAAGCCCACCCCGATCTTCACCAAGCTCGACCCCAAGATCGTCGACGAGGAGCTCGCCCGCCTCGCCTGACGCCGGTCGAGGTGTGAGGCGCCAGCGCCGCCCCACCCCCACGCTGGTCGAGGTGCGAAGGACGAAGTCCTGAGCCTCGAAACCCGGCGAGCCGAGAATCAGCACCAGGTACGACGGGCGCCGACCGTGACGCTGGTTGAGGTGTGAAGGACGAAGTCCTGAGCCTCGAAACCCGGCGAGTCGAGAATCAGGGTTGGGTACGGCGCTGGGTTGCGGTCTCCGTCCAGCACGCGGCTGCTTCAAGGATCACAGAGATAACGGGGTCACCGTGGGCGGCACTCGTCGTACCTGGTCGCGGTCACCTGCGGGTTGGCGGCTGCTTCGGGTCAACCGCTGTGGTCACCGCTGCGGAGAACCCGTACGACGACGCGTCAGTGACGCTGGTTGAGGTGCGAAGGACGAAGTCCTGAGCCTCGAAACCCGGCGAGCCAAGAGACGGCGCCGAGCGAGCGCACCCGTGGCTGTGGGCGAAGAACGCGGGCTGTCGGTGCCCGCGCCTACCATCTTCGTATGGCCACTCGGGAACTCCACGACTGCGACAACGCATCCGCGTTGCTCGCCTACGTGGGCACCCGCCGCACCGTCGCAGCGCGAGCCGAGGCCGACCAGCTCGCCGCCGCCGTCGCCTGGGCCGGCATGCACGCCACCGACTCGCACGACGAGGCCGCGACCCTGGTCCCGGGCGCCGAGGACGCGCTGACGATCGCCGGCGAAGGCGCCCCGCTGGTCGCGGAGTTCTGTGTGTTGGAGTTCGCCGCCGCGCTCGGGCTCTCCTCCGATGCTGGCCGGATGTATCTGGGTGAGGCGGTCGAGCTGGCCCACCGCCTCCCGCGGCTCTACGCCAGGGTCCAGTGCCTGGACCTGCCGGTGTGGAAGGCGCGACGGATCGCCAAGTCCACCGTGGACCTCCCGATGGCTGGTGCGGCGTATGTCGACGCGCATCTGCAGGCGGTGGCGCACAAGGTGTCGATCGCCCAGCTTGACCGCACGGTCGAGGAGGCGCGGGTCCGCTTCGACCCCGACGAGGCCGAGGCTCGCCGGATCGCGGCCCAGGAGGGACGGCACTTCGACATCGAGACCCGCCAGGTCTCCTTCGACGGTTGCGTCGACGTGCACGGCACGTTGGATCTGGCTGACGCGCTCGATCTGGAGGACGCGGTCGCGCGGCGGGCGCATGACCTCAGTGCCCTGGGTCTGGACGCGCCGTTGGACGTCCGCCGCTCCATCGCGGTCGGTGACCTGGCTCGCCGTCAGCTCTCGCTGGACCTCGCGGCCGCCGACCCCGAGGATCGGCCCAGGGCCCGCCAGGTGCTGCTGCACGTGCACCTCTCCGAAGCAGCGCTCTCTGGTGGTAGCACGGATCTGGATCTGGCGCGGGTGGAGGAGACGCGCTCCTTCGTGTCGGCCGAGCAGGTCAAGTCCTGGTGTGCGAACCCGGACACGCAGGTGGTCGTGAAGCCGGTCATCGACCTGGCCGAGCACGTGCACGTGGACGCCTACGAGGTCCCGGATCGGCTCCGTGAGCGTCAGGTCCTGCTGCAGCACACGTGCGTGTTCCCCTGGTGCCAGAGACGAGCCCGCCGCGCGGACTGCGACCACATCGACCCCGCCGCCCGTGGCGGACCGACGTGCGACTGCAACATCGCCCCGCTGTGTCGACGACATCATCGCGGCAAGACGCACACGAGGTGGCGCTACGACAAGGTCGACGACACGTCGTTCGTGTGGCGAAGTCCGAACGGACTGCTCTTCCGGCGCGACCACCACGGCACGACCGAGATCCAGCCTCGACCCTGACGGCTACCAGCCCTCGGGGCCTCGGGCGCGCCCGAGGGCCAATCCACCCATTCGGCGGACAGCGGGGCCGCCGCTCTCGCACACTCCTGGTTCACCACCTGGAGGAGTCCCATGCAGCAGCACGCCCAGCGCACGCCCCGAAGCATCGCCACCGTCCTCGGGCTGGCGCTCGCCGCCACGCCGCTCGTCATCGTGACCACGTCGACGACGGCCGAGGCCGCGAAGCCCCGGACGTTCGCGAACTGCGACGCGATGCACCGCGTCTACCCGCACGGCGTGGGCAAGCCGGGGGCGCGGGACAAGACCTCCGGCAAGCCGGTCACGAGCTTCAAGCGCAGCAAGGCCCTCTACAAGGCCAACAAGAAGAGCGACCGCGACAAGGACGGGATCGCCTGCGAGAAGGCCTGAGCCGGGGAGCCGGCTCAGTCGGTGAGCGAGCGCGAGCCGGCGACGTCGTACTCCGCCACGGACGCGGCGAGCAGCGCTGCCTGCTGATCATCGGAGGGACCCGAGCCGCGGAAGGCCTCGACGTCGGCACCGCGTCTCCCAGCGTTCGTAGACGTTGACCCGTCCGTCGTCGAGCAGGTCGGGCGAGACGGCGAAGTCGAGGCACCCCGGGGCGGAGCGCGCGAGCTCGACCACGTGGCGGCAGCCGTCGACGTACGACGCCCGCTCGGCCGGGTCGACGATCAGATGGCCGGAGACGATGAGCATGCGGTTGCTGACCTGGCTGCGTCACCAGACTCATCGCACGCGGAGTGGGCGACGACCGGCCCGCCTGCTCGGACGGCGACGGTCGGCTCTCTAGACCAGTGCAACGCCCAGCCGGTCCGCCGCGTACGGGTGATGTGGAGACCGCGGAGGAGCCCAGCGTGACGTCCGAGGTGCCGCCCGACTTCGAGACCTGGGTGAGTGCGCGCGGGCCGGCCTTGCAGCGCTTCGCCCACCTCGTGACCGGGGCCTCCGACGCGCCGGACCTGGTCCAGGAGGCGCTCTCGCGTGCGTACCCGCGTTGGGCGGAGCTCGCCCGCACCGACACCGTCGAGGCGTACGTCCGGCGCAGCATCGTCAACGCCTCGGTCTCCGGCTGGCGCAAGACCCGGCGCCTGGTCGCCGTCGAGGACACCGAGCCGCACGTCCGCACGGCCGGCCCCGACCCGGCCGTCGCGGTGACCGACGCCGACCACGCCTGGCGGCTCTGCGCCGAGCTCCCCGTGACCCAGCGTGCCGCGGTCGTGCTCCGGTTCTACGAGGACCTGTCCTTCGCCCAGATCGCGCTGATCCTCGACTGCCCGGAGAGCACGGCTCGCTCCCACGTCCATCGCGCCGTCGCCGCGCTCCGCACCCGGCTCGAGCAGGAGAACACCGATGACTGAGGACCGCGCCGAGCAGGCCTTCCGCGACGCCTTCGCCCAGCACGCCGACGACCTGGTGACGCCTGGGCTGTCCGCCGTACGCCGGCGGCGCCGGTGGCCGGTCGTGGCGGCCGCCGTCGCGGTGCTCGCGCTGGTCGGCGGTGTCGGGATCGTGGCGGCCCTGCGGGAGGATCCGGTCACCAGGCCGGCGAACGAACCTGCGCCCGCGCCGGAGAAGGCCGACGTGCTTCCCGCAGCGCCCGACGGCTGGCGCTGGGCGACGTGGCGCGACCTCGCGGTGCAGGTCCCGGCGTCCTGGCGGGATGGTGGGGAGCCGAAGGGGGACTGGTGCGCGGATCGACCGAGCCTGCCGGTGAGTCACGCCGGCCCCTACGTCAGCCGTGGGAACTCCACGGTCACACTCGCGATCGGGTGCGGTCCCGAGGAGGAGCCGGCTCCCGAGGTCTTCGGGCCGGCCCCGCTCCGGCTGATGCAGCCCCACCTGACCCTGACCGAAGCTGGCGAGATGCCCGACGGCGATACCAGCCATCGTGGCTGGGTGGCTTCGTTGCACACCGTCGGCGGCGTCCAGCTGCGCCTCTACCTCGACGACACCGACCCGGCCTCGGCGCGGATCGCCCGGCGGGTGCACGCCTCCACCCGGACCTTCTCCACCGACGACCACGGGTGCGACGTGACCTCGCCGGTCCAGGCGGAGGCGCCGGTTCGGCCGGCCGAGGCCTTCGATGTCGCCACCGTGGCGCGGGTCGACTCGATCTCCGTGTGCCAGTACGACCGGCTCCGCGGCCTCGACGCCCCCGCGCTCATGGGCTCGCGCCGGGTCGAGGGCTCCGAGGCGGATGCGCTCCTCGCGGCCATCCAGGCGGCTCCCCTCGGAGGCGGCCCCGATCGGCGCAGCTGCCCGGAGGACGCGTACGGCGACGACGCGCTCGCCGTACGCCTGCACCACGACGGGACGACGGACGACCTGCACATGTACTACGACAGCTGTCGCGACAACGGGTACGACGACGGGACCTCCCGCCGCGAGCTCACGGCCGGTAACTGCTCCGCGCTGTTCGACGGACCCGTGGTCGCCCTGGTCTACATGTCCGAGCTCCATCGGCGCTGCGGGCGCCGGTAAGACGCTGCCCTAGTCTTCCGGCCATGCCCGCCGAGATGTACCTCCCGACGTTCTACGTCGCCCAGAAGTTCGCGATGACCTCCAACCAGTACCGCATCTTCGCTGCCAACCCCGACGGCAGCTTCGGGCAGCTGATGGGCTTCGCGCAGCAGAAGCGGATGGCGTTCAAGGAGGAGGTCACGTTCTACGCCGACGAGGCCAAGACGCGGGCGGTCTTCAGCTTCAAGGCGCGCAAGCGGATCGACCTGAACGCGGGCTACGACATCTTCGACGAGCGGGGCACGCAGCTCGGGTTCTTCCGCAAGGACTTCGGCAAGAGCCTGATGCGCTCGACCTTCCACCTCGAGGGTCCGGGGTACGCCGGCTCCGGGCAGGAGCGCAGCCAGGGCGTGGCGATCATCCGCCGGTTCACCGACCTTCCGTTCCTGCCGATCCACTTCGACTTCGTCGACCCGGGCGGCCAGGCGATCCTCGGGGTCGAGCGGCAGGGCTCGGTGCGCGACAAGTACACCGTGCACGTCCCGCACCCGGAGGTCGACTTCCGGGTCGCCGCCTCCGTCGCGGTCGGCCTCGACGCGCTGATGCAGCGCTGATGCTGTTCCCCGAGGCCCGCCGGGCGATCGAGTACGCCGCGGGCGACCTGCCCGTCTTCGACCCGTCGTTCGACATCGCGGCGGAGCGCGAGCGAGCCCGCGCGGAGGCGCTCGCCGCGCCGCGTGAGGACGTCAACGAGGTCCGCGACCTGGACGCCGACGGGGTCCCGTGCCGGCTCTACCGGCCGGCCGGCGCGCGGCCCGGCGTCGTCGTCCACCTGCACGGCGGCGGGTTCGTCCTCAACGACGTCGAGGTGCACGACGCGAGCGCCCGCCGGCTGGCCAACAGGTCCGGCCTCGCGGTCCTGAGCGTCGAGTACCGTCGTCCGCCCGAGCACCGCTTCCCGGCCGCGCCCGACGACGTCGACACGGTCCTCGGCTGGCTCGACCGGCACGCGCCCGAGCACGACCTCGGCGGTCCGGCGTACGCCCACGGCGACAGCGCGGGCGCCAACCTCGCGCTGGTCGCGGCGTTGCGCCATCCCGGTCGGTTCGCCGCCGTCGCGCTGATCTACCCGTTCCTCGACCCGACCGCGTCGTTCGAGTCCTACGAGAGCGCCGCCGACGGCTTCGACCCGCGCGAGGCCGCCTGGTACTGGGAGCAGTACGCCGGCCCCGGCGCCGACCTGACGGACCCGGACCTGGCCCCGTTGAACTCGGACCGCCTCCACACCCTGCCGCCGACGCTGGTCGTCACCGCCGAGCACGACCCGCTCCGCGACGAGGGCGAGCACCTCGCGCGGCTGCTCGCCGAGGCCGGCGTCGAGGTGACCGCGACCCGCTACCTCGGACAGGTCCACGGCTTCTGGCGTCACGACGCGGTGTTCCCCGCCGCCGAGCCGCTGATGCGGCAGGTGGCCGGCTTCCTCGACCTCCATGTCGGGTCCGCGCGAGGCGACTGAGAGAATCGCGCCCATGCGCGTGCACCTGGGCTCCGACCACGCCGGCCTCGACCTGAAGGACCACCTGGTCCGCTGGCTGACCGACCACGGCTACGAGCCGGTCGACCACGGCCCGTTCGTGTACGACGCCCTCGACGACTACCCGGTCTTCTGCCTGCGGGCGGCCGAGGCGGTGGCCGCGGAGCGCGCCGCCGGGCAGGACAGCCTCGGCGTCGTCATCGGCGGCTCGGGCAACGGCGAGCAGATCGCCGCCAACAAGGTCGTCGGCATCCGCTGCGCCCTGGCCTGGTCCGAGGAGACCGCCGCGCTGGGTCGCGAGCACAACGACGCCAACATCGTCTCGGTCGGCGGCCGGATGCACTCGCTCGACGACATGACCCGCTTCATCGAGGTCTTCCTCACGACCGACTTCACGGGCGAGGAGCGCCACGTGCGTCGCATCGGCCAGCTCGGGTCCTACGAGCAGACCCGCGAGCTGCCCGCGCTGCCGGAGTCGGCCGTCGGTCGCGGCCCCGATGCCTGAGGGGCACACCCTCCACCGCCTCGCGGGTGAGCTCACCCGCACCTTCGCCGGTCGCGTCGTACGGGTCGGCAGCCCCCAGGGCCGGTTCGCCGACTCCGCCGCGCTCCTGGACGGCCAGGTGCTCGAGGGCGCGGAGGCCTGGGGCAAGCACCTGTTCGTCGAGTTCCCAGCGGAGCGGTTCGTCCATGTCCACCTGGGTCTGTACGGCAAGTTCGACGTCCACGACGGCGTCGAGGAGGGCCCCGACCCGGTCGGACAGGTGCGACTGCGGATCGTCCGCTTCCAGACCACGGGAGCGGCGGCGTACGCCGATCTCCGCGGCGCCACCGCCTGCGAGCTGCTGACCGCCGAGCAGCGGGACGCGATCGTCGCCCGCTCCGGTCCCGACCCGATCCGCCCGGACGCCGACCCGGACCGCGCCTGGGAGCGGATCCGGCGCAGCCGGGTCACGATCGCCGGGCTGCTCATGGACCAGGCGGTGCTGGCCGGCGTCGGGAACGTCTACCGCGCCGAGGTGCTGTTCCGGCACCGGATCGACCCCTTCCGCCCCGGCAACACCCTGCGCCGCCCCCAGTGGCAGGCCATGTGGGACGACCTGGTGGAGCTGATGGCCGAAGGTGTGCGCACCGGCCGGATCGACACCGTGCGCCCCGAGCACACGCCCGAGGCGATGGGCCGCCCGCCGCGCAAGGACGACCACGGCGGCGAGGTGTACGTCTACCGCCGCCACGCCCAGCCCTGCCTGGTCTGCGGTACCGCGGTGCGGACCGAGGTGCTCGCCGGGCGCAACCTCTTCTGGTGCCCGCGCTGCCAGCGTCGGCACCGGCCCCGGCAGTAGGGTTGTGCGCACCCACCGACCACGAGGACCGGCGATGAACGCGGCGTACGACACCCTTCGGCCGGCCCGTTCCACCGCGCTGGGCCGGCGTTGGCGCGCGTCGTACCGCGGCGGCTTCGTGCGCGAGTACCGCCTGGTCGCGGCCCTGATGCTCCTCACGCTGCTCATCAACATCGGCGTCGCCTACGCGCCCGCGGCGTTCCCCTTCACCGCGCTCATGGTCCCGCTGCTGGTGGGCAGCCTGCTGCTCGGCCCGCGTCAGCTCCAGTGGTTCGTGATCTGGGTGATGCTGATGCTGATGGTCGCCCTGCTCAACCAGGAGACCCTGACCGCCCGGATCGTCGGGGCGACGGCCATCCAGTTCCTGATGGGCTTCATCGTGCTGCTGGCCTCCTTCCGGCGGACCCGCCTCGGCGTGGGCGGCGTGATGGGGGAGTCGATGCTGGTCGACCTGCGCGACCGGATCCTCAACCAGGGCGGCATCCCCGACCTCCCGCACGGCTGGTACGTCGAGTCCGCGCTCCGCTCCGCGGGAGGTACGCCGTTCGCGGGCGACTTCATGGTCGCCACCCAGCCCGTGCCGGAGCGTCTGGAGGTCGTCGTGGTCGACGTCTCGGGCAAGGGGGAGCAGGCCGGCACCCGGGCGCTGCTGCTCTCCGGCGCGTTCGGCGGTCTGCTCGGCGCGCTGCCCCCGGACCAGTTCCTCGGGGCGGCCAACGACTACCTGCTCCGTCAGGACTGGGAGGAGGGGTTCGCCACCGCCGTCCACCTCAGCCTGGACCTGCGCAGCGGCGACTTCGAGATCCGCACCGCCGGGCACCCACCCGCCGTGCACCGGGTGAAGGGATCGGGACGGTGGTCGGTGCTGCAGACCGAGGGGCCGATCCTCGGGCTGATGGTCGACGCCCGGTTCGGATGCGCGAGTGGCACCCTGAGCCAGGGCGACGCCGTGCTGCTCTACACCGACGGGATGGTCGAGGAGCCGAGCCGCGACATCGATCTCGGCATCGACCGGTTGCTGGGGGAGGCGGAGGGCCTGCTGCGCGGCGACTTCACCGGTGCGGCCGCGCGGCTGGTCGACGCCCTCGGGTCGCGCAACGACGACCGGGCGATGCTGGTGGTCAACCGGACCTGAGCGGACCCGGGGGAGCCGGGCCGTTTGGGGCGGAGCCGGGCTCGTGTGGCAGGATCTGTCCGATTCCCGGTGGCCGTCACGACGGTCTCCGGAGTCCGCGGGGGCGCAGCCCTCGTGCGCGCGGATGTAGCTCAATGGTAGAGCCCCAGTCTTCCAAACTGGCTACGCGGGTTCGATTCCCGTCATCCGCTCCAGGCGGCTCGTCGGGCAACCGGTGGGCAACTTGGCGGGGCGTAGCGTAGTGGCTAGCGCGCCTGCTTTGGGAGCAGGAGATCGCAGGTTCGAGTCCTGTCGCCCCGACGTACCACCCCACCATCCACCAGCAGTAGGAGAAGACCTGTGAAGAGCGCCGTCGAGACCTTGAGCCCCACCCGGGCCAAGCTGACCGTCGAGGTGCCCTTCGAGGAGCTCAAGCCGAGCCTCGACGCGGCGTACAAGCAGATCGCCCAGCAGATCAACGTCCCCGGCTTCCGCCGGGGCAAGGTGCCCCCGATGGTCATCGACCGCCAGGTCGGGCGCGGCGCCGTGCTGGACCAGGCCATCAACGACGCGCTCCCGAAGAAGTACGTCGAGGCGCTGCAGGCCAACTCCCTCGAGCCGCTCGCGCAGCCCGAGGTCGAGGTGACCAAGCTCGAGGACAACGAGGTGCTGGAGTTCACCGCCGAGGTGGACGTGAAGCCGACGATCGAGCTGCCGGGCTACGAGGGTCTGGCCGCCGAGGTCGAGGACGCCGTCGTCACCGACGAGGACGTCGACCAGCAGATCCAGTCCCTCCGCGAGCGCTTCGCCACCCTGGCGGACGTCGAGCGCCCGGCCGCCGACGGCGACTTCGTCGTCCTCGACCTCAAGGCGACGAAGGACGGCGAGGTGCTCGAGGGTGCCGAGGTCGCCGGCATGTCGTACCAGGTCGGTCGGGGCGGCATGCTCGACGGACTAGACGAGGCCCTGACCGGCATGTCCGCCGGCGAGGAGAAGACCTTCTCCTCCGAGCTCGTGGGCGGCGACCTGGTCGGCGAGGCCGTCGAGGTGCTGGTCGCCGTTTCGCAGGTCCAGGAGCAGGAGCTCCCCGACCTCGACGACGACTTCGCGCAGCTGGCCTCGGAGTTCGACACCGTCGCCGAGCTGAACGACGACATCCGGGTCCGCCTCGCCAACGGCAAGCGCCTCGAGCAGGCCGCCGCCGCCCGCGACGCCGTCCTGGAGGTGCTGCTCGACCAGGTCGAGGTGCCGCTGCCCGAGACCATCGTCGCGGACGAGCTGAACGCCCGCCGCCAGAACGTCGAGCAGCAGCTCGCGATGGCCGGCATCACCATGGAGAAGTACCTCGAGGACGAGAACCAGACCGTCGAGGAGTTCGAGGCCGACCTCGAGCGCCGGGTCCGCGACGCCGTCGCCGCCCAGTTCATCCTCGACGAGATCGCGAAGAAGGAGGAGCTCGGCGTCGACCAGCAGGAGCTCTCCCAGCACCTCGTCCGCCGCGCCCAGCAGTCCGGTCAGGACCCGCAGGAGTTCGCGAACCACATGTTCGAGCACAACCACATCCCCGACCTCGTGCAGGAGATCCTGCGCGGCAAGGCGCTGGCGACGATCGTGGAGTCCGCGGTCGTCAAGGACGCCTCGGGCAACGCGGTCGAGCTGAAGAACCTGCGCCCGGACGGCACCATCGGCGAGCCCGAGGCGGAGGCCGCCGAGGCTGCCGAGGGCGACGAGACGGCCGACGAGAAGGCCTGAGGCCGGCCCACCGCTTCAGAGGGCCGAGCCGGCGCGAGTTCGCGCCGGCTCGGCCCTTTCGCTTTGGTCCGGTCGCCTCCGGGGCGGGGAAATCCGCTGTTGGCGAACAGCCCGGGATTGTCCGTGGAAGTGTCGGCCCCACGGGCTAGGGTCGCTGCGTGACCCAGTACTCCAGCGACTCGCTCGACCACCGGATGGGTGGTGGCGGCCTCAACGTCCTCGACGACCACATCTACCAGCGTCTCCTGCGTGAGCGGATCGTGTTCCTGGGCTCGGAGGTGCGCGACCAGAACGCGAACGCGATCTGCGCCCAGCTGCTGCTGCTCTCCGCCGAGGACCCCGAGGCGGACATCTTCCTCCACATCAACTCCCCGGGCGGCTCCGTGGACGCCGGCATGGCGATCTACGACACGATGAACTACATCCCGAACGACGTCGCCACGGTCGGCATGGGCCTGGCCGCGTCGATGGGCCAGTTCCTGCTGTGTGCCGGCACCAAGGGCAAGCGCTACGCCCTGCCCCACGCGCGGATCATGATGCACCAGCCCTCCTCGGGCATGGGTGGCTCCGCCTCCGACATCAAGATCCAGGCCCAGCAGTCCCTGCACATCAAGAAGGTGCTGCTCGACCTGATCGCCGAGCACACCGGGCAGCCGATCGAGCAGGTCATCGCCGACGCCGACCGCGACCGGTGGTTCACCGCCGACCAGGCCCTCGAGTACGGCCTGGTCGACCAGGTCATCAAGAGCGCCCGCGAGGCCGCCGACGACGGCCGCCCGGCCCACAAGAAGGACTGACCCATGGCTGACATCACCGCGCCCGGCGGCCTGGCGCCCACCGGCCCCGCCGCCAACTACTACATCCCGCAGTGGGAGGAGCGGACGTCGTACGGCTTCCGCCGCATCGACCCCTACGGCAAGCTCTTCGAGGACCGCATCATCTACCTCGGCACGCCGATCTCCGACGACGTCGCCAACGCGGTCATCGCGCAGCTGATGTGCCTGGAGTCGATGAACCCCGACCAGGACATCCAGATCTACATCAACAGCCCCGGCGGCTCGTTCACGGCGCTGACGGCGATCTACGACACGATGAACTTCATCAAGTGCGACGTGCAGACGGTGTGCATCGGTCAGGCGGCCTCGGCCGCGGCGATCCTGCTGGCCGCCGGCACCCACGGCAAGCGCCTGGCCCTGCCGAACAGCCGGATCCTGATTCACCAGCCCTACACCGAGGGCACGTTCGGCCAGACCTCCGACATCGAGATCCAGGCCAACGAGATCCTGCGGATGCGCGAGCTGCTGGAGAAGATGATCAGCGACCACACCGGCCGGGACGCCGACCAGGTCAGCCGCGACATCGAGCGCGACAAGATCCTGACGGCGGACGCCGCCGTCGAGTACGGCCTGATCGACTCGGTCGTGGAGTCCCGCAAGGGCACTCCGGCGCTGAGCCGGTCCTGATCATTGCCCCGTGTCGGCCCCCGCAGGGGGCCGGCTCGGGGTACCGTCGTGAACAGTTTTTTGCACCTTGTCGAGTGGAGGATGACCTGCCGTGGCACGTATCGGTGACGGTGGCGACCTGCTGAAGTGTTCGTTCTGCGGGAAGAGCCAGAAGCAGGTCAAGAAGCTGATCGCCGGTCCCGGCGTCTACATCTGCGACGAGTGCATCGACCTGTGCAACGAGATCATCGAGGAAGAGCTGAGCGAGGGCACCGAGGTCAGCCTCGACGAGCTGCCCAAGCCCAAGGAGATCTTCGAGTTCCTCAACTCCTACGTCATCGGGCAGGAGCAGGCGAAGAAGTCCCTCGCGGTCGCGGTCTACAACCACTACAAGCGGGTGCAGGCCGGCCTCCAGCCCGTGTCGGGCAAGCACAGCAAGGAGGAGGTCGTCGAGGTCGCCAAGTCGAACATCCTCGTGATCGGCCCCACCGGCTGTGGCAAGACCTACCTCGCGCAGACGCTGGCGCGGATGCTCAACGTCCCGTTCGCGATCGCCGACGCCACGGCGCTGACCGAGGCCGGCTACGTCGGTGAGGACGTCGAGAACATCCTGCTGAAGCTGATCCAGGCGGCCGACTACGACGTCAAGAAGGCCGAGACCGGGATCATCTACATCGACGAGATCGACAAGGTGGCCCGCAAAGCGGAGAACCCCTCGATCACGCGCGACGTCTCCGGCGAGGGTGTCCAGCAGGCGCTGCTGAAGATCATCGAGGGCACGACCGCCTCGGTGCCGCCGCAGGGCGGGCGCAAGCACCCGCACCAGGAGTTCATCCAGATCGACACCACGAACATCCTCTTCGTGGTGGGCGGCGCCTTCGCCGGCCTGGAGCACATCATCGAGCAGCGGGTCGGCAAGAAGACGCTCGGCTTCACCGCCGAGGTCCGCGGCCAGGCCGAGAAGGAGGCCGAGGACCTGCTCGCGCAGGTACGCCCCGAGGACCTCACCAAGTTCGGCCTGATCCCCGAGTTCATCGGCCGGCTGCCGCTGATCGCCAGCGTCACCAAGCTCGACCAGGCCGCCCTCGTGCAGATCCTCACCGAGCCCCGCAACGCGCTGGTCAAGCAGTACCAGAAGCTCTTCGACATCGACGGCGTCGACCTGGAGTTCAGCGACGACGCCGTCGCGGCGATCGCCGACCAGGCGATGGAGCGCGGCACCGGGGCGCGTGGTCTGCGCGCGATCATCGAGGAGGTCCTCCTCCACGTGATGTACGACGTCCCCTCCCGCGGCGACGTCGCCAAGGTGGTCGTGACCCGCGAGACGGTCGTCGACAACGTCCCGCCCACGCTGATCCCGCGGGAATCGAAGCCGAAGAAGAAGTCTGCTTGATCCAAGGTCGGCGAAGCCGCCCTTGATCAAGCAGACTTCTTGATGGTGGTCGAGCGAGGCGCACGGCTGAGCCTGCGAAGCCGTGACCGCCGTGTCGAGACCCATCTGGTCTCGCGTGCGCCACTGCTCTGATCCTTCGACCGGCGCCGAGGGTCTCGATACGCTCGCTGGCCCTCGCTACTCGACCAACGAGATGGCCGCTCGCTACTCGACCAGCGAGTGAGCCGGCGCGAGGGGTCGCTCGACGCCCGGGGCGAGCAGGGGAGTGGCGATCTGCCACATCTCCTCGGTCAGCGGCGTGGGGCGCAGGGTCTGCGGGTGGAGGTTGACCAGGACCCGGCTGCCCTCGGCGTGCCGGACCGTGTGGTCGGCCGAGAGCACCTCGAAGCGGTAGGTCACGCTCGACCGGCCGGCGCGGTCGACCCAGAGGTGCACGTCGACGTCCTGCACGCCCACGACGGGCAGGTGGTAGGTCAGCTCCAGGGCGCGGATCACCTGCACGGAGACGGTGGGGTCGGTGACCCAGCCGGCGTCGGTCCAGTAGTCGAGGACCGCGTGGTCGAAGAGGACGGCGTACCCGGCGTGGTGCAGCATCCCGAACCCGTCCAGGTCGTCGAGGTAGACCCGTTTGCGGATGACGACGCCCGCGGAGGTGTCGAGGGTGGTCATGTGCGCTCCCAACTATGCGTTCGATCGGTCGTATTGTCGGAAGCGTACGGCGCCCGCGATCTTTGCGTCCAGTCGGACGTATAGTTCGGGCATGAGCGGTGAGCAGTCGGACGGGCGACGGGCGCGTGGGGACGCCACCCGGCGGCGGGTCGCCCACGAGGCGGCGATGGTCGCCACGGTCGAGGGGCTCGACGCGATCACCCTCGGGTCGCTGGCCGAGCGCACCGGCGTCAGCAAGAGCGGCATCCTCACCGTCTTCGGCAGTCGCGAGGCGCTCCAGGTCGCGGCGGTCGCGCAGGCCCGGCACATCTACGTCGAGGCCGTCGTCCGCCCCGCGTGGGGACGGGAGCCCGGCTCGGACCGCCTGTCCGGTCTCGTCGAGGCGTGGCGGGAGTACGTCCGGGCGGAGGTCTTTCCGGGCGGCTGCTTCGTGGCGGCGACGACCGCCGAGTACGGCCGCCGGTCCGGCCCGGTCGCCGACGCGGTGCGCGGGCTCAAGCGCGAGTGGCTCGACCTGCTCGAGGCCGAGCTCGCTGCGGCCGGGTCGCAGCAGCCCGTCGACGACGCGTTCCGGCTCGACGCCTACCTCGACGCCGGCAACACCCGGCATCAGCTCTGGGGTTCGTCGTCGGACCTGACCGAGGTCGACCGGGCCTGTCGGCTGGCGCTCGCGGTGATCCCCGCGGACGTCTGAGCGGCGCACTGGTCTGGACCAATCGGCGTTCGGAGGGTCCCCAGGTCGCGTTGACTGGGGTCGGGGGCCGTCTGCCGACCACAATGTCCGAGACGGTGATCATGGGTCGGGGAGAGGTGTGGGGACAGTGAGCAAGGAGCATCGACGGCCGCTGCTGGCGTTCGTCGTGCTGCTGGTCGCCTGCGTGATCGTGGTCGTGACCGGGTTGCGGAGCGAGGCGTTCCGAGGTCTGCTCGGCCGGGGTACGGCGCCCGTCGTCGTCGCCGGCAGCACGCTCATGCCGGACGTCCGTCCCGACCCTTCGCGCTCGGCGCCCACCGAGACGCGGCGCGGCGTCGCGCCCGAGCCGTCCGTGCCCCCGCGCGCCTCCACGCCGGCGCCGCACGCCGAGCGGGCCCCGGCCCCGACGCGGCCGCCGCGGGCGAAGAAGCCCAGTCGAGACTCCACGCGGTCGAACCTGTCGTCGGCACCGGCCGAGACGGCTCCGGCAACGGCGGTCCCGCCGCCGGCCGCGAGCACCGGTTCCCCGTCCCCGGCGGGTCCGAGTCACAGCCACGACCACGATCACGGCGACCGAGGCCACAGCGGCGACCGAGGCCACAGCGGTCCGCAGGGCAGCGGCAAGCAGGCCGGGCCGAACCGCGGTGCCGGACGTGGCGACGACCGGAACACCTCAGACCACGGGTACGGCGGCGACGACGATCGCGGGAGCCACGGCCATCGTGACCGCGACGCCCGCCATCGGGACGACTCGCGCCGGGGTGACCACGACCGCTGGGGTCACCACCGGGGCGACCGTGACCGCCGGGGCGACTCGCACCGCGGCGACCGCGGCCGGGGCGAGCACCACCGAGGCGACCGCGGGCACGGCCGCGACCACGGGGGACGCGGCCGCTCCTGAGCCTCAGGCCCGGAGGGCTCAGCCCTCGGGCGTGACCTCCGCGAGCTCGGCCTGGACGTCGAGTTCCTGGCCGGCGTCGTCGGCGACGGTGAACACCAGCTCGCCGGTGATCTTGCCGGTCCGGCGCAGGTCGTCGGCGGCCAGCTCGGCGGCCCGCACGAGCGCCTCCGGGCCGGTCACCTCGACGCGCGACAGCTCCGCGCGCATGGAGACCTTGGCCTGGGACTTCGCGCCCCGGATGCCGACGAGCACGGCCGCGACCGCGTCGACGGTGCTGGGGTCGGCAGCGGCGGCCGAACCGAGGTCGAGCTCGGTCGGCCAGGAGGCCCGGTGGATCGAGCCCTCCTGCCACCACGACCAGACCTCCTCGGTGACGTACGGCAGGAACGGCGCCAGCAGCCGCAGCTGGACCTCCAGCGCGATGGCCAGCGTCGCCTTGGCCGAGTCGGTGGCCAGGCCGCCGTCCTCGTCGTACGCGCGCTCCTTGACGAGCTCGAGGTAGTCGTCGCAGAACTCCCAGAAGAACTTCTCGGTGGTCTCCAGCGCGGTGGTGTAGTCGTAGGCCTCGAACGCGTCGGTGGCCTTGCGGATCACCAGCGCGAGGCGGCCGAGCAGCGCGCAGTCGACCGGCTCGGAGACCGCGAAGGGCTGCAGCTCGGTGGCGCCGACGCCGCCCAGCACGAACTTGGAGGCGTTGAGGACCTTCATCGCCAGCCGGCGGCCGACCTTCATCTGGGTCTCGTCGAAGGGCGAGTCCAGGCCGGGACGGGCCATCGCGGCACGCCAGCGGACGGCGTCCGCGCCGAACTTGTCGAGGATCTCGGTCGGGACCACGACGTTGCCCTTGGACTTGGACATCTTCTTGCGGTCCGGGTCGAGGATGAAGCCGGAGACCAGTGCGTGCGACCAGGGAGCCGTGTGGTTCTCGAAGTGCGCGCGGACGACGCGGGAGAACAGCCAGGTCCGGATGATGTCGTGCGCCTGGGTGCACAGGTCCATCGGGAAGACCCGGTCGAACAGGTCGCCGTCGGACTCCCAGCCACCCGCGATCTGGGGGGTGAGCGAGGAGGTCGCCCAGGTGTCCATCACGTCGGGGTCGCCGATGAAGCCGCCGGGCTTCCCGCGCCGGTCCTCGGCGTACCCCTCGGGGGCCATGGTCGAGGGGTCGATCGGCAGCTGGTCCTCACGGGGGAGCAGCGGGTGCTCGTAGTCGGGCTCGCCGTCCTCGTCGAGGGGGTACCAGACCGGGAACGGGATGCCGAAGAACCGCTGGCGCGAGATCAGCCAGTCGCCGTTGAGGCCGCCGACCCAGTTGTCGTAGCGGTGCTTCATGTGGCTGGGCACCCACTGGATCTCGGTGCTGCGCTCGAGCATCTCGTCGCGGAGCGCGGCGTCGCGACCGCCGTTGCGGATGTACCACTGCCGGGTGGCGACGATCTCGAGGGGCTTGTCGCCCTTCTCGTAGAAGTTCGTCATCCGCTGGGTGGGCTTCGGGTCGCCGTCGAGGTCACCGCTCTCGCGGAGCTTCGCGACCACGGCCTCACGCGCGGAGAAGGCGGTCTTGCCCTTCAGCTCCTCGTACGCCGCCGCGGCGGGCTCGTGCGCCAGCCACTCCGGGGTCTCGCGCGAGAGCCGGCCGTCGCGGCCGATCAGCGTGCGGACGGGCAGGTCGAGCTCGCGCCACCACGTGACGTCGGTCAGGTCGCCGAAGGTGCAGCACATGGCGATGCCGGCACCCTTGTCCATCTCGGCCGCGGGGTGGGCCAGGACGGGGATCTCGACGCCGAAGACCGGCGAGGTGACCGTGGTGCCGAAGAGCGGCTGGTAGCGCTCGTCGTCGGGGTGCGCGATCAGGGCCACGACGCTGGGGATCAGCTCGGGACGGGTGGTCTCGATGTAGACCGGCTCACCGGACGGCTGGTGGAAGGCGACCCGGTGGTAGGCGCCGGCGTACTCGCGCGCCTCGAGCTCGGCCTGGGCGACGGCGGTCTGGAAGGTGACGTCCCAGAGGGTCGGCGCCTCCTGGAGGTAGGCCTCGCCGCGGGCGAAGTTGCGCAGGAACGCGCGCTGGCTGACGGTCTGCGCCTTCGGGCCGATCGTCGTGTAGTGCTGCTTCCAGTCGACCGACAGGCCGAGGGTGCGCCACAGCTGCTCGAAGACCTGCTCGTCCTCCTCGACCAGCTGCTCGCACAGCGCGATGAAGTTCGGCCGGCTGATCGGGATCTGGCGCTTCGGGTCCGGCTTCTCCGGCGGGGTGAAGTCGGCGTCGTACGGCAGGCTCGGGTCGCAGCGGACGCCGAAGTAGTTCTGCACGCGGCGCTCGGTCGGCAGGCCGTTGTCGTCCCAGCCCATGGGGTAGAAGACGGTCTTGCCGCGCATCCGCTGGTAGCGGGCGATCAGGTCGGTGTGGGTGTAGGAGAAGACGTGTCCGACGTGCAGGCTGCCGCTCACGGTCGGCGGCGGCGTGTCGATCGAGTAGACGTTCTCCCGCGGCTGGGTGCGGTCGAAGGCGTAGGTGTCGTCGGCCTTCCAGCGCTCGACCCAGCGCCCCTCGAGTCCCTCGAGCGCAGGCTTGTCCGGTACGGCGACGGCGCGTGCTGCGTCGGGCGTCTCGGGGGCCTGGTCGTGCTGGGTCTCGGTCATAACCCGAAATCCTAGAGTGGCCGCGCTCACCTGCGAAAACCGGTTGTCCCGGTGCCTAGCGTGGACCCCGTGACCCGAGTCCGGCTGACCCCCGATCCGCGGGCCTTCCTGGCCGTCGCGGGGGACTGTCTCGCGGCCGATCCGGTGGGCACCACGCTGGTCGCCACGGTGACCGCGCGGGCGGTCGCCGACGACGAGCGCGGCGTGGTGCCGGGGCCGCACCCGCGCTGGTGGCTGAGCGTCCACGACGACGACGGGCGCGTGGTCGGGCTGGCGATGCGGTCCGCGCCGTTCGCTCCCTTCCCGGCGTACCTGCTGCCGATGCCGGAGGACGCGGCCGTCGCGCTGGCCCGGCTGCTCCACGAGCGGGGCGAGTCGCTCGCCGCGGTGAACGGCGCCCTCGGCCCGGCCCGCGCGCTCGCCGACGAGACCGTCCGGCTGAGTGGCGGGACGGTGAGCGTGCAGGAGCGCACCCGGCTGTGGGAGCTGGGCGAGCTCGTCGACCACCGGGCGCCCGGCCGGCTCCGGGTCGCCACGGCGGACGACGTACCGCTGGCGACCGCGTGGTGGAACGCCTTCGGGGAGCTCGCCGACGAGATGGCCGGCCGGGTCGGCTCCTCCCACGCGTCGGAGTCGCTGACCGAGGAGCAGCTGGCGGCGCGGGTCGAGGCCGGTCTGGTGTGGCTCTGGGAGGACCCGGACGGCGAGGTCGTCCACCTGACCCACCACAACCTCCCGGCGTACGGCGTGGTCCGCATCGGCCCGGTCATCACGCCGCGCGAGCACCGGCGTCGCGGCTACGCCAGCGCGGCGGTCGCGCAGGTCTCGGCCCGGCTCCGGGCCGAGGGGCACCGGGTCTGCCTGTTCACCGACCGGGACAACCCGACCTCGAACCGGATCTACGCCACGATCGGATACCGGCCGGTGGTCGACACCGCCAGCCTGGTCATCACCAGGTGAGGACCGCCTTGATCACCTTGCCGTCGTGCAGGTCGGCCACGGCGTCGTTGATCTTCTCGAAGGGGTACGTCGCGATCAGGTGGTCGACGTCGAACGTGCCCGCGGCCCGCATCGCCAGCAGCCGCGGCACCATCTCCAGCGGGTCGGACTCGCCCTCGATGGAGCTCATCACCCGCTTGCCGTTCTGGAGCAGGTCGACGGCGTCGAGGACGTACTCCTCGGGGCCGAGTCCGAGCGCGACCAGCGTGCCGCGGCGTGCGAGCGCCTGCTGGGCCTGCTTGACCACGGCCGGGACCGCCGTCGTGTCGATGCCGTACGTCGCGCCGCCGCCCGTGAGCTCCTTGACCCGGTCGACCACCGAGACCTCGCCCAGCTCCGCCGGGTTCACCCCGATCGCGCCGTAGTGCGCCGCGGACTCCAGCCGGCTCGGGGTCAGGTCGACGGCGACGATCGTGCCGACGTTCTGAGCGGCGGCGGCCGCGATCGCGGCCAGGCCGACCGCGCCGACCCCGAAGACCACCAGGCTGTCGTCCGCGCCCGGCTGCAGCAGGTTGAGCACGGTGCCGGCGCCGGTCTGGAAGCCGCAGCCGTACGGCGCGGCCAGGCTCAGGTCGAGGTCCTTGTCGACGACGACGCAGTTGTCGGCGTACGCGATGGCGTGGCGCGAGAACGAGGACTGGCCGAAGAACGAGCCGAAGACCGGCGAGCCGTCGCGGGTGTACGTCGTCGAGCCGTCCATCCGCATGCCCATGTAGTTGATCATCAGGCTGGAGTCGCAGTAGCCGACCAGGCCGGCCTGGCACGAGGAGCAGGTGCGGCAGGAGCGGAAGCTCAGCACCACGTGGTCGCCGACCTCGATCCCGGTCACGTCGGGGCCGACCGCCTCGACGACGCCGGCGCCCTCGTGGCCGAAGACGTTGGGGAACATCTCCGCCGGCAGCATGCTCTTCATCGTCACGTCGGTGTGGCACAGGCCGGTGGCGACGATCCGCACCAGTACCTCGTCGGCGCGCGGCCCCTCCAGCTCCACCTCCTCGAAGGTGAAGTCCTGCCCCTGCCCGTTGACGATCGCGACCGTGGTCCTCATGACCGCCAACCTAGAACCTGTTTCAGTTCCTGTCAGCCCCCGTACGGATCGGTGGAGCGTCGGGCGAAGCGGCCGCCGCCGGGGCCGAGCCCTAGACTCGGGGCGAGATGAGCGACGAATCCGCACCCCGCCTGGCCCAGACCTTCGAGGAGGTCGAGGACGCGCTGTTGTCGCGCTGGCCCGAGACCCGGCTCGAGCCGTCCCTCGACCGGATCCGTGCGTTCACGCAGATGCTCGGCGACCCGCAGGCGGCGTACCCCGTCATCCACCTGACGGGCACCAACGGCAAGACCTCCACCTCGCGGATGATCGACGCGCTGCTGCGGGCGCTCGACCTGCGCACCGGCCGGTTCACCAGCCCGCACGTGGAGCGGATGAGCGAGCGCATCTCCGTCGACGGCGAGCCGCTGGACGACGAGGCGTTCGTCCGGGCGTTCAACGACGTCGCGCCGTACACGCATCTCGTCGACGCGTCCGAGGAGCACCCGCTCTCCTTCTTCGAGACCGTCGTCGGCATGGCCTTCGCCGCGTTCGCCGACGCCCCCGTCGACGTCGCGGTGGTCGAGGTCGGCATGGGCGGCTCGTGGGACGCCACCAACGTCGCCGACGGCCGGGTCGCCGTGGTGCTGCCGATCGCCGTCGACCACGCCAAGTACCTCGGCGGCACGCCCGCCGCGATCGCCGTCGAGAAGGCGGGGATCATCAAGGAGGGCGCGTACGTCGTACTCGCCCAGCAGGAGCCCGAGGTCGCCGCCGTGCTGCTCGAGCGGGCGGCCGAGGTCGGCGCCACCATCGCCCGCGAGGGGATGGAGTTCGGCGTGGTCTCCCGGGTGCCCGCGGTCGGCGGCCAGGTGGTGGCCCTGCAGGGCCTCCGGGGTCGGTACGACGACGTCTTCCTGCCGCTCTACGGCGCCCACCAGGCCCAGAACGCCGCGGTCGCGCTCGCCGCGGTCGAGGCCATCGCGGCGAACGGCGAGCCGCTGGACGAGGAGCTCGTCCGCCAGGCGTTCGCGGAGGTGACCTCCCCGGCGCGGCTGGAGATCGTGCGCCGCTCGCCCACGGTGGTCCTCGACTCGGCGCACAACCCCCACGGTGCCGAGGCCTCCGCCGCCGCGATCGAGGACTCGTTCACGTTCTCGCCGCTGATCGGCGTCGTCGGCGTGATGGGCGACAAGGACGCCGAGGGGCTGCTCGCGGCCCTCGAGCCGCACCTCGCGCACGTCATCTGCACCCAGAACTCCACGTCCCGCTCCCTGCCGGCCGAGCAGCTGGCCGCCGTCGCCCGCGAGATCTTCGGCGAGGACCGGGTCAGCGTCGAGCCGCGGTTGGACGAGGCGATCCACGCCGCCGCGACCCTGGCCGAGGCGGGGGAGGCCTTCGGCTCCCCGCTGGGCTCGGGTGCGGTGCTGGTCACCGGCTCGGTGGTCACCGCCGGGGAGGCGCGCACCCTGCTGCGCCGCCCCGCTCACCGGCCGGGCGGCCGTCAGGAGGGTCGGGCATGAGCAACGAGCGGGAGCGCTCGCCACGGCGGGGCATGTGCGCCGCCATCCTGTGTCTCGAGGCGATCGCCCTCGGGCTGACCACGCCGGTGCTGGTGACGGTCGCCGACGTCGGGCTCGGCACCTCACTGGTCGTCGGGCTGGGCCTGGCCGTCCTCTGCCTGTTGCTGGCCGGCATGCTCCGCAAGGAGTGGGCGTACGCCGCGGGCTGGCTCGTCCAGGTCGCCGCGGTCGGCCTCGGGTTCGTGATCCCGCTGATGTTCGTGCTCGGCGGCATCTTCGCGCTGCTGTGGGGGACGGCCGACTTCCTGGGCCGCAAGATCGAGCGGGAGCGGGCCGCGGCGTACGCCGCCTTCGACCAGATGGTCGACCCGCCGGCCTGATCAGCCGACCGGCACCGGGGTGGCGGACCGGCCCAGGGCCACGTCGGCCAGCGCCCGGGCATGGGCCTCCGCGCTGTCGATGAGGGGCAGCGGGCTGTCCTCAAGGCCGACCAGCAGGCCGATCTCGGTGCAGGCCAGCACGACGGCGTCGGCTCCCTGGGCGGCGAGTCCGCGGATCACGTCGACGTACGCCTCCCGCGAGGCCTCGCGGATCACCCCCTGGGTGAGCTCGTCGAAGACGACCGTGTCGACGAGTCCGCGCTCCGCCGCCCCGGGCACCACCGTCGCGACGCCGTGCCGGGCGAGCCGCTCGGCGTAGAAGTCCTCCTCCATCACCCAGCGGGTGCCGAGGATCCCGAGCGTGCGCCAGCCGTGCCGGCCTGCCTCCGCGCCGACCGCGTCGCCGATGTGGAGGAGCGGGACGTCGAGGGCCGCCTCGACCTGCGGCGCCACCTTGTGCATCAGGTTGGTGCAGATGGCGACGGTGCTCGCCCCGCCGGCGACGCACCGGCGGCCGGCCTCGGCCAGCAGGCCGGCGGCCCGGTCCCAGTCGCCCGCCAGCTGGCAGGCGCGGACCTCGGCGAAGTCGAGCGACTGCAGCGCGATGCGCGCGGACGCGTGCCCGCCGTGCTCGGCCGCGACGGCCTCGTTGATCAGGCGGTAGTACGTCGCGGTCGAGTGCCAGCTCATGCCGCCGATCAGCCCCAGGGTCTCCATGCCGTCCAGCATGGGCATCGCGGAGGCTGGTAGGAAGACTGTGATTGCCGGTGGCTTCTCTTAGCGGTTCTAATGGGGGGTGTGGATCCTCGCCGCGTCCTGCTCTTCCGCACCGTCGCCCGCGCCGGCTCGCTGAGCGCCGCCGCGCGCGACCTCGGCACGACCCAGTCGGCGGTCAGCCAGCAGCTGCGGCAGCTCGAGCGGGAGGCCGGCGGCCCGCTGCTGGTGCGCACCGCCCGCGGCACCAGCCTCACCGAGGCCGGCACCGCCCTGCTCGCCCGCGCGGACGCCGTCCACAGCGCGCTGCACCAGGCGGAGGAGGAGCTCGGGGCGCTCGCCGACCTGCGCGCGGGGACGGTCCGGCTCGCGGCGTTCCCCTCGGCCGCCGCGACCCTGGTGCCGCCCGCCGTGCGCGCGCTGCACGCGGACCACGCGGGCGTGCAGGTGACCCTCGTCGAGACCGAGCCGCCCGAGGCCTGGTCCGCGGTGCTGGCCGGCGAGGTCGACGTCGCCCTGGTCTTCGCGTACGACGGCCCGCCCGTCGACGACGGGTCGCTGGCGTGGGTCCCGCTGCACGTCGAGCCGATGCACCTCGTGCTCCCGGCCACCGGCCGCGTGCCGGCGCGGATCGGCACCGGGTGGCTGGCCGAGCAGGGGTGGGTGGCCGGCTGCGAGCGCTGCCGTCAGCACCTGCTGGACCGCTGCCGGACGGCCGGCTTCGAGCCCCGGCTGCTGCACGAGAGCGACGACTACGTCGTGGTGCAGAACCTGGTCGCGCACGGGCTCGGCGTCACCGTGCTCCCCGACCTGGCCCTGCGCGCCTTCCGTCACCCCGAGGTCGTCGTACGACGCTCGCGAGCGTTCGGCGAGCGGCACGTCGGGATGGTGCACCGGCCGGGGGCCGAAGGGGTGCCGGCGATCCGCGCCCTGATGGAGCGGGTGCAGGCGGTGGCGCGCTCTTAGCTCTCGAGCCCGCGCACCAGAGCGGCGAGCGCGGCGTCGAGCTCGGCGTCGGTGCAGCCGCCGAAGCCGACCACCAGCCCGTGCCGCACCTGGCCGCGGCAGTAGTCCGTGAGCGGCGGCACCTCGAAGCCCGCCCGTCGGGCCGCCGCGATCGCCCGGCGGGTCGCGTCGGGCGGCAGCTCGACGGTCGCGTACATCCCGGCGACCGGTCCCCGCGGCAGGGCGTACGGCGCCAGGGCGCTGGCCACCCGCGCGGCCCGGTCGGCGTACACCCGGCGCGCGGAGCGGACCACCTTGTCGACGTACCCGTCGCGCAGCAGGGAGAGGAACGCGCGCTGCACCGGCCAGGACGCCGTGTCGTGGGTGATCCGGCGGGTCCGGTCGAGCGCGTCGAGGAGGTCGGGCGGCGGGACCAGCCAGCCCAGCCGCATGCTCGGCGCGACCGACTTGCTGGCGGTGCCGAGGTAGGCGACGCGGTCGCGGTCGAGGCTGGCCAGGGCGGGCACGGGCGCGACGTCGTACCGGAACTCGGAGTCGTAGTCGTCCTCGACGACGACGGCGCCCGCCGTCCGGGCCGCGTCGAGGAGGTCGAGCCGGGCGCTGCCGGGCATGGTCGGGCCGAGCGGGTGCTGGTGGGCGGGGGTGACGTACGCCGCCGCGCAGCCGCTCAGGTCCGTCACCGGCTCGAGCGCGGGGACGTCGCGGACCTCGCGGCCGGCGAGCCGGGCGGTGGCGACGGCCGAGCGGTAGCCCGGGTCCTCGATCGCCACGGCGCCCGGCGGCAGCTCGCCCAGCAGGTGGCGCAGCCCGTCGGTCGTGCCGGCGGCGACCAGCACCTCGTCGGGGTCGCACTCCAGGCCGCGGGTCCGGCCCAGACGCGCGGCGAGCTCCACGCGGAGCTCGGGCAGGCCGCGCGGGTCGTCGTACCCCCGGGGCGGACGGGCGGCGGCGACGTCGCGCCAGGCGCGGCGCCAGGAGGCGGCGTACCGCGGGTCGATCCAGGGGGTCCCGGCGTCCAGGCGGACCAGCCCGGCGTCCGCCGGCGGGGGAGTACGACGCGCCCGGGCCGGCCGTCCGAGCGGGCTGCCCGCGGAGACGAACGTGCCGCTGCCGTGCCGTCCCTCCAGCCAGCCCTCCGCGACCAGCTGGCCGTAGGCCTGCTCGGTGACGGCCCGGGCGACGCCGAGCTCGGTCGCCAGCGCACGGCTGCTCGGGAGCCGGTCGCCCGCGACGAGCCGGCCGTCGGTGACCTGGCGGCGGACCTGGTCGGCCAGCTGGGTGCCGAGCGGCCGCGCGTCGGCGCGGTCGAGGGTGACGGCGAGGGTGGTCACGAGTGTCCTGTCCAAGTGGCTGGAGATTGGCCCGTGTGTGCGGGCCACTTGTCGACCAGCATGGTGTCATGACCACCGCGCAGCTCTCCCCGACCGACCGCACGACCGTGACCCGCGGGCGCAACCGCATGGTGTCCGACCGCGACGAGCTGCACCGGTTCCTCGCCGACGCCCTGGTCGCCCACCTCGGCGTCGTCGTCGGCGACCACCCGCTGGTGCTCCCGACGGCGTACGCGGTCGACCTCCACGGCCCGGACGAGGGCGGCAGCCTCTACGTCCACGGGTCCGTCGCCGCCGGCTGGCTGCGGCAGGCCGCCGGCGCCACGGTCTGCGTGACGGTGACCGAGCTGGACGGCCTGGTCGCGGGCCGCTCGGCGTTCCACCACTCGATGAACTACTGCTCCGCGGTCGTGATCGGGCCGGCGCGCGTCGTGGACGACGAGGCGGAGCGGGCGCGAGCGCTGGACCTGATCGTCGACCACATGGTCCCCGGACGCGCCGCCACGCTGCGCGCCAGCACCCGCAAGGAGCTCGCCGCGACGGCCGTGCTCGCCGTACCGCTGCACGAGGCGTCGATGAAGGCGCGGGCCGGCGGCCCGGTCGACGAGCCGTCCGACGTCGAGGCGGGGGTGTGGGGCGGGCACATCCCGCTGCGCCGCGTCTCCACCGGCGCGGTGTCGGGGGAGGACTCGCACGACCGGGTGCCGGACGACGTGGCCCGACGCGCGGCGTCGTACTCCGCCCGATAGCCTCGCGGCATGACCCAGCGCACCCTGGTCCTGCTCAAGCCCGACGCCGTCCGCCGCAGCCTGGTCGGCGAGGTCGTCCGCCGCATCGAGGCGAAGGGCTACTCGATCGTGGCGCTCGACCTCCGGACCGCCACCCCCGAGCTGCTCGCCGAGCACTACGCCGAGCACGAGGGCAAGCCGTTCTACCAGCCCCTCGTCGACTTCATGCTCTCCGGGCCGGTCGTCGCGCTGGTGCTCGAGGGGGAGCGCTGCATCGAGGGCTTCCGCTCCCTGGCCGGCACCACCGACCCCACGACGGCCGCGCCCGGCACCATCCGCGGCGACCTGGGTCGCGACTGGGGCCTCGCCGTCCAGCAGAACCTCGTGCACGGCTCCGACTCCGAGGAGTCCGCCGCCCGCGAGATCGGCATCTGGTTCCCCACCCTCTGACGCCGAGTCGGCAGAACTTGCGCGTCGAGTCGGCAGAACTTGCCGTCAGGTCTGACGTGAACTTCTGCCGACTCGACGTGGGTCGTCACAGGAGTCACGGGAGTCACAGGCGTCTCGGCGTGGCGTCCCGGATCGGGGCCGCCTGAAATCTAGGCTCGCTCGCAGGGCCGAACCGTCGCGTGTGGGGGAGGCCTCACTTCCCCGACGTACGACGCACCCTGCGAGGCACCGGCATGGCGAACAGCTTCTTCGGCCGCGACATGGCCGTCGACCTCGGCACCGCCAACACGCTGGTCTATGTCCGCGGCAAGGGCGTGCTGCTGGACGAGCCCAGCGTCGTCGCCCTGAACGACAGCACCGGCGAGATCCTCGCCGTCGGCCACGAGGCGAAGCGGATGATCGGCCGTACGCCGGACAACATCGCCGCCATCCGGCCCCTGAAGGACGGCGTGATCGCCGACTTCGAGGCGACCGAGCAGATGCTGCGCTACTTCATCCACCAGGTGCACCGCCGGCGGTACTTCGCCAAGCCGCGGATGGTCATCTGCGTCCCGAGCGGCATCACCGCGGTGGAGCAGCGCGCGGTGAAGGAGGCCGGCTACCAGGCCGGCGCCCGCCGGGTCTACATCATCGAGGAGCCGATGGCCGCGGCGATCGGCTCCGGCCTGCCCGTGCACCAGGCCACCGGCAACATGGTCGTCGACATCGGCGGCGGCACCACCGAGGTCGCCGTGATCTCCCTCGGTGGCATCGTCACCAGCCTCTCCATCCGCACCGCCGGCGACGACCTGGACCAGGCGATCGTCGCGTGGATGAAGAAGGAGTACTCCCTCATGCTCGGCGAGCGCACCGCCGAGGAGGTCAAGATGACCCTCGGCTCGGCGTTCCCGCTGCCCGACGAGCCCGAGGCCGAGATCCGCGGTCGCGACATGATCTCCGGGCTGCCGCGCACCGTCGTGGTCTCCAGCGCCGAGGTCCGCCAGGCCCTCGAAGAGCCGCTGCACGCCATCGTCGACGCCGTCCGCGCGACCCTCGACCAGACCCCGCCCGAGCTGGCCGGCGACATCATGGACCGCGGCATCGTGCTGACCGGCGGCGGCGCCCTGCTGCGCGGCCTCGACGAGCGGCTGCGCCACGAGACCGGCATGCCCGTCCACGTCGCCGAGGAGCCGTTGAGCTCGGTCGCCCAGGGCGCCGGCCGCTGCGTCGAGGAGTTCGAGGCGCTCCAGCAGGTGCTGGTCTCGGAGCCGAGGCGCTTCTGATGGCCCTCGATCAGCGGAGCAGGCTCGACCGGCGCGAGCAGCGCTGGCGCAGCACGGACCGGCTCGACGGCGACCGACGGCGACCGCCGACGTCCCTCGTGGTCGCGCTGGTCCTCGCCTGCCTGAGCCTGATGATCCTCGACGCCCGCGGCGGCGACGGCTCGCCCGTGGAGGGCGCCCGCCGGATGGTCGGCGAGGTCGTCGGACCGGTCGAGAGCGGCACCAGCACCGTCCTGCGACCCTTCACCTCGGTCCCCGACTGGTTCCGCACCCGCGACGGGATGAAGGACGAGATCGCCGACCTCGAGGCCGAGAACGCCCGGCTGCGCGCGGAGGCCAACCGGGCCGACTACGACCGCAACCGCCTCCAGGAGTACGACGGCCTCACGGCCGCCGCCTCCGACCTCGGCTTCGCGCTGGTGCCGGCCCGGGTGGTCGGCCTCGGTGCCTCGCAGTCGTTCTCCGACACCGTCACCATCGACGCCGGCTCGGACTCCGGGCTGCGCGCCGACATGACGGTGCTCAACGACGACGGGCTGGTCGGCCGGATCCTGCGGGTCACCCGCACCACCGCGACCGTGCTGCTCCTCGTCGACGCCGACTCGGTGGTCGGCGGCCGGATCGGCCGCAGCATGCAGGTCGGCTTCCTGCACGGCCGCGGCTCGATCGGCGACGACGCCCGCCTCGACCTCGAGCTGGTCGACGAGTCCGTCGTCCCGACCGAGGGCGACTCGGTCGTCGCCTGGGGCAGCGAGGGCGGCGCGCCGTACGTCGCCGGCGTCCCGGTCGGCAAGGTCACCACCGTCTACTCCAACCTCCGCGACTCCTCGCAGCGCGCGGTCATCGAGCCGTACGTCGACTTCGGCGCGCTCGACGTCGTGGGCGTCGTCGTGCCCTCCGGCAGCAGCAGCGACCGCTCCGTCATCGAGGCCGACGGGAGCCTCGAGTGAACGGCGTCCGCGCCCTGGTCGCGCTCGCCGCGGTCACGGTCGCGCTGATCCTGCAGGTCACGCTGTTCCCGCACATCGCCTGGGCCGGCGTGGTCCCCAACCTGTGCCTGCTGGTGGTCGTCGGTTCCGCGCTGATGCGCGGCACCCAGTTCGCGATGCTGCTCGGCTTCGGCGCCGGCGTGCTGCTCGACCTGGCCCCGCCCGCCGACCACCTCGCCGGCCGCTGGGCGCTCGCCCTGGTCGTCGTCGGGTACGTCGCCGGCCGGATGCGTCCCGACGTACGTCCCACCGCGACGGCGGTCGTCGCCACCGTCGCCGCCTGCTCGTTCGTCGGCACCTCGGTCTTCGCGATCTCCGGCCTGGTCCTGCGCGACACCTCGGCAGGCGTCGGGGAGCTGCTCGGGGTGATCGGCATCGCCGTGCTCTGGGACGTGCTGCTCACGCCGCTCGTGCTGCCGCTGGTGACCACGCTGTTCCAGCGCCTGGAGCCCGACCGGGCCTACGCGCGATGAGGGCCTGCTGATGGCCGCCTCCGCCGAGGGGTCGCGCCGCAGCCGGCTCCGGCTGGTCGTCGTCCAGGCCCTGGTCTTCTCGCTCTTCGCGACCCTGCTCGCTCGCCTGTACTACCTGCAGGTCGTCACCGGCGACGAGTACACCGCCCAGGCGGCCTCGCAGTCGGTCCGCGAGGTGGTGGTGCAGCCGCAGCGCGGCCTGATCGTCGACGCCCAGGGCCGGCCGCTGGTCACCAACCGCACCTCCTGGGTGGTCTCGGTCGACCGCACCCTGTTCGGCAGGATGGGCGAGGAGCGGCAGCGCCAGCTCCTGAAGCGGCTCGCCGACGTCGTGGGCGTCCGGGTCGCGCGGATGGAGCGGGCGCTGGTCACCTGCGGCGAGGAGGGATCCGTCGCGGGGGAGTGCTGGAACGGCTCGCCGTACCAGCCGGTCCCCGTCGCCACCGACGTCGCACAGGACGTCGCCCTGCGCGTGCTCGAGCAGCCCGAGGACTTCCCGGCGGTGCTCGCCGAGCAGCAGACGGTGCGCGCCTACCCGCGCCCGTTCGGGGTCAACCTGGCCCACGTCCTGGGCTACCTCAGCCCGATCACCGAGGACGAGTTCGACCGGGCCGAGGCCGACGAGGACACCTCGCTCAACGGCGCCTCGACCGTCGGCCGCGCCGGCGTCGAGCAGCAGTACGACGCCTGGCTGCGCGGCATGCCCGGCTACCAGCGGGTGGCCGTCGACTCGATGGGTCGGGTGCTGGGCGACGACAGCGAGGTCGAGGCGGAGCCCGGCAGCACCCTGGTCACCTCGATCGACGCCAAGGTGCAGGGCGTCGTCGAGAAGCAGCTCGCCGACACCATCGCGCGCGCCCGGGCGACCCGCGACCCGGTCACCAAGCGCAACTACGTCGCCGACTCGGGGGCGGCGGTCGTGCTGGAGGCGAAGACCGGCCGGGTGGTCGCGATGGCCAGCCAGCCGACGTACGACCCCGAGGTCTGGGTGGGCGGGATCTCCAAGAAGCAGCTCGCCCGGCTCTACTCGGAGGACGCCGGCACGCCGCTGCTCGGCCGTGCGACCCAGGGCCAGTTCGCGCCGGGGTCGACGTGGAAGCCGTTCATGACGGCGGGCGCGCTCACCCACGGCTACTCCACCGACAGCCGGCTGGCCTGCTCGTCGGGCTTCCAGGTCGGCAACCGGGTCTTCAAGAACTACGAGTCCGGCGCGTACGGCGTGATCGGCTTCGACAAGGCCCTCGAGGTCTCCTGCAACACCTTCTTCTACCGGATCGGGTACGACTTCTGGCGCCGCCTCGGCTCGGACGTCGACGACGTGAACGCCAAGGACCCGTTGGTCAGCGAGGCCAAGAAGTTCGGCTTCGGCGCCGAGACCGGGCTCGACCTGCCGGGCGAGGCCTCCGGCCGGATCGCCGACCGCAAGTGGAAGCGCGCCTACTACGAGTCCATGAAGGACTACTACTGCGGCATCTCGGAGAAGTCACAGGACGGCAAGACCAGCGACTTCGTCTACAAGTTCGCGCGCGAGTTCTGCATCGAGGGCTTCGCCTACCGCGCCGGCGACGCGGTGAACTTCGCCATCGGCCAGGGCGACACGATCGTGACGCCGCTCCAGCTCGCCCGGGCGTACGGCGCCCTCGCGAACGGCGGCACCCTCTTCGAGCCGCGGGTCGGCAAGGCCGTGGTCGGCCCCGACGGCGAGGTGATCAAGAAGATCCGGCCGAAGAAGGCGGGCACGGTCGGGTTGCCGAAGAACGTCCTGTCCTACATCGACCAGGCCCTCCAGGGCGTCTCCCGCCAGGGCACCATGTCCTGGAAGCTCACCGGCTTCCCCCTGGACGACGTCCGGGTCCGCTCGAAGACCGGCTCGGCCGAGGTCTACGGCAAGCAGTCGACCTCCTGGGTCGCGTCGTACTCCGACGACTACGTCGTCGTGATGATGGTCAGCCAGGGCGGCACCGGCTCCGGGACGACGGGCGAGGCGATCCGCGCGATCTACGAGTCGCTGTACGGCGTCGTCGGCGACAAGGTCGTCCCCGGCAAGGCCGCCATCCCCGGCACCACGGCCCCGGCAGGTCTCCCGGAGTTCACCGACGACGGCTCGATCGTGCCCCCGGTCCCGACCAGGAAGGGCGAGCGATGAGCACCTCCCGCGCACCCCGCATCGACTGGCTGCTGATGCTGGCCGTCGTCGGCCTCGTCACGATCGGCACCCTGCTCGTCTGGTCGGCCACCTCGGCACGCGACGACCTCACCGGCGGCGACCCCACGGCGTTCCTGCGCAAGCAGGTGGTCAACGTCGCCATCGGAGTGGTGCTGCTCCTCGTGGTCATCGCCGCCGACCATCGCTGGGTGCGGCTGGTGGCGCCGCTGGTCTACCTGGCCTCGATCGCGGGCCTCGTGTTGGTGCTCGTGATGGGCACCACGGTGAACGGCTCGAAGTCGTGGCTGATGGTCGGCGGGATGTCGATCCAGCCGGCGGAGTTCGCGAAGCTCGCCGTCGTGATCGGCATGGCGCTGGTGCTCGCCGAGCGCGCCGCGGGGCAATGGCGGGCGCGGGTCGGACTGACCGACGTCGTGCTGATGCTCGTGGTGGCCGGGGTGCCGGCCGTCCTGATCATCCTGCAGCCCGACCTCGGGACCATGCTGGTCCTCAGCGCGACGGTCTTCGGCGTGCTGGGCGTCTCCGGGGCGCCGCGTCGCTGGCTCCTCCTGCTCGCCGGCGGCGTGGTCACCGCCGCGGTCGCGGCGGTCTCCGCCGGCCTGCTGAAGCCCTACCAGGTGGACCGCTTCCTGGCCTTCACCAATCCGGACCTCGACCCCCAGGGTGCGGGCTACAACGTGGAGCAGGCCCGGATCGCCATCGGGAGCGGCGGGCTGTTCGGCAAGGGCCTCTTCGACGGCTCCCAGACGCGCTCGGGCTTCGTGCCCGAGCAGCACACCGACTTCATCTTCACCGTCGCCGGCGAGGAGCTCGGCCTGGTCGGCGCGGGCCTGATGATCGCGCTGCTCGGCATCGTGCTGTGGCGGGCGCTGCTCATCGCCCAGCGCACCGACGACGTCTTCGGCCGGGTCGCCGCCGCCGGCATCGCCTGCTGGTTCGGCTTCCAGGCGTTCCAGAACATCGGCATGTGCCTGGGCATCATGCCGGTCACCGGCGTACCCCTGCCCTTCGTGTCGTACGGCGGCAGCTCGATGTTCGCCGGCATGCTCGCCGTCGGGCTGCTCCAGAACATCCACCTGCGCACCACGACGCCCGCCCCCACGCGCTACGTGATGGCCGAACGGCGGCCGGTGCGCCTCGTCGGCTCGCGCTGAGTCGTCCGCTAGCCGTGTCCGTGCGGGGCGACGACCGCCCGCCCGGAGAGCTCGCCCGCCTCGAGGCGCCGGTACGCCTCGAGCGCGTCGTCGAGCGGGAAGACCTCGACGTCGGGCGTGATCGCGCCGCTGCGGTAGAGCGCGACCACCTCGTGCAGCTCCTCGATGGTGCCCCAGTAGGTGCTGGTGAGCTCGACCTCGTACGGCACGCCGTAGAAGTTCCACTCGTAGGCACCTCCGGCGATGCCGACGACCGTGACTCGGCCCTGCAGCGCGACGCTGCCCATGGCCAGCGCGATGGTGGGCGCCACCCCGACGAAGTCGAAGACGGCGTCGACCCCGCGACCTCCGGTGAGCTCACGGATCGCCGCCGCCTGGTCGGGGCCGCCGGGCACCGTGACCGCGCCGGCGTCCTCGGCGCGGCGCATCGCGTCCGGCTTGGTGTCGGTGGCGATGACGGTGGTGCCGGTGAGGGCGCGGATGATCTGCACGGCGAGCTGGCCGAGGCCGCCCAGGCCGATGACCAGGGCGGTGGCACCGCCCCGTTGCAGCACGGGCAGCGACTTCTTGATCGCGTGGTACGGCGTCAGCCCGGCATCGGACAGCGGCGCGGCGGCGACCGGGTCGGCGTCGCCGAGCGGGACCAGGTTGCGGGCGGGCACGGTGACGTACTCCGCCATGCCCCCGTCGCGCCCCAGCCCGACGGCGAGGTGCGGCATCGTCGCGGCGTTCTCGCAGTAGGTGTCCTGCCCGCGCGAGCACGCCGGGCAGTGCCCGCAGCCCATCGGTCCGTAGACGAGGTACGCCGCGCCGATCTCGATCCCCACGCCGACGCCCGGGCCGATCTCCTCGACCCAGCCCGAGTTCTCGTGGCCGAGCACGAACGACGGCCGCAGCTGGGCCGGGCCGTGCTCCTTGCTGAACTCGCGGAAGACCGCGACGTCCGAGTGGCAGGCCCCCGCCCCGGCGACCTTCAGCAGCACCTCGCCGGCGCCGGGCACGGGCCTGGCCACGTCGGCGAGGACGGGCGGGGACTGGTACTGCTCGAACACCACTGCGCGCATCGGATCACCTCTCCTCGAGGACCCGGCCAGGCGACCGACTCCGAGACCTGTCGTCCGGATCGACGGTACTCCCGGTCCAGACATCTATTCACTTGGTGAATAGATCGAGTGCATAGTGGCGCGCATGACCCTCGCGACCGTTCTGATGGGCGTGCTCGCCTCCGGCCCGGCGCACGGCTACGACATCAAGCGCGTGCACGACGAGCGGTTCCCGGCGTCGAAGAAGCTGGCCTTCGGCCAGGTGTACGCCACGCTGGGACGCCTCGAGCGCGACGGGCTCGTGGAGAGCGTCGAGACCAGCCAGGACGGCGGGCCCGAGCGGACCGTCTACGCGCTGACCGCGAAGGGGGAGTGGCACCTCCGGGACTGGCTGGCGAGCACTGAGCCCGCCGGCCCGTACGTCGCCGACGAGCTGGTCCGCAAGACGGTCACCGCCGTGCACACCGGCGCCGACGCCGTCGACTTCCTGCGCCGCCAGCGGGCCGTGCACCTGGACGCCATGCGGGCTCTGGTGCGCGAGCGGGAGCGCAGCACGTCGGTGGGCGAGCGGATCGCCGTCGACCACGCCCTGATGCACCTCGACGCCGACGTCCGTTGGCTCGACGAGGCCCGCGAGCGGGTCGCGAACCACGACACGAGGAGCCACCGATGAGCCCCACGCCCGAGCCGCTGCTGAGCGGCCTGGAGCTGCGCAAGTCCTTCGGGTCGACGACCGCCCTGAACGGGGCCTCGATCGAGGTCCGGGCCGGCGAGATCGTCGCGGTGACCGGCCCCTCGGGGAGCGGCAAGTCCACGCTGCTGCACTGCCTCGCGGGTGTGCTGGTGCCCGAGGTCGGGACCCTGACGTACCGCGGTTCCCGGCTCGACCACCTGCCTGCCGACGAGCGCACCCGGCTGCGGCGCGTCGAGTTCGGCCTGGTGCTGCAGTTCGGCCTGCTGGTCCCGGAGCTGACCGCCCTGGAGAACGTCGCCCTCCCGCTCCTGCTCGAGCGGCGGCGGCGTACCGATGCCCGGGCCGCGGCGATGCACTGGCTGGACCGCCTCGGGGTCGGGGACGTGGCGCAGTCGCGGGCGGACCAGATGTCGGGTGGGCAGGCGCAGCGGGTCGCCATCGCCCGGGCGCTGGTCACCGGCCCCCAGGTGGTCTTCGCCGACGAGCCGACCGGTGCGTTGGACACGCTCACCGGGGAGCGGACGCTGGAGGTGCTGCTCGGAGCGGTCCGGGAGACCGGAGCCGCGCTGGTCGTCGTCACCCACGACAACCGGGTGGCCGCGCACGCCGAGCGCGAGGTCGTCCTGCGCGACGGCACGACGGAGCATGCCGGGGCCTCGCGATGAGGCCCCTGGCCGTGACCCTCGCGCTCGCCGGGGGCTGGGGACGTGCGGCGCTGGTGGCCGGCGCGACCGCGCTCGTCAGCGGACTGCTGCTGGTCGCGATCGCGATGGCGCGCCTGTGGGAGCAGCCCGCCTGGACGGGCGACGAGTGGGTGCTCGGCGCGGTCCGCGACCCCGGCACGCGCCCGGGCGCGATCCTCGGCGTCCTGGTCCTGACGCTCCCGCTGGTGCTGCTGCTCGACCAGGCGGTCCGGCTCGGGACCACCGCGCGCCGCCGTCGCTTCGCCGCGCTGTCGGTGGCTGGCGCGACCCGGCGCGACCTGCGCCGCTGGGGCGCCGTCGAGGTGGGACTGCCGGCCCTGCTGGGCGGCGTGCTCGGCGTGCCCGTGTGGTGGCTCCTCGGTCGGATCCACACGCTCGAGGGCACCACGCTCGTGCCGACCTCGGTGGGTCCGGGTCCCTGGGCGGTGGTGGCGATCCTGCTGACGGGTGCGTACGGCGCGCTCGTCGGCATCCGGCTGGGGTCCCGGGTCGACCTCGACGTCGCGCGCCGGGCCGGGGGCGACCGGCCACCGCGACCCTGGTCGGCGCTGCTGATCGTCCTCGCCCCGGCACTGCTGGTCGTCGCGGGCGACTCCGACCCGGTGTCGCTCGCGATGGTCCTGCTCCTGGTCGCCGGCATCGCGGGGCTGGCGCCCTGGACGGCGTACGTCGTCGCCCGGGCGATCGCGTCCCGCACCGCTCGGCCCGCCCTGCTCCTCGCGGCGCGCCGGCTCCAGGCCGACCCTCGTCCGGCCGGACGGGCCGCCGCCTCGGTGGGCGCGGTGGGCCTGACGGCGGGTGTCCTCGCGGTCTTCGTGCCCGACGTCCTCGCGACCCAGACGTACGACGAGGGCTACTACCTCGGCCCCGCGCTGGTGGCGGCCGTGGGCGCCGCCGTCGCGCTGGTCGCGATCGCGGTCTCGCTCGCGGTGCACCTGACGGAGTCGGTGCTGGAGCGCCGGCGCGAGATGGCGGCCCTGGTGGCCACGGGCGTACCGATGTCGGTCGTCAGCGAGTCCCAACGCCTGGAGTGCCTGGTCTCGACCGTCCCCCTGTCGGTCGTGGGCTCGGCCCTCGGCGGGATCGGGTACGCCGCGTGGGCCGGAGGAGATGGCCTGTTCGTCCTCCCGGCCGTCCTCGTCACAGGAGCGGCGTGCGCGCTGGCCTGCTGGCTGGTCAGCCTGGTGCTGCGGCCCTGGCTGCTGGAGGCGCTGCAGCCCGAGCACCTGCGCACGACCTGAGCGCCGGGTGGATCAGGGCTGGATCGTCAGGAACACGAACGCCGCGAGCAGCACCAGGTGGACCACGCCCTGCATCGCCTTCGCGCGACCCTGGGCGACGGTGAGGATCGAGACCGCGACCGTCAGGAACAACAGCACCAGGTGCGTCGGCTGGAGGCCCAGCTCGAGCGATCCGTCGAGCCAGATGGAGGCGATCGCGATGGTCGGGATGGTCAGGCCGATGGAGGCCATCGCCGAGCCGTAGGCGAGGTTGAGGGAGATCTGGACGCGGTCGCGCCTGGCGTTGCGGACCGCCGCGATCGACTCGGGGGCGAGCACCAGCAGGGCGATGACGACGCCGACGACGCCGTACGGGAAGCCCAGGCTCTTCACGCCGCTCTCGATGGTGGGGGAGAGCATCTTGGCCAGGCCGACCACGGCGACCAGGGCGACCACGAGCAGGCCGAGGCTGAGCCAGGCCTCACGGGCCGGCGGCGGGTCGGCGTGGCCGTCGCCGTCCTCGTCGAGGAGCCCGGTCACCAGGCCCTGCTCGTCGCTGCTGACCGGGAGGAAGAAGTCGCGGTGGCGGACGGTCTGGGTGAAGACGAAGGCGCCGTACAGCACGAGCGAGGCGAGTGCCGCGAACGCGAGCTGGCTGGCGGAGTACTCCAGGCCGCGGCCGGAGGTCGTGAAGCTGGGCAGCACCAGGGTCACGCCCGCGAGCACCACCACGGTCGACAGCGCCGAGCCGGAGCCGGAGGCGTTGAAGCTGACCAGGTGGTGGCGCAGCGCGCCGACCAGCAGCGCGATGCCGACGATGCCGTTGAGGGTGATCATCACCGCCGCGAAGACGGTGTCGCGGGCGTAGGTGCTGGTGCCGTCGCTGCCGCTGGTCATCAGCATGACGATCAGCCCGACCTCGATCACGGTGACCGCGACCGCCAGGATCAGCGAGCCGTACGGCTCGCCGACGCGGTGCGCGACGACCTCGGCGTGGTGCACGGAGGCGAGGACCGCGCCGACCAGGAAGGCGGCGATGAGGGTGAGGACGACCGGGTGCTCGTGGTTGGTCCAGGTCGCGACGAGGAGCGCCATCGCCGCGAGCGGGACGGCGACCGTCCACTGGAACCTGCCGCGGACAGCCGATGCGCTCATGCGGTGAACCTCATGTGCAGCACCCTACGGAGCCGTCGCCGCCACGGCCGACGAGCGGCACCGCCGTGGACGGCGCCTCGGGTGCCGGGGCTTTCGTGGTGACGGCGAGGTCGCCGTACGCTGGGACTTCCCGTCGTACGAGAGGTCTGTCATGCCCGCCCCTGAGTCCGTCTTCCCTCGGCTCGAGCCCCTCCTCCCGTCGGTCTCGAAGCCGATCCAGTACGTCGGCGGCGAGCTGAACTCGACCGTCAAGGAGTGGGACTGCGCCCCGGAGGGCGAGACCGTCCGGTGGGCGCTGATGTACCCCGACGCCTACGAGGTCGGGCTGCCGAACCAGGGCGTGCAGATCCTCTACGAAGTGCTCAACGAGCGGGACTGGATCGTCGCCGAGCGCACGTACGCCGTGTGGCCGGACATGGAGGCCGTGCTCCGCGCGGGCGACGAGCAGGGTCCGATCCCGCAGTTCACCGTCGACGCCCACCGTCCGGTGCGGTCCTTCGACGTCTTCGGCCTGAGCTTCTCCACCGAGCTCGGCTACACCAACATGCTCACCGCGCTCGACCTCGCGGGCATCGCGCTGCACACTGCCGACCGCACCGACGAGGACCCGATCGTGCTGGCGGGCGGGCACGCCGCGTTCAACCCCGAGCCGATCGCCGACTTCATCGACGCCGCCGTCCTGGGCGACGGCGAGGAGGTCGTGCTGGCAATCTCGGAGGTGGTCCGCGACTGGAAGGCCGAGGGCCGCCCCGCCGGCGAGATGCCCAGCGCCCGTGACGAGCTGCTGCGCCGGCTCGCGGTCAGCGGCAACATCTACGTCCCGCGCTTCCACGAGGTGTCGTACGCCGCCGACGGGGCCATCGAGGCCGTCGTCCCCACCGTCCCGGGCGTCCCGCACCGGGTGCGCAAGCACACCCTGATGGACCTCGACGCCTGGCCGTACCCCGCCAAGCCGCTGGTCCCGCTCGCGGAGACCGTGCACGAGCGGTTCTCGGTGGAGATCTTCCGCGGCTGCACCCGCGGCTGCCGGTTCTGCCAGGCCGGCATGATCACCAGGCCGGTGCGGGAACGGTCGATCACCACGGTCGGGAAGATGGTCGAGTCCGGGGTCGCGGCGACCGGGTTCGCCGAGGTGGGCCTGCTGTCGCTGTCCAGCGCCGACCACAGCGAGATCAACGAGATCGCGGTCGACCTGGCCGACTGCTACGAGGGCTCCAACGTCGGGCTCTCGCTGCCGTCTACCCGGGTGGACGCCTTCAACGTGACGCTCGCCGACGAGCTTTCGCGGAACGGGAAGCGGTCCGGGCTCACGTTCGCGCCCGAGGGCGGCTCGGAGCGGATGCGGGCGGTCATCAACAAGATGGTGACCGAAGACGACCTGATCAGGACCGTGACGACCGCCTACTCGTCGGGGTGGCGGCAGGTCAAGCTGTACTTCATGTGCGGCCTGCCGACCGAGACCGACGACGACGTGCTGGCCATCGCGGACCTGGCGAAGCGCGTGATCGCGGCTGGCCGTCAGGCGACCGGGCGCCGCGACATCCGGTGCACGGTCTCGATCGGCGGGTTCGTGCCGAAGCCGCACACGCCGTTCCAGTGGGCGGCGCAGTGCCCGCCGGAGACAGTGGACGCGCGGCTGCGCGCGCTCGGGGCGGCGCTGCGCGCCGACCGGGCCTACGGCAAGGCGATCGGGTTCCGCTACCACGACGGCTCGCCGTCACTGGTCGAGGGGCTGCTGTCCCGCGGCGACCGCCGGGTGGGGCGGGTGATCCTGGCGGCGTGGCAGGACGGGGCTCGTTTTGACGGGTGGAGCGAGTACTTCTCGTTCGAGCGCTGGACGGCCGCCGCGGCCCGCGCGCTCGGCGGGGAGCCCGTCGACCTGGACTGGTACACGACGCGGGAGCGCGGCTACGCCGAGGTGCTGCCGTGGGACCACCTGGACTCCGGACTGGACAGGGACTGGCTGTGGCAGGACTGGGAGGCCGCCCTCGACGCCGGCGAAGTGGAAGATTGCCGGTGGACTCCGTGTTATGAGTGTGGGGTATGCCCGGCGATGGGTACGGAGATCCAGACGGGTCCGACGGGGGAACGGTTGGACGGCCGGCGCATGCTGCCCGTGCTGACGAGTGGGAGATGACGGTGGCTAAACCTGCACCGCGCGGCGCGGCGCCGCCACCTGCGGTGCAGCACCTGCTCATCCGGTATGCTAAGCGTGGAAAGATGCGTTTTGCCAGCCACTTGGATGTGGCGCGTGCCTTCGAGCGAGGCGTGCGACGGGCCGGACTGCCCGTGGCGTACTCGGCGGGGTTCACGCCGCACCCCAAGATCTCCTACGCGGGAGGAGCCCCGACCGGGGTCGCGAGTGAGGCGGAGTACCTGAGCCTCGCGCTGACCACCCGGAACGAGGCGGGCACCGTCGAGGAGCGGCTGAACGCGGCGCTGCCTGATGGGATAGACGTGATTGCTGTCACTGAGGATGCCGGGGGGTTGCCGGCGAGCCGGCTAACGGCGTCCGAGTGGCAGGTGATTCTTCCCGGCCTCACACCGGACAGCATGACTCCGGTGGTACAGAAGTTTCTCGCCCTTGAGCACGCTCAGGTGGAGCGTCTCACCAGCAAGGGCTTGCGGCGAATGGATGCAAGGTCTGCCGTGGTCACGCTTGACGTGCACGGACTTGAAGACGACGGTGCCGCCGACGACAACGCTGTCGGCCGCGGCGCTGATCATGAAGCGGGCACGGCGTTGCGGATGGTTGTCCGGCACACCGCTCCGGCGGTCAGGCCGGACGACGTGCTCACCGCGCTACGCGAGGTTTCCGACGTGGTCCCTGCCGCGCCACCGCTGATGACGCGGCTTGCGCAGGGATCACTCGGCGAATCCGGGGTGGTCGCACTATGACCGCCTCGGAGATCAAAAATGCACACATGTCTGGGCGCATCGCGCGTGCTCGTTTCCCGCGCTGCCCAGGCGAACGAACACTACGAGCCTCTGTGCGGCGCGCCGCGCTTTCGCGCGCGCCCGGAGGCCTGACTGGAGATTGCCCGA
>NZ_DATJTA010000083.1:0-17275 GCF_035503875.1 Nocardioides sp.
CGGCGCGAGTTCGCGCCGGGTCGGCACCACATTCACGCCGGGTCGGCGGGGTCAGGAGGAGCGGGCGAGGAGGCCGAGGAGGGCCTCGGACGCGACGGCGCGGGCGCCGGCGCGGGCGACGTCGGTGGCGACGGCGCGGTCGCTGGAGACCACGACCACCATCCGGCCCGGGGGCTCGGCGGCGACCAGCTCGCGCAGGACGTCGTCGGCGATGACGCCCTCCGGGCTGAAGAGCACCTTCACCCCGCGCGGCACCCGGACCACCGGGCGGGTCGCGCTGGACGCGGCGTCGAAGACGACCGTGGCCTCCACCCCGGTGCGGGCCACGAGCGGGGCCAGGGCGCCGAGCAGCCGGGTGCGCTGCGCCTCCAGCGAGGACTCCGGCCAGGCGGTCTTGCTGACGTTGTAACCGTCGACGAGCAGCCGGGCGCGGGGCAGGGTGAGGTACTGCTCGAGGACCGTCGGCGTCGCCCCACCCGGTACGGCGGTGGAGCCGGCCGTCGGCGCGCCGGCCTCGGCCAGCTCGCGCTCGATCCGCTCCCCCGGCGCCCCCGACACCGGCGGGAGGGCCAGCTCGCGCTGCAGCCCGGCCGCGGCCTCCAGCACGGTGTCGAGCAGCATCCGCGCCCGCAGGCTGCCCTCGTCGCGCTCCGCGCGGGCGGCGCGGCGCCCGGCACTGACCTCGGCCTCGGCACGCTCGACCTGGCCGCGCAGCCGGCGGATCTCCTTGTCCTGCGCCGCCGACGCCGTCTCGGCCTCGGCACGCCGCTCGTCGGCGCCGCGGGCGACGGTCTCGGCCTGCTCCCGGGCGCTGCGCTCCGCGGCCCGGGCCTCACCCAGCTTGCGGCGCAGGGTCGAGACCTCGGCCTTGTACTCGTCCACCTGGACCTTGTGCGCGGCGCGGACCTCGCGCAGGGTCTGCTCGACCTGCTCGAGCCGCTGGCGCAGCCGGGCCGCCTCCGCCTCGTCCCGCTCCGCGGCGTCGTCCCGCTCGGCGAGCTCGGCGGCGGCCTCCTCGACGACGGCGCCCCAGTCCTCCGGACGGAGCAGCCAGGCCAGGGCGGCACGCCCCGCCGCGTCGTCGTCCCGGTCGGTCGAGGTCCGGGCCGCCACCTGGGTGGCGACCCGCTCGCGGAACTCCTCGTCGGCGAGCGCCGCCGTGATCGCGCCCGCACCGAGCCGCGCCCGGCGTACCGGCGCGAACTCGGCGACCCGGCGCAGCGCCGGCGGCAGCCGGACGACGGCAGGGAGCACGTCCGCCGTGAGCGTGACGACGCGCGACCGGGCGGCCGCCGGCAGCGCGTCCAGCGCTGGGCCGGCGGAGCCGGACGTGGGCCCGGTGGACATGGTGGCCTAGCCGGCCGCCGGGTCGTTGGCGACGACGGCGTCGTTGCGGGAGATGACCTCGATCGCGTCGGCGCGGCCGCACCAGCGGCAGGTCACCGACTCGACGCTCTCGCTCTCGACGGCCGTCTCCTCGACCCGGTGGTCACCGGCGAGGTCGAAGTGCCAGTACTCCGTCGTACGACGGGTGCGGGTGACGTCGAAGCGGGTGAGGTTGCCGCAGCCGGCGCAGCGCCAGCGGTGCGCGGCGTCGGGGATCACGGTGCTCACAGGTGGTTCTCCTCAGGTGGCGTGCTCGCGGGACAGGCTCAACCCTAGTGGCGCGCCCGGGTCACCTGAGCGGCCCGGGCGCGCCGTCCGCGGATTGTCGGTGCCGCGACCTACGTTCGAGCCCATGAGCAGCGCCACCCACGGTGCGCGCTCCCGCTGGGAGTCGCAACGCAGTTTCGACGAGCTGGGCCGTCGGCTGAGCGACGTGACGTTCTGCGTGGTCGACCTCGAGACCACCGGCGGCTCGGCGCAGGGTGGGGCGATGATCACCGAGATCGGCGCGGTGAAGGTCCGGGGCGGCGAGGTGCTCGGCGAGTTCCAGACCCTGGTGGACCCGCACACCGAGATCCCGCCGTTCATCGCCGTGCTCACCGGCATCAGCAACGCGATGGTCGCGGGCGCGCCGTCGATCGACTCGGCGCTGCCGGCGTTCCTGGAGTTCGCCCGGGGATGCGTGCTGGTCGCCCACAACGCCCCGTTCGACGTGGGCTTCCTGCAGCACTTCGCCGCCCAGCAGGGCCGGGCCTGGCCCGCGTTCGAGGTGCTGGACACCGCCCGGCTCGCGCGCCGCGTGATCACCCGCGACGACGCCCCCAACTGCAAGCTCTCCTCGCTGGCCCGCGTCTTCAACGCCTCCACCACCCCCAACCACCGCGCCCTGTCCGACGCCCGCGCGACCGTCGACGTCCTGCACGGCCTGATGGAGCGGCTGGGCGGGCTCGGGGTCCACACGCTCGAGGAGCTGCAGACCTTCTCGGCACGGGTCAGCACCGCTCAGCGCCGCAAGCGCCACCTCGCGGAGGGCCTGCCGCACTCCCCCGGCGTCTACCTCTTCCGCGACGACAGCGAGCGGGTCCTCTACGTCGGCACCTCCCGCGACCTGCGCACCCGCGTCCGCAGCTACTTCACCGCCTCCGAGACCCGCTCCCGGATGGGCGAGATGGTGGGCCTGGCGGCGAAGGTCACCGGCATCGAGTGCGCGACGTCGCTGGAGGCCGAGGTGCGCGAGCTGCGGCTGATCGCCGAGCACAAGCCCCGCTACAACCGCCGCTCGCGCTTCCCCGAGAAGGTCACCTTCATCAAGCTGACCCGCGAGCCGTGGCCCCGGCTCTCGCTGGTCAAGCGCGTCCTCGACGACGACGCCGACTACCTCGGCCCGTTCGGCTCCAAGAAGGCCGCCGAGAAGTGTCTCGCTGCGCTCCACGACACGTTCCCGGTGCGGCAGTGCTCGGAGCGGATGGGCCGGGTCCCCTCGCGCACGCCGTGCGTGCTGGCCGAGCTCGGCCGGTGCCTCTCGCCGTGCGACGGCAGCGTCGACGAGGCGACGTACGCCGCCGTCGTGCGCCAGCTGCGCGAGACCCTGCTCAGTCGCCCCGACGAGGTCGTCGAGGCGATCAACGTCCGGATGGCCGCGCTGGCCGAGGACGAGCGCTTCGAGGAGGCCGGCACCCACCGCGACCGGCTCGCCTCGTTCATCCGGGCCGCCGCCCGCACCCAGCGCCTCTCGGCGCTGACCCGCTGCCCCGAGGTCGTCGCGGCCCGCCGCGAGGACGACGGCTGCTGGGCCGTCCACGTCGTCCGGTTCGGCCGGCTCGCGGCCTCCGGGGTGATCCCCGCGGGCGCGGACGCCCACCAGTTCGTGCGCGAGCTGCGGTCGGCGGCCGAGACCGTCCGAGGCGCCCCCGGGCCGGTGCCGGCGGCGACCGCGGAGGAGACCGAGAAGGTGCTCCGCTGGCTGGAGTCGCCCGGCATCCGCCTGGTCGAGGTCGACGGCGAGTGGGTCTGCCCGGTCGCGGGCGCCACGCGCCATCTCGCCCTGCACGACGCCGTGGCCGAGTCCCGCCGCTCGCTGGTGCCGTTCGCCGACCGCCGCGACCTGGCGCCCGTGCACCAGCCGGCCCGGTAGCGTGCGGAGCATGATCACCGCCATCGTGTTCGTGAAGGCCGACGTCGCCCGCATCCCCGAGGTGGCCGAGGCGATCGCCGCGCTCGACGGCGTCAGCGAGGTCTACTCCGTCACCGGCCAGATCGACCTGATCGCCCTGGTCCGGGTCCGGGAGCACGACGACATCGCGGCGGTCGTCGCCGACCGGCTCAACAAGGTCCCCGGCGTCACCGCCACGGAGACCCACATCGCCTTCCGCGCCTACTCCCGCCACGACCTGGAGTCGGCGTTCTCGCTCGGCCTCGACTGACCGGTGGCGGCGGCTCGGCGGTTCGCCCCGCTGATCCTGCTGCTCGTCGTGCTCGCGGTGCTGACCGTGCGCGCCGCCGAGCCGCTGGACAACCAGGACACCTACTTCCACCTGCGCTTCGGCCATGAGCTGCTCGGCGCCTGGTCCCTGCGCGACCCGGGCAGCGTCAGCTCGTTCGCGACCGCCGAGTGGGTGCCCACCCAGTGGCTGCCCCAGGTCGCGATGGCGACGGTCGAGGACCGGTGGGGACTGCCCGGCGTGGCCTGGCTGAGCGGGCTCGCCTTCGTCGCCCTGGCGCTCACCCTGTACGCCGTCGCCCGCCGCTGGGTCGAGCCGCTCCTCGCCGCGCCGCTGACCGCCCTCGCCCTCATCGCGTCCAGCTCGGGGCTCTCGGCGCGTCCCCAGGTGCTGAGCTACCTCCTCGTCGCGGTGACCGCGGCGGCCTGGCTCTCCGCCGCCCGGTCGGGGCGGACCCCGTGGTGGCTGATCGCCGTCACCTGGCTGTGGGCGTGCTGCCACGGCATGTGGCCGATCGGTCTCGCGATCGGCGGGGTCGCGGTGGTCGCCGCCGTGCTGGCCCCGGAGCGGTCGTGGCCCCGGATCGCCCGCGCGGCCGCGGTCGTCGCCCTCAGCGCGGCGGCCACCCTCGTGACGCCTGTCGGCCCGAAGCTCCTCGGCGCCGTGCTCGCCGTCGACGAGCGGCGCGAGTTCTTCGCGGAGTGGGGCCGCCCCGATCCCACCGACCCGCGGCTGCTGGCCCTGCTCGCGCTGGCCGTCGTCGCCGTCGGCGCGCTGGCCCGGCGCGGACGGGACGGAACGCGCCACCTCCGCGAGGCACGCACCCTGACGAGCCTCGGCCTGCTGGTCCTCGCCGTCGGCGCCGCCGCGGCGTCGGGCCGCACCGCCCCGGTCGCGGCCGCGCTCCTCGTCCCGGTCGCCGCCACCGCCCTGGAGCTCCGCCTCGGCGACCGGCCGGCCTGGACCCGCCCGGAGCGGGTGGTGGTCCTCGGGGGCGCCGCGCTCGCGCTCGCGGTGCTCGCGGCCGTCGTACCCCACACGGCGGACGAGCCGCCCGCGCGCCCCGCCTGGGCGGATCCGGCCCTCGACGCGCTGCCGGACGGCACCCCCGTGCTGAACGACTGGGACCTCGGCGGCTGGCTGATGTGGCGCCACCCCCAGCTCGACCCGGTCATGCACGGGTACGGCGACACGTTCACCATCGAGGAGCTGCGCCGCAACACCGACATCCTCGCCGTACGGCGGGGGTGGCGGACGCTGGTGCGCGAGACCGGGGTGTCGTACGCGCTGGTGCTGCCCTCGTCCCCGCTGGGCCGCGCACTCCTGCACGAGGACTGGCGGGTCGTGCACCGCTCCCCCGACCTCGCCCTGCTCGCGCCGCCGCCCGGCTGGATGTGAGCCCGCGAGCCGGTCCCGCGCCGTAGCCTCAGCGGGTGACCTGGCTCGAAGACCACTGGCTCGACGTCCTGGGGTGGGGCGGCAGCGTCCTGCTGGTGTACTCCCTCATGCAGGCGCGGGTGCTCCGCTTCCGCACGCTCAACCTGATCGGCTGCCTGGTCCTGCTGGTGTTCAACGCGCTGCTCGGCGTCTGGCCGATGGTCGGGATGAACCTCGTGCTCGCCGCGATCAACGTCTGGTTCATCGTCAAGCTGCTCCGCCAGGCCCACGACGCCGCAGCGTTCGAGGTGCTCCAGGTCGGCACCGGCGACGCCTACCTGGCCTACGTGCTGCGCCTGCACCGGGCGGACATCGTGCGCTTCCAGCCGGACTGGGACGGCGTCCGCGAGGACGACCACGCGTTCGTGGTGCAGCGCGGCGACGAGACCGTGGGTGTGGTCGTCGTCCACCCCGACGGCGACGTCGCGCGGGTCCGCCTGGACTACGTCACCCCGAAGTACCGCGACTTCACCCCCGGCGAGTTCGTCTGGCGCCGGTGCGACGCGCTGCGCGACCTCGGCTACCGCCAGGTGCTGACCGCGCCCACCATGGTCGGCGCGTACTACGCCCACGTCGGCTTCCGGCCGCACGGCCCGGAGTACGTCCTCGACCTCTGAGGTCGAGCTCCCAGCGGCTCAGGCCGAGGTGGCCGCCACCCAGCGGTCCAGCAGTGCGGCCGCGGCGCCGGAGTCCACCGCCTCCCGGGCCCGCTCCATCCCGGCAGCGAGCGCGGTGTCGACCGGCTCGCCCGGCGTCCCGTGCACGGCGAGTGCCGCACCCGCGTTGAGCAGCACGGCGTCGCGGACCGGACCGCGCTCCCCCGCCATCACCCGTCGTACGACGTCGGCGTTGTGGACGGCGTCGCCGCCGCGGAGGTCCTCGGTGGTCGCCGGCGCCAGGCCGTACGCCGCCGGGTCGACCGTCGCGGTCGTGACCTGCCCGTCGTGCACGACCCACACCGACGAGGTGGTCGTCGTGGTGAGCTCGTCGAGCCCGTCGTCCCCACGGAAGACCCAGGCGTCGACCCCGCGGTCGGCGTACACCCCGGCCATCACCGGCGCCATCCGCGGGTCGGCGCAGCCGATCGCCTGGGCGGCCGGGCGGGTGGGGTTGGTCAGCGGACCCAGGAAGTTGAACGTGGTGCCGATGCCCAGCTCGCGTCGGGCCACGGCGGCGTGCCGCATCGCGGGGTGGAAGGCGGCGGAGAAGCAGAAGGTGATGCCGGCCTCGGCCGCGACCTCGGCGACCCGGGGGGCCGGCAGGTCGAGCCGGATGCCGAGCTCCTCCAGCACGTCGGCCGATCCCGACTTCGACGACGCCGAGCGGTTGCCGTGCTTGACGACCCGCGCCCCCGCGCCGGCGGCCACGATGGCCGCCATCGTCGAGATGTTGACCGACATCGAGCGGTCGCCACCGGTGCCGACGACGTCGAGCAGCCGGCCCTCGACCGAGATCGGGGTCGCGCGGGCCAGCATGGCGTCCACGAGCCCGCTCACCTCGGCGATGGTCTCGCCCTTGGCGCGCAGCGCGACCGCGAAGCCGGCGACCTGCACGGGCGTCGCCTCGCCGGCGAGCAGCTCACCCATCGCCCACGCCGTCTGGTCGGCGGACAGGTCCTCCCCGGCGACGAGCGCGCCGAGGACCTCAGGCCAGGTCGTCACCTCAGCTGGTGGCGGCGGCGGGGACCCGCGAGCGCAGCAGCGCGATCACGGACTCGGCCAGCTGGATCGGGTCGAGCGGGTGCGGCACGGCGGCCTCGGCCCGCGACCAAGTGGCCAGCCACGCGTCCTGCGGCCGGCCGGTCAGCACGAGCACGGGCGGGCACTGGTAGATCTCGTCCTTGAGCTGCTTGGCGATCCCCATCCCGCCGGCGGGCACGGCCTCGCCGTCGAGGATCGCCAGGTCGATGCGACCGGAGTCCATGTTCTGCAGCACGACCGGCTCGGTCGCGACCTCGACGTACTCCAGCTCGGGCAGATCCGGGTGAGGACGACGCCCCAGGGCCAGGATCACCTGCTGCCGGGTGTTGACGTCGTCGCTGTAGACCAGCACCTGGAGAGGCTTCATCGGCTCGCTCACGTGCGCGATCGTACGACGTCCACGGGTCGCGTGCCCACGGACCTCCGCGAAGCGCCGCTCAGCGCTCGGCGTGGCTGGCGGCCCGCTCCCGGGCCTCCAGGAGGTCGAGACGCCGGTCCTCGCGCTCGGCCTCCTTCATCGAGGAGCGCACCCACTGGAAGAACAGCACCCCAAAGAACGTGAGGCCCACCAGATCGCCGGACGCCCACAGGATCCCGCCCGCCAGGTGCTGGTCGTCGGCGGCGTTCGGGAGCCAGGCGCCCATCGGCCCGTCCCGCAGCGCGAGGTAGTGATCGCCGCCGATCAGCGACTCCTGGCCCATGATCGTGACGCCGAGGAAGGCGTGGAACGGCAGCGTGAGCACCGTCAGCGCCACCCGGAACGGGTAGCCCACCCGCCCGGGGACCGGGTCGACGCCCATCAGCGGCCAGAAGAACAGCGACCCGACGAGCACCAGGTGGATGTGCATCATCTCGTGGACGTACGTCGACGACAGCGACGCGTCGTACCAGCCGGTGAAGTAGAGCGCCCACGGCGAGACGATGTAGAGGGCGAAGGCCAGCGGCGGGAAGGACAGCACCCGGGCCACCGGCGAGTGCAGCGCGGCCAGCAGCCAGCGCCGCGGCGACGCCGGCAGGGTGCGCAGCGCGAGAGTGACCGGCGCACCGAGCGCGAGCGCCATCGGCACGACCATCGAGAGCACCATGTGCTGGACCATGTGCACGCTCAGCAGCGTCGAGTCGTACGCCGCCAGTCCCGACGCCGTCGCGACGTAGAACGAGCCCATCCCGACCACGACGAAGGCGATCGTCCGACCGATCGGCCAGCGGTCGCCGCGGCGCCGCAGCGAGAGCACTCCCCACAGGTAGAGACCCACGGCCCACACCGTCAGCACGAACGGCAGGGGCGCCAGCGACCACTCGGTGAAGAACCCCCCGAAGGACGGCTCGGGGAGGTCGGGAGAGGCCGTGAGCACGGTGGTCAGCGCGGTCGTCACCGCAGGGTTCAGCACTCTGTGAAGTTTAAGACCCCCTCCATCAGGGGGTCGGGGTGGCTACGAGAACCGGTCACGACATAATGACCGCGTGGCGACAGCAACGACCATTCCGGCATCCCGTCTGCACGGGCACCACGACCGACCGAGCATGGTCAGCGTCGGGACAATCATCTGGCTCTCGAGTGAGCTCATGTTCTTCGCGGCGCTCTTCGCGTCGTACTTCACGATCCGGTCGGTCAGCCCCGACCTGTGGGCGCAGAACACCGAGATCCTGAACATCCCGTTCGCCGCGGTGAACACCACGATCCTGGTGCTGTCGTCACTGACGTGCCAGCTCGGCGTCTTCGCCGCCGAGCGCGGTCAGGTGGGCCGCACCGGCTCGGTCTTCCAGGTCAAGGGCTGGGGCCTGCGCGAGTGGTTCATCCTCACCTACGTGATGGGCGCCGTCTTCGTCGCCGGCCAGGCCGTCGAGTACGCCACCCTCGTGCAGGAGGGCGTGACCATCCAGGACTCGGCCTACGGCACGATGTTCTACCTCACCACCGGGTTCCACGGGATCCATGTCACCGGCGGCCTGATCGCGTTCCTGTTCGTCCTCGGACGCACCTACATCGCCCGCCGGTTCACCCACGAGCAGGCGGTCAGCGCGATCGTCGTCTCCTACTACTGGCACTTCGTCGACGTGGTCTGGATCGGGCTCTTCGCCACGATCTACCTCGTCAAGTAGCCCGCCCCGCCGACTCGCAAGGACCAATTCGTGCGTTTCCTCAACCGCTCCGCCGGTCGACTCTCGCGGCATCGCCGCAGCCGCCTCGCCGGGTTGGCGCTGCTCCTCATCGGACTCCTCACCACCGGTGGGATCACCTACGCGGTGATGCCCAGCTCCCAGGCCGAGGACGCGCAGAGCAACGCCGTCCAGGTCGAGGAGGGGCGCAAGCTCTTCCTCCAGGGCTGCTCGTTCTGCCACGGTCAGAACGGCGAGGGCATCGCCACCGTCAACGGTGACAACTACGGCCCCTCGCTGGTGGGCGTCGGCGCCGCCGCCGTGCACTTCCAGGTCGAGACCGGCCGCATGCCGCTGGCCCAGCCCGGCGTCCAGGGCCAGGTCAAGCCGCGGACGTTCTCCGACGAGGAGGTCGAGCAGCTCGCCGCCTTCGTCGCCTCCCTCGGCCCCGGCCCCGCCCGGCCCAACCCGGAGGAGTACTCCGTCGCGGGTCTCACCGAGGAGGAGCGCGAGGCCGCGATCTCCCGCGGTGGCCAGATCTTCCTCACCAACTGCACCGCCTGCCACAACTTCAACGGCAAGGGCGGCGCCATGCCCCAGGGCGGTTTCGCGCCCAACCTCAGCGACACCGAGGCCGTCCACATCTACGAGGCCATGCTCACCGGCCCCGGCCAGATGGACAGCTTCTCGAACGGCAACCTGTCGCCCGAGGAGAAGCGCGACGTCATCGCCTACCTCTACTCCCTGCGTGAGCAGCCCTCGTACGGCGGCTTCACCCTCGGTGGTCTCGGCCCCGTCTCCGAGGGCATGTTCGCCTGGCTGATCGGCATCGGAGGCCTCGTGGGCTTCGCCGTCTGGATCGCGGCCCACACGACGCGCACGACGAAGAAGAAGAAGGTGGAAGCGTGAGCGGCCACGACAACCTCCCCGTCCAGGTGGAGGAGCCGATCGACAACCCGGGCCTGCCCGAGCACCACTGGCGCCCGACCGATGTGGACCCCAAGGCCGAGAAGCGCGCCGAGCGCCAGGTCGCCGCCCTGTTCGGGCTGTCCGCCGTCTGCGCGGTGCTCTTCGTGGTCGCCTACTTCGCTCTCGAGGTCGGCGACAACCACGACACGGTCCTGGGCATGGGCGCCTCGAACGTCGCCCTCGGCGCCAGCCTGGGTGGCGCCCTGCTGCTCATCGGCGTCGGCATCATCCAGTGGGCCCGCAAGCTCATGGCCGACGTGGAGCTCACCGAGCAGCGCCACCCGGCCGCCTCCAGCGACGAGGACCGCGCGCTCACCGTCGCCGCGCTGCAGGCCGGCCTCGAGGAGTCCGGCATCGCCCGTCGGCCCCTGGTCCGCAACTCGCTGCTGGGCGCCGTAGCGATCCTCGGCGCGCCCGCCGTCGTGCTGCTGCGCGACCTCGGCCCCACCAACGCGCAGGTGTCCGACGCCGAGACCGGCGCCGGCCTCGAGCACACCGTGTGGAAGAAGGGCATGCGCGTCGTGCGCGACGTCGTCGGCACGCCGATCCGCCCCTCCGACGTCGAGATCGGCGACCTGTTCAACGCCGAGCCCGCCGCGATCTTCGAGACCGACGAGAACGGCCAGCCGCTCATCGAGGGCGTGCCGCTCCAGGTGGCGAAGTCCAAGGCTGCCGTCGTCCTGATCCGCATGGACCCGGCCGACAACACCCCCGCCCGGGGACGCGAGAACTGGAGCGTCGACGGGATCCTCTGCTACTCCAAGATCTGCACTCACGTCGGCTGCCCGATCTCGCTGAACGAGCGCAAGACCCACCACCTGCTGTGCCCGTGCCACCAGTCGACCTTCGACCTGGCCGACGCGGGACGCGTGATCTTCGGCCCCGCGGCCCGGGCGCTGCCCCAGCTGCCGATCGCGGTCGACTCCGAGGGGTACATCGTCGCCCAGAGCGACTTCACCGAGCCCGTCGGACCAAGCTTCTGGGAGCGTGATTCCTGATGGCCATCGACACCAGCAAGGTCGCGTCGAGCAACAGCTCGGCGGCGACCCCGGCCAAGCCCAGCAAGGCCGGCGCCGTCGCGACCTGGGCCGACGACCGGCTCGGCCTGGCCACGATGGCCAAGAAGAACCTGCGCAAGGTCTTCCCCGACCACTGGTCCTTCATGCTCGGCGAGATCGCGCTGTGGAGCTTCGTCGTCCTGCTGCTCAGCGGTGTCTTCCTCACGCTGTGGTTCACCCCCAGCATGAGCGAGGTCCACTACGAGGGCTCCTACGACCAGCTGCGCGGCATCGCGATGTCGGAGGCCATGGTCTCCACGCTCAACATCTCGTTCGACGTCCGCGGCGGTCTGCTCATGCGGCAGATGCACCACTGGGCGGCGATGCTGTTCATCGCCTCGATGATGATCCACCTGCTCCGGGTGTTCTTCACGGGCGCGCACCGCAAGCCCCGCGAGCTCAACTGGGTGATCGGGTCGCTGCTGCTGCTGCTCGGCACCCTGGAGGGCTTCACCGGCTACTCGCTCCCCGACGACCTGCTCTCGGGCACCGGCGTCCGCGCCGCCGACGGGTTCATGAAGTCGATCCCCGTCGTGGGGACGTACCTCTCGTTCTTCCTCTTCGGCGGCGAGTTCCCCGGCGACGCGATCATCCCCCGGCTCTACATCATCCACGTGCTGCTGATCCCGGGCCTGCTGCTCGCCCTGATCGCGGCCCACATGCTCCTGCTCGTGTACCACAAGCACACCCAGTGGCCTGGTCCCGGCCGCACCGAGCAGAACGTCGTGGGCTTCCCGATGCTGCCGGTGTACGCCGCCAAGGCCGGCGGGTTCTTCTTCATCGTCTTCGGCGTCACCGCGCTCATGGGTGGCCTGATGCAGATCAACCCGGTCTGGATGTACGGACCGTACGACCCGTCCAAGGTGACCGCGGGCTCCCAGCCCGACTGGTACATGGGCTGGCCGGACGGCGCGCTGCGGATCATGCCCGGCTGGGAGACCCACCTGTGGGGCGACTTCACCATCGCCTGGAACGTCTTCCTGCCGATCATCGTGCTCCCCGGCCTGATGTTCACGATCCTGATGCTGCTGCCGTTCCTGGAGTCCTGGATCACCGGCGACAAGCGGGACCACCACCTGCTGCAGCGCCCGCGCAACGCTCCGACGCGCACCGCGCTGATGGTCGCGCTGATGACCTTCTACGGCATCCTCTGGGCCGCCGGCGGCAACGACATCATCGCGATCAAGCTCCACATGTCGATCAACACGATCACGTACTGGCTGCGGTTCCTGGTCTTCGTCGGGCCGGTGATCGCGTTCCTGATCACCCGGCGCTGGTGCATCTCGCTGCAGCGGCACGACAACGAGAAGCTGCTGCACGGCTACGAGACCGGCATCATCATGCGCTCCCCCGAGGGCGGCTACTCGGAGAAGCACCTGCCGATCAGCCCCGCCAGGGCGTACACGCTCACCGCACGGGACCGCGACGAGGTCTACACGGTCGAGGGCGACGTCGACGAGAACGGCATCGCAGCACCGGCCAGCCGCAAGAACGCCCTCCGGGCGCGGCTGTCGACGCTGTGGTTCGGCGACAACGTCCAGAAGCCCACGGCCGAGGAGCTCGAGGAGGCGCACCACCACGCCGAGCACGAGCACGAGCTGCAGGCCTCGCTCGACGGCCACGCCGCCGACGGCCACCAGTTCGACGGCCACCACTCGGTCGACGGCGAGACGCTCCGCGGCGGTCACTGACGCCGTACCGCTCCGTCACGAAGGCCCCGGGACCTCCCGGGGCCTTCGTGCCATTTCGGACCGGAATGCGCCGCGGGGCAGAGTGGTTGAACCGGCAACGACTACCGGAGGACGGCAATCATGAGCACCGGCATCCAGCTCGGCCTCGACACGTTCGGCGACGTCACCGTCGGCCTGGACGGCACTCCCCTCTCGCCCGCACAGGTCGTGCGCAACACCGTCGAGCAGGGCGTGCTCGCCGACCGGGTCGGCGTGGACGCGTTCGGCGTCGGGGAGCACCACCGCGACGACTACGCCGTCTCCGCACCGGACGTCGTGCTGAGCGCGATCGCCGCCCGCACCGAGCGCATCGTGCTGGGCACCGCGGTGACGGTACTGAGCTCCGACGACCCCGTGCGCGTCTACGAGCGCTTCGCCACGCTCGACGCGATCTCGAACGGTCGGGCGGAGGTCACCCTCGGCCGCGGCTCGTTCACCGAGTCGTTCCCGCTCTTCGGCTTCGACCTCGGCGACTACGAGCGGCTCTTCAGCGAGAAGCTCGACCTGTTCGCCGCGCTGCGCTCGGAGGGCGAGGTCACCTGGGAGGGCACGGTGCGCGGCCCGCTGGTCGGCGCCCGCGTGCATCCCCCCACCGAGCGCGGCAGCCTGCCGGCGTGGGTCGGCGTCGGCGGCTCCCCCGAGTCGGTCGTCCGCGCCGCGCGCTACGGCTTCCCGCTGGCGCTCGCGATCATCGGCGGTGAACCGGCCCGCTTCGCGCCGTACACGGACCTCTACCGTCGCGCGCTCGACGAGCTCGGACAGCCGGCGCAGCCGATCCTGGTGCACTCCCCCGGCTTCGTCTTCGACACCGACGAGGAGGCCAAGGAGCTGCTCTTCCCGCACTTCAAGGCCAACCGGGACCGGATCGGCGCCGAGCGCGGCTGGCCGCCGGCCACCCGACTCGACTTCGAGCGGGAGGTCGCGGGCGGATCGCTGTACGTCGGCTCCCCCGAGACCGTCGCGCACAAGATCGCGACGACGGTGCGGACGCTCGGGATCGACCGCTTCGACCTGAAGTACAGCAACGGCCCGATGCCGCACGAGCACCTGATGCGCACGATCGAGCTCTACGGCACCAAGGTGGCCCCGCGGGTGCGCGAGCTGCTGGCCGACTGACGACCGCTCGGGTCAGCTGAGCGCGGAGCCCTGGCGGTACTCGGCGAACGACGCGTTCCAGTCGCCGTACCCGTTGTCGAGGGTCATCGGCCGGTCGGTGCCGACGTACTCGACGACGTCGCCGCGCTTGCTCATGGCGTAGAGCCAGCCGGCGTCCTCGGTGCTCATGCCGGTGCAGCCGTGGCTGACGTTCGCGCGGCCCTGGGATCCCACCGACCAGGGCGCGGCGTGGATGAACTCGCCGGAGTGGGTCAGCCGCATCGCCCAGCGGACGTCGTCGATGTCGTAGGCCTCGGCGCTGCCGGCGGAGATGCCGACGGTCTCGGAGTTCATCCGCCGCTTCTCGGACTTCTCCATGATGACCTTGACGCCCGAGCGGGTCGTGAAGCCGGCCTTGCCCGTGGTGATCGGGAGCTTGCGCAACAGCTTGCCGTTGCTGAAGACCTGCATCTGGTGGGTCTTGGCGTTCACCTTGTAGACGTTCGCGTCGCCGACGTGGAACTCGACACGGCGGCTCTCCTGGCCGTAGATCCCGCCCCCGGCGGGCACCGAGTTGATGTCGACGTCGACCGTGACGTCGGTGCCGGCCTGCCAGTACCGCTTCGGGCGCCAGTGCACCTCGGTGTCGCTGACCCAGCGCCAGCTGCCCCCCTGGACGGGGTTCGAGGTGACCTGGAGGTGCTTCTCGATCGAGGCCCGGTCGGTCACGGGCACGTCGAAGGACACCACGACCGGCATCCCGACCCCGACCGTCTCGCCGGCGAGCGGCGCGACGGAGGCGTAGGTCTGCTGGTCGAGCGAGAGGTCCTGGGTGCTGAACCGGGTGACCCGGCGGACGGCCTGGCCGTCGTCGCCGCTGGCGCGGGCGCGCAGGACGTACGACGCCCCGGGCTCCAGGCGGGCGGACGCGGTCCAGGTCGTCTCGTCCTCGCTCAGCGCACCGGCGACCTCGCCGGCCTCGGAGACCACACTGACCTTGGTGAGTCGAGCGTCCTTCGCGCGCACGGCGAGGATCTGGTCGACCGGCACGTCGGTCGCGCCGTCGCGCACGTTGGCGCCCACGCGTCCGGCCGGTGCGGACGCGGCGGTGGTCTGCGAGGCGCCCGGGGTCTCGTCGTCGCTGCCTCCGGAGAGGGCGTTGCCCGCGTCGCAGGCGGTCAGGGTGGCGGCGAGGACGAGGGCGGTGCCGGTGGCGAGGGCCGTGCGAGCGCGGCTCACGAACATGCAGAACTCCCGGAAGACGTGGCGAGCCGCCGGACGTGGGGTCCGGCGGCTCGTCAAGCGTAACCGCGAGCACCCGCCGGTCGAGAAACCGACGGGTGCTGCGCGCGTCACGTGGGCGTCAGTGCGCGTGCTCCCCGCGGTAGTACTCGAAGATCAGGCCGCACAGGGCGAGCGATCCGAGCACCCCGCCGATGATGACCAGCCACCACGCGGTCATGGCCAGCGCGAACACCATGACGCTGAGCGTCAGGGCGCACCACAGCGGCCACCAGGAGTACGGCGGGAAGAACCCGAGCTCGCCGGCGCCGTCCGCGATCTCGGCCTCCTTGCGGTCCTCCGGACGGGGGTCCATCCGGCGGGCGTGGAAGCCGAGGTAGAGCGTGACCATGGCGGTCAGCAGCGTGGTCATGACCAGCGCCGACGTCCCCGTCCAGTCGCCACCGTGGTCGCTGGCGTCCGTGACGAGCCAGTACGCGGGGGTGACCAGCGCCAGGAAGATGGTGCAGGCCGCGAAGATCCAGGCTTCAGCCTTCATCGGTGCTTGCCCTCCGGGTCGTCGTCCGAGGTCCGCTCGTCGATCAGCTCGGCGCGGCCCTCCATGTCAGGTGCGTCCGCCGGCTCGCCGTCGCGGGCCGCGGTGTTCTCCTCCAGCTCCAGCGCTGCGATCTCCGGGTGGTGGAGGTCGAAGGCCGGCGACTCCGAGCGTATCCGCGGGATCGTCACGAAGTTGTGGCGCGGCGGCGGGCAGCTGGTGGCCCACTCCAGGGAGCGGCCCCAACCCCACGGGTCGTCGACCTCGACCTTCGGCGCCCGGCGGGAGACGTAGACGTTGTAGAAGAACGGCAGCGTCGACGCGCTCAGCAGGAAGGCACCGATGGTGGAGACCTGGTTGAGGGTGGTGAAGCCCTCACCGGGCAGGTAGTCCGCGTAGCGACGCGGCATGCCCTCGACACCCAGCCAGTGCTGGACGAGGAAGGTCGTGTGGAAGCCGACGAACAGCAGCCAGAAGTGCAGCTTGCCGAGGCGCTCGTCGAGCATCCGGCCCGTCATCTTCGGCCACCAGAAGTAGAAGCCGGCGAACATCGCGAACACCACGGTGCCGAAGACGACGTAGTGGAAGTGCGCGACCACGAAGTAGGAGTCGGAGACGTGGAAGTCCAGCGGCGGGCTGGCCAGGATGATGCCGGTCAGACCACCGAAGAGGAAGGTCGTCAGGAAGCCGATCGACCACAGCATCGGGGTGTCGAAGGACAGGGATCCGCCCCACATCGTCCCGATCCAGTTGAAGAACTTCACTCCTGTCGGCACCGCGATCAGGAACGTCATGCCCGAGAAGAAGGGCAGGTCGACCGCTCCGGTCACGAACATGTGGTGCGCCCACACCGCGACCGAGAGGATCGCGATGCCGAGCGTCGCGCCGACCAGGCCGACGTACCCGAAGAGCGGCTTGCGGCTGAACACCGGGAGGATCTCCGTCACGATGCCGAAGAACGGCAGCGCGATGATGTAGACCTCCGGGTGCCCGAAGAACCAGAACAGGTGCTGCCAGAGGATCGGCGAGCCGCCGGTCGCCGCGTCGAAGAAGTGGGTGCCGAAATGGCGTTCGGTGAGCAGCAGCGTGACGGCGGCGGCGATCACCGGCAGCGCGAAGATCAGCAGCACCGAGTAGGTCAGGATCGTCCAGATGAACAGCGGCAGGCGGCCCCAGCTCATGCCGCGGGCGCGCATGTTCGCGATCGTCGCGTAGAAGTTGATCGCGCCGAGCAGGGAGGAGAGGCCGGTGAGGTGGATCAGGTAGATCCAGGCGTCCTCGCCGCCGGTCGGCGAGAAGTGCTGGTTGGCGAGCGGCAGGAAGCTGACCCAGCCCGCTTCCGGCGGGTTCCAGAAGATCGAGGCGTAGAACACGATCCCGCCCGCCAGCAGCAGCCAGTAGGACAGCGCGTTCAGCCGCGGGAACGCCATGTCGCGGGCCCCGATCATCAGCGGCACGAAGTAGTTCGCCAGCCCCGCCATGAAGGGGACGATGAACAGGAAGACCATCGTCGTCCCGTGCATCGTGAAGAGCTGGTTGTAGACAGTCGGAGTGACGAGCGTGTTGTTCGGCGCGCCGAGCT
>NZ_DATJTA010000084.1:0-60391 GCF_035503875.1 Nocardioides sp.
CGGCAGGTCTTCACCAGCAACACTGCCCGCGCCGCTGCCCTTGCACCCTGGCTCGAGCACTACAACACTGAACGCCGCCACAGCGCCCTCGGAGGCAAGCCCCCAACCAGCCGACTGTCACCAACCTGATGGCCGGGTACAGCTAGCGCGGCCGCACGTCGACGCTCAGCCGGACGGACACGACGTCGCCCAGCGCGATCTCCTCGGCCGCGCGCAGCTTGTCCTTCAGCGGTACGACGTACCCGCCGTCCTTCGGCCACAGCGACGTCGTGATCGTCGTGTCCCCGACGGCCACCGTCACCGGGATCATGCCCCAGCCGTAGGACACCAGTGCCGCAGCCTCGGCGAGCTCCGCGCACTCGTCCTCCGGCACCGACACGAAGTGGTACGGCGCGGGCCCACGCCACTCCCAGACCACGCCCTCGAACTCCAGGATCATGTGCCTCAGGCTAGGAGGCTCAGGGCCGCCCGGTGGCCAGCGCGCGGACGTCGGGGCCGCACGCGTCCGCCTGCTCGACGAGCACGGTCAGCTCTGCGGCCGTCCAGGCCCGCGGCCGGTCGTCCAGGACCGAGAGCACCCCGACGACCAGGCCCTCGTCGTCGGTGATCTGCCAGCCGGCGTACGCGCGGATCCCCAGCTCGCCGATCAGCGGATGGGCGGCGACGCGCGTCTCGAGCCGGACGTCGTCGACGACGAGCTGCGCGCCGCCCTCGTGCACGTAGGTGCAGAACGACTCGAGCATCGGGATCTCCCGGGCGCGGTCCAGGTCCGGCGGCAGCCCGGCGGCTCCGACGAAGTAGTGCCGGCCGCCCTCGAAGGTCGAGACCAGCGCGATGCGGGTGTGCAGCAGGTCCCGCACGCGGTGGGCGACCTCGTCGAGGCGTCGGTGCTGGGGGGACGGCTCGGGGGTGGGCACGTCGGGGGCCTCCTCGTCGCGATCGGGGGGATGGAGCAACGGCTCAGTCGGTGAGGGCGTCCCTCGCCCGCCGGACCTCGGCACTCGCGGCGGCGGCGAGCTCGGCCACCCGCGCCGGGTCGGCACCGTCGCGGGCCACGGCCTCCAGCTCTCCGAACCGGTGGGCGACCCGCAGCGCGCCGAGGGCCGCGCTCGCCGAGCGCATGCTGTGCGCGATGTCGCCCGCGGCGTCGGCGTCCGAGGCGGACACGGCGGCGTCGAGCCGGGCCAGCTGCTGCCCGGAGTCCGCGACCCAGGCGTCGACGAGCCGCTGCCGGAAGGCGTCGGCACCGGCGCCGAGGTGCCCGACGAGCGTCTCGAGCACCGTGGGGTCGAGCACGGGCGGGAGCTCCTCCTCGCCCGCCTCCGGCGGCTCCGCCTCGTTCTCGGGCCGGGTCCGGACCCGCGCCAGCGCCGCCGCGAGCTCCTCGCTGCGGACCGGCTTGGAGAGGTGGTCGTCCATGCCCGAGGCGAAGGTGGCGTCGATGTCCTCGACGAGCGCGCCGGCGGTCATCGCGACGATGCGCGGCTGCCGCTCGGCGGGCAGCTCGGCCCGGATCCGCCGGGTCGCCTCGTGCCCGTCCATGACCGGCATGTGCACGTCCATGAGCACCAGGTCGTACGCCGCCGCGTGCACGGCCGCCAGGGCCTCCTCGCCGTTGGCGACGACGACCGGCCGCTGGCCGAGGCGCTCGAGCATCAGCGTCGCGACCTTCTGGTTCACGGTGTTGTCCTCGGCGAGCAGGATCCGCAGCGGCCCCACCGTCGCGGGTGTGGCCGCCTGCGTCTCGACGAGCTCGCGGGCACCGAGCAGCTGGGCGACCGTGTCCCGGAGGGCGGCCGCCTTGACCGGCTTGGTCAGGTGGGTCAGCCGGACCTCCTCGGCCTCCGGCAGCCGCTCGCCGAGCGAGGTCAGCAGGAGCAGGGGTACGTCGGCCCACGCGGGCAGGTCGCGCAGCCCACGGGCCAGTCCGAGGCCGTCGAGGAAGGGCATGTGCATGTCGAGCACGCCCAGGTCGAAGGGGTCGTCGCCTGTCCGTGCGGCCCGCAGCGCCTGCACGGGATCGGCGTGGTCCACGACCTCCATGCCCCATCCCTCGAGCTGCGCGCGGAGGATCTGCCGGTTGGTGTCGTTGTCGTCCACGACCAGGGCCCGCCGGCCGCGGAGCTCGGCGGGGGCCACGCGCGCGCGATCCTCCTCGCCGGTGGCTCGCGTCATCGGGACCACCAGGGTGAACGTGGAGCCGACCCCGTCCTCGCTCTCCACCAGCAGCCGGCCGCCCAGGGCCTCCGCGAGCCGCTGGCTGATCGCGAGGCCGAGCCCGGTGCCGCCGTACACGCGGGTCGTGCTGCTGTCGACCTGGCTGAACGATCGGAACAGCCGGTGCATCCGGTCCTCCGGGATGCCGATGCCGGTGTCGCGGACCGCGAACGCCAGGGTCGGCCGGTCGGGGTCGGTGCCGTCCTCGACCCGGACCCACACGAGGACCTCGCCCCGCTCGGTGAACTTCACGGCGTTGCTGAGCAGGTTGACCAGCACCTGACGGACCCGGGTCACGTCGCTCGCGACCACCGGCGGTACGTCGTCGTCGATCCGGCAGGCCAGGTCGAGGCCCTTCGCGCCGGCCTGGGCCGCGACCAGGTCGAGCGAGGTCTCGACGCACTCGCGCAGCGCGAAGGCGTGCTGCTCCAGTTCGAGCTCGCCGGACTCGATCTTCGAGAAGTCGAGGACGTCGTTGATGATCGTGAGCAGCGCGTCGCCGGAGGCCCGGACGGTCTCGGCGTAGTCGCGCTGCTGCTCGTCGAGGTCGCTGCTCAGCAGCAGCCCGCTCATCCCGATGACGGCGTTCATGGGGGTGCGGATCTCGTGGGACATGGTGGCCAGGAACGCCGACTTGGCGACGTTGGCCGCCTCGGCCTCCTGTCGCGCCGCCACCAGGTCGCTCTCCCGCTGAGCGAGGGCCTGGGCCATGTCGTCGAGACCCTCGCCGATCAGGCGCAGCTCGGCCGGGGCGGGACGGCGGGTGGTCGGGGTGAGGTCGCCGTCGCGGATCCGCCCGATCCCGTCGAGCAGCTCGTCGACCGGCTCCACGACCGCCGCGCGGAGTGCTCGGCGCTGGCGGCTGACGACGTACGCCGCCCCCGTCAGGAGCAGCACCTCCAGGACGAGGGCCAGCGCGAGCACCCGCGTCTGCATGGCCTGCTCGGTGGCGCGGAGGTCGTCCGCCGCGTCCTGGAGCTCCTCGTGGTTGCTCCGGTAGGTGTCGAACAGCTCCTGACCGCGCTCGATGAACGCGGTCTTCGCGGCACTGCCCGGCTGCGCGGCCAGGCCGTCCCCGACGGCCAGGGCCTCGTCGGCCCACTCCACGCTCCAGGCGTCGATCGCGGCCTGCTGCCGCTCCAGCAGGGAGGCGATGTCGTCCTCGTCGCCGATCAGCTCCGCCGCCTCGTCGAGCCGCTCGGCCGCGCTCACGCGGCCCTCCGTGTACGGCGTGAGGCCGGCCTCGTCGCCCGTGAGCAGGTAGCCGCGGAGACCGGTCTCCTGGTCGAGCATGGCGAGGTGCGCGAGCCGGATCGCCCGGGCGCCGTCGGAGGCCTGCTCGAGCGCGCGCTTCTGGACCACGCCGAGGTAGACCAGGACCGCGCCGTTGACGACGGCCACGAGGACGACGGCCAGCAGACCGGTGAGCGTGACGCGGCCGACCTGCCGCGAGAGGGACACGCTCGGATGCTCTCACGAGGCCGTCATCCGGCGCCGGGAGGTCTCGCGAGTCGGAAGCCCCAGAGCCGCACCCCCTAGGGTCGGCGCATGTGAGCGATGGGGGTCGACCTGCTCCCGGCGGAGCAGTCCGCCGACCGGCCGGTCGCGGAGGGGCGTGCCACGGTCTGGGTCGCGGGACCCCGCCAGCTGCGGGCTCGCTTCCTCGACGCCACCGGCACCCTGGTCGACCACGGCCTGGAGTCGGTCCTGGGCGCCGAGCAGCTCGGACCCCCGGAGCGGCGCCGGCTGCTGCTGATCAGCTCCCGGGAGGCCGACGTACACGGGTTCGTCGCGCGCCTGCCCGGCGAGGGCTGGCGCGAGGTGGCCTGGTCCCGGCCCGGGCACGCCACCGACGGCGGCTACTTCCTGGCCCTGGTCGACCACCCGGTCCCGACCTGAGTCCCGGGGGTCCCGGACCTTCGGCCCTGCCCGCCGCCCGTCCGGCGTACGACGCTCGGAGGGTGATCAACGAGATGAACCCCGGCAGCTTCAGCTTCGGCCCGCTCTGGTGGGCACTCTTCATCGCGATCGCGGCGTTCGCCGTGGTCGGCGTGATGATCCTGTTCCTGTGGCAGGCCAGCAAGGAGTCCGCACCCCGGGCCGCCCGCGAGGTCGAGAAGGCTCAGGCGGGGGACGACGAGGTGCTCGCGCCCGTCACCCCGCTGATCGCCCGCCCCACGCCCTGAGCGGCGACCTGCAGCGCCGCGACCAGCCGCGGGCGGTCGTTCTTGAGTGACGGGACGACCATCCCGAGGGCGGCGATGACGTCGGGTCCGCGCCGGATCGGCACCGCGACCGAGCAGGCGCCGAGGCTCATCTCCTCGACGGTCGTGGCGTACCCCTCGCGAGCAGCGCGGGCCAGCTGGCGGCGCAGGGTCCCCGGCTGGGTCACGGTGTACGGCGTGATCCGGGCCAGGCTGCCGAGGACCTGGGCCTGGACGTCGGGCGGTGCGTGCGCGAGCAGGATCTTGCCGACGCCCGTCGCGTGCATCGGGAGCCGACTGCCCACGGTGCTCACGACCGGCACCGAGGCGTGGCCGCGCAGCCGGTCCAGGTAGAGCACCTCCGTCCCGTCGCGCACCGCGAGGTGGACGGTGGCCAGGGTGGCGCCGTACAGGTCGTGCAGGAACGGCGAGGCGACCTCGACCAGGCCCGCGTTGACCGGCGCCAGCAGCCCGATGTCCCACAGCCGCCGGCCGACGACGTACCGGCCGTCGCCCGCCCGGGCGAGCGCGCCCCACGCCACCAGCTCGGCGACCAGCCGGTGCGCTGTCGGCAGCGGCAGCTCGGCCCGGACCGCCAGCTCGGTCAGCGTGAGCCGCCGGTGGTCCTCGTCGAACGCCCCGATCAGCGCGAGCGCCCGCCCGGTCACCGTGGTGCCGGGGCGGGAGACGTTGCCGGCCATGCCCCGATCCTCCCACCCCGAGCGTGTGCCGACCCGGCGCGAACTCGCGCCGGGTCGGCACTCAACTCACGCCGGCTCGGGGACGAGGGGTTCGGAGGAGACGTGGGCGGGGACGGTCGCGAGGGCGAGTACGGCGAGCAGGGCCGCGACCGCGAACGCGTAGAAGCCCCAGGGGTAGGCGATCCCCGCCGTGACGAGCGCGCCGCCGAGGGACGGGCCGACGATGGCGCCGACCCGGCCGATGCCCGCAGCGGCACCGAGCGCCGTGCCGCGGATCTCCGGCGGGTAGAGGTGCCCGACGAACGCGTAGACCAGCACCTGGGCGCTGAACACGAAGATGCCGGTGAGCAGTACGGCGGCGTACACGAGCAGCTCGTGCTCCAGCTTGATCGACAGCAGGACGAGGAAGACGGCCGCGAGGCCGAACCACAGGAGCACCGTCGGCTTGTTGCCGCGCGAGTCCGAGATGACGCCGGCCACGAGCAGGCCGATGACGGCGCCGACGTTGAGGACGAGCAGCAGGGTCGTGCCGGCGGTGATGGAGTAGCCCGCCTCGCCCATGATCTTGGGCAGCCAGGTGTTGAGGCCGTAGACGAGCAGCAGGCCCATGAACGACGCCACCCACAGGCCGAGGCTGATCCGCAGGTACCGGCCGCGGACGACCTCGGTGCTGCGCGGCGGCTTCTGGGCGGTACGGCGCAGGTAGGTCTCGGACTCGGGCAGCTTGGCCCACATGACCGGCAGGGTGAGCAGGCCGGCGACGCCGCCGATCACGAACATCGACTCCCAGCCGAACGCGTCGATCACCCACAGGGCCAGCAGCGCCGTGATGACCGCGCCGACGTGGTAGCCGGTCATCATCCGGGTCACCGCCGAGCCGCCACGGCCCGCCGGGGCATGCTCGCTCATGTACGCGAGCGCCGTGGGCAGGCAGGCGCCGAGGCCGAGGCCCGCGAGGAAGCGCAGCGCGGTGAACTGCGTCGTCGTCTGCGCGAAGGCGATCGCGATCGTCAGCACCGAGAAGAGGGCGATGCTGGAGATCAGGCTGAGCCGCCGCCCGAACCGGTCGGTCAGCGGGCCGATCGCCACGGCGCCGATGCCCACGCCGACCAGGCCGATCGTGGAGGCGGTGGTGAGTGAGGCGTCGGTGAAGCCGAGAGCACCGGTCACGGAGAGCGTGGGGATCACGGCGCCGAGGACGACGAGGTCGAAGCCGTCGAGCGCGACGGCGATCCAGCAGAGGGCCACGGGCCAGGAGAGGCGTTGCATAGGGACGACGGTCACATCCGCGTCGTGGTCTAGACGACACGATGCTTCCGCTGGTCGGAAGCCGAGTGAGACGGCGGCCACGGTCCCCGCCGTACGGTCCCCGGTGTGAGTACAGCTTCCTCAGACGCCGCGGCCTCCTCGCAGGCCGAGGTCAGCGACGAGATCGCGACCATCGCCGAGAAGTACGCCGCCGAGGGGCGGACCGAGGATCGGGTGCGGCTCGACTACCCGCCGTACCGCAGCAGCATCCTGCGGCACCCCACCAAGGACTTGCACCACGCCGACCCCGAGGGGATCGAGCTGTGGTCACCGGCCTTCGGGCACTCGGACGTCGACCCGCTCGAGGCCGACCTGACCATCCAGCACTCCGGCGAGCCGGTGGGCGAGCGGATGGTCGTCACCGGTCGGGTGCTCGACGGCGACGGCCGGCCGGTCCGGCACCAGCTGGTCGAGGTCTGGCAGGCCAACGCCGGCGGGCGCTACATCCACAAGCGCGACCAGCACCCGGCCGCCATCGACCCCAACTTCACCGGGGTCGGCCGCTGCCTGACCGACGGCGACGGGAACTACCGGTTCACCACCATCAAGCCCGGTCCCTACCCGTGGAAGAACCACCGCAACGCCTGGCGTCCGGCGCACATCCACTTCTCGGTCTTCGGCAGCGAGTTCACCCAGCGCCTGGTCACCCAGATGTACTTCCCGGGCGACCCGCTGTTCGCACTCGACCCGATCTACCAGGCGATCGTCGACCCCGCGGCGCGCGCGCGACTCGTGGCGTCGTACGACCACGACGTCACGCAGCCCGAGTGGTGCACCGGCTACCGCTGGGACATCGTCCTGACCGGCTCGCACCGCACCCCGATGGAGGAAGAGTGACCCCCACCCCCGGCCAGACCGTCGGCCCGTTCTTCGGCTACGCCCTGCCGTACGACGGCGACAGCGAGCTCGTCCCGCCGGGCAGCGCCCGGGCGATCCGCCTCTCCGGACGGGTCCTGGACGGGGCGGGTGCCCCGGTGCCGGACGCCCTGATCGAGCTCTGGCAGGCCGACGCCGACGGGGTCGTGCCGCGGGCGGAGGGCTCGCTGCACCGCGACGGCTTCACCTTCACCGGGTGGGGCCGGGCGTCGACCGACAACACCGGCCGCTACTCCTTCACCACCCTGGCGCCCGGCGCGACCGGGCCCGGCGCGGCGCCGTTCTTCGCCCTGACCGTCTTCGCCCGCGGGCTGCTGGACCGCCTGCAGACCCGTGCCTACCTGCCCGGCCCGGCCACGGCCGACGACCGGCTGCTCGCGTCGCTGCCGACCGGGCGACGCGACACGCTCGTGGCCCGCCCCGACGAGCACGGCTTCGTCTTCGACATCCGGCTCCAGGGCGAGGGGGAGACCGTCTTCCTGTCGCACGGGCGAGACTGAGACGCATGGGCGACCTCTTCTGGCCGGGCGACCACCGGGCCGGCGACCACTTCACGTCGGCGGCGTACCTCGAGGCGATGGTCGCGGTGGAGTCCCGGTGGGCCGGGGTCGACCTGGCCGGCCTCGTCGGTCCTGCCGACCTCGACCTGCTCGCCCGCGACGCCGAGGGCGGCGGCAACCCGGTCATCGGGCTGGTCCGGCTGCTGCGGGAGCGCGCGGGCGATCCCGCGCTGCACCGCGGCCTGACCAGCCAGGACGTCGTGGACTCGGCGCTGATGCTGCTGGCGTCGGCGGCCGTGACCGACCTGCTCGACGACCTCGACCGGGTCGTCGAGGGGCTCGCCGCCCTGGCGACCGCGCACCGCGACACCCCGGTGGTCGCCCGCACGCTGACCCAGCACGCCATCCCGACGACGTTCGGCTTCCGGGTCGCGCAATGGCTGACCGGCGTACTCGACGCGCGCGACGACGTACGACGACTGACGTTCCCGGCGCAGCTCGGCGGTGCCGCCGGGACCCGCGCGGGGATGGTCGAGCTCGGTCGCGACGTGCCGCTGACCCCGCTGCCGTGGCACACCACCCGTGCGCCCGTCACCCGGATCGGCGACGCGCTCGCCGGCTGCACCGACGCCTGCGGCCGGATCGCCAACGACGTCCTGACCCTGAGCCGCCCCGAGATCGGGGAGCTCGCCGAGGGCTCGGCCGGGGGTTCGTCGACCATGCCGAACAAGGCCAACCCCGTCGTGTCCGTGCTGGTACGGCGCGCCGCGCTGACCACGCCCCAGCTCGCCGCGACGCTGCACCTGGCCGCGGCGAGCCAGGTCGACGACCGCGCGGACGGCGGCTGGCACGCCGAGTGGGCGACGCTGCGCGACCTGGTACGCCGCACCCTGGTCGCGGTCTCCCAGACCGCGGACCTGGTCGGTGGGCTGGAGGTCCGGACCGACCGGATGGCCCGCACGCTCGCCGAGGCCGGCGACGACGTGCTCGCCGAGCAGCGCTCGCTGGCCGCGCAGGCCGGTCACGACCCCGCGCCGTCGTACCTCGGACAGGCGGGGGGCATCGTGGACGCCGTCGTCCGCCGCGCCACCCTCTCGCAGACCCAGGAGAACCGATGACCCCCGCGATCACCGCCGTCCGACTGAGCGGTGCGGCCCACCGCACCGAGCTTCCGCTGCTGGTGCTCGGCCCGTCGCTCGGCACCTCCGCGAGCACCCTGTGGACGGCCTGCGCCGCCGGGCTCACCGACGCCTTCGACGTCCTCGCCTGGGACCTGCCCGGCCACGGCCACAACACCTCCGTCCCGGACGAGCCGTTCACGATGGCCGACCTCGCCCGCGGCGTACTCACCGTGGTGAACGACGTGCTGGAGCAGCGCGGCGAGGCCGGCGGCCGATTCGCGTACGCCGGAGACTCGGTGGGCGGCGCCGTCGGGCTGCAGCTCCTGCTCGACGCTCCCGAGCGGGTGGAGGGCGCCGTACTGCTCTGCACCGGCGCGCAGATCGGCGACCCCGCGTCGTGGGCGGCCCGGATCGAGCAGGTCCGCGCCTCCGGCACGCCGGCGCTGGTGGCGGGCTCGGCGGAGCGGTGGTTCGGCCCCGGGTTCCTGGAGCGGGAGCCCGCCGCCGGGTCGGCGCTGCTGCACACGCTGCAGGACGCGGTCGACGACGGCTACGCGCTGGTCTGCCAGGCGCTCGCGGGCTTCGACGTACGCGACCGGCTGGGCGAGGTCACCGCGCCGGTGCTCGCCGTCGCGGGCGCGGTCGACGTGGCCACGCCGCCCGCGAAGCTGGCGGAGATCGCCGACGGCGTCCGCGACGGCCGCCTCGTCGTCCTCGACGACGTCGCCCACCTCGCGCCCGCCGAGGCGCCCGGGACGGTCGCCGCCCTGATCCGTCAGCACCTGCTGGGCGAGACGCCGCCGGCGGCGCCGAGCGCGCGGTACGACGCCGGCATGACCGTCCGCCGCGAGGTGCTCGGCGACGCGCACGTCGATCGCGCCACCGCCAACGCCACCGAGTTCACCCGCGACTTCCAGGACCTGATCACCGAGTACGCGTGGGGCGAGATCTGGACCCGCCCCGGCCTGGACCGCCGCAGCCGCTCGCTGATCACCCTCACCGCGATGGTCGCCCGCGGCCACCACGAGGAGTTCGCGATGCACGTCCGCGCCGCCCTGCGCAACGGGCTCACCGTCGAGGAGATCAAGGAGCTGCTGCTCCAGACGGCGATCTACTGCGGCGTCCCCGACGCCAACACCGCCTTCCGGATCGCCCAGGAGGTGCTCGCAGACGAGGGCCTCGCGTAGCGGTGGTTGAGGTGCGACGAGCGCTAGCGAGGAGCCTCGAAACCCGTCTTGTCGAGAGTCGGCCTCGATCGAGCTTGCTTGTCGTCTTGCTGGGTTTCGAGGCTCGCTTCGCTCGCACCTCAACCATCGTGTGTCGCTGGTTGAGGTGTGACGAGCGCTAGCGAGGAGCCTCGAAACCCGTCTTGTCGGGAGTCGGCGTCGATGGGGGCCGTTTGTCGTCTTGCTGGGTTTCGAGGCTCGGGCCTGGAGGCCCTCACACCTCAACCGGCGCGAGGGCTCGCTTCGCTCGCACCTCAACCGGCGTGTGTCGCTGGTTGAGGTGTGACGAGCGCTAGCGAGGAGCCTCGAAACCCGTCTTGTCGGGGGTCGGCGTCGATGGGGGCCGTTTGTCGTCTTGCTGGGTTTCGAGGCTCGGGCCTGGAGGCCCTCACACCTCAACCAGCGCGAGGGCTCGCTTCGCTCGCACCTCAACCAGCGCGAGGGCTCGCGCCTCAACCGGCGTCAGGCGTCGACGCCGAGGTCGGCGGCGACGATCGCGGCGTGGAGGGAGAGGCGGATGTCGGGGTCGTCGAGGCGCTCGCCGAGGACGGCCTCGGCGCGGGCCAGCCGGGCGTAGTACGACGGCCGCGAGAGGTGCAGGCTGGCCGCGGCCTGGGCCTTGCCGGCGGGGTGGAGCAGCAGCGCCCGGACGGCGGCGAGCAGCTCGGTGCCGTGCTCCTCGTCGTGGCGGCGCAGCGGGTCCAGCTCGCGGGCGACGAAGAGCCGCAGCCGGTCGTCGTCGGCGAGCAGGGCCAGCAGGCCGCGCAGGTGCACGTCCTCAAGCCGGTGCACGGCGCGAGAGCCGCCGCCCGCGGGGACCGCGTCGACGACCTGCCGCGACTCCCGCAGGGTCCGGTCGGCGGTGGCGAGGGACGGAGCGGGACGCCCGGCCCCGACGACGACCGCGTGCCGGCGCAGGACACCGGCCGCGAGCCGGTCGACCACCGGGTCCGACGCGGTCGGGGAGACGGCGAGCAGCGCCCGGACGTCGTGGTCCAGCTCGCAGATCAGCGCGGGCAGCCCCGCCTCGTGGGCGGCGTGTACGACGGCCGCCACCACCTCGCCCGCGGGCGAGCGGCGTCCGGCGTCGGGACGCGGCCGCACCGTGAGCCCGACGTACGACCGACCGCTCGTCGGGAGACCCGCCAGCTCGCACCGTCGTACGACGTCCGCCGCGCCCGGGTCGGTCTGCAGCGCGAGCAGCAGCTCGTGGTGGGTACGCCGCACGAGGTTGTCGCGGTCGCGGTCGTGCAGCCGGTGCAGGGCCAGCGCGGCCGCCCCGCGCTCGGCGATGGCCACCAGCCGCTGCGAGGGCGGTCGCGCGGACAGGACGACGAGCCGGCCCCAGCCGCGCTCGCGCGGCCCGAGGCGGGTGAGCAGCCAGCCCTGCCGCTCGTCCCACGTGGTCCGCCCGGTCAGCGGCACCCGCGCGGAGACGGCGGTCCAGCCGACGAGGAGGTCGTCGAGGTCCTCCGGTCCGGCGAGGTAGTCGACGACCTGGTGCTGCTCGCTCTCCAGGACGACGGCGGCGCCGGAGAGCCGCTGCACGGCGGCCAGGATCTCGCCGGGATCGGCCTCGGCGAGGCTGAGGGCGGTGAACGTCTCGTGCACCCGCTCGGCCTCGCGCAGCTCGGCCAGGTGCTCGTCGACGACCCGCTCCCCGACCGCCTGGGTGATCGACGCGAAGCGGGTCACCCGCCGCAGGCAGACCAGCGGCAGCCCGGCCGCGTCGCACGCGGCGACGAGCGCCGGCGGGACGACCGCCCAGCGCCGGCCCAGCTCCACCATCAGCCCCGCCGCGCCCACCTCGGCGAGGCTCGACGCGAAGGCGCCGAGTCCCGCCTCGGCCTCGGGCAGCGCGATCCCGGTGGTCAGCACCAGGTCGCCGCCGCGCAGCAGGGGAGCGATGTCGGGCAGCTCGGTCGCGTGCACCCAGCGCACCCGCCGGTCCAGCGCGTCCTCGCCCGCCACCACGACCGGGTCCGCGGCACGCAGCACCGGCATCGCGAGCACGTCGCGCAGGGTGACGTCGGTCATCGCGGCACGGCCTTACAGATCGTCGGGCAAGTACGACGAATCGTACGTTCCGTCAACCGCCCGAGCATCGCGACCGCAGCAGGATGGGGCCATGACCTCCTCGACCCCCGTCCTCGGGCACTGGGCCGGGGGAGCGCCGTACGCCGGCGGCTCCCCGCGGACCGCCGACGTCACCAATCCCGCCACCGGCCGCGTCAGCGGCCGGGTGTCGCTCGCCGACGAGAGCGACGCCGCGCACGTGATCGCCGCCGCCGCGGCTGCGGCGCCGGGCTGGCGCGACACCTCGCTCGCGCGGCGCACCCAGGTGCTGTTCGCGTTCCGCGAGCTGCTCAACTCCCGCAAGGGCGAGCTCGCCGAGCTGATCACCGCCGAGCACGGAAAGGTCCCCTCCGACGCCCTCGGCGAGATCGCGCGCGGCCAGGAGGTCGTGGAGTTCGCGTGCGGCATCTCCCACCTGCTCAAGGGCGGGCACAGCCCGAGCGCCTCGACCGGCGTCGACGTGCACTCGACCCGCGAGCCGCTCGGCGTGGTCGGCATCATCAGCCCGTTCAACTTCCCGGCGATGGTCCCGATGTGGTTCTTCCCCGTCGCCATCGCCGCGGGCAACACCGTCGTCCTCAAGCCCAGCGAGAAGGACCCCTCCGCCTCCCTGTGGCTGGCCGCGCTGTGGCAGGAGGCCGGCCTCCCCGACGGCGTCTTCAACGTGCTGCAGGGCGACAAGGTCGCCGTGGACGCGCTCCTGGACCACCCCGAGGTGAAGTCGATCAGCTTCGTCGGCTCCACCCCGATCGCCGAGTACGTCTACGAGCGGGCCAGCAGGCACGGCAAGCGCGTCCAGGCGCTCGGCGGCGCCAAGAACCACATGGTCGTCCTCCCCGACGCCGACCTCGACCTGGCCGCCGACGCCGCGGTCAACGCCGGCTACGGCAGCGCCGGCGAGCGCTGCATGGCCATCAGCGTGCTGGTCGCGGTCGAGCCGGTCGCCGACGAGCTCGTGGCCCGGATCGCCGACCGCACCCGCACCCTGGTCATCGGTGGCGACGACGCGGGCGGCGAGGGTGACATGGGGCCGCTGGTCACCCGGGAGCACCGCGACAAGGTGGCGTCGTACGTCGCCTCCGGCCAGGAGGCCGGCGCCAAGCTGGTGATCGACGGGCGTGAGGTGGCCGCCCGGGGCGAGGCGGACGGGTTCTGGCTCGGCCCGACCCTGTTCGACCACGTCAGGCCCGAGATGGAGATCTACACCGAGGAGATCTTCGGCCCGGTCCTCTCCGTCGTCCGGGTGGCGTCGTACGACGAGGCCGTGGCGCTCGTCAACGCCAACCCGTACGGCAACGGCACCGCGATCTTCACCAACGACGGCGGCGCCGCCCGGCGCTACCAGAGCGAGGTCGAGGTCGGGATGATCGGCGTGAACGTGCCGATCCCCGTCCCGGTCGCCTACTACTCCTTCGGCGGCTGGAAGCGCTCGCTCTTCGGCGACACGCACGCCCACGGCGCCGAGGGCGTGCACTTCTTCACCCGGGGGAAGGTCGTCACGACCCGCTGGATCGACCCCGCCAACCGGCCGGAGGGCGGCCTCGAGCTCGGGTTCCCGCGCAATGACTGAGTCGTACGGCGACCCCGCCCGCACCTCCGAGCTGGACCGCAGGCACGTCTTCCACTCCTGGTCCGCCCAGGCCGAGATCTCGCCGATGGTCGTCACCAAGGCCGACGGCTCCTGGGTCTGGGACGGCGACGGCAACCGCTACCTCGACTTCACCTCCCAGCTGGTCTTCACCAACCTGGGCCACCAGCACCCCCGGGTGGTGAAGGCGATCCAGGACCAGGCCGCGACGCTGTGCACCATCGCCCCGACGGCCGCCAACGACGCCCGCTCCGAGGCGGCCCGGCTGATCGCGAGCCACACCCCCGAGGGCCTCGACAAGGTCTTCTTCACCAACGGCGGCGCCGACGCGAACGAGCACGCGGTGCGGATGGCCCGGCTGCACACCGGCCGGCACAAGGTGCTGTCGCGCTACCGCAGCTACCACGGCGGCACCCACCTCGCCGTCAACCTGACCGGCGACCCGCGGCGCTGGCCCAGCGACCACGCGTCCGACGGCGTCGTGCACTTCTTCGGCCCGTTCCTCTACCGCTCCGCCTTCCACGCCACCACCGAGGCGGAGGAGTGCGAGCGGGCGCTGGCGCACCTCGAGCAGGTGATCGCGCTGGAGGGACCGTCGACGATCGCCGCGATCCTGCTGGAGTCGATCCCCGGGACGGCCGGGATCATGGTCCCGCCGCCGGGCTACCTCACCGGGGTCCGGGAGCTGTGCGACAGGTACGGCATCGTGCTGATCGCCGACGAGGTGATGGCCGGCTTCGGGCGCGCCGGTCGGTGGTTCGCCGTCGAGCTGGACGGGGTCGTCCCCGACCTGCTGACCTTCGCCAAGGGCGTGAACTCCGGCTACGTCCCCCTCGGCGGCGTCGCCATCAGCGAGGAGATCGCCGCGACCTTCGACCACCGGGTCTATCCCGGCGGGCTCACCTACTCCGGCCATCCGCTGGCCTGCGCGGCCGCTGTGGCCACCATCGAGACGATGGAGGACGAACGGGTCGTGGAGCACGCCGCCGCGCTCGGCGAGGAGGTCTTCGGTCCCGGGCTCGGCGAGCTCGCGGCACGCCACGACTGGATCGGCGAGGTCCGCGGCACGGGGGTGTTCTGGGCGCTCGACCTGGTCACCGACCAAGCCACCCGGGAGCCGCTGGCGCCGTACGGCGGGAGCAGTCCCGCGATGGCGGCCGTGCTCGCGGAGTGCCGTGCGGAGGGGCTGCTGCCGTTCGCCAACTACCACCGGATCCACGTCGTCCCGCCCCTCACGATCTCCGCCGCGGACGCCCGCGCGGGGATGGAGATGCTCGATCGTGCTCTGACTCGGGCGGCCGCCGCCGTATCGTGACCGCGTGAACTCCGGCAGTGCTCCCGGGAGCCCCGCGTACCTGGCCGCCCAGCGAGCCGGGCTGCTCCGCTTCGCCGCGGACTCGTGGGACGAGCAGGGCTTCGGCTGGCTGGAGACCAACGGCATGCTCGACGAGCGCCGACCGGTCGAGCTCTGGATCACCGCCCGGATGACGCACGTGTTCAGCCTCGGCGTGCTCGCCGACGAGACGACGGTGGCGGGCGGGCCGGGCAGGGAGGAGCTCGAGGAGCTGGCCGAGCACGGGGTGAAGTGCCTGCTCACGCACCTGTTCGACGACCGGCACCAGGGCTGGTTCTCCTCGGTCGGGCGCACCGGTCCCCGCGACACCACCAAGCAGTCCTACGGGCACGCGTTCGTGCTGCTGGCGGCCTGCTCGGCGCTGCTCGCCGAGGTGCCGGGGGCCGACGAGCTGATGGCGCGGGCGCTAACCGCCCAGGAGCTGCACTTCTGGGACGACGACGAGGGTCTGGTCCCCGAGCTGTGGGACCGGAGCTGGACCCGTCTCGACCCCTACCGCGGCCTGAACGCGAACATGCACACCGTCGAGGCCTACCTCGCCGCCGCCGACGTCACCTCCGCGGAGCCCCGCGACTCGATCTGGTTCCGGCGGGCCGGCCGGATCGCGAGCCGGGTCCTGAACTGGGCCGAGGACAACGACTGGCGGATCCCCGAGCACTACGACGAGCACTGGAACCCGCTGCTCGACCTGCACCGCGAGGAGCCGACGCACCCCTTCCGGCCGTACGGCGCGACCGTCGGCCACGGCCTCGAATGGGCCCGGCTGGTGCTGCCGTTCGGGCTGAACCAGGCCGCGACCGCCCTCGCCGAGCGGGCGATCTCCGACGGCTGGGCCGCCGACGGCGCCGACGGCTTCATCTACACCACCGACTGGTCGGGCCGGCCCGTCGCGCGCACCCGGATGCACTGGGTCGTCGCCGAGGCGATCAACACCGCCCAGGCGCTGCACCACGCGACCGGCGAGCAGCGCTGGGCCGACGCGGCCGCGACCTGGTGGCGCTACGTCGACCGCTACCTGGTCGACCGGCAGTACGGCTCGTGGCACCACGAGCTCGACACGCGCAACCGCCCCGCCCAGGCGATCTGGCCGGGCAAGCCGGACGTCTACCACGCGTACCAGGCGGCACTGCTCCCCGCGCTCCAGCCCGGCTGCTCGTTCGCCGGTGCCGTGCGCGGTGGGCTGTCCACATGACGGCCAGTCCCGGGGTTGGGCAGGGACGCGGTTCGGCACCGAGTAGGTTGCGGGCACCCCACCCGGAGGACGGCGCGATGGACGAAGAGCAGGACGTCGTACCTGTGTTCTTCCTGTCCGACAGCACCGGCATCAGCGCCGAGACGATGGGCAACGCGCTGCTGATCCAGTTCCCCGAGACGCGCTTCGAGCGGACCCTGATCCCGTTCATCCACACCGTCGAGGACGCCCGGCGCGTGGTGGCGCAGCTCGACGAGGCGATGGACGGTCCGATCCTGCCGCTGGTCTTCTGCACGGCCGCCACCGACGAGGTGCGGGCCGAGCTGCACAAGACCCGCGCGCCGCTCATCGACTTCTTCGAGCTGCACATGGCCAAGGTCGAGTCGATCATCGGCCAGCGCGGGGTGCGCGAGGCCGCCCGCCTGCACGGGGTGGGCGACATCAAGCGCTACAACTCGCGGATGGCGGCGGTCGAGTTCACCATCGAGCACGACGACGGCCAGAGCCTGCGGGCGCTGGAGAAGGCCGACGTGATCCTGCTGGCGCCCTCGCGGTGCGGCAAGACGCCCACGAGCATGTACCTCGCCCTCCAGCACGGGCTGTTCGTCGCGAACTACCCGCTGGTCGACGAGGACCTGGAGTCCGACAGCCTCCCGAGGCCGGTCGAGGCGTACGTCGAGCGCTGCTTCGGCCTCACCACCACAGTCGACCGGCTGAGCCGGGTGCGCAACGAGCGTCGCCCGGGCAGTCGGTACGCGTCTCCCGAGCAGTGTCGCTGGGAGCTCCGCCGAGCCGGAGAGCTGTTCAAGGCTCACCGGCTGCCGGTCGTCGACTCGGCGGCGAAGTCCGTCGAGGAGATCTCCGCGCTGATCCTCCAGACACTCAAGTCCGACGCCAGGTTTCGGCGCCGGAAGCCCGAAGGGAAATCGTCATGAGCACGCCCGACAACGCGAACGTCCGCTGGTTCTCCGAGCTCGGCCTCGGCGACCTCGAGCAGGTCGGTGGGAAGAACGCCTCGCTCGGTGAGATGGTCTCGCAGCTGTCCGACCTCGGGGTGCGTGTCCCCAACGGCTTCGCCACGACGTCCGACGCGTTCCACCGGTTCATCGGCGAGACGGGCCTGCGCGAGCGGATCGCCGAGCTCCTCGACGGCCTCGACACCGACGACGTACGCCGCCTCGCCGAGGTCGGCCGCGAGATCCGCACGGCCGTGGTCGACCAGCCGTTCCCGGAGGACCTCGAGGCCGACATCCGCTCGGCGTACGAGCGGCTCGCGGCCGAGAGCGAGGGCGAGCCGTCCTTCGCCGTTCGCTCCAGCGCGACCGCCGAGGACCTGCCGGACGCCTCGTTCGCGGGCCAGCAGGAGACCTTCCTCAACGTGCGCGGGATCGACGCGATCCTGACCGCGATCCGCGAGGTGTTCGCCTCGCTCTACAACGACCGCGCGATCGCGTACCGGGTGCACCACGGCTTCGCGCACGCCGACGTCGGGCTGTCGGCGGGCGTGCAGCGCATGGTCCGCTCCGACATCGGCTCCTCCGGCGTGCTGTTCACGATGGACACCGAGTCGGGCTTCACCGACGCGGTCTTCGTGACCTCGGCGTACGGCCTGGGCGAGGGCGTCGTCCAGGGTGCCGTGAACCCCGACGAGTTCTACGTCTACAAGCCCGCGCTGCGCGCGGGCCGCCCGGCGATCCTCAAGCGCGGCGTCGGCGGCAAGGCGACCAAGATGGTCTACACCGACGACGCGACCGTCGGCCGCACGACCGAGTTCGTCGACGTCGACCCGGCCGACTCGCGGCTGCTCTCCCTCACCGACGCCGAGGTCGAGGAGCTGGCCCGGCACGCGCTGGTCATCGAGGAGCACTACGGCCGCCCCATGGACATCGAGTGGGGCAAGGACGGCGTCGACGGCCGCCTCTACATCCTGCAGGCCCGCCCGGAGACGGTGCAGTCGCGCGCGACCGGCGCGTTGGAGCGCTACCTGATGCCGAAGGGCGCCACCGACGGCACCGACGTGCTCGTCGAGGGCCGCGCGATCGGCCAGAAGATCGGCGCGGGCGCCGTCCGGGTGCTGTCCTCGATCGAGAACATGCACGAGTTCAACCCCGGCGAGGTGCTGGTCGCCGACATGACCGACCCCGACTGGGAGCCGATCATGAAGCGCGCCTCGGCCATCGTCACCAACCGCGGCGGGCGCACCTGCCACGCGGCGATCATCGCCCGCGAGCTCGGCATCCCGGCCGTCGTCGGCACCGGCTCGGCGACCAAGGACCTCGCCGACGGCCGCGAGGTGACCGTCTCCTGCGCCGAGGGCGACACCGGCCTGGTCTACGAGGGCATCCTCGACTTCTCCGTCGAGCGCACCGAGCTCGACTCGATGCCCGACGTACCCGTCAAGATCATGATGAACGTCGGCACCCCCGAGCAGGCCTTCGCCTTCTCCCGGCTGCCCAACGCCGGCGTCGGCCTCGCCCGCCTGGAGTTCATCATCAACCGCCAGATCGGGATCCACCCCAAGGCGCTGCTCGACCTGGCCGCCGACCCGTCCTCGATCGAGGAGGGCCTGCGCACCCAGATCGAGGAGACCATCGCGCCGTACGACGGCCCGCGCGAGTTCTTCGTGCAGCGGGTCGCCGAGGGTGTCGCCACCATCGCGGCGGCGTTCGCCCCCGAGCCGGTGATCGTGCGGATGAGCGACTTCAAGTCCAACGAGTACGCCAACCTCGTCGGCGGCGAGGCGTACGAGCCGGAGGAGGAGAACCCGATGCTCGGCTACCGCGGCGCGTCGCGGTACCTCTCCGACGACTTCGCCGACTGCTTCGCGATGGAGTGCGAGGCGCTGCGCTACGTGCGCGACGAGATGGGCCTGACCAACGTCAAGATCATGATCCCCTTCGTCCGCACGCTGAAGGAGGCGCAGGGCGTCATCGAGCTGCTCGCCTCGCACGGCCTCAAGCGCGGTGAGAACGGCCTGCAGGTCGTGATGATGTGCGAGCTGCCGTCCAACGCGGTGATCGCGTCGCAGTTCCTGGAGCACTTCGACGGGTTCTCCATCGGCTCCAACGACATGACCCAGCTGACCCTCGGCCTGGACCGCGACTCGGGCCTGGTCGCCGACGGCTTCGACGAGCGCGACCCCGCCGTGCTCCACATGCTCGACCTGGCCATCACCGCCTGCCGCGACGCCGGCAAGTACGTCGGCATCTGCGGCCAGGGTCCCTCCGACCACCCCGAGCTCGCCGAGTGGCTGCTGAACCGGGGCATCGAGTCGATGTCGCTCAACCCCGACACCGTCGTCGACACCTGGCTGCGGCTGGCGAAGGTGTCTGCGGGCTGAGGCCTGAGCCCTGTCCGGAGGCCGCAATTGCGGCCTCCGGACATGTTTCGGTCCGAGAACCCTGCTAAACGGCCGCAATTGCGCCGGTTGTGCGCGGCAGCGGCATCCTTGGGGGATGCGGTTCACCGAGCGGGAGATGACGGAGGGGCTCACGGGTGCGGCGAAGCTGGTCGCGGCCCGGGGGAAGGCCGACAAGATCGACGAGGCCTGGGAGAAGCTGAGCCGCTTCCAGCGCTACCAGCTCCTCGACTCGCTCGGCACCCAGGTGCTCGCCACGCTGGTGGCCCTGCCGGACGTCGAGGTCGCCGTCGGCACCCGGCCGACCTTCACCGACGCGCAGGTGACCGAGGCCGTCGAGTCGACCCTGGGCGACGTGGGCCGGCTCAAGCGCAAGATGCAGGTCGCGGCCCGGGTGGCGCTGGTGAAGACGGTGCTGCAGCACGTCCCGCCCCGGCAGGACCCGGACGCGCTGATCGTCCCCGACCACCTCTGAGGTATCCGGACGGCCCTCCCCGGCTCCTCTCCCCCGAAGGGGCGAGAGTCGCTCCGGGAAGGTTCGTCATGAGGTCCTCGATCCACGCCATCGTCCACCTGTGGGGCAAGGACGGCCCCGACCGTCAGGGCGGCCGGTCCGTCTGGCCGACCCGCCGGGGTCCGCGGCGCGGCCGTACGCCGGCCGAGACCCGCCCGTCGTCGGGAGGCGGGACGGTCGCGAGGTCCGCGATCCTCCCCGTGCTGCTCGTCGCCGGCGCCCTCACGGCCTCGGCGCTCGCTCCTGCGCAGGCGGCCCAGGCCGCTCCCGCGCGGGCGAAGGTCACCGTCACCATCACCGCCCAGGGCACCGACATGTCCGGCGTCGTGCGCAGCCCGCGCCCGAAGCGCTGCGCCGCCGACCGGACCGTCAAGGTGTTCAAGCTGGTCGGCGGTGAGCCGCACCTGTGGGCCACCGACACGACCGACCTCCAGGGCGGCCGCTACGTCTGGTCGACCGGCAACACGGGCACGGAGGGCCGCTTCTTCGCCAAGGTCGCGCGCAAGGCCGGCTGCCGCGGCGACGTCAGCCCGACCATCCGGGTGCGCCGCAACGACTGAGCGATCAGGCGGGCGCAGCCGAGGCGTCCTCGGGCTCCTCCAGGACCCGGCGTACGGCGGCGCGGGACGCGAGCAGTGCGAGCACGAGCAGCGTGACGGACACGAAGCCGCCCAGGCTGACCGCGTCGCCGAAGACGACGTCGACCAGGCCGAGCACGACCAGCTTGCTGCCGGCCGCGACCACCCACAGCGCGACTCCGGCGACGACCTTCCCCGACCGGGTGGTCGCCGCGTGGAACCGCGCCACGACCCGGCCCTTGAGCGCCACCACGATCTCCAGGGCGACCTTGAGGAGGAGGGCGGTGAGCAGCGAGAGGGTGAAGCCCTCGCTGATGACCGCGGGCAGGTACTCGACGGCGAGGTTGAGGACCACGACGTAGACGAACAGGTCGATGACGTCGGCGGGGCGGGCGCGGATCCAGCGCCGGAGCGGACGCTGCCGGGACCGGGGCTCGCCGGTTGTCGCTCGTCCGGGCGCTGTCGTCACGGTCCGATCCTGGCGCACTTCGCGCCGCTGCGGGCGCTGCCGCGGGGATCTACGCTTCGAGGATGAGCCGGATCTTCAGCAGCCCCTTCGCGTCGGTCTACCCGCTCTACGTGGCGAAGGTCGAGAAGAAGGGGCGTACGCAGGCCGAGCTCGACGAGGTCATCGCGTGGCTGACCGGCTTCGACGACGCGGCCCTGCAGGCGCACCTGGACGCGGGTACGACGTTCGCCGACTTCTTCGCCGACGCCCGGCTCAACCCGCACGCGGAGGCGATCACGGGCGTGGTGTGCGGCGTGCGGGTCGAGGAGATCGACGACCCGCTGATGCAGCAGATCCGCTACCTCGACAAGCTGGTCGACGAGCTCGCGCGCGGGAAGGCGATGGAGAAGGTCCTGCGGTCCTGACCTAACGTCCCGGCTGGCCCGCCAGCACCACCAGCGCGTCCTTCCAGCGGGCGACGACGACGGCCGCCTGTTCGCGGCCCGGGCCGAGCATCCCGGCCATCGTGGTGCCGGTGAGCAGGTCGATCGTGAACTGCACGAGCGTGGGCGCGCGCGGGTCGTCGCCGACGAGCGCGGTGACCGCGCGGTGGATCGCGGCGAACAGCCGATCCTGCACCGGCACGAGCGCCTCGCGCAGCGGCGGGTCGGTGCGGGCGGCGACCCAGAGTTCCAGGGCGGCGAGGAACGCCGGGCTCTGCAGGTCGCGCCAGAGCAGGTCGACGACCGCGTCCCAGTCCTGACCCGCGGGCTCGGCCGCCTCGGGGGAGGCGAGGACCGCGAGCCGCCGGTCGGCGATGTCCTCGACCACGCCGACCATCAGGCTGGCGCGGGTCGGGAAGTGGTGCAGCAGGGTGCCCCGCGCGACGCCCGCGCGCTCCTGGACGGCGCCGACGGTGGTGGCGGCGTACCCCGTCTCGAGCAGGCAGTCGTACGCCGCCTCGATCAGCCGCGCCCGGGTGGCGGCGGTTCGCTCGGCCTGGGTACGCCGCGTCCGGTCGCTCATGGCGCTACGGTAGTCGAAGATACAGTCCGATCAGACGGAAAGTGACCTCGCGATGGCCCGGCGCACCCAGCACCTCGTCCGCACCGCCCGCACCCTCGCCACCGTCGCCCGGGCGACCGCCCGCGAGCGACTCACCCGATCCGCCGCGGACGTCGGGACCGTCAGGGAGGGCGGCCCCGACGTCCCGGCTCCCGCCGGGGTGGCGGACTTCCTGCGCCAGGTGAGCGCGACCCGGGTCCTGCCGGTCCCGGCGGAGACGGTCGCGGACGCGCTCACCGACCTCGACCTCGTCGAGCAGTGGCTGACCCTGCACGCCGCCTGGCGGGGCGAGCGGCCCGACCGGATGCGGACCGGCGAGCAGTTCGTCCAGCAGATCCGCCTGATGGACATCCCGGCCCAGGCGCGCTGGAGCGTCGAGCACGCCGGCCCGGGCGGCTTCGCGCTGCGCGGCACCGGTCCGATGGGCATCGTCATCGGGCTGTGGGCCACCGCCGTCTCCACCGAGGGCGGTACGGCGGTCCGCCTCGACGGCGGCCTCGACGGCGCGCCGGTCCGCGGGCCGGTCGGGCTGACCGCGGTCCGCAGCGTCGAGGTGGCCCTGGCCGACTCGCTGGCCGCCCTCGAGAAGGTCGTCACCGGCGGTGGCCGCCGGCTGCGCGTCTCGCGGGAGCCCGTGCTCCACCGCGCCAGCGGGCGCGAGCTCGACCCGCGCACGCCGGTCATCGTCGGCGTCGGCCAGCTCGTCCAGCGTGAGCCCGACCTCGCCGACCCCCGCGAGCCGGTCGAGCTCTCCGTCGAGGCGTTGCGCCGTGCCATCGAGGACAGCGGCGCGGGCGTCGACCTGCTCCGGCTGGCCGACCTCGTGTACGCCGTCCCCAGCGCGAGCTGGACCTACGCCGACCAGGCCGGCCGGGTCGCGGAGCTCGTCGGCGCGAGCGACGCGGGCACGGTCCAGTCCTCGCCGTACGGCGGCGACGGGGCGCAGCTCGTCGTGAACGACGCCGCCCAGCAGGTCGTCGACGGCCGGGCGGACGTCGTACTCCTCGCCGGCGCGGAGGCGGGCGCGACGGTGGCCGCGCTGCAGAAGGCGGGCCGGACGCCCGCGTGGGGGCGGCAGCCCGACGGCGCCGCGCCCGACCGGGCGATCGGCATCGACAGGCCGGCCAACAACGAGGCCGAGACCGCCGTGGGGCTGGGAGCGCCGATCTACACCTACGCGCTGATCGAGTCCGCCCTGCGCGCCCGGGCGGGCGCCGGGCGTGCGGAGCACCGGGAGCGGCTGGGGCGCCTCTGGTCGAGCCTGTCCGAGGTGGCGGCCGGCAACCCGTACGCCTGGGACCCGACGCCGCGCACGTCCGAGCAGGTCGCCCGGCCCGCGCCCGACAACCGCTGGGTGAGCGACCCGTACACCAAGCTCATGTGCGCCAACCTCCAGGTCGACCTGGCCACCGGCATCGTGCTGACCAGCGTGGCCGCGGCCGAGGCGGCCGGGGTACCCCAGGAGAAGTGGGTCTTCGTGCACGCGGGCGCGTCGGCGACCGACGAGTGGTTCGTCTCCGAGCGGGCCGACCTCGCCACGTCGCCAGCGATCGCCGCGGCCGGCGCCGCCGTGCTCGGCCACGCGGGTCTGACCGTCGAGGACCTCGACCTGGTCGACCTCTACTCCTGCTTCCCGGCCGCCGTGCAGCTCGGCGCCCAGGCGCTCGGCCTGCCGGTCGACGACCCCGCCCGTCCGCTGAGCGTCACCGGCGGGCTGACCTTCGGGGGCGGGCCGGGCAACAACTACGGCAGCCACGCGATCGCCACGATGGTGCCGATGCTGCGGGCCGAGCCGGCTCAGGTCGGCCTGTCGACGTCGCTGGGGTGGTACGCCACCAAGCACGCCCTCGGTCTCTACTCCGCCACGCCGCCCGAGCGTGCGTACGCCCACCTCACGCCGGTCTTCGAGCGGCCGGCGCCCCGCCCGGTCCGCACCGAGCTCGACGGCTCCGGTGTCGTCGAAGCGATGACCCGCCCCTTCAAGCGCGACGGTACGGCGGAGGCGGCGATCCTCAGCGTGCTCGACGACGCCGGGGAGCGGGTGCTGCTGCGGGTCGAGGACGTGGAGACGCTGGAGCTCCTCGCGTCGGCCGACGTGCTGCGCGCCCGGGTGACGTCGAAGGGCGGCCGGCTGACCTTCGATGCCGGCGAGCGGCACGAGCTGCCGACGCCGCCGAAGGCGCCGGTGCGGACCGAGCGGCGGGGTGCGGTCTGCGTGATCACGCTCGACCGGCCCGAGGTCCGCAACGCCATCGACCGGCGTACCGCCCTCGCGCTGGAGCGCGCCCTCGACGACGCCGAGGCCGACCCGGCGGTGCGGGTGCTGGTGCTGACCGGTGAGGGCGGGCACTTCTGTGCGGGCATGGACCTGGTGGCCGCGAACCGCGGCGAGCTGCCGATCACCGACGGCCGCGGGCCGCTCGGCATCACCGGTCGCCCACCGACGAAGCCGCTGGTCGTGGCCGTCGAGGGAGCCGCGCTCGCCGGCGGCTTCGAGGTGATGCTGAGCGGTGACCTGGTCGTCGCGGCGGAGGGTGCCCTCATGGGCATCCCCGAGGCCCGGCGCGGCATGGTCGCCGCCGCCGGAGGCCTCTGGCGGATGGGTCTGCGGCTGCCCCGTGCCGTCGCCCTCGAGCTCGCGCTGACCGGCGAGCCGCTGCCGGCCGAGCGGCTGCACGAGCTCGGGCTGGTGAACCGCGTCGTACCCGCGGGGGACACGCTGAAGGTCGCCCTGGAGCTGGCCGAGCAGGTCGTCGCCTCCGCACCGCTCAGTGTCGCCGTCGGCAAGCGGATCGTCGACGAGGCGCCGGGCTGGTCCGCCGAGGAGGGCTTCGAGCGGCAGACCGAGCTCGCGACGCCGGCCATGCTCTCCGACGACGCGCGCGAGGGGGTCGCGGCGTTCGCCGAGCGGCGTCCGCCGGTGTGGACGGGGCGCTGACGCCCCACCCGACCTGGCCGGAGTTGTGACGCCCGTCACCCCGTGGCAGAGTGATTCCCGACCGCACGGTCGGTAAATCACGGGGAGGGCCGATGGACGAGTCGGAGCGGCAGTTCGAGGACACGATCGCGCGCCACGACCGGATCGAGCCGCGGGACTGGATGCCGGACGGCTACCGGCGGACCCTGGTGCGCCAGATCGCCCAGCATGCGCACTCCGAGGTGATCGGGATGCAGCCCGAGGGGGCCTGGATCACCCGCGCGCCGAGCCTGCGCCGCCGGCAGGTGCTGCTCGCGAAGGTCCAGGACGAGGCCGGCCACGGGCTCTACCTCTACTCCGCGGCCGAGACCCTCGGCGTGGACCGCGACGACCTCGAGCAGCAGCTGATGAGCGGGGCGCAGAAGTACTCCTCGATCTTCAACTACCCGACCCCGTCGTACGCCGACGTCGGGACCATCGGCTGGCTCGTGGACGGCGCGGCGATCTGCAACCAGGTGCCGCTGTGCCGGACGTCGTACGGGCCGTACGGCCGGGCGATGGTGCGGATCTGCAAGGAGGAGTCGTTCCACCAGCGGCAGGGCTTCGAGCTGCTGATGACCATGATGGGCGGCACCGACGAGCAGCGGGCCATGGTGCAGGAGTCGGTCGACCGGTTCTGGTGGCCGGCGCTGATGATGTTCGGGCCGCCCGACGCCGACTCGCCCAACACGGCGCGGTCGATGGCGTGGGGGATCAAGCGGCACACGAACGACGAGCTGCGGCAGCGCTTCGTCGACATGACGGTGCCGCAGGCCGACGCGCTGGGCGTGACGCTGCCCGACCCGGAGCTGCGTTGGAACGAGGAGCGCGGCCACCACGACTTCGGCCAGCCGGACTGGGACGAGCTGAAGCGGGTCGTCTCCGGCGACGGACCCTGCAACGCCGAGCGGCTCGAGCACCGCCGGCGCGCGCACGACGAGGGGGAGTGGGTGCGCGCCGCTGCGCGGGCCGCGGGGGAGGCGAGCCGATGACCGGTCCGCTCTACGAGGTGTTCGTGCGCGCCAAGCGCGGGCTCAACCACGTCCACGTCGGGTCGCTGCACGCGGCCGACGACCGGACCGCGCTCAGCCACGCGCGCGACGTCTACACGCGGCGCAACGAGGGAGTCTCGATCTGGGTCGTCCGCGCCGACGCGATCACCGCGTCCAGCCCCGACGAGAAGGAGCCGCTCTTCGACCCGGCGGGCGACAAGGTCTACCGGCACCCGACGTTCTACGAGGTCCCCGACGATGTGCCCCACCTCTGAGCCGGGCGGGACCGCCGCCGTCGACCACGGGCCGTACGCCGACCTCGACGCGACCGATCCCGCGCACTGGGCGTTCGGGACAGGGTTCGCCGACCCGCTCGCCGGCATCGACCCGGAGCTGCCCGAGGGGCTCGACCGGACCGGGCACGCGGCCCTGTGCCTGCTGCTCGGCGACGACGCGCTGGTCTACTCCCACCGGCTCTCGGAGTGGTGCAGCCGGGCGCCCGACCTCGAGGACGACGTCGCGCTGGGCAACATCGCGCTCGACCTGCTCGGTCAGGCCCGGCTGCTGCTCGCCCGGGCAGCGGTCGTCGACCCGACCGTCGTGCCCGCGATGCCGGTGGGCTCCCCGGTCCCGGCCGAGGACGCGCTGGCCTTCTTCCGCGACGCCCCGGCGTACCACTCCTCGCGCACCGCGGCCCTCGCCAACGGCGACTTCGGGCACACGGTCCTGCGCCTCTTCCTCTGGTCGACGGTGCGGCTCGCCGTCCTGCAGCGGCTGGTCGACCACCCCGACCCGGTGCTGGCGGCGATCGCGGCGAAGGGCGTCAAGGAGCTGACCTACCACCGCGACTGGTCCGGGCGCTGGGTCGTCACGCTCGCGCAGGGCACCGAGGAGTCGCGGGGCCGGATGGTGGCCGCGTTCGACGCGCTGGCCGCGGCCCGGGTCGAGCTGCTCGGCCGCTATCCCGACGCGGGGGTGGAGGCGGAGGACGTGCTCGACCAGCTGCTCGACGCCGCCGAGCTGAGGCGCCCGGAGGAGGGTGCCGACGCCGGCCTCGCCGACGACCTGCCCGACCTGCTCGCCGAGCTGCAGTCGGTCGCCCGCGCGCACCCGATGGGCCGGTGGTGACGATGCGCGCGTACGACGTCGCCGCCGCGGTCGTCGACCCGGAGCTGCCGATGCTGACCCTCGCCGACCTGGGCGTGCTCCGATCCGTCGAGGAGCGCGAGGGGCGGGTCGACGTGGCGATCACGCCGACGTACTCCGGCTGCCCCGCCCTGAGCGCCATGCGCGACGACCTGGTGCGCCGCCTGGGCGAGGAGGGGTACGACGACGTCCGCGTCCGCGTCGAGCTCGACCCGCCCTGGTCGAGCGACCTGATCACCGACCGCGGCCGGACAGCCCTGGCCGAGCACGGCATCTCGCCGCCGGGTCCCGCGCCCGCGAGCAGCGGCGGGCCGGTGCCGCTGACGCTGGAGCCGACGCGGCTCGACGTGCGCTGCCCGCGGTGCGGCGCGGTGGCCGAGCGCACGTCGGAGTTCGGGCCGACCCCCTGCACGTCGCTCTTCCGCTGCCCCGAATGCCGGGAGCCGTTCGAGCACGTCAAGGAGCTGTGAGCGTGTTCCATCCCCTGACAGTGGCGGCCGTCGAGCCGCTGACCGACGACGCGGTCGCGGTCACCTTCGCGGTGCCCGACGACCTGACCGAGCTGTTCGCCTTCGAGGCCGGCCAGTCGCTCACCCTGCGCCGGGTGGTCGACGGCGTCGAGCAGCGGCGGTCGTACTCCATCTGCGCCCCCGTCGGCGCCGCGCCCCGCATCGGCGTACGCGAGATCCCCGACGGGCTGTTCTCGCGCTGGCTGGTGCGCGAGGTGGAGCCGGGCGCGACCGTCGAGGTGCTGCCGCCGACCGGCCGGTGGCGGGTCGAGCCCGGCGGCCGGCACCTGTGCATCGGCGCGGGGTCCGGCATCACCCCGCTGCTGTCGATCGCGGCGACCGCGCTGACCGGCGACGACGCCGAGGTGACGATCGTCTACGGCAACCGCACCTCCGGGTCGGTGATGTTCCTCGACGAGCTCGCCGACCTCAAGGACGAGCACGGGGCGCGGCTGTCCGTCGTCCACGTGCTCAGCCGCGAGCCGCGGGACGTCGAGCTGTTCACGGGGAGGCTCGACGCCCCGCGGCTCCGGCGCCTGCTGACGACGGTCGCGCCCGTCGACGGGGTCGACCACGTGTGGCTGTGCGGGCCGTACCCGATGCTCGTCGAGGCGCGGGCGGTCCTCGCGGACCTCGGCGTACCCACGGAGAAGGTGCACGTCGAGCTCTTCCACGTCGACGAGCCGCCGCCGGAGGTGGTGCGTCCCGAGGCCGTCGTGTCGGGGGCGACCAGCGAGGTGACCGCGATGCTCGACGGCCGCGCCGCCACCGCGCGGATCGCGCGGTCCACCACGGTCCTCGACGGCCTGCAGGCGGTCCGCGCCGACCTGCCGTTCGCCTGCAAGGGCGGGGTCTGCGGGACCTGCCGGGCGCTGGTGCGCGAGGGCGAGGTCGACCTGCGCCGCAACTACGCCCTGGAGCCCGCCGAGGTCGGCGCCGGCTACGTGCTGACCTGCCAGAGCACGCCGGTCAGCGACCGCGTCGTGGTGGACTTCGACGCATGACCTCCCCGCCGACCGCCCCCACCGCGCCGCCCCGTCGGGGCCGGCCCGGTCACGACCAGGCCGCGGTGCTCGGCACCGCCATCGACCTGTTCATCCGCCAGGGGTACGACGCCACCAGCATGGCCGACCTCGCCGCCGCCCTGGGGTTGTCCAAGTCCAGCCTCTACCACCACGTCCCGAGCAAGGAGCGGCTGCTGGAGCTCGCCCTCGACGAGGCCCTCGGCGAGCTGACCGCCGTCGTCGAGGCGGCCACCGCGGAGGGTGCGGCCGGGACGTCGTACGAGCGGCTGCGGCGGGTGGTCGAGGACGGCGTACGCCTCCTGGTCGACCACCAGCCCGCCGTCACCCTGCTGCTGCGCGTGCACGGCAACACCGACGTCGAGCGGGCCGCGCTGGAACGCCGCCGCTGGGTCGACGACCGCCTCGCCGACCTGGTCGCGGCCGCGGTCGCCGAGGGCGCGCTGCGCGCGGATCTCGACCCCGGGCTGGTCTCCCGGCTGCTGTTCGGGATGGTCAACTCGCTGGTCGAGTGGTACGACGTCGACGGCCCTGTCGACGTCGACCAGCTCGCCGCGGCCGTCGTCGCCACGGCGCTGGACGGGCTGGCGGTGGGCGCGCCCCGGTCGGCTCCGGGGTGACCAACGGCCGCAATTGCAGCCGTTGGACAGGCTCGCGCGTCGATTCCCCGTCCTACGGCCGCAATTGCAGCCGTACGACGCCCGCCGCCCCTGCCCGGCTCAGCTCCGCTCCCGCCGCCCCACCGTCCCGTGCCGCACCGCGTCGCGCAGCGCCGAGCGCACGGTCCGCGGACGCAGGACGGGCGTGGGAGCGGAGGCGCCCGTACGCATGCCGTCGACGACCTCGGCGAACGTCTCGACGGCGGTACGGGTCGGCGTCCAGCCCAGCTCGGTCCGCGCCCGGCCGCTGTCGAGGAGCGGCAGCGCGAAGGCCATGTCCAGCCAGCCGGGGTCGACCTGCTGCAGCCGCAGGTGCCACGCGGCGGACATAGCGGGACGCATGACCGAGGACGGCACGTGTACGAGCCGGGCGCCGAAGGCGGCCGCGATGGCGACGGCGGTCAGCGGGTCGGGCGCCGCCAGGTTGAACGCACCGGTCGGCCGTTGGTCCAGCACCCGCGCGTACGCGTCGGCGACGTCGTCCGCGTGCACCACAGGGATCCGCAGCCGCCGGTCCAGCGGCAGCACCGGGAGCAGCCCCAGCGCACGGGCGGGGACCGGCGCGGGCACGCCGTACCGCAGCAGCGAGCTGCCGGCCGCTCGCTGCCCGATGATCCCGGGACGCAGCCGGGTGATGGTGAGGTCGCCGCCCTCCGCCTCGTCGCAGAGGCGCTCGGCGGCGACCTTGTGCTGGCTGTACGGCGAGGTGCGGACGCCGTGGGTCGGCCACGACTCGTCGACGGGCGTGTCGTCGGAGCGCGGGGAGTACACGCCGAGCGACGACTGGTGCACCAGGTGGGGGACGCCCGCCACGACGGCCGCCCGGATCACCCGACGGGTCCCGTCGACGCCCAGCCGCTCCAGGTGCCCGACGTCGTGGGAGGGCTGGAAGCCCCAGGCGAGGTGGACGACGGCGTCGGCTCCGGCGAACGCGTCGGCCAGCTCGTACGCCGACTCGCCCGTCGTGAGGTCCACGGACCGCCAGGCCACCCGCGGATCGGTCGAGCCCTCCGGGATCCGCCGGGCGAGCCCGACGAGGTCGTGCCCGTCGGCGGTGAGGCGACGCAGGAGCGCCGTCCCCATGTTGCCGGTGGCCCCCGTGATCACGATGCGCATGGGAACCGGTGCCCCGGCCACGCCCTCGCTACGCGGTCTGGGGCGCCAGCGTGACCAGCAGGTCGTGGATGGTGTGCCGCGGCCGGGCGCCGACGATGGAGAGGACCAGCTCGCCGGAGACGAAGACCAGCAGCGTGGGCAGGCCGGTGACGCGGTACGCCGCCGCGGTGACGGGCGAGGCGTCGACGTCGAGCCGGGTGAACCGCATCCAGTCGAGCTCCTCGGCGAGCTCCGCGAGGATCGGCGCGACCTGGCGGCACGGGCCGCACCAGTCGGCGTGGAAGTCCACGAGCACCGGCACCGTCGCGCCGAGCACGACCGCGGCGAAGTCGCGGTCGCTCACCTCGCGCACGGTCACCGGACCGGGTCGGGGACGTAGTGGAAGGCCGCCTCGTCGAGGCGCCGGTAGCTGCCCCGTCCGAGCGCGAGCAGTACCCGGAAACCCGTGCCCGACTCCTGGAGCTGCCGCTCCACGACGGCCGGGTCGACGTGCTGGACCACCCAGGGCAGCATCCGCAGCAGGTCGCGCAGCCCGAGCCCGCCGCGCAGCTGGGTGCGCTCCAGCTCGGCCCACTCCGCACCGTCGACGTGCCGCTGGAGCACGGTGATCGCGTCCCGCTCCTCGTGGGCGAGGTGGTGGCCCAGCACCTCGGCCACCATCTGCATCGTCTCGACCACCTCCAGGCGCCGGCGCTCGTCCGGGTCCTGCACCAGGCCGACCAGGCCGCTCCGCGCCTCGCTGAGCAGCGGGTCGATCAGCAGGTGCTCCTCCGACATCGCCTCGATGACCTCCAGCGCGGCGTGGTCGCCGGCGCTCGCCGCCGCCTGCCGCAGCAGCGGCCAGACGATCTCGTCCTCCTTGTGGTGGTGGTCGTCGAGGAGTCTCGCGAACAGGTCCCATCGCCGGGGCAGGGCGCGCCACGTCGCGCGGTCGCGGAACGGCGTACGGCGCACCGCCTCGGGGAAGCGGGCCAGGTCGCGGCGGAAGCCGTGGTGCAGGAGGTACATCATCGACAGGTCGGCGGGGCCGGGCGGCGCGGCCGCCTGACCGGGCAGCAGGAGCGGGGTCGGGTTCATGCCCGCAGCGTGCGCGCCCGCGCTGGGAGCGCACTGGGAGGGCGCTGGGCCGACGTCCTAGTGAGGAGACGCCGGGGTCCCCAGCGCCCGTGCCAGCGGCGCCGGCACCTCCGCGGGTGCGAGCGCGGCGACCAGGGCGGCGGCGTACTGGGCCTTGCGTCCCGACCGGCTGCCGAGGAACCGGTGCAGGTGCTGCTCGACCGTCCGGTCCCGCTGAGCGGGCTGGCGCTGCAGCACCCGGAACGACGTGAGCTCACCCTGCCCGGCGACCACCTCCAGGGCGCGCTCGGTGCCCAGCGCGCGGAGCACCTCCGCCTCCAGATCGGGCTCGCAGCCGTAGAAGCCGTGTGCCTCCAGATCGGTCCGGTCACGCACCCGGCCGAAGCCCGCCCGCTCCAGGCCACGGCGGAAGAACCGCTCCTCGGCGGCGTCGTACAGGCCGCCCACCGCGACCCCCGGCGGCAGGACGGCGAGGTGCCGGGCCACGTTGGTCGCCCCGCCCATCGCCACGATCTCGACGCCCTCGTCGGCCAGCGACCGGCCGTGCAGGGCCGCCACCCCGCGCAGCGCCGCCGCGTCCGAGGCGCCCTCGACCAGCAGCACACGCTGGGTGACGGTGACGACCACGGAATCTAGATTGCCCGCATGCCAGACCGTCCCGCACCGCATTCGCCCGAGCGACTCACCCTCGACCTGCCCGCGGTCCGCCTCGAGGCGCTCGCCTGGGGGCCGCCGGACGGGCGGCTCGTCGTCGCGCTGCACGGCTTCCCCGACACCGCGCACAGCTGGCGGCACCTGGGTCCGTACCTGGCCGAGCGCGGCTGCCGGGTGGTCGCGCCGTTCACGCGCGGGTACGCCCCGAGCGGGCTGCCGACCGACGGCTGCCTCCACGTCGCCGCCCTGATGGCCGACGCGGCCGGCGTGCACGCCGCCCTCGACGGTGGCGACGACGCGGTGCTGGTCGGCCACGACTGGGGCGCGATCACGGCGAACGCGCTCGGCGCGCACGAGCGGTCGCCGTACTCCCGGATCGTCGCGATGTCGGTGCCGCCGCTGCGGACCATGGACCAGCGCAGCCCGCGGGTGCTGGCGCGGCAGGCCCGGCACAGCTGGTACGTCGTCTTCAACCAGCTGCCGCTGCTGCCCGAGCGCACCCTGCCGCGCCTGGTCCGCAAGCTGTGGCGCGACTGGTCACCCGGGCACGACGCGTCCGACGACCTGCCGCACGTGCTCGCCGCGCTGGAGCGCCCGGAGCACCGGTCGGCGGCGGTGGGCTACTACCGCGCGATCCGCGCCCCCTGGCGGGTGCCGGCGGCGTACGCCGACTGGAAGCGGACCTGGGACGGTACGCCGACCGTGCCCACCCTCTACCTGCAGGGCGCCGACGACGGCTGCCTCGAGCCGCGGTTCGCGGACGGTCTGGCGGACCGGCTCCCGGCGGGCAGCCGGGTCGAGACGGTGCCAGCCGCCGGGCACTTCCTCCAGGTCGAGCAGCCCGCGGTCGTGAACCGGCTGATCGGGGACTTCGTCACCGGCTCCTCCACCGGGGCGGCATGATCGAGGCATGACTCTGCTGGACGCGGTGGTCGTGGGCTCGGGACCCAACGGGCTGGCCGCCGCCGTGGCGCTCGCGCAGCAGGGCCACTCCGTGCAGGTGCTGGAGGGGCACGACGAGATCGGCGGTGGCACCCGCACCGCCGAGCTGACCGAGCCGGGACTGCTGCACGACGTCTGCAGCGCGATCCATCCGTTCGCGCAGGCCTCGCCGTACCTCTCGACGCTGCCGCTCGCCGAGCACGGCCTGGTCTGGCGCCATGCCGAGGTCGACCTCGCCCATCCGCTCGACGACGGGTCGGCCGGCATACTGAAACGGGCGCTGTCGGAGACCGCGATCGGCCTGGGCGCCGACGGGCGGCGGTGGCTGCAGGTCTTCCAGCCGCTCGTGGACCGGATGGACGACCTCGCCGAGGACGTGCTCGGACCGGTCGTGCGCTGGCCCGACCACCCGTTGTCGATGGCGGTGTTCGGGCTGCGGGCCGGGCTGCCGGCGACCGTGCTGGCGCGCACGTTCCGCACCGAGCAGGCCCGCGCGCTCTTCCTGGGCTGCGCGGCCCACATGTACCGCCCGCTCGGCGGGCTCGCCACCTCCGCGGCCGGCGCCATGCTCGTCGCGACCGGGCACGCGTACGGCTGGCCGGTCGCCGAGGGCGGCTCCCGCGCGATCACCGACGCGCTCGCCTCGCTGCTGCGCTCGCTCGGCGGGACCATCTCGACCGGCGTCCCGGTGCGCTCGCTGGCCGACCTGCCTCCTGCTCGGGTCACCCTCTTCGACACCACCCCGGACGCGTTCGCGCGCATCGCGGGCGACGAGCTGCCCGCCCGGCGGGCCCGCGCGTACCGCCGCTGGCGCTACGGCCCCGGCGCGTTCAAGCTCGACCTCGCCGTCCGGGGCGGGATCCCCTGGACCAACGACTCCTGCCGCCGCGCCGGCACCGTCCACCTCGGCGGGAGCCCGGCCGAGACGGCGGAGGCGGAGGCCGCCGTGGTGCGCGGGCGGATGCCGGAGCGGCCGTTCGTGCTGGTCGGCCAGCAGTACCTCGCCGACCCCACCCGCTCCGCCGGCGACCTGCACCCCGTCTGGCTCTACGCCCACGTCCCGCACGGGTACGACGGCGACGTCACCGATGCCGTGCTCGACCAGGTGGAGCGCTTCGCGCCCGGCTTCCGCGACACGATCGTCGCCACGCACACGATGCCGCCCGCGGCGTACGCGTCGTACAACCCGAACTACGTCGGCGGCGACATCGCCGGCGGCGCCAACGACCTGCGCCAGCTGGTGCTGCGCCCCTCGCTCCAGGCCGACCCGTACGACGCCGGCCTCCCCGGCATGTTCCTCTGCTCCGCCGCCACCCCGCCCGGCGCCGGCGTCCACGGGATGTGCGGCTTCCGCGCCGCCCAGCGCGCCCTGCGCCACCTGTCTGACGCTGGTTGAGGTGTGAGGAGCGCCAGCGACGAGCCTCGAAACCCGGTGGGTCGTACGGCGGCGTCGGTGGAGGTTGTTTGTCGGCACGGGGGGTTTCGAGGCTCGCTTCGCTCGCACCTCAACCGGCGTCGATCGGCGTGGCGCTGGTTGAGGTGCGAGAAGAACTGGCGACGGTGCCCTGACGCTGGTTGAGGTGTGAGGAGCGCCAGCGACGAGCCTCGAAACCCGGTGGGTCGTACGGCGGCGTCGGTGGAGGCTGCTTGTCGGCACGCCGGGTTTCGAGGCTCGCTTCGCTCGCACCTCAACCGGCGTCGAGCGGCGCGGCGCTGCTCAACCGGCGTCAGGGCTCAGTCCGCGTCGCGGGCCCAGCGGGGGATGATGAACACGCCTTCCGCCTCGACCGTGACGCCGTCGGGGTCGGCGAGCTCGGCGTGCACGAAGACCTTGCTGCCCTCCTCGCGGGCGATCCAGCCGGCGAGCGAGACTGGGCCGAGGGGGGTCGGTCGGTGGTGGGTGATCGTGAGCGTGCCGGTCATCGTCAGCCGGCGGCGATCGGCGGCGGTGACGCCCATCAGGTGGTCGAGCAGCTTGGCAGCGGCGCCGGGGTGCAGGACGCCGGGTTCGTCCTGGTGAGTGGGACCGAGCACGACCTCCGCGGTGACCCGGCCGTCCTCGTCCGGACCGACGACCTCCAGCGGCGGGGCCGTGGCGTTGCGCGGGCCGATCACGGCGTTGCCCCAGCTCCAGGTCCGCCCCTGGCCGTTGTGCCGGACCCCGAGCGCGCCGTCGGTCTGCCGCACCCGCAGATCCTCGGTGAGCCCGGTCAGCACCCTGGCCGCCTCGGCGAGCAGCTCCGCGGGCGGGTCCGTCGTCACCGCGGCGTCGATCAGGTCGCGTACGGCGTCCGCGAGCCCGCCGTACAGCTCCTCGAGACGGTCGACCTCCGCGGTAGGCAGGTCCTCGACCGGGAAGTACGCGACGTGGTGCGCCGGGCTGCTCATGGGGGACACCCTGGCAGAGAACTTCTGGGAGTGACTTCGATCTTGACAGTCATTCCCGCGACTGGCTCACTGCTCCGGCATGACCATCAAGGTGATCCAGTGGGCGACCGGCGGCGTCGGCGTCGCCGCCATCCAGGGCGTGCTCGCGCACCCCGACCTCGAGCTCGTCGGGTGCTGGGTGCACAGCGACGGCAAGCACGGGAAGGACGTCGGCGAGCTGATCGGCGGCGACCCGATCGGCGTCGCCGCGACCACGAGCCAGGACGAGATCCTCGCGACCGACGCCGACTGCGTCGTGTACGCGCCACTCGTCCCGAACGACGACGAGGTCGCCGCGATCCTGCGCTCCGGCAAGAACGTCGTCACCCCCGTCGGCTGGATCTATCCCAACCCCGCGCGGGTCGGCGGCATCGAGGACGCGTGCCGCGAGGGGGGTACGACGCTGCACGGCACCGGGATCCACCCCGGCGGGATCACCGAGCGCTTCCCCTTGATGGCGAGCGCGCTCTCGCAGGGGATCACCCACGTGCGGGCCGAGGAGTTCTCCGACATCCGCACCTACAACGCCCCCGACGTCGTCCGCCACGTCATGGGCTTCGGCGGCACCCCGCAGGAGGCGTACGACAGCCCGATGGCCGGCCTGCTCTCGGGCGGGTTCAAGGCGTCGGTGCGGATGGTGGTCGCCGAGCTCGGCTTCGCGGTCGACGCGGGCATCCGCACCGTCCAGGAGGTGGCCGTCGCGGCCAAGCCGATCGACACCCCGATCGGCGTCATCGAGCCCGGCCAGGTGGCGGCGCGGCGGTTCCGCTGGGAGGCCCTCGTCGACGGCGAGCCGGTGGTCAGCGCGGTGGTCAACTGGCTGATGGGCGAGGAGGACCTGGACCCCGGCTGGACCTTCGGCGAGGAGGGCGAGCGCTTCGAGGTCGAGGTGACCGGCGACCCGAGCGTGCTGCTCACCTTCAAGGGCCTGCAGCCCGAGTCGGTCGCCGCCGGCCTGGTCCGCAACCCCGGCGTCGTCTCCACCGCGAACCACTGCGTGAGCGCGATCCCGTACGTCGTCGCCGCCGAGCCCGGCATCAAGACCTACCTCGACCTTCCGCTGATCGCCGGCCGCGCGGCGCCGCACCTGGGGCACGAGAAGGGCGCGGGTCGATGATCCTCGACCTGTTCCGCCTCGACGGCCGGGTCGCGATCGTCACCGGCGCCGGCCAGGGCATCGGGCGCGGGATCGCGATCGGCCTCGCCGAGGCCGGGGCCGACGTCGTCCTGGCGGCCCGGACCCGCGGCGACCTCGACGAGGTCGCCGCGCAGGTCGAGGCGCTCGGCCGCCGGGCGCTGGTCGTGGAGACGGACGTGATGGTCACCGAGCACCTCGACCGGCTGGTCGCGGCGACGCTGGACGGCTTCGGGCGGCTCGACGTACTCGTCAACAACGCCGGCGGCACCGGACCCCGCGCGGCGATGGAGACCAGCGAGCGGATGTTCGAGAAGGCGCTGCGCTTCAACGTCACCTCGCCGTTCCTGCTCTCCCAGCGGGCCGCGCGCGCGATGGTCGACACCACCGGCGGCGGCAGCATCGTCAACATCTCCTCGCGCTCCTCCGACATGGTGGAGACCGCGTTCGTCGCGTACGGCGCGGGCAAGGCCGCGCTCAACATGATGACGCGCAACCTGGCCGCCGAGCTCGCGCCGCGGGTGCGGGTCAACGCGCTCAGCGTCGGCGGGGTGGCGACCAAGGGCCTCGACATCGTCCTCACCGACGACGCCCTGCGGGCCGAGTTCGTGGCCGGTACGCCGATGGGCCGGCCGGGCGAGCCGCAGGACATCGCCTGCGCCGTGCTGTACCTCGCCTCGCCCGCGGCGTCCTGGGTCACCGGCAAGGTGGTGCAGGTCGACGGCGGGGTGGAGGCGCCCGCGATCTCCGTACCCGTCCCGCCGCTGGAGCCCGCCACCTGATGGACTCCCGCCCATGAGTGGTCAGCCATGAGTGGTCTGCGCGAGCGTCAGCGCGCCGAGCTCCGCGCGCACGTGGACCGGGTGGCGCTGGAGCTCTTCGCCGAGCGCGGCTTCGACGACGTCTCGGTCGAGGAGATCGCGGCAGCGGCCGGGATCGCGCTCTCGACACTGTTCCGCCACGTGCGCAGCAAGGACCAGCTGCTGGTCGGCACGCTCCGGGTCGGCCGGGCCGAGATCGTGGACGGCTTCGCCGCCCGGCCCGCCGACGAGCCGGTGCCGGACGCGCTGGCGGCGGCGATCCTGCGCCGTACCGAGCAGTTCGCCGACGAGACCGAGACCATCGCGCTCTGGCGTCGGGCGATGGCCGCCGCCCCCGCGCGGGTACGCCGCGCCTCCCTGCTCGACGACGACGAGCGCGCCCGTCTGGTGATGCTGGTCGCCGAGCGGCTCGGACTCGACGCGGAGGCCGACCTCGAGCCCGGCCTGCGGGTGCGGGTCGCGCTGGCAGCCGCTGAGCACGCCTACGAGCACTGGCTCACCCGCGAGACCGGGCGCTCCCTGCACGACCTGACCCGAGAAGCGCTGGCGACGGTCTCGTAGCCAGCGCCGCTGGTGCGGCCGCCGGGGGGCGCGTATGTGAAGGTGTCCGGATGCCGCCCCGCACCCGCCGTACGTCCCGCCCCGCCAAGCCCGCCATGCCGGTCCCCGAGGGGGCTCGCCAGGTGTTCACCGACGGCGCCTGCGCGGGCAACCCCGGCCCGGGTGGCTGGGCCTGGGCGATCGACGAGGCGGTCTGGGCGAGCGGCGCCGAGTCGCCCTCGACGAACCAGCGGATGGAGGTCCGCGCGGCGTACGAGGCGGTGCGCTCCCTCGAGGGTCCGCTGCTGGTGGTGAGCGACTCGACGTACGTCGTGAACTGCTTCCGCGACGCCTGGTGGCGCGGCTGGCGTTCGCGCGGCTGGACCAACAGCGCCCGCCAGCCGGTGGCGAACCGCGACCTCTGGGAGCCGTTCGTGGACCTGGTCGAGGCCCGTGGCGAGATCGCCTTCCAGTGGGTCAAGGGCCACTCGGGCAACCGGATGAACGACCTCGTGGACCGGCTCGCGGTCGCCGCGGCCAAGGACGGCGGCAGCACCGGCCGCATCGCGGCCCCGCAGCCCCCGGCATCCGACGACGCACTCTTCTGACAGGACGCCGAGTCGGCAGAAGTTGCGCGTCGAGTCGGCAGAAGTTGCAGTCAGACCTGACGTGAACTTCTGCCGACTCGGCACCGACCCACGACGACGGTGGCGTCCAGGTCGTCGTCGTGGTGTACGGCGGCGGCCAGCCCGGCCGCGGTCATCAGGTCGCGGGTGAGCGGGGCCTGCGCGACGCTGGTCTCGATCAGCAGCCGACCGCCGGGGGCCAGCCAGGCGCCGGCGTCGCGGACGACCCGGCGCTGGACGTCGAGCCCGTCCGGCCCGCCGTCGAGCGCTACGCCGGGCTCGTGCAGCCGCGCCTCGGGCGGCATCAGCGCGATCGCGTCGTGCGGCACGTACGGCGCGTTCACCGCCAGTACGTCGACCCGCCCGCGCAGGCCGTCGGGCAGGGCGTCGTACAGGTCGCCCTCGTGGACCTGCTCCAGGTTCCGGCGGGCGCACCGTACGGCGGCCGGGTCGACGTCGGCGGCATGCACCTCCAGGCCCGGTACGGCGGCGGCCAGCGCCGCGCCGATCGCACCCGTCCCGCAGCACAGGTCGACGGCCACGTCGCCCGCACGCAGGCACGCGGCGCCCAGCCGGACGACGTACGACGTCCGCTGCCGCGGCACGAACACCCCCGGCTCGACGGCCACCCGCAGCCCGCAGAACTCCGCCCAGCCCACCAGCACCTCCAGCGGCTGCCCGGCGACCCGCTCCTCGACCAGCCGGGCCAGGTCCGCCTCGTCACGGGCCGCCTCGCGCAGCAGCGCCGCCTCCTGCTCGGCGAAGACGCAGCCGGCCGCGCGCAGTCGGGACTCGATCACCCCGCCATCATCGACCCCGGACGGGAACTAGAACGCGTTATAGTCCGCGCGTGGCAGCCCCAGACGTCTTCGCGCCGGTCCAGCTCGGGCCGGTCACCCTGCGCAACCGCACCGTCAAGGCCGCGACCTTCGAGGGCCGCGCGCCCGAGGGTCAGGTCACCGACAGCCTGATCGACTACCACCTCGCGGTCGCCCGCGGCGGCATCGGCCTGACGACCGTGGCGTACCTCGCCGTCGCGCCCGAGGGCCGAACGCACCGCGAGCAGATCGTCGTCGGAGAGCACTCGCTCGCTGGCCTGGCCCGGATGGCGGACGCGATCCACGAGACCGGCGCCGCGATCGCCGGGCAGGTCGGCCACGCCGGCCCGGTCGCCAACGGCCGCTCCAACGGGGTCAAGGCGATCGCCGCGAGCCCGATGCCGAGCCCGCTGTCGATGCAGATGGTGAAGTCGGCGACCGAGGCCGATCTGACCCGCGTCACGAAGGCGTACGTCGCCACCGCGCGCACTCTCGTGCGCGCGGGCTTCGACGTCCTCGAGCTGCACATGGCGCACAGCTACCTGATCTCGTCGTTCCTCGCGCCGGGCCTCAACAGGCGCAAGGACTCCTGGAACGGCTCGCTCGAGGCCCGGGCGCGGCTGGCCCGGCAGGTCGCGCGCGCCGTCCGCGACGAGGTCGGCGACGAGGTCGCGGTGACCGCGAAGATCAGCGTCAGCGACGGCTTCAAGGGCGGCGTCACGACCGCCGACGGCATCGCGTTCGCCCAGCTGCTGGAGGCGGACGGCACGATCGACGCCCTGCAGCTGAGCGGCGGCAGCTCGCTGATGAACCCGATGTACCTGTTCCGCGGCGAGACGCCGGTCAAGGAGTTCGCCGCCTCGATGCCGCTCCCGGTCCGGCTCGGCATGCGTACGCCGGTGGGCCGGTCGTTCCTGAAGTCCTACGAGTTCACCGAGGCGTACTTCCGCCCCAAGGCCCTGCAGTTCCGCGAGGCGCTCTCACTGCCGCTGATGCTGCTCGGTGGCATCAACCGCCGCGACACCATGGAGCAGGCGATGGCCGACGGCTTCGACTTCGTCGCCATGGGCCGCGCCGTGCTCCGCGAGCCCGACCTGGTCAACCAGCTGCAGGCCGGCGAGGTCGCCACCGGGATCTGCATCCACTGCAACCGCTGCATGCCGACCATCTACTCGGGGACGCGCTGCCCGGTGATCACCCCGGAGCCCATCCAGATCTGACGGATCGGCCCGCTCAACGACCCGCGGACGACGGCGCCTGACCACCAGCATCCCGATCCCGACGAGGGCCGCGGCTCCGACGCCGACTCCACCGAGCTGGAGCGCGGCGCTCCGGGCGCCGGTGGCGTGGTCCCCGCCGTCGACCGCGTCGGCCGTCGTCAGCGCCCACGTCACGGCGCCGGTGTCCGCGACGTACGCCTCGCCCTGCCCGAAGGGGCCGGACGCCAGGGTGCGGTAGGCCTCGTCGACGTCGGTGAGCGTCGCGATCCGTACGTCGGCCGCGGACACCGGCCCCCCGCAGTCGAAGTCGAGCGTGGCACCGGTGGCCTCGACGTCGTCGACGGGCAACAGGGTTCCCGCGCAGGGCTCGTCCGCCGTGACCTCGACCCGCTCGAGCAGGTAGGCGGAGAGCTGCGAGGCCCGGGCCAGCTGCACCCCCGGCGGCTCGGTGGACTCGTCGGGCACGAGCTCGCCGTCCTCGATCACCGTGAGGCTGCCGGCGTTCACGCCGAGCCAGGCGGCCAGGACGCCGAGGTCGTCCGGGGAGGCGTTCCAGACGATGCGCAGGCCGTCGTCGGTCGCGCTGATCTCGGCCGACTGCGGCTCACCGAACGGGTGGGCGTCGGCGGCGAGGGGCGGCGAGAGACAGAAGGCCGCCCCCGCCAGTGAGGTGAGCGCCGCGCAGCGCCGGGTCCACAGTCGTCTCATCGCGAGGGCAGGAAAGCCGAGCCACCCGACGGCCAGGTGGACCGGACGTGAACGGCGGGGGACTGCGGCCGGCACGAGCGAGGTCGGTTCAGCCGGCCCGGCCCCGACTGTTCACCCGGTCCACCCCGACGGGTCGCGACCGTGCCCCCTCCGGTTATTCGACGGCGGTTGCCTGAGCGCGCCCGGCCGCCGTGCCGGGAACTCGGGCGCAGGCCAGCAAGGGCATCTCAGGATCCAGCACACCAGCGAAGAGAGTCGCATGTCGTACCTCGAGTCCCCACGGACCGAACGTTCCCTCCTCTCCCGTCTCGGGGTGGCGACCCTCGGCCTCGCGGTCGGCGCCGGCGGGCTGTCGCTCGTGTCGCCGGCGTACGCCGCGACGATCGACGGCCTCACGGGCTCGGGCAGCGCCGCCGACCCGATCGTCATCGACTCGGCCGCCGACCTGGACGCGGCCGCGGCCCACGTCAACGGCGACCACGCGACGTACGGCGCGCTCGCCTACCGCCTGGGCGCCGACATCGACTACGCCGGCGGCACGTTCGCGACGTTCCAGCGGTTCTCGGGCACCTTCGACGGCAACGCGCACGAGATCCGCAACGTCTCCTACGGGTCCTGGGTCGACGGCGACACCGAGCGCATCGCGTTCTTCGGACGCCTGGACGGCGCCACGGTCGTCGGCCTCACGCTCACCGGCGTGAGCGCGGTCAAGGCCGGGACGACGCTCCCGGCCGGCGCCACGACGGCGGTCACCTCCGGCCTCACGACGCAGGCCACCAGCGCCACCATCGACGGCGTCACGGTGCTCGACGCGACCGTGCGCAACGACAGCCCGGCGAACAACCCGTTCGACGCCGGCTTCGTCTCGCGCGTCGCCGGCACCGCGGAGGCGCCCGGGGTCATCACGAACAGCATGCTCGGCGGGGACGTCACGGTGTCCAGCGCCGGCAAGTACGTCAGCGCCTTCGTCGGCTACCAGGCGGCGTACACGACCGTCAGCGACAACCTCGTCGCCGCCGACCCGGACGCGGGCTACATGTCACGCAGCGCCGCCGGCGGCGCCAACATGAACGCCGCCGCGCTGGTGAACTACGGCGGTGCGGGCATGACCGACCAGGAGATCGCCGGGAACGTCGTCCTCTCCGGCTCGGTGTACTCGCACGCCACCGGCACCAACGGCAACACGGTGAGCTGGATCGCGGGCTTCAACCACGCGGAGATCGACACCTACGGCACCAACCTGGTCAACGCCGACCACAACCGCACCGGCTTCCCGGCCGTCGCCGAGACCGCCCCGGAGGGCCACCCGCTCCGGTGGACCCGCCGGGCGGGCACGGCCTACGCCCACGACGTCGCCGGCAAGTGGGTGCTTGGCAACGACGGCACCGCGACCTCGCCCGCGGAGCTCGCCCAGCAGGCGACCTACGAGGGCCTCGGCTGGGACTTCGCCCCCGGCACGGGCGACTGGCGCTGGTCGGAGGACCTCGGTCACCCCGTCCCGGCGCGGGCCGACCTCGACGGCCACGACGAGATCTCCTACGTCCTGAACGGCGGGACCAACGGGGCCAACCCGGTCGCGTACTCCGCCGCCTCCGCCGCCATCACGCTGGCGGCCCCGACCCGCGCCGGCTACACGTTCATTGGCTGGACCGGCACCGGCCTCACGGGGCCGACCACCGAGGTGACGGTCCCGGCGGGCTCCAGCGGCGACCGGGAGTACGTCGCGAACTGGGCGGCGGTCTCCTACGCGCTCGACGTCGACCTCGCCGGCGGCTCCGTGACGGACCCGGCTCCGTCGACGTACACGGTCGAGTCGGACGACATCGGCCTGCCCACGCCCACCCGCCCGGGCCACGCCTTCGCCGGCTGGACCGGCACCGGTCTGGACGAGCCCGCCGCGACCGTGACGATCGCGGCCGGCTCGACCGGGGACCGCTCCTACACCGCCACCTGGTCCGCCGGCGACGCGATCACCTATGACCTGGCCGGCGGCACCGCCACCGGCGCCAACCCGGAGACCTACCTCCCGGGCGACGCCGACATCGTGCTGGCCAACCCGACCCGCGACGGCTACACGTTCGCCGGCTGGACCGGCACCGGCCTCGACGGGCCGTCGCTGACCGTGACGATCCCGACCGGCTCGACCGGCGCCCGGTCCTACACGGCCACCTGGACCCTCGACCCCGCCGCCATTGCGGGCGTGAGCGGTGACGGCACCCCGACCAGCCCCTACCTCGTCGGCACCGCCGCCGACCTCGACGCCGTGGCGGCGGCCGTGAACGCCGACAACGCGACGTACGGCCTGCGCCACATCGAGCTCACCGCCCACGTGAACTACGGCGGTGGCACCTTCGCGACCTTCCGCGAGTTCTCGGGCGTCCTCGACGGCGCCGGGCACGAGATCACCGACCTGACGCTGCAGCCCGGCACGACGGCGGACGCCGCCGACGCCAACGCGACCCAGACCGGCTTCGTCCAGGTCCTCGCCGGCGGCACGATCAAGGACCTGACGCTGAAGCGGCTGACGTCGGTGACCGCCGGCACGACCACCTCCCGCGTGCAGCAGGGGGGCGTCGTCGGGCGGAGCTCGGGCGGGACCGTCGCCGGCGTCGCGCTGGTCGACTCCGAGGTCCGCTCGGCGGACAACACCGACAACTCCTCCGCCGTCGGCGGGCTGGTCGGGAAGACCGTCGGCACCGCCACCACCACGATCCGCGACAGCCTGCTCTCGGGCACCACCGTCTCGGGGGACAAGCGCGTCGGCGGGATCAGCGGCTGGCAGAACACCGACGCGACCGTCGAGGACAACCTGGTCGTCGACGCCTCCGTGCGCCATCACGGGACCTCCGGCGCCGGCGCCGCCTTCGTCGCCGGCCACACCGTCTGCGTGGGCGCCCTCACCGGGAACGTCGTGGTCTCGGGCACGCTCCAGCAGGCGTCCCCGGCCGGCTACGGCTGGATCCGCTCGGCCGCCACCGGGTGCGCGACGTCGGACAACCTGGTCAACGCGAACAACAACATCGACCCGGCCTCCCCGGTCGGCCACACCGCGGCCCCCGACCCGAACCCGTACGACGTCCTCTGGGTCGGGACGACCCTGCTGTCGGCGAGCGGCTGGGACCGGGGCGATCTCGGCACGTACACCCCCGCGGCCCAGCTGGCTCAGCAGGCGACCTACGAGGCCCTCGGCTGGGACTTCGACACGGTCTGGACCTGGGACGCCGCGGCCCAGCACCCGGTGCTGCAGCGGGCTGCCGGCCCGGTCGTCGAGCCGCCGGTCATCACCGTCACCGGCACGACCGCGTCGTACCGCGTGGGCAGCAGCCCGACGGCGGCCGAGGTCCTGGAGCGCCTCGGTGCGAGCGTCGACCGGGGCACCGTCGCGCTCGACCTGAGCGCCGTCGACTTCGGCACGCAGGGCAGCTACCCCGTCACGGTCACCGCGGCCGACGGCGACGAGGTCGCCGCCCCGGTCACCGTCACCATCGTCGTCTCCGAGCTCGACGGCGAGGGCACCGAGGCCTCGCCGTACGTCGTCGCGTCGGTGTCCGACCTCGACGCCGCCGTCGCGATGGTCAACGCCGACGAGGCGCAGACCGGCGCGGCGGCGGGCTGGTTCGAGCTGGCCGCCGACCTCGACTACGCGGGCGGCACCTTCGAGACGTTCCGGCGCTTCTCCGGCGTCCTCGACGGCAACGGCCACACGATTAGCGACCTGACGCTGCGCCCGGGCACCATCGCCGACGGGGCCGACGCCGGCGCCACCCAGACCGGCTTCGTCCAGGTCCTCAGTGGGACCATCCGGGACCTGACGCTGCGCGATCTCCGCTCCGTGACCGCCGGTGGCACCACGGACCGGGTGCAGCAGGGCGGCTTCGCCGGCCGGGCGGCCGGCGCGACCATCACGGGCTCGGCGCTGATGAACGCCACCGTGAGCAGCGCGAACAACACCGACAACTCCTCCGCGGTCGGCGGCCTGGTCGGCAAGTCGACCGGTGCGGGCACCACCATCGCGGACAACCTGCTCGCCGGGGTGAGCGTCAACGGCGACAAGCGCGTCGGCGGCGTGTTCGGCTGGGCGAACGTCGGGGTCGACGTCTCCCGCACCCTCGTGCTCGACACGTCCGTCACCCAGAACGGCGGCTCCGGGGCCGGAGGCGCCTTCGTCAACGGCCACACCGTCTGCGTCGGCGCCCTCACCGGCAACGTCGTCCTCACCGGCAGCATCCGGCAGACCGCGGCCGCCAACTACGGCTGGATCGCCACGGCCGCGAGCGGCTGCACCGCGACCGACAACCTCGTGAACGCGAACAACAACATCGACCCCACGACTCCGGTCGGGCACACCAGCGCCCCCACCCCGAACCCGTACGACGTGTTCTGGTCGGGCTCGAGCCTGCTCGACGCGGGCGGTGACGCCTGGACCCGGGGCCAGCTCGGCACCTACACCTCGCGCGACGACCTCGCGCGGCAGGCGACGTACGAGGGCATCGGCTGGGACTTCACGGCCGGGACCGGCGCCTGGCGCTGGGACGACGAGCGTCGCCACCCGGTCCCCGCCGGGGTGACGTTCCCCGAGGTCGACCTCGAGCTCGACCTCGCGGGCGGCACCGACGGCGACGCCAACCCGGCCACGCACGGCTACGCCGTCGGCCGGACGCTGGTCAACCCGACCCGCACCGGCTACGTGTTCGACGGCTGGACCGGCACCGGCATCGAGGGCGCGTCCCGCAACGTCACGCTGCCGCGCTACCCGAGCGCCCCGCTGGCCTACACCGCGACCTGGACCCCCGTCGCCTACGCGGTGAGCTACGACCTCGCCGGCGGTACGCCGGCCGGGGCCAACCCGGCGTCGTACACGGTCGAGAGCGCGGCGTTCACGCTGGCGAACCCGACCCGCGAGGGCTACGCGTTCGCCGGCTGGACCGGGACCGGGGTCGAGCAGCCGACCGCGACCGTGACGGTCGCGGCGGGTTCCACCGGCTCCCGCTCCTACGCGGCCGCCTGGACGCCGATCGGCTACCCGCTGAGCTACGACCTCGCCGGCGGCGAGGCGGGCGCGGGCAACCCGACGTCGTACACGGTCGAGAGCGCGAACTTCACGCTCGCGAACCCGACCCGCACCGGCTACGCGTTCGCCGGCTGGACCGGCACCGGCCTGACCGGCGCCACCACCACGGTGGTGGTCGCGCGGGGCTCGTCGCAGCCGCGCTCCTACACCGCCACCTGGACGCCGATCGTCTACCCGATCATCTACGCCCTCGGCGACGACGCGGACTTCACCGGCCCGGTGCCCGGCACCTACACGGTCGAGTCGGAGGCCATCACCCTGCCGACGCCGGTGCGCCCCGGCTTCGTGTTCGCCGGATGGGACGGCACCGGCCTGACCGGGCCGACGCCGGTCGTGACGATCCCGCGCGGCTCGTCCGGGACCCGCACCTACACGCCCACCTGGGACCGGGTGCACACCATCACCTACCGGCTCGCCGGCGGCGCTCTCGCCCGGCGCAACCCGGCGACCTTCACGGTGCGGACCGCGCCGTTCACCCTCGTCAACCCGACCCGGCCGGGCTACGACTTCGCGGGCTGGGCGGGTCTGGGCGCCACGACCCGGACGCTGACGATCCCCCGCGGCACGTCGGCCGACCTGGTGCTCACCGCGACCTGGACGAAGAAGGCCAAGGCCCGGTCCACGGTCCGGCTGAAGGTCGTCCGGAAGGGTGCCCGGCGACAGGCCGAGGTCACCGTCGGCACCGCCTCCGGCTACGCCGCGCCCGCCGGGACGGTGCGGGTCAAGGTCACCGGCAAGGTCACGCGGAAGGTGAACGGCCGCACCACGAGGGTGCGCGTCACCCGGACCCTCCGGTCCACCCTGCGCGCCGGCACGGCGACCGTGACGATCCCGAAGCGGCTGCCCGCCGGCCGGTACCGGATCACCGCGACCTACGCGGGCGACGCGTTCTACGCCGCCCGCACCTCGAAGGCCCGCTCCTACACCCACAAGAAGTGACTGCCACCGTGAAGAAGCCCTCGCTGCGTCCCCTCGCCCTCGTCGCCGCCGCCGGGCTGGCCGGCTCCCTCCTGGGAGCCGTCAGCCCGGCCGCGGCGGCCACCGTGCCCGGCCTCACCGGCACGGGTACGGCGGCCGACCCGGTGGTCATCGCCTCCGCCGCCGACCTGACGGCCGCGGCCGAGGCGGTGAACGCCCAGCCGGGCACGTACGCCGGGTTGAGCTACCGCGTCGACGCCGACATCAACTACCAGGGCGCCACGTTCCCGACCTTCCACACCTTCACCGGTCAGTTCGACGGCAACGGGCACGCGATCAGCAACATCGGCGGCTACGCGACGAGCGTGAGCACCGGCTTCTTCCGCAGCGCCACGGACGCCACCATCTCGGACCTCACCCTGGTCGGGGTCAACGTCACGGTCGCCGGCGACCCGCCGACCGCCGGGCACTTCGCGGCGGCGCTGGTCGAGACCGGCAACAACGTCACCGTCCGGGGCAACTCGCTCATCGACTCCAAGGTCGAGCTGCTGAAGGCCTCGATCACCGCGACCAACTCCCGCGCGTCGGGTCTCGTCAACCGGGTCTCGGGCGCCAGCGTCATCGCCGACAACTACCTCGACGACGTCGACGTCATCGGCAAGAAGTACCCCAGTGCCGTCGTCAACTGGGTCTCGGCCGGCAGCCCCGTTGTCGAGCGCAACCTGGTGGTCGACACGCGCGTCAACGAGGACACCCAGGGCGCCGGGTCGTCGGCGGCGTACGTCGTCCTCGACCCCAACGCCACGACCACGATCCGCGACAACGTGGTCAAGTCCGGCTGGATCTACATGGACGCCAACACCGGCTCCGGGCGCACCTTCGGCACCGGCTGGATCACCGCGGACAAGGACGGCACGGCGACCGGCAACCTCGTCAACGCCAACAACAACCGCAACTTCGACGCCGAGGGTCACGTCGAGCAGACCGTGAAGACCCGCGGCACCGGCACCTACGACCTCGCCTGGGACAGCGACATCGACCTCACCTCGGTCCCGAGCGAGACCGGCGCGACCGGCACCACCTGGCGCATCGGTCACGACGGCAGTCCGGCCTCGCCGGCGGAGCTGGCCCGGCAGGCGACGTACGAGGGCATCGGCTGGGACTTCGCCGCGGGGTCCGGCACCTGGCGCTGGGAGCCCGTGATGGGCAACCCGGTGCCGCGGAACGCGCAGGTCCCGCCGCTCAAGCGGGCCGGCGTCGCCGGCTCCGGGACCACGGCCGACCCCTACCTGATCGGCTCGGTCGGGGACCTGGAGGCCATGCGGGCCGCGGTCGCCTCCGACCACGGCGTGTACGGCGCGGACACCTTCCGCCTCGTCGCCGACATCGACTTCGCGGGCGCCGAGTTCACCGGCCTCGACCGCTTCTCCGGCACCCTCGACGGCAACGGCCACACGATCGCCAACCCGACGTACGCCGCCAGCGACGGCTCCGCCGACCTCGGCCTCGTGCGCGAGCTGGACGGCACGATCCGCGGCCTCACCCTCGCCGGCGTACGCCTCGCGCCGGAGGCCGGCACCGAGCGCGTGTCGGCGGTCGCGGTGAGCGCGGGCGGCACCGAGACGCGCCCCGCCACGATCACCCAGGTCGAGGTCGACGACGCCGTCCTGAGCGCGCCCGCCGCGGCGCGCGGTGCCGGCCTCGTCGCCGAGGCGGGCGCGCACACGTCGGTGCACGACAACGACGTCGAGGTCGCCGTCACCGTCGCCGACCTCGCGGCCGGCCTGGCCGCGACGGTCGAGGGCGACGCCGCCGTGCGCAACAACCTGGTCCGCGAGGACTCCTCGGTCGCGGCGCCCCGGGCCGAGAAGGTCGTCGGCCGCGACCTCGGGCCCGCGACGACCGTGCGTGGCAACGTCGTCGTGGGCGACGACGCCGACGGTCTCGACGAGCACGCGAAGTCGACGTACTCCGCCCTGGGCTGGGACTTCGTCGACGCCTGGATGTGGGACCTCGCGACCCTGCTGCCGCGGATCAAGTACGTCGCCCCGGAGGAGATGCCCAACCGCATCACCGCCACGTTCCACGGCGACCCCGGGACCCGGCGCGCCTTCACCTGGTACCAGGACCTCGCCGACGCCGTCGAGCCCGGCGCGATCGTCAGCACCGACCCGCGCTTCCCCGACGACGCGACCCGGATCTTCGAGGCCCAGGCAGAGGAGAGCAACGAGGGGGAGAGCCTCTACCGCGTCGTCGCGACCGACCTCACGCCCGGCCTGACCTACTACTACCGCGTCGGCGACACCTTCACGGGCAAGTGGAGCGAGACGGGGACGTTCGAGACCGCCGACGGCGGGGACGACTTCAGCTTCATCGGGCTGACGGACACGCAGGCCCGCGGTGGCGCCACCGAGGCGGCCGTGTCGGCCAACACCCTGGACCAGGCGCTGCGGACCGTGCCGGACTCCGAGTTCATGATCCACGCCGGCGACGTCGTCCAGACCAGCGAGGAGGAGCTCGACTGGGTCGACCTGTTCGACAAGTCCCAGGCGAGCCTGTTGGCGAACACGATCGCCCCGGTCGCGGGCAACCACGACGGCGCGCCGGACGAGTTCACCGACCACTTCACGCTCGAGGCTCCCGACGGCCAGAACACCTCGGCCGGCGTCTACTACTCCTACGACTACAACGACGCCCACTTCGTCATGCTCAACACCAACGAGGGCCGGGGGCGCTGCCAGCTGCACGGGTTCGGCAACGACACCGACTGCGACGTCCTCAGCGACGAGCAGGTCGCCTGGCTGCGCGCCGACGTCGCCGCGGCGCGCGAGGCCGGCGCGAAGTGGATCGTCCTCACGATGCACAAGGGCGTCTACACCGCGGGCGCGCACCCCTTCGACGCCGAGATCCTGCGCCTGCGCGACAAGCTCGTCCCGATCATCGACGAGCTCGACATCGACCTGGTGATCCAGGGCCACGACCACTACTGGACGCGCACCAAGGAGCTCTTCTCCGACCCGTCGTCCCCGGTCAAGGCCCGCGCGGCCGCCCCGGCGTCGGAGGTGATCGAGGAGGTCATCGGCGGCGTCCGGGTCGAGTACAAGGTGGACCCCGAGGGCACCCTCTTCGTCACCCCGGGTACGGCGGGCGCCAAGCACTACAGCCAGCTCGAGGACGGGATCGCCGAGGGGATCAGCGAGGACGACTACCTGGGTCTCTTCGAGAGGCTCGGCGGCGGCCTCAGCTTCTCCAGCAACTCCCACCCGTCGTTCCTCGAGATCGACGTCGCCGACGACCGGCTGACGGTCAACCGCCACGAGGTCGACGGCAACGGCCGCGCGTACTTCGCCGAGGGCTTCGGCATCGACCGCGAGACCTCGCAGGTCGACGCCCTGCTGGCCGCGCTCCCGGCAGCCGCCGACGTGACCCTGGCCGACGAGCCGGCCGTCCGCGCGGCCCGGGTCGCCGTACGGACACTCACCGAGGCGCAGCGCGGAGCGCTCGGCCACCTCGACCGGCTCCGGGCCGCCGAGGCGGCCCTGCGCGTCCTGCACGGGGTGGCGTCGTCCGACGGCAGCGAGGTGGCGTGGGCCGACGCCGGCGCGACCGAGCGCCAGCCGGTCACCGTCAGCAACGACCAGCGCCGCACCCTCACCGACGTACCCGTCCGGCTGCAGATCGAGGACACCCCCGACGTCGAGGCCGACACGTTCGCGCTCTACACCGACCGCAGCGTCCCCGTCCCCTTCGAGGTCGAGACCTGGCAGCCCGGGGGGACCTCGGTCGTCTGGGCGCGTCTCGACCAGCTGACCAAGCTGGACTCGCAGGTCGTCTGGGCCTACTTCGGCGGCCTCGGGGCACCCGACAACGACCCGCGGGACGTGTGGGGCGAGGACTTCGAGCTCGTCGAGCACTTCGCCACGGACCTCGCCGTCGGCGACGCGCTCACCGACTCGACCGGCAAGGTCACCGGCACGCTCGTCGGGTCCGAGCTGACCGCGGTCACCGACTCCGAGTCGGCGCTGCCGGGCAGCGGCTCGGTGCGCTTCGACTCCTCACGCCTGCAGTACGACGGCAACGTCGGTGCGAGCGCCAAGAAGTTCACCGTCTCGGGCATCTTCGCCCTCACCCCGGGTGACATCGCCGCCATCGGCGGCGAGCGCAACGCCCTGGTGGCACGCAGCGTGCCGGGCGCCGAGGAGCCCACCATGGAGCTCGGCCTGCGCAAGGCGGACGGGCTCTTCCAGGCGCTCACGCCGTTCGACGACGCCACCACGGCGATCCCCACGGACGCCGAGCCGCACGTCGTCACGGTCACCTTCGACGAGATGACCTACGCGGTGTTCGTCGACGGGGTGGAGGCCCACTCCGCGATGGCCGAGGGGCGCCGGTTCCCCAACCTGTTCGACGCGCCCCTGACCGTCGGCGACTCCGGGGTCGACCCGGACGACCCCAACCGGCTGCTCGAGCCGTTCCTCGGTGTCGTCGACGAGCTCTGGATCGCCACCATGCCGTTCATCCCGGAGCTGGACGCGTTCCGCGCCGACAACTACTTCGGCGACGCCGTCAGGCTCGGGAAGCGGGAGACGCGGTCCGCCGACGAGCTGGTGCTCGCGCTGGGTCGCCCCGGTGACGGCGCGGACGTGGAGGCCGGCCGGGTCGACGTGTTCGGGTCGGTGTCCAAGCGCTCGGTGCTGACCGCGGAGATCGGCGGCGAGACCGTCTTCGAGCAGCAGGTCGAGGCGGGCGTGTTCACCGTCCCCGTGCCGGTCCTGACGACCGGGTCCGGGGTGGAGGTCACCTTCACCGCCACGACCACCGCCGAGCCGAGCCTGGTCTCGGAGCCCGCCGTACTCCGTCTCGACGTGAGCGACACGACGGCTCCGCGCACCCCGCTCACCACGGTGCAGCGGCCGGCCAACGACTCCCTCCGACTGCAGGTCACCCCGCAGACGGACCTTCCGGAGACCGTCGAGGCCCAGTACTACGCGAACGAGTCGGTCCCGCTGGGCTCGGAGAACGTGCAGGTCCGCACCGGCGCGACCGCCGACCGCGAGCCCGGCGCGCTCACGCCCCTCAGCGGTACGCCGACCGGCGAGCTCACGCCCGCGACCGTCGGCGACGACGAGAACCCCTTCCAGATCTACCGGTTCACCCTGACCGAGGAGCAGGCCGCCGAGGACGAGTGGCACTTCTCCTGGCGGGGCAAGGCCGACAAGCGGACCGTGTCCGCCTGGGTCTGGGACACCGAGGCGCAGAAGTGGCAGCTGAAGGAGGACGACGCCAGCCCGGAGGGTGCCGACGTCAACCTCGACGTCCGGACCACCGCCGCGGAGCACCCGGTGTCCGACGGGCGGGTGCTCACCGTGCTCGTGTGGCGTGGCCTCACCGCGCTGCCCTGGGCCGAGAGCGAGGACTTCGACGACGTCCTGCCGTCGGCCGACGACTACGACTGGTCGTTCAACCACGTCGGCGACACCCAGCTCTACTCCCAGGCCACCCCGTGGACGATGACGGAGCAGTTCGAGTACATCGCCGACAAGGCCGCCGAGCGCAAGACCGCGATGGTCGTCCAGGCCGGCGACTGGGTGAACAAGGAGGAGTTCGAGGACGAGTGGCAGTGGCGCAACGCCGAGCCGTCCGCCCAGGCCCTGGAGGAGGCGGACATCCCGCTCGCCGTCTCCTGGGGCAACCACGACTACAACGAGTCGTACAACGGTCGCCAGATGCTGAAGAAGTACTTCCCGATGGAGCGCTTCGAGGAGGGTCTCGAGGGCTCGCCGTGGTCGTTCGGCGGCCACCTGGACATCGACAACTACTTCTACACCGGTGAGATCAGCGGCTCGAAGATCCTGTGGCTCCAGATGGGCCACTGGTCGGTCGAGCCGGGCATGAAGAACACGCCCGCCGGCATCGCGTGGGCGCAGTCGGTCATCGAGTCCCACCCCGACCACAGCGTCATCCTCTCCACGCACCACCACCTGTGGGCGCGCGACGCGAACAACCCGTACTCGAACCCCACGATCAACGAGCTGATCGATCCCTACCCGAACGTCAAGCTCGTGCTGTCCGGTCACCAGTCCGGGACGTTCGTGACCTCGCGGACCAACAGCGGCGGCTCGCGCGTGGTCGCGATCCTGACCGACTACCAGACCCGCGCCTGGGGCGGCCACGGCTTCCTGAAGAACCTCAGCGTCGACGCCGAGAACAACCTCATCTACGTCAACACCTATAGCCCGTGGCTGCAGCGGACGACGTCCGACGGTCGCTGGAGCCAGGAGATCCCGAAGCCGAGCACGCCGGGCTACTGGGGCGAGAACTCCGAGAACTACGTCATCGAGGTCGACCTCGGCGGCGCCCAGCAGCGCACCCTGGAGACCTCGCGCGTCACCTTCGCCTCCGGTGCGCCCGAGGCGCTCGGCGAACCGGTCACCCTCGTCGGCGACGAGCAGGGCGAGGTCACGTTCCACCCCGACCTCGACGTGACGCAGGAGTGGTACGCCGTCCTGACCGACGGTGCGGGCAACAGCGTGACCTCGAAGACGAACATCGTCCGGCGGGTCGCCAGCTTCGCGATCGGCTACGACCTCGCCGGCGGCCGGGCGCCGGAGACCGAGAACCCGACGACGTACACCTCGGAGGACGCCGTGACGCTGGCCGCGCCGACGCGCACCGGCTACACGTTCCTCGGGTGGACGGGGGCCGGGGTGACCTCGCCGACGGCGACCGTCACGATCCCGGCGGGCTCCACCGGCGACCGCAGCTACACCGCGCACTGGAGGGTGACCCCCTACCGGCTCGGCTACGACCTCGCGGGCGGCTACCTCACCCGGGCGAACCCGACCGAGTACACGATCGAGACCGGTGCGCTGAGCCTGAGCAACCCGCGGCGCTCGGGCTTCGACTTCGCCGGCTGGACCGGCACCGACCTGAGCGGGCCGACCACCGAGGTCACCGTCCCGGCCGGGTCGGTCGGCGCGCGCTCGTACGTCGCCACGTGGACGCCGCGGGGCTTCCCGATCACCTACGACCTGGCCGGCGGCACGGCGTCGGGCAACCCGGCGTCGTACACGGTCGAGTCGGCGGCGTTCACGCTGGCCAACCCCACGCGTCCCGGCCACCGGTTCACCGGCTGGGTCGGCACCGGGCTGAGCGGGGCGTCGACCTCGGTCACCGTGGCGACCGGCACGAGCGGCGCCCTCACGTTCCGGGCGACCTGGCAGCCGTTGGCGAAGGTGAAGCCCTCGGTGCGCGCGAAGGTGACCAGGACCCGGGGTCGGGCGAGTGCTGTCATCGTCACCGTCCCGCCCGCCTCCGGCCGGACCGCGGCGACCGGCACGGTCGTCGTGAAGCTGACCGGCACGGTGACCAAGCGGGTCAAGGGCAAGGCGCGCCGCGTCTCCGTGACTCGGACCGTGCGGGGCACCCTCACCGCCGGTACGGCGCGGATCGCGCTCCCCAAGCGCCTCCCCGCCGGCCGCTGGCGGGCGGTCGTGACCTACCGCGGCGACGCGTCGTACCTGTCGGCGCGCGCGAAGGTGGTCCGCTTCCGGCTGTAACGCGGTGTCCACCGACCTGGTGCTGTGTCGCAGCACCGCACCAGGCGCGTGGACACCGCGTTACAGCGGCGGTCCCGAGCCCTTCCCTGGTCACTAGAACGTGTTCTAGTGTGCGACGCATGTCACAGGTCATCCCCGAGAAGCCGCTCCGTGTCGTCGTCTGGTCGACCGGGACCATCGGCCGGCACGCGATCGCCGGCATCGACGCACACCCCGACCTCGAGCTGGTCGGGGTCTGGGTCAGCAACCCGGACAAGCACGGCAAGGACGCCGGGGTGCTGGCCGAGCTGGGCCGCGAGCTCGGGATCGCGGCCACGACCGACCGCGACGAGCTGATCGCGCGGGCGCCGGACGCGATCGTGCACACCGCGATGGCCGACGACCGCGTCTTCGAGTGCATCGAGGACCTGATCTCGTTCGTCGAGGCCGGGATCAACGTGACGTCCAGCGGGCCGGTGCTGCTGCAGTGGCCCGAGGGGATCCTGCCGCCCGAGTTCATCGCGCGGATCGAGGACGCCTGCGTGCGCGGCAACGCCAGCATGCACATCAACGGCATCGACCCCGGCTTCGCCAACGACATCCTCCCGCTGGTGATGACCTCGCTGAGCCAGCGCATCGACGAGGTCCGGGTCATGGAGATCTGCGACTACTCGACGTACTACCAGCCGGTCGTGATGAACGACCTGTTCGGCTTCGGCAGGCCGATGGACCAGGTGGGCGCCATCTTCGCGCCCGGGATCCTCGGCATGGCCTGGGGCAGCGTCGTCCGCCAGATCGCGGCCGGCCTCGACATCACGCTCGACGAGCCGCTCACCGAGGAGGTCGACCGCCGGCCCGCCGAGTGGGACACCGCCAGCGTCAGCGGCGACGTCGCGAAGGGGACCATGGGCGCGGTCCGCTTCCAGGTGATCGGCAAGGTCGACGGCGTCCCGCGGGTCGTCCTCGAGCACATCACCCGCACCGACCCCGACCAGGTGCCCGAGTGGGAGCAGCCGCCCGCCGGCGGCGACGGCGGCTACCGGGTCCGGATCACCGGCGAGCCGATGATGCAGGTCGACTTCACCCACCACGGCGAGCACGGCGACCACAACGTCAGCGGCATGATCACCACCGCCCAGCGGATCATCAACGCCCTGCCCGCGGTCGTCGCCGCGAAGCCGGGACTCGTCCGCGCCGTCGACCTCCCGCTCGTCACCGGCCGCGGGCTGGTGAGCGGCTCGTGAGCATCCTCGACCGCTTCGCGCTCACCGACCACGCCGCGATCGTCACCGGAGCGGGCCGCGGGCTCGGCGCCGCCACCGCCGTCGCGCTCGCCCAGGCCGGGGCCGACGTCCTGATCTCCGCCCGCACCGAGCGGCAGCTCGACCGGGTCGCCGAGCAGGTGCGGGCCACAGGGCGCCGGTGCCTCGTCGTCCCGGCCGACCTCAGCGACCTCGACGCCGTCGCCGGTCTCGCCCAGGCGGCGTACGACGAGTTCGGCCGGCTCGACACGGTCGTCAACAACGTCGGCGGCACCTTCCCGACGGAGTTCCTCAAGACCAGCAACGAGTTCCTCAACGAGGCGTTCAGCTTCAACGTCACCACCGCGCACGCGCTGAGCGTCGCCGCCGTACCGCTGATGCTGAAGGAAGGCGAGGGCCAGAAGTCGATCGTCACCATCAGCTCGATGATGGGCCGTACGGCGGACCGCGGCTTCGTCGCCTACGGCACCGCCAAGGCCGCGCTCGCGCACTGGACGAAGATGGCCGCGCAGGACCTCGCGCCGCGCATCCGGGTCAACGGGATCTACGTCGGCTCGATCCTCACCAGCGCCCTCGAGTACGTCGCCGGGCAGCCGGAGCTGATGAGCCAGCTGGAGACCAAGACGCCGCTCGGCCGCGTCGGCGAGCCCGAGGACATCGCCGCGGGCGTGCTCTACCTGGCCTCGCAGGCCGGGCAGTACGTCACCGGCAAGCTCCTCGAGATCGACGGCGGGATCCAGCAACCGACCCTCGACCTCGGGTTCCCCGACGTGTCCGTCTAGTAGATGACCGAGTCCGCTGCTCGCACGCTCCGCGGCGCCCATCACGCACGCTGAACGCCACTCGCATGCACGAGCACCGGACTCGGTCATCTAGGGTCGGATACGTGCCGTCGTCAACCAATTCCACCTCGACCGCCCACGCCATCTCCCCGGACTCGGGGACCCACTGGAGCGCCGAGGGCGCCTGGCGGGTCGCGGAGGGGATCCACCGGATCCCGCTGCCGCTGCCGATGGACGGGTTGAAGGCGATCAACGTCTACGTCATCGAGACGCCGGACGGGCTGACCCTGATCGACGGCGGCTGGGCGATCACCGAGGCGCGCCAGCTGCTCGACCGCTGCCTGAAGGAGGTCGGCTACGGCTTCGGAGACATCCGCCGGTTCCTGGTCACCCACGTGCACCGCGACCACTTCACGCTGGCCACCGTCCTGGGCCACGAGTACGGCGCGGAGGTCGCGCTCGGTCTCGGTGAGAAGCCTGCGCTGGAACTGCTCAACGACGACAGCCTCGACCGCAACCCGTTCATCGACGTACTCGTCACGGCCGGGGCCCGCGAGGTCGCCGAGCAATGGGGCCACGGGAGCGAGGAGGCCCCCGACCCGAGCCTGTGGGCGTTCCCGACGACCTGGCTCGAGGGCGACCACCGGATCGAGGTCGGCGACCGCACGATCGACGCCGTCCACACGCCGGGGCACACGCCCGGCCACTTCGTCTTCGCCGAGCAGGCCGAGGGGGTGCTGTTCGCGGGCGACCACGTGCTGCCCACGATCACCCCGTCGATCGGCTTCACGGTGCCGCCGCCGGCGACCCTGCCGCTCGGCGACTTCATGGCCTCGCTGACCAAGGTGCGGGCGCTGCCCGACCTGCGGATCCTGCCCGCGCACGGCCCCGTCGCCCCGTCCTCGCACCAGCGGGTCGACGAGCTGCTGTCCTTCCACGACCACCGGCTCGACCTGAGCCTGGCCTCGCTGGCCGGCGGTCCGCGGACGGCCCACGTGGTCGCCCAGGACCTGCCGTGGACCCGCCACGACCGGGCCTACACCGAGCTCGACGTCTTCAGCCAGGGCATGGCCTCGATGGAGACCAAGGCGCACCTGGAGCTGCTGGTCGCGCAGGGCCGCGCCACGCGCACCGAGGACGCCGAGGGCGTGGTCTTCACGGCGGTGGCCTGACCGGCGTAGGTTCCGGGGGCATGTCGTACCCCGACCCGCGCTACCTCGGCGAGACCGGGGAGCCCAGCGCCTGGTTCCGCCCGGCGAGCACGCCGCCGGACCTGCCCCGGCCGGGCGGGGCCGCGCACTACCTCGCCACCGGGGCGCAGACCGACGGCCGGTTCGGGCTCTACCGCTGGGACATGGGTCCCGAGCCGTCCGGCGCCATGCCGCACTTCCACCGCACCATCAGCGAGTCGTTCTTCGTCCTGTCCGGGACCGTGCGGCTGTACGACGGCACCGAGTGGATCGACTCCGGCCCCGGCGACTTCGCCTACGTCCCCGAGGGCGGCGTGCACGGGTTCCGCAACGAGTCCGGCGAGGACGCCTCGCTGCTGATCCTCTTCGCCCCGGGTGCGCCGCGCGAGGCGTACTTCGAGGGCCTGGTCGAGATCGCCGAGGGCCGCTGGCAGCCGAGCCACGAGGAGCTGCAGGCGTTCCTCGTGGAGCACGACAACCTCTACATCTGAGGTCCGCCGGGTCGCACCATCCGCAGGTGCGGGATGCCGTCCTCGAGGAACTCCGGCCCGTCGGCGACGTACCCGAACCCGGCGTACCAGCCCGCCAGCGGCGCCTGGGCGTCGAGCACCGAGGGACGCGCGCCGACGACCTCCAGCGCGGTCCGCATCAGCGGATCGGCGAGCCCGCGCCCGCGTGCGGCTCGGGCCAGCACCACCCGGCCGACCCGCGGCTCCTCGCCGTCGGCGTCGAGCACCCGCACGTAGCCGGCCACGGCCCCGTCGAGCCGCCCCACCAGGTGCCGGGTCCCGGGCTCGGTGTCGCGCCCGTCGAGGTCGGGGTACGCGCACTCCTGCTCGACGACGAACACGTCTTGCCGCAGCCGCCACACGTCGTACGCCGTCCGCGCGTCGAGCTCGTCGAAGTTCAGCGTCCGAATGTCCATCAGGCGAGCGTAGGAGGCGGCCGGAGCGGGTGCGTCGCGACCAGCGCCGGGACACGTGAGGTCGCAGCGACGTGGTCGCTCAGGACCCGCCCCACCCGGCCGGCCAGGTCGACGACACGGTCGTAGTCGTCCACCAGCGCCCGCGCGTGGATGGGCTCGTGGTGCGCGATGCGGTTGCGGAGTCGCCGGACCTCGTCGAGCTCGGCGTGGAGCGTCCGTCGACGAACCGGCCCCTCGAACGCGAATCGCAGAGCGGGCTGCCACAGTCGGCGGTTGTACTCGTCGGCGAGGAGCGACCACCAGAAGCCGAAAGGAAGCTCCGCGACGACCTTGCCGCGTGGGGCGCCCGCACCTCCAGCGTGACCCTGGGCGACCGAGACGGCCCGGCGCGAGCGAGGCGTCAGGAGCGGCGACGTGGGAGAGAGCCAGTCTGGCGCCAGCCGCTCGCCGGCTGTCTGGTCCATGGCATTGCGCAGGCCGACTTCGAGGTAGTGGATCGACTCGAAGAAGGCGGCGCCGACCGAGGTGTTCCAGTCGTAGAGCGCGAGGGCCTGGTCCCAACCGCCGTCCCAAGCGCCGCCCCGGACGGCGGTGAGGTACGGCGCCATCCGCGTAGGCGAGAGCAGGGTCGACAACGCCCACGGCTCCCGCGACACGATCGACCTTTCGACGGTTGGCTCTGTCGGTTCGGGAGCGTAGGGTTCAGCACCGACAGAGAGCCCCGGGATCAACGGCGTAGCGGCGCGAGCCAGCGAAACCCCCCGGGGCCTTGTCGTTTCTCGGGGCCGGAGCCGGAGTCCGCTGATTCATCACGGTATGCAGACGAGCGGGCACTCCCCACGGCGTACCCACCGTGGCAAGCGACAACTGGTCTGGGCGCGCTCGAGGGGTGAGCGCAACACCTGGGTGATGGGTGGTGCGCGATGCCGCGTGGGGTTGAGGTTCCGCGGGAGGTACGGCGGGGTTTCTGGCGAGGTGTGAGGGCGGGTGTGGATCCGTCGGTGGCGGCGT
>NZ_DATJTA010000085.1:0-8749 GCF_035503875.1 Nocardioides sp.
TCAAACTCTCCGTTGAAAACAACACCCACACACCAGAAACTGGCACGCGGGAAAAAGAGATGCCTGACAAGACGAAACTGACATAATTGCCAGAATCATTGTCTTACCAAAGAAACCATCAACCAACACTCACCCCACAAAGTGAGGATCACGCCGGCCGACGGGGCATAACAAACTAATTCGTCGACTATGACACACTGTTGAGTTCTCAAGAATCAGACGCACACCGGGCTCGACACTCTCGCGCCGCCCCCGGGGCAACCTGCAGAAACTTACCGGTCCGGGCCGACCGCGTCAACTTGACCGCTGGCCCGTGCTGGAGCTTCGTGCCGCGGACGTGCAGAAGCCACCCAGTTCGGCCTCTCGGCCCGAGTGGATCCGCTTGCTGCGGCGAGAAAGAACATTACACGGGTCCGTCGGGCACGCAAAATCGGGGTGGACGGTGGGGGCCGCAGCCCTCAGCGCGGCTTGGCCGGGCGGTACGCCGAGACGCTCCGCTCCCCCGTCATCCAGAACCGCCAGGGCCGCTCGGGGGCTCCGCGCAGGCCCACCCGGGGTCCGGTCGAGACGTCCAGGACGGGCTCGTCGAGCTCGAGCCGGATCGGCCCCGCTCCGAGGTCGGACCCGTCGTGGGCGAGCTCGATGTCCAGAGCTCGGCAGAGGCGGGCCGGGCCGCGGGCCAGGTCCCGGTCGGTCGAGCCGGGGCGGCGTGCCCGGGCGGTCTCCAGGCCGTCGACGACCTCGCCCGCCCGGAGCAGGACCGCGCTGGCCTCCCCCTCCGGGCCGGTCACCACGTTGCAGCACACGTGCATCCCGTAGGTGAAGTAGCAGTAGAGCCGACCGGCCGGGCCGAACATCACCGCGTTGCGGCGGGTCAGACCGCGGTAGGCGTGCGAGCCGGGGTCGGCGGCGCCGGCGTACGCCTCGACCTCGGTGATCCGGACGGTCACGCCCGCGTGCGTCAGCCGGGCGCCGAGGAGCCGCGGGGCCACCTCCAAGGCCGGCCCCGCCAGCTGCGTCGTCAGATCAGCCGAGGCGACCACGGTGCCGCGCCGCCACCGCGGCGACCTCGTCGAGCTGCTCGCGGACCCGGGCCGGCGCGGTGCCTCCGCGACCGGCGCGCGAGGCGACCGAGCCCTCGACCGTCAGGACCTCGCGGACCGCGGGGGTCAGTCGCGCGTCGATCTCGGCGAACTGCTCGTCGCTCAGGTCGGCGAGCTCGACCCCGAGCTCCTCGCACCGGCGTACGCAGGCGCCGGCGAGCTCGTGGGCGATGCGGAACGGGACGTTCTCGCGCACCAGCCACTCGGCCACGTCGGTCGCGAGCGAGAAGCCCTGCGGGGCGAGCTCGGCGAGCCGCTCGCGGTCGAAGACCAGGGTCGCGACCATGCCCGAGAACGCCGGGAGCAGGACCTCGAGGGTGTCGACCGAGTCGAAGACCGGCTCCTTGTCCTCCTGGAGGTCCCGGTTGTACGCCAGCGGCAGCGCCTTCAGGGTGGCCAGCAGTCCGGACAGGTTGCCGATCACCCGGCCCGCCTTGCCCCGGGCGAGCTCCGCGATGTCGGGGTTCTTCTTCTGCGGCATGATGCTCGACCCCGTCGACCAGGAGTCGTGCAGGGTGACGAACGCGAACTCGCGGGTCGACCAGAGGATGACCTCCTCGGCGAGCCGGCTCACGTCCACGCCGATCTGCGCCGCCACGAAGGCGAACTCGGCGACGAAGTCGCGCGCGGCGGTGCCGTCGATGGAGTTCGCGCTGGAGCCGGTGAAGCCGAGCTCGGCGGCGACCCCCTCGGGATCCAGGCCGAGGCTCTGCCCGGCCAGGGCGCCGGAGCCGTACGGCGAGTCGGCAGCGACCCGGGCGTCCCAGTCGAGCAGCCGATCGACGTCGCGCAGCAGCGGCCAGGCGTGGGCGAGCAGATGGTGGGCCAGCAGCACGGGCTGGGCGTGCTGGAGGTGCGTGCGCCCGGGCATCACGGTCGGGACCGGCTCCAGGTGCTCACTCGCCTGGGCGACGAGCACGTCCACCAGGTCGAGGGCCAGGCCCCCGACGATCCGGGCGTGGTCGCGCAGGAACACCTTGAAGAGCGTCGCGATCTGGTCGTTGCGGCTGCGTCCGGCGCGGAGGCGACCGCCGACGTCGGGGCCGACCTCCTCCAGAAGCAGCCGCTCCAGTGCGCCGTGGACGTCCTCGTCGGACGGGTCGGGGGCCAGCGAGCCGTCGGCGTACCGCTCCCCCAGCGTGTCGAGACCGCGCAGCAGTTCGGCGTGGTCGGGGTCGGCGAGCAGTCCGGCACGGTGGAGCGCGTTGGCGTGCGCCCGCGAACCCGCCAGGTCGTACGGCGTGAGCCGCCAGTCGAAGTGCGTCGAGCGCGACAGGGCGTCGAGCTCCGGCGACGGACCGCCGGCGAACCGGCCGCCCCACAGCTTGCCCTCGTTGGTCGTGCTCACAGCTCTCCTCTCACCGCGGCGATCGCCGCAGTCATGATCGCGGGTAGGTCAGGTGGGAGGAACACCGCACCGGCGTCCAGCCCCGCAGCCGTCCACCAGCCCGCTGCGACGACCGTGTCCACCTCATCCGGCGCGAGATGGTCGAAGGTCACGTCGACGTCACGGTCCAGGCGCAGCCCGAAGTAGGTGTGGACGCCGACGTAGTCGACGCTGTCGTAGGTGTAGGCCGCCTCGGCACGGTGGAACGGACCGACCAGTTCCTCGGCGCCAACGACGATGCCGGTCTCCTCCCGCAGCTCACGAAGCGCGGCGTCGACAGGCGACTCGCCGGTGTCGATCCCCCCGCCGATGCTCCCCCAGCGCAGTGCTCCCGGACGGGCAGGATCCTGGTCCTGCAGGAGCAGGACCTGACCGTCGGGACTCACCGGCAAGACTCGCGACGAGGCGCGCTCGATCGGCATCAGTCGGTGCCGAACTCCATCGCCGCGGCGTCCAGGGCCTCGTCGTGCAGCTCGCCCTCGGCCTCGGGGTTGCTGGCGATCCGGTCGTAGCCGCCGGCGGGCAGCTCGCCGAAGAGGGTGCCGTGCTCGACGAGCACCTGGCCCTGCTCGACGGGCTGGTCGGCGTACATCTCGAGCTTCCAGCGCGAGTCGGCGATGTCGAGGTTGCGCATGGTCAGCTGGCCGATCCGGTCGACCGGGCCGAACGCCGCGTTGTCGGTGCGCTCCATCGACAGCTTGTCGGGGTGGTAGGAGAACGCCGGGCCGTCGGTGCGCAGCACGGTGTAGTCCTCGCCGCGGCGCAGCCGCAGCGTCACCTCGCCGGTCACCAGCGACGCGATCCAGCGCTGGATCGACTCGCGGATCATCAGGGCCTGCGGGTCCAGCCAGCGGCCCTCGTAGAGCAGCCGGCCGAGCTGGCGGCCCTGCGCGGTGTAGTTGGCGATCGTGTCCTCGTTGTGGATCGCGTTCAGCAGTCGCTCGTACGCCGTCCACAGCAGCGCCATGCCGGGCGCCTCGTAGATGCCGCGGGACTTGGCCTCGATGATGCGGTTCTCGATCTGGTCGGACATGCCGAGCCCGTGCCGGCCGCCGATGGCGTTGGCCTCCATCACCAGCGAGACCGCGTCGGCGTAGGTGGTGCCGTTGATCGCGACCGGCCGGCCCTGGTCGAAGCGGATCGTGACGTCCTCGGTCTCGATCTGCACGCTGGGGTCCCAGAACTTCACGCCCATGATCGGCTCGACGGTCTCGAGCGAGACGTCGAGGTGCTCGAGGGTCTTGGCCTCGTGGGTGGCGCCCCAGATGTTGGCGTCGGTGGAGTAGGCCTTCTCCTTGGAGTCGCGGTACGGGAGGTCGTGGTCGACGAGCCACTGGCTCATCTCGGCGCGACCACCCAGCTCCTGGACGAACTCGGCGTCCAGCCACGGCTTGTAGATGAGCAGCTGCGGGTTCGCAAGCAGGCCGTAGCGGTAGAACCGCTCGATGTCGTTGCCCTTGAACGTCGACCCGTCGCCCCAGATGTCGACGCCGTCCTCGTGCATGGCGCGCACCAGCAGGCTGCCCGTGACGGCGCGGCCGAGCGGGGTGGTGTTGAAGTACGTGCGGCCGCCGGAGCGGATGTGGAAGGCGCCGCAGGCCATCGCGGCCAGGCCCTCCTCGACCAGCTGGGTGCGGCAGTCGACGGCGCGGGCGATCTCGGCGCCGTACGCCTTGGCCCGGTCGGGGACGCCGGAGATGTCGGGCTCGTCGTACTGGCCGATGTCCGCGGTGTAGGTGCAGGGGATCGCACCCTTGTCGCGCATCCAGGCCACCGCGACCGAGGTGTCCAACCCCCCGGAGAACGCGATGCCGACACGCTGGCCGACCGGGAGGGACGTCAGGACCTTGCTCACGAGTGGACTTCCTTCTGCTTGTCGTTGTGGTGTTGCTTGTCGTGGTGGTCGGCGAGCGAGAGGAACCGCCGGGCGAGGTCGTCGCCGCCGACGGGGTCCCGGCCGATGACCAGGACGGTGTCGTCGCCGGCGATGGTGCCGAGGATCTCCGGGAACTCCGCCTTGTCGAAGGCCGAGGCCAGGAACTGGGCCGCCCCCGGCGGGGTGCGCAGGACGACCAGGTTGGCGCTGGCGTCCGCGCTGACGAGCAGCTCGCCGCACAGCCGGGCGAGCCGGGCCGAGGCGGCCGCCGTCTCGACCGGAGCCGCGGGCCGGCGGTCTCCGCCCTCAGCAGGTACGGCGTACACGAGCGCGCCCGAGGCCGAGCGGACCTTGATCGCGTCCAGCTCGACCAGGTCGCGCGAGAGCGTGGCCTGGGTGACCCGTACGCCGCCCGCGGCGAGCAGGTCGGCCAGCTCGGTCTGCGAGCGGACCTCGTGGTGGGTGACCAGCTCGACGATGTGCTGGTGCCGGGCCTGCTTGGTCGCCGGCCGGAGCGCGGACTCGCTCACGGCTCCCCCGCTGATCGCTCCATCAGGAAGGCCAGCACCGCCTTCTGCGCGTGCCGCCGGTTCTCCGCCTCGTCCCACACGACGCTCTGCGGGCCGTCGAGGACCTCGGCGGCGATCTCCTTGCCGCGGTACGCCGGCAGGCAGTGCAGCACGATCGCGTCCGGCCGGGCGTGCCCGACCAGCTCGGTGGTGAGCGACCACGGGCCGAAGACGGCCTCGCGGGCGGCCGACTCCTCCTCCTTGCCCATCGAGACCCAGGTGTCGGTGACGACCACGTCCGCGCCCGTGACGGCCTCGACGGGGTCCGCCACCTCGACGGCCGAGCCGCCGGTGCCGGCGCCGATCGCGTTGGCGCGCTCGAACATCGCCGGCGCCGGGACGTAGCCCTGCGGGGCGCTCACCCGGACGTGCATGCCGGCGCTCGCGCCGGCGAGCAGCCAGGAGTTGCCCATGTTGCAGGCGCCGTCGCCGACGAAGGCCACGGTGAGGCCGGCGAGGGTGCCCTTGCTCTCGCGGACGGTGAGCAGGTCCGCGAGGAGCTGGCAGGGGTGGAACTCGTCGGTCAGCGCGTTGACGACCGGGACGCCGGCGTACCGGGCCATCAGCTCGAGGTCGGTCTGCGCGAAGGTCCGCCACACGATGGCCGAGACCTGGCGGCCGAGGACCCGGGCGACGTCCTCGACCGACTCGCGGACGCCGATGCCGGCGAGCTGGCCGTCGATGAGCATCGGGTGCCCGCCGAGCTCGGCGATCCCGGCACCGAAGGAGACCTGGGTGCGCAGCGTCGGCTTGTCGAAGACCATCGCGACCGACTGCGGACCGGCCAGCGGGCGGGCGTCGTACGGCGCGGCCTTGAGGCGGGCGGCGAGGTCCAGGACCTCGGCCTGCTCGGCGGGCGTGAGGTCGTCGTCGGCCAGGAAGTGACGCGTCATCGGGCAGCCCCCTCGGCAGCGGAGTCCAGGATGCCGGGCCAGGCGGCGACGAAGGCGTCGACGTCCTCGGGACCGACCACGAGCGGCGGCGCGAACCGGATGCGGTCCGGTCCGGTCGCGTTGACGATCCAGCCCGCGGCCTGGGCGGCCGCCACGACAGCCGGAGCCTCGACCCCGGTCAGGGTGAGACCCACCAGCACGCCGGTGCCCCGGACCTCGGCGACCCGTGCGTCCGCGGCGACACCGGACCGGAGCCGGTCGCCCATCTCGACCGCGTGGGCGAGCAGGCCCTCCGAGCCGATGGTGTCGATGACGGCGAGCGCCGCGGCCGTGGCGACCGGGTTGCCGCCGAAGGTGGTGCCGTGGTTGCCCGGGGCGAAGAGCCCGGCGGCGTCACCGAAGGCGAGCAGCGCGCCGATCGGGATCCCGCCCGCCAGGCCCTTGGCCAGCGTCACTAGGTCCGGCGTGATGCCGGCGGGGTGGCTCGCCAGCCAGGTGCCGGTGCGTCCCATGCCCGACTGGATCTCGTCCAACCACAGGAGCGCGCCGGAGCGGGTGGTGATCTCGCGAGCGGCGCGCAGGAACTCCGCGCTCGCCACGTTGACCCCGGCCTCGCCCTGCAGCGGCTCGATGACCACGGCGGCCGTCTCCTCGGTGACCGCCGCGGCCAGCGCGTCGACGTCGCCGTAGGGCACCCAGGTGACGTCGCCCGGGAGCGGCTCGAACGGCTCGCGGTAGGCGGCCTTGGAGGTCAGCGCCAGGCTGCCCATCGTGCGCCCGTGGAAGGCGTCCTCCATCGCGACCACGCGCGTGCGGCCGGTCAGGCGGCTGAGCTTGAGCGCGGCCTCGTTGGCCTCGGCGCCGGAGTTGCAGAGGAAGGCCCGGCCCTCGACCCCCGGGGCGGCCAGCTCGAGCAGCCGCTCGGCCAGCTCGATCTGGGGCTTGGTGGCGAAGAAGTTCGACACGTGGCCGAGCGTCTCCAGCTGGCGGGTGACGGCGCCGACCAGCGCCGGGTGGGCGTGGCCGAGCGTGTTGACGGCGATCCCGCCGAGGAAGTCGACGTACTCGTTGCCGTCGACGTCCCAGACCCGGCAGCCCTGGCCGCGCTCGAGCACCAGCTTCGGCGGTCCGAAGGTGTTCATGAGGGCGTGGCCGTAGCGCTCGGTCCACTTCTGGGTCTCGGTCACTGGGCGTCCCTCACCTTCCGGGTCTTGGTCTCGACGCCGGGCAGCACCTGGGTGCCGACGCCCTCGTGGGTGAACAGCTCCAGGATGACGGCGTGCGGCTCGCGGCCGTCGACCACCGTGGCGCGCGGGACGCCCTCCTGGACGGCCTTCAGGCAGGCTCCCATCTTGGGCACCATGCCGCTGGCCAGCGTCGGCATGATCTTCTCCAGCGCCTCGGGGCTGATCTCGCCGATCACGTCGGTCGGGTCCGGCCAGTCGAGGTAGAGGCCCTCGACGTCGGTGAGCACCAGCAGCTTCTCGGCCTTCAGCGCGACCGCCAGCGCGGCGGCCGCCGTGTCGGCGTTCACGTTGTAGACCGCGCCGTTCTCGTCCGGCGCGACGCTGGAGACGACCGGGATCCGGCCGGCTTCGATCAGGTCGAGCACGCTCTCGGGACGGACCTTGGTCACCTCGCCCACGAGGCCGAGGTCCACCGGCTCGCCGTCGACGACGGTGGTGGCGGGCTCGGCGGTGAACAGGCCGGCGTCCTCCCCCGAGCACCCGACGGCCAGCGGGCCGTGTTCGTTGATCAGGCCGACGAGCTCGCGCTGGACCTGGCCGACGAGCACCATCCGGACGACGTCCATCGCCTCGGGCGTGGTGACGCGCAGGCCGCCGCGGAACTCCGACTCGATGTCGAGCTTGTCGAGCATCCGGGAGATCTGCGGTCCGCCACCGTGCACCACGACGGGCTTGAACCCGGCGAAGCGCAGGAAGGCGATGTCCTCGGCGAACGCGCGCTTGAGCGCGTCGTCGGTCATGGCGTTGCCGCCGTACTTCACCACCACGATCTTGCCGTGGTACTGCTTCAGCCACGGCAGCGCGGCTGCGAGGGTGCGCGCCTTGGCCTGGTCAGGCTTGCTGGTGTCGAACTGGCCGGTCGTCGAGTCGTTCATGAGGAGTACGCGCTGTTCTCGTGGACGTAGGCGTGGGTCAGGTCGTTGGTCCAGACCGTGGCCCGGGCGTCGCCGGCCTTGAGGTCGACGGTGACGGTGACCTCGCGGGGCTGGAGGTCCACCGTCGCCGGGTCGGCGGCCGGGGTGGACCGGCGGCAGACCCACACGCCGTTCATGGCGACGTCGAGGTCGGCCGGGTCGAAGGCCGCGCGGGTGGTGCCGATGGAGGCGAGCACCCTGCCCCAGTTCGGGTCGTTGCCGAAGACGGCGGCCTTGAACAGGTTGCTGCGCGCGACCGACCTGGCGACCTCGACGGCGTCGTCCTCCGAGGCCGCGTTCAGCACGGTGATGGCGATCTCGTGGTCGGCACCCTCCGCGTCGGCGAGGAGCTGCATCGCGAGGTCGGTGCAGGCCCGGGTGAGGGCGTCGGCGAGGTCCGGCAGACTCGGGGTGATGCCGCTGGCGCCGCTGGCCAGCACCGCCACCGTGTCGTTGGTCGACATGCAGCCGTCGGAGTCCAGCCGGTCGAAGCTGACCCTGGTCGCGGCCCTGAGCGCGGTGTCGAGGTCGCGAGGGTCGGCGACGGCGTCGGTGGTGAGCACCACCAGCATCGTGGCCAGCTGCGGGGCGAGCATGCCCGCCCCCTTGGCCATGCCGCCCACCGACCAGCCGGGCCCGTCGACGACGACCTGCTTGGGGACCGTGTCGGTGGTCATGATGGCGTGGGCCGCGTCGTCGCCGCCGGACAGGCCCCCCGCCATCTCGTGCACGATTTCGGTCACCCCGGCCAGCACCTTGT
>NZ_DATJTA010000086.1:0-8348 GCF_035503875.1 Nocardioides sp.
CGTGCCCCCGAGCGTGCGCTCCGGCGCGCCCTCGGGGGCACGACCCCCTACGCTGCCAGCCGTGAGTCTCGACAAGCTCGGCGCCGAGCACGTCCGCGCGACGGTCGTGGCGCTGGAGCGACGGATCGACTCGCGGTTCCCCGAGCGGGGGCTGTACCGGGTCGCGGTCGAGCTGGTCGGGATGGTCGAGCGGGTCGCCGCCGGCTCGGCCACCAACCGCCGTCGGATCGCGCTCGCCCGCGGGGTCTCCCGGGTGCTGATGCTGGTCGTCGTGGCGGTCACCGCTGTCGCCCTGGTGCTCGCTGCCCGTGACCTCGGCCGGGCCGGCCCGCAGGACGGCGTCGACTGGCTGCCGCTGATCGAGACCACGGTCAACGACCTGGTCTTCGCGGGCCTCGCGCTGTACTTCCTCTGGTACTTCCCCGAGCGCGTGCAGCGCAGCCAGATCCTCGACCTGCTGCACCAGCTGCGCTCGCTCGCCCACATCGTCGACATGCACCAGCTCACCAAGGACCCCGAACGGCTCCGCGACGACTTCGTCGCCACCGACGAGAGCCCGTCGATGGATCTCGACCGGGCCGAGCTGGAGCACTATCTGAACTACTGCTCCGAGCTGCTCAGCCTGGTCGGCAAGGCCGCCGCCCTGTGCGCCGAGGAGTCGCGCGACGGCGTCGTACTCGACACGATCAGCACCATCGAGACCCTGACCACGGGCATGTCCCGCAAGATCTGGCAGAAGATCTCGGTGCTGCGCGCGGCCTAGAGACCGTCGAGGATCTGCAGCGTCCGCGCCCAGGCGGACGAGTCGGGATCGACGACCGCGAGGTGGTCGCCGTCGACCGGCACCAGCTCCGCGCTCCCGCCGGCCGCGGCGACGTACGCCTCGGACTGGGCGAACGGCACGACCTCGTCGTCGCGCCCGTGCACGCACCACACCGGTACGCCGAGGGGCGCCTGCCGGACCGGGTCGACCTCCGCGTCGTCCGGACCCGGCGGGTGGCCGAGGAACCGCTCGACCGCCCCGTCCCCGAGGCCCTCCCGGTGCGCCGCCTCCAGGTCGAGGACCCCGGCCTGCGCGACCACGTGGGTCAGCACCCCGTCCCGGCCCGCCGCCCAGGTCACCAGGTGCCCGCCCGCGGAGTGCCCGATCCCGACGACCGTCGCGGACCGGACCGGACAGGCCGCGATCGCGGTCCGCACGTCGGCGAGGGTGTCCGCGGTACCGGTCCCGCGGCGGTACTCGATCGCCCACGTCGCCCATCCCCTCTCGACCAGGCTCGGCACCAGCGGCCGGGCGTACTCGATGCCGTACTCCGGCTTCCAGAACCCGCCGTGCACCAGCACCGCCACGCCCCGCCACTCGCTCTCCGGCAGGGTCAGCTCCGCGAACTGGCTCGGGTCGGCGCCGTACGCCACGTGCTGGGTGCTCATGTCCGCATCCTCCCCGAGGAAGCCGGCCTGCGGGCCTGTCCCAGGCCGCAATTGCAGCCGTCGTGCATGCTGACGGCGCTCCGCCCTGTCCGGAGGCCGCAATTGCGGCCGTTGTGCAGCCCGGCCCGCGCTCGCGATCAGTCGAAGCGGCCCTGCCGCCCGCGCTTGGTCTCCCCGCGGCGCTTCTTGGCCGCCAGCCGCCGCTCCTTCGACCCACGGGTCGGCCGGGTGGGACGCCGCGTAGGGGCCGGGGGTGCAGCCGCCTCACGCAGCAGCTGGGCCAGGCGCTCGCGCGCGGCCCGGCGGTTGGCGAGCTGGGTGCGGTGCTCGCTGGCGGCGATGGTGAGTACGCCGCCGACCAGACGTGAGGAGAGCCGGGCCAGCAGCCGGGCGCGCAGGTGGTCCGGCACGGACGGCGCGCCGGCGACGTCGTACGACAGCTCGACGCGGCTGTCGGCCGTGTTCACACCCTGGCCGCCCGGGCCGGAGGAGCGCGAGAACCGCTCGGTCAGCTCACTCGCGGGCACGGTCCACGAGCTCGTGATGACGAGGTCGTCAGGCAAGTGCCGCCGGCAGCGTCGCCATCCACGCGGACCGCACCTCGAGCAGCGGCGCTGCGAACTGGTTCTCGACGACGAGGCTGTCGCCGCCGGTGACGCCCAGCGCGGTGAGGGGTACGCCGTGGCGCGCGGCAAGGTCGGCGAGCCGGCCCTCGTCGCCGGGGGCGACGGTGACCACGACCCGGCCGGCCGACTCGGCGAACAGTCCGACGAACGCGTCGCCGTCCAGCTCGACCGAGACGCCGACCATGTTCCGGAGGGAGGCCTCGACCAGGGTCTGCGCCAGGCCGCCGTCGGAGACGTCGTGGGCGGAGGTGAGCAGGCCGACGCCCTCGACGAGCAGCGAGCCCAGCGCCTTCTCGGCCGCCAGGTCGACGCGCGGCGGCTGACCGCCGAGGTGACCGTGCACGACGTGGGCCCACTCGGATCCGGAGAGCTCCTCGCGGGTCTCGCCGAGCAGGAACACCTGCTCGCCGGCGGCGCTCCAGGCCGACGGCGTACGGCGGGTGACGTCCTCGATCACGCCGAGCACCGCCACCACCGGGGTGGGCAGGATCGCCGTCTCGCCGGTCTGGTTGTAGAGGCTGACGTTGCCGCCGGTGACCGGGATGCCGAGCTCCAGGCAGCCGTCCTTCAGCCCGCGGCAGGCCTCGGCGAACTGCCACATCACGTCCGTGTCCTCGGGCGAGCCGAAGTTGAGGCAGTCGGAGATGGCCAGCGGGGCGGCACCGCCGGTGGCGACGTTGCGGTACGACTCGGCGAGCGCGAGCTGCGCGCCGGCGTACGGGTCGAGCTTCGCGAACCGGCCGTTGCAGTCGGTCGACACCGCGACGCCGAGGTTGGTCTCCTCGTCGACGCGCACCATCCCGCTGTCGCTCGGCTGCGCGAGCACGGTGTTGCCGCGGACGTAGCGGTCGTACTGGTCCGTGATCCACGACTTGTCGCACAGGTTCGGCGAGGCGACCAGGCGCAGCAGCGTCTCCAGCAGCTCGTCGCCGGTCGACGGGCGGGCCAGCGACTCGGCGCCGTCGGCCTGCAGCGCGTCCTGCCAGGACGGGCGGGCGAAGGGGCGCTGGTACGTCGGGCCGTCGTGCGCGACGCTCCGCGGCGGTACGTCGACCACGCGCTCGCCGTGCCAGTCGATCTCCAGCCGGCCCGTGTCGGTGACCTCGCCGATCACCACGGCCTCGACGTCCCACTTGGCGCAGATCGCCATGAAGGCGTCGACGTCGCCGGGCTCGACGACGGCCATCATCCGCTCCTGCGACTCGCTCATCAGGATCTCCTCCGGAGCGAGAGTGGAGTCGCGCAGGGGGACCCGGTCGAGCTCGACGTGCATGCCGCCGTCGCCGGCACTCGCCAGCTCGGAGGTGGCGCAGGACAGGCCGGCGCCGCCGAGGTCCTGGATGCCCGCGACCAGGCCGGCCGCGAAGATCTCCAGGGTGCACTCGATGAGGAGCTTCTCCATGAACGGGTCGCCGACCTGCACGCTGGGCCGCTTGGCGGGGCCGTCCGCGTCGAAGGTCTCGGACGCGAGCACGCTCACGCCGCCGATGCCGTCGCCACCGGTGCGGGCGCCGTACAGGATCACCTGGTTGCCGACGCCGGACGCCTTGGCGAGGTGGAGGTCCTCGTGCTTCAGGACGCCGACGCAGAGCGCGTTGACGAGCGGGTTGCCGAGGTAGGTCTCGTCGAAGACGGCCTCGCCGCCGATGTTGGGCAGGCCGAGGCAGTTGCCGTACCCGCCGACGCCGGCCACGATCCCGGGCAGCACGCGGTGGGTGTCGGGGGCGTCGAGCGGGCCGAAGCGGAGCGGGTCCATGACCGCGACCGGACGGGCGCCCATCGCGAGGATGTCGCGGACGATGCCGCCGACGCCGGTCGCGGCGCCCTGGTACGGCTCGACGTACGACGGGTGGTTGTGCGACTCGACCTTGAACGTGACGGCGTAGCCCTGGCCGATGTCGATGACGCCGGCGTTCTCGCCGATGCCGGCCAGCATCTTGCCGACCGGCGTCTCCTGCGGGATCTCGGAGAACTGCTTGAGGTGCACCTTGGAGCTCTTGTAGGAGCAGTGCTCGCTCCACATCACCGAGTACATCGCCAGCTCACTCGAGGTGGGGCGACGACCGAGGATCTCGCGGATCTCCTGGTACTCGTCGGCCTTCAGGCCGAGATCGGCCCAGGGCTGCTCGCGGTCGGGGTCCTGCGTGGCGGCGGTGACGGTGTCCAGCACGGCCCCAAATCTACCGGCGATCGAGTGGGCTCCCGACCACGGCCCTGGCCGTGGTCGAAGGGCGGACGGCGGGCGCGCGGCGCGGGGTGTCCTACGGCCGCAATTGCAGCCGCCGTACGGGTCGGAGCGACCCCAGCCTGTCCTTCGGCCGCAATTGCGGCCGTAGGACGAGGACGAAACGACTCAGGTCCCGCGCCGGCCTGCCGATACCCCGCTGACCTGCACAAACGTCCCCCGCGAACTACAGCGCTGTAGTTCACGCGCTTCCCTGTTACTCGTGTGACTTGTGAGGTTAGGGTGACGCCGACTCGACGGTTCCTCCCCTCCTTCTTCCCCTGGAGTCCCGCATGCGCCGCCCCGCCCGCCTGCCCGTACGCGCCGCCCTCGCGGCGACCCTGAGCGGGCTGCTCGTCGCCACCGGCGCGATGGTCCTGACCACCGGCCAGGCCGGCACCGTCACCGCCTCCGACAGCGCGGAGACCTCGGCGTACGCCGTCGCGAGCGCCGTCGCGGCGAAGAAGACCACCAATCCGCCCACTCCCGGCAACTTCACCGGCTTCGGGTTCGACCAGTGCCTGACCCCGGAGCAGGCGAAGATGGACCGCTGGCTGGCCCGCTCGCCGTTCCTGGCCGTCGGCATCTACATCTCCGGCAAGTCCCGCGCCTGCCGCAGCCAGCCGAACCTCACGCCCACCTGGGTCGCCACCCAGCTGCGCAAGGGCTGGCGGCTGCTGCCGATCACCCTCGGCCCGCAGGCCTCCTGCCAGCCGCGGTTCCCGCGCTACCAGGACGACGTCCGGATCGACCCGCGTCCGGGCAACGGCACCTACGGCCGCGCCTACCGGATGGGCGTCGCCGAGGCCGAGACCACCGTCGTGGACGCCAAGGCGCTCGGCATCGTCCCGGGCAGCACCCTCTGGTACGACATGGAGGGCTACGACAGCAAGAACACCCACTGCCGCGAGTCCGCGCTGCGGTTCCTCAGCGGCTGGACGGTGCGGATCCGCCAACTCGGCTACGTCTCCGGCGTGTACTCCAGCGCGGGCTCGGGCATCCGCGACCTCGACAACGCGCGCGTCGACCGGCCGGGGCTGTACGTGATGCCCGACCGGATCTGGATCGCCCGCTGGGACGGCAAGGCGAACACCTCCACGTCGTACATCCGCTCGGACGGCTGGCTGCCCGGCGGCCGGGTCAAGCAGTACCGGGGCGGTCACGACGAGACCTGGGGCGGCGTACGGATCAACATCGACAGCAACTTCCTCGACGTCGGCCGCGGTTCGGTCGCGGCCGCCGAGGTCCGGTGCGGCGGCGTACGCCTCGACCTCCAGTCGTACAGCGCCCTCCGGCGCGCGAGCACCCCGACCGCCGCCTCCCGGCTGCGGGTCAAGGCGCTGCAGTGCCTGATGAAGGAGAAGGGCCGCTACCGGGGCACCGTGAACGGCCGATACAACAAGCGCACGGTCCGCGCCGTCCGCACCTGGCAGCAGTCGCACGGCATGCGGGTCTCCGACAACTGGTCCCGTCCGAACTGGATCTCGCTGCTCGCCGACGGCTCCCGCCCGCTGCTGAAGTTCGGCTCCGCCGGCGAAGGGGTACGCCGCCTGCAGCGCAGCCTGAACGCCGCCGTACCGACCGCGAAGATCCGCGTCGACGGCGTGTTCGGCTCCACGACGGACCGGGCGCTGAAGACCTACCAGTCCCGCGTCGGGCACGCCGCGAGCGGCGTGGTCACCGCCGCCACCTGGCGGGCGTTCGCGGCGGGCAAGCGCCGGCGCTGAGCGCCGCCGGGGTCTGCAGTTCATCACGGTATGCAGACCAGTTCGCACCTGCCACGGCGTACCCACCGTGGGAGGTGCGAGTTCGGCTGCATACCGTGATGAGCCTGCAGCCCGCCCCATCCCATCAGCTGGCGCGACGCGGCAGAGCGCGCGTAGTTCAGACCGGCGGACCGACCAGCAGCGCGACGCCGGTCAGCACCGCGACGGCGCCGACACCGGCGGCAAGGCCCTGCAGCGGCCGGCGGATCAGCCAGGACACGAGGCCCTGGACCGGGCCGGCGGGCTGCTCGGTGGCCAGCCGCCAGGAGCCGCCCAGCAGGCCGCGGCGCTCGGCGTACCGGTCGAAGAGCACGGTGAAGAACGGCGGGACAGCGGCCAGCAGACCGAGCAGGGTGCGGCCGACCGACCACTTCTGGTCGATGGCGACGACGACGGTGGTCACGCAGTACGCGACGAACACGACGCCGTGGATCATGCCGCCGAACCGGACGCCCAGCTCGGTCGTCTCGGTGACGTACTTCAGGAACATGCCGGACAGCAGCAGCGCCCAGGTGATCGCCTCGGCGACGGCGACGACGCGGAAGAGCTTCAGCGGGCTCATGCGAAGGCCGCGGCGGCGAGCGAGGTGAAGAAGCCGAGCCCGTCGGTGCCCGTGCCGGTGAGGTCCTCGACCGAGTGCTCGGGGTGGGGCATCAGGCCGACGACGTTGCCGCGCTCGTTGGAGATGCCGGCGATGGCGCGCAGCGAGCCGTTGGGGTTGTCGCCGAGGTAGCGGGCCACGACGCGGCCCTCACCCTCGAGCCGGTCCAGCGTCTCGGTGTCGGCGACGAACGAGCCCTCGCCGTTCTTCAGCGCGATGACCACCTCGGCGCCCTCGTCGTACGACGAGGTCCAGGCGGTGCGGTTGTTCTCGATGCGCAGCCGCTGGTCGACGCAGAGGAACTTCTGCCGCTCGTTGCGGATCAGCGCCCCCGGCAGCAGGTGCGACTCGCAGAGGATCTGGAAGCCGTTGCAGATGCCCAGCACGGGCATCCCGCGACCGGCCGCCTCGATCACCTCGGTCATCACCGGGGAGAAGCGGGAGATCGCGCCGCAACGCAGGTAGTCGCCGTACGAGAAGCCGCCCGGCAGCACCACCGCGTCGACGCCGCGCAGGTCGTGGTCGCCGTGCCACAGCGCGACCGCCTCGTGGCCGCCGATCCGGACCGCGCGCTGCGCGTCGACCTCGTCGAGGGAGCCCGGGAAGGTGACGACGCCGACCTTCACGCGAGGACCTCGGCGCCCGCGGCGTCCTCGATCCGGACGGTGAAGTTCTCGATGACCGGGTTGGACAGGAGCGTCTCGGCCATCTGGTGGACCTGCTCGAGGACGGCGTCGGTGACCTCCCCGTCGACGGTCAGCTCGAAGCGCTTGCCCTGGCGGACGTCACTGACCCCGGTGAAGCCGAGGCGGGGCAACGCACCCTGCACGGCCTTCCCCTGCGGGTCGAGGATCTCGGGCTTGGGCATGACGTCGACGACGACTCGGGGCATAGCCCCATCCTAGGCGGGCGCGGCACACTGATCAGCATGAGCATGAACACGTCCGGTGCCCGGAACTTCGACGCCTCCTCCCCGCTCCGATTGGAGTTCCCCCAGTCGCTCGCGGTGTACGACGACTACGCCGCCGCCCAGAAGAGCGTCGACTACCTCGCGGACCAGAAGTTCCCCGTCGAGCAGCTGCTGATCGTCGGCACGGACCTGAAGCGGATCGAGCGGATCACCGGGCGGCTGACCTGGAACAAGGTCGCCATGGGTGGGGTGCTCTCCGGCCTCTGGCTCGGCCTCTTCGTCGGCGTGATCCTCTCGCTGTTCTCCGAGGAGGGCTTCGTCACGATCATCTCCACGATGCTCTTCGGCGCGCTGTTCGGCCTGATCTGGGCGCTGGCCGGGTACGCCGCCACCCGCGGCCGCCGCGACTTCTCCTCGATCACCCAGGTGGTCGCGACGCGGTACGAGGTCCTGGTCGAGCACAAGTCGGCCGCCCAGGCCCGCGAGCTGCTCGCCGGTCTCCCCGGCGCCCTGCCGAACCCCTTCGCCTGACGGCCGACCACCGGACGCCGGTGCTCGAGCTCGGACCTGGCTCGCCGGTGGTCGAGCAGCGAAGCCGCGCTAGCGGGTGAGCGCCCGTCGAGACCCCCGCAAGCCGACGTCGACGGCCGGCCGCGGGGGTCTCGACGGACGCTCAGGACTCCGTCCTTCACTGCTCGACCACCGACGAACAACCACCCGACCACCGGTGGTCGAGCAGCGAAGCCGCGCTAGCGGGTGAGCGCCCGTCGAGACCCCCGCAAGCCGACGA